>DDQK01000011.1:42345-62215 GCA_002342665.1 Prevotella sp. UBA2444
CCCTCGCTTAATCGCAGCCTTGCATCCGAATTCAAACACTGACGAAAATGACAGACATGACATTCATCATCATCGGCGCCTTAGCAACGGCCTTTCTACTGTTGGTCGTAGTGCTCATCCTGGGACTGCTTTACTACCGCTGGCGGCTCTCCGACAGCCAGCACATGCTGGTGCGCTTCATCCGCGAGAATTTCCGACTGCACGAAAAACTGAACGAGAACAATATATATTAAATTAATAAGGTATAACAATTAAAACATTAATCATTATGAAAAAAATTATTCTATTCGCAGCATTTGTTTGTTTCGCTGCACTGAGCGCAAATGCTCAAACGGAAGAGCCGGAAAGCAAGATTGCGAAGATGCTCCGCCTGACGAAGACGGCCGACGAGAACCCGGCGGACTGGAAGGCCCAGTTGGAGGCAGGGCACTTCCTGCTCGACAAGGAAAACGGGATGTATAATCAGTCGCAGGCGGAGAAATACTATGAGCGCATTTACCACCAGGCTGTCGACTATAACAAGGATATACCCGACTCGGTGTTTTGCGAAGCAGGCATCATGCTAATGACAGGGGCTACCTACAAGAAAAACCTTGATAAGGCTTTGTTCTTCATAGACGAAATGTTCCGTGCCAATCGTGTAGGTGTGGACATCAAGGACGAATACTTGAATTCATTGGCCTTTTGGGGCATGATAAATAGCATGGGCAAAGAGAATATGGCAAAATCATTGGCGTATATCATGGATTTTCGTGAGAGGCTGACCCAAAACAATACTCCGGGAATTGAATACACGGATGTATTCACCGCAGTATTGTTCGAACGGTTGATAGAAAAATACACGGACATGTTCAGCGGTAAGGTTATAGAACTGACCTTCGACGGCAAGAAGTATATCGTGATTTCAAAGGGTGACTGGAACATAGAAAAGCCTCTCGTGGGGTGGATGCAGCAAACGGAAGAAAAAAGTGCAACGCTGGTATATGGCGAGGACGGCAAGATCTATGACGACAAGCACGGCTATATGGAATATGGTTTCGATTATACCAAGGATGGCGTTGTACCAAAGAAGGACTTGAACATGCGGATGATTACTGTCACACCCGAACACCGCCGGCAGATGGTCGAGGCATACCGTAACTATAAGAAAAAGGCAAAGAAATAAATAGTATGGTCTATTAATTGACAACGGTTATGAACGCGAAATTCAAGATGCCCAAGTTCGGGCGCGACCTGACAGGAAAGGGATGGATCAAGGAACTGCTGATGACGTTCCTCGGCACCACCATCTCCATCGTGCTGACGTTCGGCTCCGCCGCATGGCTCGAGAAGAAAGAGGCCGAAGAGGCCCGCCGTCTGCTGGCCATGACCATCGTCAGCGACATAGACCAGAGCCTCGAAGTCATCGACAACCGCCTAAAATACGAAGATGAGTGCCGCGGCATCTCCTACTACCTCATGTGGAACCAGCACCGGCTGGAGGAGATTGGCTCCGACTCCATTTGGGCCTTCCTCAACTACGTGCTGGGCAGCGGATTCCCCCGTGAGCTCGAGATGGAGACCAGCAACGAGCACATCTTCAACAGCAGCCAGGACTCGTGGCGCACGCTGAGCGACAAGAAGTTCCTCAAGAACGTGCAGGACTTCTACAACGCCCGCTCCTTCATGGAACGGCAACGGAAAGAGAGCGTATTCTTCCGTAAACCGGTGAGCAACGAGGAAGAATACAGCCTCATCATGGAGTCGGATGACATGAAAAGCGACGAAGCCGTCCTGGCCACCTGCCGCCGCCTGCTCCAGATACCCCGTGTGCAGAACTACATCGGATGGAGCGGCCAACGGATGAGGCTGTATAGCGATTTGTTGCAGTATATCAACGTCAACGAGGAGAACAAGTTCCTCATGGGCATCACCGAAAAGGAGCTGGAAGAGTTTCGCAACCAGAGTCTCATGGTGGTACGCCGCGCCAAGGAGGCCGACATCGCGGGCACTTGGGACGCCGTGCTGACCAGCGTCAACGACCACACGGAATACACCTTCCGCCCGGACCATACCTTCACCACCCTCGAGACCATGAAATGGAACCACTACTGCTTCCGCGGAAAAATCATAACCCAAATCACTATATCCGGTCATTGGGAAATCGTGGGCGATACGCTGGTGAATACCTTCGACATGCAGACCCTCAAGATTGACAACGACGAAAGCGGCATCACCTGTTCCAAGGAGGAGCGAGAGAAACAGCTCCCCGAGGCGAGAAAACTCATGATGGACAGGATAATGGGTAGTTTAGAGCAGTTAAAAAGCAACAACCGTGTGCCGCAGGCCACCAACCTCGACCGCACGGGCACCCGTCTCGAACTCACCGGAACCGACAAGAAGCCTTTCCATTATCAGAAGAAAGATAACCCAAATAATAGCAAGTAAATGAAGAAAATGATGATGACGCTTGCAGCCGTCCTTTGCTGCGTAATGACAATGATGGCGGAACCCGTGTCGCCCGAGACTGCACGACAGGCTGCCGCCAAGTTCCTAAACAAGAAAGGCATCGCCCTGAAAAGCGAGGCCATGCGGGCCAGGAGCCGCGCCATGGGCCGCGCTGACGGCGGGGGGCAGACGGAGGCAAGCCCCTACTATGTATTCAATGCCTCGCAGGGCTTTGTCGTGGTGAGCGGCGACGACTGCGTGGGCGACAACCTCGTGCTGGGCTATACGTCGCAGGGCAGTTTCGATGCCGAGGCCATCCCCGACAATATGAAGTGGTGGCTCGACGAGACGGCTTCGCAGATCAGCACACTCAGCCGCCTCGGCGTGAAGGCCGGGAGCGTGGCACTCCACGCTGACATCGCCCCCATGGTAACCGCCCGCTGGGACCAGGGCAAACCCTACAACGCCTCCTGCCCCAAGACCGACGGCCAACTGTGCCTTACGGGCTGCATGGCCACGGCGCTGAGCCAGGTGATGTACTACCACCGTTGGCCGCAGGGACCGATTGCCGAAGAACTGCCTGCCTATACGATGGCCGACGGTCGCGTGATTGACGGCCTGCCCGTCACGGCGTTCGACTGGGACAACATGGTGGACGACTACACCCAGCACACCACCGAGGCACAGGAAGCAGCCGTGGCCACGCTGATGCGCTACTGCGGACAACTGATACAGATGGACTACACACCGCAACTCTCCAGCGGAAAGATTTATGACCTGGATATCATCGCGGGCACCTTCGGCTACTCCCCCGGTCTCTATTGCGCCCAGGCCAACGAATACACCGTGAGCGGCTGGGACGAACTGCTCTACAACGAACTGAGCGAAGGACGGCCTCTGGTCTATAGCGGACAGTCCACTGGCGGCGGGCATGCCTTCGTCATCGACGGCTACGAGGTGCAGGACGGCGAGGGCTACTTCAGCGTGAACTGGGGCTGGACCGGCAGGGGCAACGGCTTCTACAAAATCAACCTGCTCAACCCCGACATGTCCGGCTCGGGCGGCAGCAGCACCAAGGACGGCTACAGCGCGGGCCAGTCGGCCCTGATCGGACTGCAGCCACAGCAAGGCGCATCAGACGGGTACTACCGCTACCTCAACAGTTTCATGTGGGACATTTCGGATGGTGATTCGGAACATGTATTCGTATTTGTGAACCCTTCCTACCGCCCAGGCACCTTCACCATCGCACTGGCCGAGCGTAACGATGACGGCACACCCGACCTCAGCCGTATCAGTACCTCTTGGGAGCATGAGTTTACCGGCTACTGCTTTGCCGATCTCGATCACGGCGGCACACTCATCCTCCCGCTCGCCAACGACCTCTTCGCAGGCCTCACGCCGGGCTGTCACAACCTGGTGTTTGTCAACCGCGAGGCTGGCACCAGCGCCCCCTGGAAACCCGTATTCGGTCCCAACTGCTACCTGGAGGTCAACGTCGGGGAGACGGGCGAAGTGACGGGCGTCACCATTCATCCCAATCCGCAGCTGACGGCCTCGGGCTCGGACATCAGGATTGAAGGCCTGAAGCAGCGCGGCATCGCCCAGAAAGTCACCGCCACCATCCAGAACACCGGCACTGAAGACTATGTGGGCGCCATAGAGTGCGGTACCTATCTTGTGGAGGACGGCGAACTGAAAGGCCTGATCGGGGTTGCCAGGACAGGCATCATGGTCGAGGCGGGCGGCTCGTCAGACATCAACTACGACTTCTCGATAGCAAGGGCCGGTGAATACGTGCTCCTGCTGAGCAAGGACGGCGACGGCAAGGACATCAGCGGCAGCCAGCTCGCCGACATTGCGCAGGCTCAGGGCTACATCTGCCACACCACCGTCACCTTCGACGAACTGGCCTTCAACTGCCTGGCTGCGGAATACAACGAGCGTAACGACGAGAAGGGTAATCCCGCCTACTACCTCGACCTCACCGTGGGTAACGGCACACCGATGGACTACGACGCCGTGGTGCTGGTCAAGTTCTACAGACCCAACGCCGAGGGCGGCTACGATCCTGTGGTATTCCCCACGCAGTCCGACATCTATGTCCGTCTGCAACTCGGCAGCAACATGTGGCAGGCCTTCTCCGTCCCCCTGCCCGAAGCCCTTGAGGCTGGCGAGTACGGACTCGAACTGCTCATCGCCAACGACTTCCACAGCCTTAGTGCCAACGACTACTTCATCTTCGCCTCCGGCCCGCTCACCGTCAGCAGCAGCACTGGCATCGAGAATACAATGGCTACAGATGTCAAGGACGACACATGGTACACCCTCAATGGCCGCCGTCTGCAGGGCAAGCCCACCACCAAGGGCATCTATATTTATAAAGGTAAAAAACAAATTATCAAATAAACAAAGCGTATGAAAAAGAACTCTACCAAACGGCCCAGCTCATCTGCGGCATCTTCTGCCTCGGCATGGCGCTCACGCTCCTGAAGTCATTCGGCTACTACGGCATCTACCCCTACTACCGCCGCATCCGCCTGCTCATAGCCCTCGCACTGGCTTTGCTCGGTGCGGGCTGCCTGCTCCACTGGCACATGGGCTGGCAACCCGTCTGGCCCTACACGCTCCTGCTCGTCGCGGGTCTGGGCGTGCTCATCGCCATCTTCTACAACATCTACGAGTATGGCTTCCGCCTCGACAAGTACGACGGCACACCGCGCACCGACCTCTGACGCTGCCGTTTATGGTGTGTCACCCCTACATATAAATAAGCTATAAACAAAATATAAAGAACAATGAACAGAACCTATCATTTCCTCAGCACCTCGCGACGGCACTCAACCTGCTCCTCGCCACCCATTTGTTGGTCTGACGACCTTTGCTCGCTCAATGCGCTCTTTGGGTTACGCCCGAAGGGCACCATATCGTTCTTTGACTTACTGACACACCACAACGGATATTTATCAGAGAGAAAGTTTGGAACTTTCCGGGATTTGTTGTATCTTTGCACCCGTAACGTACAAAACAACGACGATTATGACTGCAATAATAGAACGTACACCCCGCACCGTCACCGTGCGTATGAGCACACGCCGATGGAACAGGCTTCAGCAGATGGAGCAGGCATACAAACTGGCACAGACCATCAAGCGTGGCATGAAGCAGGCTGAGACAGCACCTGCCATGACTGTGAACGAAGCCATGGACTTTATCGATAAGTTATGATAAAGGAAATTCGCTTCTCCGATGAGTTCAGCCGTGCTTTAGCCTCCCTTCCGATTTCCCTTTCCTCAAGATAATATCCGCCGAGACATCCCGAAAGATGTGCTCGGCGGCTTCCGTTTATGGCGTGTCAGCCCAACATATTGAATAAGGTATAAACAATTAATAAAACAAAAATGAACATGAACAGAACCATTCATTTCCTCAGCACGTCGCGGACGTATATATAAATAATGTATAGCAACATGACCACAGAAAAAGTGACTCAAGAGGAGACTCACTTTGCCTATGACCATTGTCATGGGTATTTTTAGTATACAAAAAAACGATTTATAGGTTGTAACGTTGTAACATCGCCGATGTATAAAGGGCGTGCAACCTATTTTCAAAAAAACAACATGTAAAAATCAGTAAGGGTGACGCATCGCTAAAGTCAGGAGACCTAACTACTTCGCTTACTAATAAAGGGCTTTTATAGGCTCATATCAGCAGAATTAGGTTCGCATTTTTGTTTTGTTCGCATAATTTTCGTAACTTTGCCGCCAAAATTGCGAAATAGAGATGAACGAAAGCAAAAGAACCCTGTTAGGAATGACACTCAGCGAGCTGAAAAGTGCGGTGAAGGAACTCGGCATGCCCCAGTTCACTGCCTCGCAGATTACCCAGTGGATATACCGGCAGGGGGTGGGCACCTTCGACGAGATGACCAACATTTCGAAAGCTAACCGCCAGACCCTTTCCGAACATTTTGAGACAGGACTGACGGCCCCTGTCGACAGCCAGCATTCCAAGGACGGTACCATCAAGTATCTCTTCCCCGCATACTGTGGCAATACGACAAGAGACGATGCCCCCCACTATGTCGAGACGGTCTACATCCCCGACAAGGAACGGGCCACGCTCTGCGTCAGCTGTCAGGTGGGCTGCAGGATGAACTGCCTGTTCTGCCAGACGGGCAAGCAAGGCTTTGAGGGGCATCTCACTGCTGCCGACATCCTGAATCAGATTTACGCCCTGCCCATGCGGGAATCCCTGACCAACATCGTGTTTATGGGACAGGGAGAGCCCATGGACAATCTCGACGAGGTGCTGCGTGCCACGGAAATACTGACAGCCGACTACGGCTTGGCATGGAGTCCGAAGCGCATCACGGTGAGTAGCGTAGGCGTGAAGGGCAAGCTGAAGCGATTCCTTGACGAGAGCGAGTGCCACGTGGCCATATCGCTCCACTCCCCCATCCATGAGCAGCGGCTAAAGCTGATGCCTGCCGAACACCAGATGGGTATCGAGGATACCGTCAGTCTCCTGCGACAGTACGACTTCTCACACCAGCGCCGCTGCTCGTTTGAGTATATCTGCTTTGCCGGGCTCAACGATACCCCTACCCATGCCCGGGAGATAGTCAGACTGCTCAAGGGACTGGAATGTCGCGTCAATCTGATCAGGTTCCACGAAATACCGGGTGTCGACTTGCCCGGCTCTGACGAGAAGCGCATGGAGGCACTGCGCGACTATCTGACGGCCCACGGCATATTCACAACCATCAGGGCCAGTCGCGGACAAGACATCCTGGCTGCCTGCGGACTGCTATCCACCGCAAGGAAGCGAGAAGTGAAGAGTGATAATTTAGTTGAATAAAAAAGATATGGAAGACAGAATGATTCGCGTGGCTATCACGCCCGGAGATACAAACGGCACAGGCTATGAGGAAATCCTCAAAGCTTTCGAGAATCCTGTGATGCTCGAGCTGTGTACACCTATTATATATGGTAACCCCAAGGCAGCAACCTATCATCGCAACGCCTTGGAACTGACGACCCCTTTCAGCGTCATAGCCCAGGCATCTGAAGCACGCGACGGACGACTCAATCTACTGACGGCCTCCGACGAGGAGGTGAAGATCGAGTTCGGCACGCCCACCCCAGAGTCGGCCGATGCTGCCCGCAAGGCTCTGCAACGTGCCAAGGAGGACCTGAAGGAAGGTCTCTACGACGTGCTGGTACAGGCTCCCACAGTGCCCAGTAGCAAGCCCGACCTCGAAGACCGTTCGCTGCTGGTGCTCTTTGCCGACGAACTGCGCATCGCCCTTGTCACCAGTCGCCTGCCCATCAAGCAGGTGGCCGAGAACATCTCGAAGGAGAAGGTCATGGAGAAGGGCCGACTGTTCCACAAGAGCCTTCGCCGCGACTTCCGCATCAGCAACCCGCGCATCGCCGTGCTGGCCCTCAACCCCCAGATGGGCACTGAGGAGCAGGATATCATCAAGCCAGCCATCGAAGCCCTTGAGGGAGAAAGCATCCAGGTGTTCGGACCTTTCATCGCCGATGAATTCTTCGGAGACAGCATGCAGTATAGCTTCGACGGCATTCTCGCCATGTACGATGACCAAGGCAATGTGCCCTTCAAGACCATCGCCACGGAGTATGGTGTGAAGATGAAGACGGGATTCCCCTTCGTCATCACCACACCCAACCACGACCCCCATTTCGAGCTGGCAGGCAAGGGATTAGCCGATCCGGCCTCGATGCGCCACGCCATCTATGCAGCCATCGACATCTACCGCAACCGCCTCGACTACGATGAGCCCCTGGGCAATCCTCTGCCCAAGCTCTACCACGAGAAGCGCGAGGATGGCGACAAGGCACGCTTCACCATGCGCCCCAAGGACCAGTTCAAGCGCGAAGACAAGAAGCTGCAGGAGAAAGACAATCAACAACCCACAGAAAAGGAATAGCAGATGAAAAGTAAGTACCAGAACGCCTTCTTCATCTTCGGATTCCTCGTCCTGTTAGTGATGGCCACCCAGCTCGACTTCGCCCAGGTATGGGAGGGAGTCAGCCACGCCGGATACTGGTTCCTGGCTGTCATCGCTCTATGGGCGGTCATCTATATGCTGAACACAGCCTCCTGGTATCTTATCATCAACAGCATCGGTAACGAGCAGAACGTGTGCCGCACCAACAGGGTGTCGTTCTGGTGGCTATACAAGATCACCATCTCGGCCTTTGCGCTCAACTATGCCACCCCAGGCGGTCTCATGGGGGGCGAGCCGTACCGCATCATGTCGCTCTCGCCCAAGATCGGCACCCAGAGGGCCTCATCATCGGTGATCCTCTACGTGATGACCCATATCTACAGCCACTTCTGGATATGGCTGCTGACGGTGCCCCTCTACATAGCCACAGAGAAGATGACACCCCTGAGCTACATCGTACTGTCGCTCATCTCAATCATCTGCCTCACGGCTATCTGGTTCTTCATCCGAGGCTACAAGAAAGGGATAGCCCAGACGGGCATGAACATCCTGCGGCACGTCCCTCTGCTGAAGCGATGGGCGCGTCCGTTCCTGGAACGCAACCAAGAGAAGCTGCTTGAAATCGACAGACAGATTGCTGCACTGCACAACCAGAATCCCCGCACGTTCATGGCTACGGTGTTCTTCGAGTTCAACAGCCGACTGATCTCTGCCCTCGAGATTTTCTTCATCCTGCTCGTCATCATGCCTGAAGTGAGAATCACGCAGTGCATCATCATCTACTCCTACACCACCCTCTTTGCCAACATGCTCTTCTTCATGCCCCTCCAACTGGGTGGCCGCGAGGGAGGTTTCGTCATGTCCACCGAAGGCCTGAGCATGACGGCCCGAGCCGGTATCTTCGTAGCCCTGCTCGTCAGAGTCCGCGAACTGATATGGACCACCATCGGCCTCCTGCTCATCAAATTTGATAAGAAACAGGCATGATTTCAGTTAAATTGTGCCAAAATTTCAGTTTATTCAAAAATATTGTGTAATTTTGTCAGCTGAATGAAGACATCCGAACTGCAATCCATCAAGCAGCGATACAATATCGTGGGCAACTGCGAGGCCTTGAACAATGCACTCGACGTGGCACTCAAGGTGGCGCCGATAGACCTCAGTGTGCTCATCATCGGAGAGAGCGGCGTGGGTAAGGATATACTGCCGCGCGTCATCCACGACAATTCACCGCGCCGACGCGAGAAATATTTTGCCATCAACTGCGGAGCCATCCCCGAAGGCACTATCGACAGTGAACTCTTTGGCCATGTCAAGGGTTCGTTCACCGGTGCCATAGGCGACTCGCTGGGCTATTTCGGTGCAGCCAACAAGGGCACCCTCTTCCTCGACGAGGTTGGCGAACTGCCCATGGCGACACAGGCCCGACTGTTGCGAGTGCTGGAGAACGGTGAATACATTCCCGTCGGAGCCACCGATGTCCGAAAGACCGACGTACGCGTGGTGGCAGCAACCAACGTCAATATTCAGAAGGCCATCAGTGAGGGGCGTTTCCGCGAAGACCTCTACTATCGCCTCAACCAGATACAGATACAGATGCCTGCCCTGCGTGACCGCGGTGAGGACATCGTGCTGCTGTTCCGTCTCTTCGCCATGCAGATGGCCGAGAAATACCGCATGGACAGAGTGGTACTCACCGACGAAGCCAAGCAGATGCTCATGCGCTATAAGTGGCCTGGCAACATCAGGCAGCTGAAGAGCATCACCGAGCAACTGTCGGTTCTCAGTGCCGAGCGCACCATCACGCCAGAGATCCTTTCACGCTTCATCCCCCAGGATCAAGAGAGCACCCAACTGGCCACAATCCACTCCACCGAGGGAGACCACAGCTTCGAAAACGAACGGGAGATCCTCTACAAGATACTATTCGAGCTCAGGGGCAATGTGAACGACATGCGGCGTGAGATGGGAGCCCTGAAGAAGCAACTCGACGATGTGCGCAGTGGCTCAGTAACCCCGCAGACAACCGCTCCGCTGACCACCACACAGCTGGCCCCCATCACTCCCCTCCAGCCTATCCAGCAGGAGCCGGATCTTGAGGACGCTGTTGCAGAGGAATACGTAGAGCCTGAGCACGAACTGGAGAACCTCAACCTCAATGACCTCAGCAAGAACATGCTGGAGAAGGCCCTGGAACGCAACAATGGCAACCGCAAGAAGGCTGCACAGGAACTGGGCATCAGCGACCGGACACTTTACAGAAGACTCAAGCAATATGGACTCGACAAATAGACATTTCAAAATCACTCTGGTCGCATTGATGGCCATTTTGGTGACAGCCTGCTCCGTCAGCTACAAGTTCAACGGAGCCAGTATCGACTACACCAAGACAAAAACCATACAGATAGCCAATTTCCCCATCCGCTCCAACTACGTCTGGGGCCCCATGGGACCTATCTTCAACAACGAGCTCAAGGATCTCTTCGGGCGCAGCACCAAGCTGATACAGGTCAAGCGCAATGGCGACCTGAAGCTCGAGGGAGAGATTACGCGCTATGACCAGCGCAACAAGTCGGTATCGGCTGAAGGATACTCTGCACTGACAGAGCTCTCTATGACCGTCAACGTCAGATTCACCAATACAAAGAACCACGAAGAGGACTTTGAACAGCAGTTCACGGCACATAAGGAGTTCAACTCGAAACTCTCGCTCAATTCGGTACAGGAAGATCTTGTCAACCAAATGGTGAAAGATATCTGCGACCAGATTTTCAATGCCTGCGTGGCCAACTGGTAACTAGGAACAACTATGGAGATAACGGAGCTGATAAACCACCCAGAGCGCCTTGATCGCGACACTCTCTACGAGTTGCGGTCCGTCCTTGCACTCTACCCGTACTATCAGACGGCCCGTCTGCTCATGCTCCAGAATCTCTACCTGCTCCATGACCCCACCTTCGACGAGGAGTTGCGCCGGGCAGCCATCTACATCACAGACCGCCGAGTGCTCTTCCAGATGATTGAAGCCGCGCACTACAATCTAAGGCCCTCCACGCCCCCATCAGGCGTCAACGAGAAATCGGCCACTACTCCCGAGTCGCGCACTATCTCACTGATCGATACATTCCTCGAGTCCATCCCCAAGGCTGAGGAGACAAAAGAAGAAAAGAAGCGCAAGCCCACACCTGCAGACGCAGCTGTCGACTACGTGGCCTATCTGCTTGAAACCGAAGGTGATGGCGAGCCAGAACACGTGCCCGAAATGAAAGGGCAACAGCTCATCGATTCATTCATAAATTCGGACAAAGGGCGCATTAAGCTCAGCGAACAGCCACAATACGTGCCTCAGATCGATGAAGAGCCGGAAAATGAGGAAAATGCCACCTCCGAAGGCTATTTTACTGAAACTTTGGCACGAATTTACATAAAACAGGGTAGATATTCGCAAGCTTTAGAAATTATTCAGCGATTAAGTTTGCAATTTCCAAAAAAAAATGCTTACTTTGCAGACCAAATACGCTTCTTGCAGAAGTTGATAATAAATAGCAATAAAAAATAATAGTAAAAAAGATGTACACATTATTAGTAATTCTCATCGTGGTTGCAGCCGTGCTCATGATTGGCATCGTGCTCATCCAGGAATCTAAGGGCGGAGGTCTGGCTTCAAACTTCTCGTCCTACAATCAGATTGGCGGTGTGCGTAAGACCACCGACTTCATCGAGAAAACCACATGGGGCCTTGCTGCTGCCATGGTTGTTATCAGCGTGCTCTGCGCTTACGTTGCTCCCCAGGCTACAGGCTCCGGCTCTGTGATGGAGAACATCGAGGCTCCTGCCACCAATCCCAACAACCTGCCTGGCTTTGGTGCCAGTCAGCAGAAGGATGCTGCTCCCGCCAAGGCTCCTGCCAAGGAAGCTCCCGCCAAGGAGGCTCCCGCTGCTCCCGCTCCCGCACAGCCTGCTAAATAAGCAGTACTGTTTGAATACCACAATCCCTGTCGGCTCATGAGTCGACAGGGATCCTTAAAAACCTAACTTAAATTTATTAATTATGAAAAGCAAAAAGCTTTGCAACGTATTAACGTTGGTGTTGATGGCAGCTATGGTGTCATCGTGTGAGAAAATGGTACCTACAGACGGTGCCAAGTCGGAAACCCTGCAGAACGGAAACGTTATCCTCCATGTCTCCCAGTTCGAACAGAAGCCCTTCGAAAGCAGAAGCCGAGGAGAGGCCAGCGACTACTGTACCCGCTTGTGCTTCCACATCTATGATGAGGGAGGAACTCGCGTGAAGTATGTCAATCAGAAACAGGAAGACGCTGGTTTTGGATCTGCCTCATTCACCCTCGACGAGGGCCGCTACGTACTGGTGGTCGTAGGCCACAACGCTTCTGCCAATCCCAGTTTCTCTGCCAACGAAAAGGTGAGTATCTCTGGCAAGAACCTGGGCGACACGTTCTGGTGCTGCGAGGAACTGGAAGTGAAGAGCGACGGTCTCGAAAAAAGCCTTGAGCTGAAGCGCATCGTATCGTTGGTGCGGTTTATCCCTACTGATGAGAATCCTGCCACCCTTGACCAGATGGTCATCAAGTACAAAGGAAGCCGAGGCACGTTCAACGGACTGACGGGCTTTGGCTCCACCGATGTCAACCAGACCGTCGATATGGAGGTGAGCCCTGACGACACACAGTTTGAATTCTATATGATTCCCAGCGCACTGGAGAATACGCTCAGCGCAGAAATCAGCACCTACAGCCATAGCGCGACAGGCAGTGTTATCCCTCTGACCCAAAAGACCATCGACCAAATCCCTGTCAAGCGCAACTGCGTGACCATCTGCCGAGGCAATCTCTTCGATGGCAAGAGTTCTGAGCGCTCGGTTTTCATCACTGTCTCTATCGACGGCGAGTGGGACGAGGATATCAATCTCACCTTCTAACTCCCTCCCCCACTACTCATGACCGTCACGTCACGCTGAAGATATCATAGCAGAACGGAAGCGTCCTTTCGCTACCGTTTAGCCTGTAACAGAAAGACGAGTTCTCACTCCTGACCACTACGGTCTGGGGTGCCAGAACTCGTTTGAACACCTTATAAGAGTTCAATGCTCTATCGTATTCTGAATGCTGGACAAAGAACAAATACCTATTCAACGGATACTTCCTCATGACTTCACTGATCTGTACGGCCAGCCTTTCAGCAAACTGGGCAGTCACGTTGGAGAAGAAGTAAGACATGTTGAATATCACCAATGAAGGCAACTCAGAGCATCCCTCCCAGTAAGTACCATCCAGCGCGCTCAAGGAATCCAGCATCTGATAATGGAGCTCACCATGCAGGACATCATCCAGGAAATGCTCCCCCACCCGCTTCATCTCCACTGAGACATCAATACCTGTATATACCATGCCGGGAGCTTCCTGCAGGAATAGCTCAGCAAAGGCTATGCCACAGGTGGCTGGCCCGCAGCCTATGTCGATCATCTGCACCCTCCCGTTTACTGATGCTATCTGAGCACTGATCCACTCTTGATGGCCAGCATACAGGCTCCTGATACTGCTATAGTACCGTCTCATCAGATAATAGCAGTAAATCAGAACTTGGTTCCCGGCTGTCAGCTGCATGTCACCAGACATCTGCAACTGACTGGAGAAATCGATTCGTCCATAGCCGATGGCATTCAGGTTCTCCGTCATATCATGGCCTAGCACCTTCGACGGCCAGTCATCCCCGGAGGCATCTCTGAGAGGCTGTTGCACATATTTCACGTAGGCCTCATGATAGGCCTTTGATTCGGTGAACGTGGCTTTGCTCAGATCCAGCACTTCAGAATCATACCGTGGTACGTCGAAATTGCCTGAGACAAAGTCATCCTTCTTGATCTTAAAGAACCCGTGTCTGCTGTTTACGAACTCCAGGAGCTTGAAGAATGTGAAGTTGTTTGAAAGCAGTTCCGCATTGCCTATCATGATCAGATGCTCCTCCGCACGGGTCATGGCCACATTGAGCTTTCGGTCGACGATGCTTCCGTCAAAGTCCTCAAACACATTTTCGGTCAGGAAATTCAGCTGGTAATACTTATGGATCGTAAATCCGTAGACGATGTATTTTCTCTGCGAACCCTGATAGCGTTCCACCGTATCGATGGTGATATCATGCAAGGTATCGATACCATAGCGGTCGATTGTTTTCCTGACAGTTGCTATCTGGTTACGATAGGGCACTATCACGCCAACCGTCTCGTTGACATCAAAGCCGTTGGCGCGCTCTGTCTCATAGATTTTCACGACAATGGCTGCTATCATGTCTGCCTCCACCTGATTGATCTTGTCGGGCGAGTTCTTTGGAGGCTCCTCTGATGCCAGGAACACGATTCGCCGCGTCTTCAACAGGTCAACGATACCATTGCCGCCATGACCTCTTGACGGCAGAATGGAAACCTGATGATCCAGCGGTACTTCTTTCAGTTGATTATTGTAGAAGACATAGTTCGGAAACAGCGCTATGTCATGATGCATACGCCCCTGCTTCTTCAGCATATAGGTGACATCCTCGCGGCGGGCATATTGCTTCAGCAGCCGTTCGAAGAGGGAGAGCCTGCAGTCTGTCAGGTGGATATCATTGAGCAGCACGTCCTGAACCTCCGACACCTCGGGTGCCTGCTGGACCACTGCAGGCAATTGCTTGTGATCACCTATCAGGACGAATTTCCTGATGGCTGGCTTCCCCTCATGGCAGGCACTCAACAGGCCGATCAGGTGGGGCTCTAGTATCTGCGAAGCCTCATCAATCACAGCCAGGGAGAACTGTTTCAGCTGGAACAGTGATATGTTGCTATTCCACGATGTTGTGGTCCCCACAAACACACGTGTTGACCGTATCCTGTCTTTCAGCTCAGCTGCCCTGGACATGTTCTGCACAATAGAACTTAGCAGATGGTCCCGATATTCTTCCACACAACTGTGGCGGCTGCCTATCCTGATATAGTCGATACCTTCCTTTGCCAGTTTACTGCATATCTCGTCAACGGCCCTATTGGTATACGACAGGAGAAGGACTGTTGCATCAGGCTCAAGAAGTTCTTCCTTCACCGTATACAAAAGGCCATAGGAGGTCTTTCCCGTCCCTGGAGGTCCGATGATGAGGAACATATCCTTAGCCCTCTTCACTTTCAGGGCCAGCTCGTTGAATCCATCATAGTCGCCCCTCAGCACTGCGTCTCTGTCAATCTCTGGCTCTCTTTGGAGCAACAGCAGATCCCGTCTTTCCTGAGGGGCATTGAGGAACAACTGCATACCCTTGTAGAGAGAACTGTACGACGACTCCATGAAGTCATGCTCTATGGCCCACAGTTTTCCTTGTTCCTTCACAAACACACGGTTGTCCGACTGAGCCGCCCTCAATGCCAGGCAGATCTTGTCTGTCTGTATGTCCTCTATCGAGCACCTGAACACCATGGTCTTCCGAGCATCAGGCTCCTTGTCTTTTTCGTAAGGATAGAGAATGACGATGTCGCCCACCCGGAAGTTCGACATGTCATTGTCCTCCGTCTCTGAGAATCTCAACACCACGTTCTTCACACTGCCAACGGTGTCTGCATTGGGCCAGTCGAGCGTCAGCTTGTCGTAGATGTTTCCAGCCGCCAACTTGTCCGAGAGGGAGTCGTGCCATGTTGCTGCGAAGCCTGAACGCTCTTTGGTCTTATTGCCCAGTTTGGACATCACATGCTCGTTGGCGATGAATGTCAGGAACCTGAAGTAGTAGGATTTCTCTAATGGAGAGGCTTCCTGGATGGGTCTGAGAATCTCTGCGATTTGCGGCAGCTGGTATTTATTCCACAGCGTATTATTCACCTTCTTCAGGTTCAGCTGTTCTGGCTTCAGGCCATCAAGGATTCGGTAGCCATCCGGTTTGGTGAACAGGATTTCCATCCATGCGATACCGTTTCTGACCTTCATCGCCTTAAAGATCAGCTCTGGCGAGAAGCCCAGGCCGAGCAGGCTTTCACTATACTTAGAGTAGAGCAGGAAGGCGTGGAGTTCCTTGCCGTTACGCTCGTAGATCTCCCGATAGTTATATCTGATCAGAGCCATGTAGAGGAGCAGCTGCACATAATGCTCGTCTGTCTGCCTCGGTCGTATGAAATGGTCGTAGGGGAAACTGCCTTTCCCTGACTTCTGTTCCAGCAGGACCTTGAAATCCATTTGGAGATAGTCCATACGCCCTTGGAGTCCGAGCATCTCTGAGAAAAAGGATGGCTCCACCATTCCTTCCCTGGAGTTGAACCGCTCCAATGCCGTGGGCAGGGCAACGTTTATAGACTGACAGATATTCTGTTTCTGCTTCTGGGCCTCATCATGGAACTGAGGGCCTATATCCGCTGTCAGCAGATTGATGGCGTTGTCCTTGAAGAATTCCCTGACGCTCTCTGCATAAGAGTGCGTATGGGGCAGCTGATGGATGGACTCGTCAAGGAGTTGACCAGCCAGATTACCCAGCACGATTGGTTCTGATGGCTTCGAAGGCTCCAGCTTCTTGGTCAACTCAACAAAAGGTGAGTCGGCATAATTCGTAAAGCAGTGGGCCACGGTGGAGATGTTTACCAGATAGTCCGGCTCGAAAATGATGAGTTCTGGGTAGATGATGCCATCATCCTCTCTTGGTCGTACCAGATTCAGCTGGGCTCCCTCGCAAAACATATCTTTCAGATAGGTCCAGTCGTAATCGTATATCGTATTTCCCTTGGCATAGCACACCTTGGTCAAGCCCTCGCCGGCAGCTTCCTCTGCCCGAACATATACGTAGACATCATCCCACTGCTCAACAATCACCCTCATACATTCACCGACCAGCAATGGCGAAACAGCTGGTGTCTTCTCTGTCGGAAACAGCGAAATCAGCGAAGCGGGAATCTGACAGTCACAGATAAAGGCGATAAACTGACACAGGTTCTTCAAGTCAAACAGGCATAGTCTTGCCTTGTCTGCCTCTGACAGTTCGGCATACTTTCTCAACCGCACCCTCGTATCGTTTGTCGCTTGAGCCAGTCTACCCGATGCCCTGTACTCTTTCAGCAGATAGTCTGTCTTGGCAAAGGCTCCGCCAAGGTTCAGGCGGGTGTGACTGGTCTTCTGATTGATAAACTCCCGAAACACCAGATTGAGGCCCTGGTAAACCTTATCATAGTCTGGCCGCTGAGCTATCGCCCCCTCCAGTTCATCAAAGAAGTTGGTTGATACCTCCGGCTCATAGCACTCGTTGACGATATGTTTTTGCAGCATACTCACAGCTCTATCCCCAGATAGTCAAAGAACCGCTCCGGCCAGTAGTTCATGATCAGCTCGTCAGGAAATTCCGTCTCGGCCAACAGCGGGCGGAGACGCTCGTAGTCGGCTATCTGGAACGAGACGTGGGCATCGCTGCCGAGAATCGTGGGCACACCGTGCTTCTTGCAGAGGCGCAGGATTTCGAGATTGTTGTCACGGGCTACGGCCTTATGACGCTGGGGAGCCAGCGAGTGGTTGTTCACCTCCAACAGTGTGTGCGACTCCTTGGCGGCCAGCACCAACGGCTCGAAATCGAGTTCTGCCGTGCCGTCGCCCGGATGGCTGATGATGTGAATCTTCGGATTCCTGATGGCGTTGATTACACCTCGCGTGTTCTCCTCCACTCCCCCACCCTGCCAGCATACGAGGTGGATGCCTGCGATGCCGATGTCAAGGCGGTCGAGGTACTCGTCATTGAGGTCAAGGCTGCCCTCAGTATCGAGAATGTTCACCTCGCAGCCCATCAGCAACCAGATGCCGTACATCCGGCGGGGTACAACGAACATATTCTTGAAGTAGAGCAGCCCGCAGGTGCCTGGTATGCTGGGGCCGTGCTCCGTGATGCCCAGCACCTGCAGCCCTTTGTCGGCAGCTGCCTGTGCCATCTCTTGTATCGTGCTGTAGCCGTGGCCGGAGGCTACAGTATGGGTGTGTACGTCTAATAGCGGTTTCATCATTTTTCTGCTCTTTGTCTTGTTAGCTCGATGGCTTCCTTGCCCGTCAGGTGCTCGATGTCCAGGCGGATGGCGAGCATACGGGCGAGACCATGCTCCAGTTCTTTCTGCAGAGCTTCCTCCTGGTTCGGATTATAGCGGTTGCCGAGGATACGGGCGATGGCGAGCTTTTCCGGGTTCCCTCCCACGATGTTATCAACATCGCTGGTCCCTCCCTCATCCTCCACAATGCGGATGCGTCCGAAGGCTATCACGCTGCGGAAATAGGTGGTGTACTCGGCTGGTCTCACGCAGTCCTGGTCGATGACGCAGAACGATGCCTTGTCGCAGCTGCGGATGGCATCCACCTTGTGACCGCTCATGGCGCTGTGGAAGTACAGCTTGCCGTCGTCATAAACATAGCTGATGGGTACGGCATAGGGGTAGCCTCCGTCGCCGAGTAGTGCCAGCGTGCCTGAAGTGGCTTTCTTCAGGATGGCGATGCTCTCTTCGTCTGAAAGCTGCTGGCGATGGCGTCTCATTGCTCTGAATTCCATCTTCAATTTTCAATACTTGTCGTTAATGTAATCTAATAATGAGGGCAAAATTACGAAAAATCGGGCAGAAATGAGTATCTTTGTCTGCTGATTTAATAAGATTTAGTATGATTGACCAGATTATTGATCACAATAAGGACTTCGTGGCCCAGAAAGGCTACGAGAAGTATCTGACGGATAAGTACCCTGACAAGAAGCTGGCGGTGCTCTCATGTATGGACACCCGTCTGACCGAACTGCTCCCTGCTGCTCTCGGATTGAAGAACGGTGATGCCAAGATCATCAAGAACGCAGGCGGACTTGTTATCTCTGCCTTCGACTCAGCCATGCGCAGCCTGATAGTAGCCATCTACGAACTGGGCGTGGAGGAAATCATGGTGGTGGCTCACTCGCATTGCGGTGCCTGCCACATGAGCTTCAGCCACTTCCACCACGAGATGATAGCCCGCGGTGTGACGGACGAGACGCTCGACACCATCCAGAAGTGCGGCATTGACCTGCATCACTGGCTGGAGGGGTTCAAGGACACGCCAGAGTCCGTCCGCAAGACCGTTGAGACCATCAAGACCCATCCGCTCGTACCAAAGGACATCGTGGTTCGCGGCTTCATCATCGATTCAGAGACAGGGGCATTGGAGGAGATTAAGTTTAGCTTATAGTTATGACAGAGTTTGAAAAGATGCGCCGTGAAGAGTTCTATGACTTTACAAGCGAGGAATGTTTGACGAGTTACTATAGGGCAAAGCATATATGCGCAAAACTGCAGACCATGACCACCGAGGATGAAGACTACAGAAAGACGATAGAAGATCTGATTCCCGGTATTCCAGAGTCATCCACAGTGGCTCCTCCCTTTCATTGCGACCATGGTCATGGCATAAAATTAGGTGAGAACGTGTTCATCAACTACAATGGCACGATGCTCGA
>DDQK01000011.1:62275-62580 GCA_002342665.1 Prevotella sp. UBA2444
TTGACTACGTTGAACGCCGCAAACCTATAGAGCGATGCTCTCCAATAACCATCGGTGAGGACTGCTGGTTAGGAGGCGGTGTGACGGTATGTCCAGGAGTGACCATCGGTGACCGTTGCATCATCGGGGCAGGCAGTGTGGTGGTGAAGGATATCCCTTCTGATTCAATAGCTGTTGGCAATCCTTGCCGGGTTGTCCGAAGGATAGCATGACTGCGCACAGGATGCTGATGGCGGTAAGTGCTATTCTTTATCATAGCTCTCTTATCTGATGAAATTAGTCCAGACTGTCTTAGCCTGAAATAG
>DDQK01000007.1 GCA_002342665.1 Prevotella sp. UBA2444
TATTTCAGGCTAAGACAGTCTGCACCAATCGTCGGGAGGAACAGAAAAGTGGGTCAGGACAGTCCCCCTGTGAGCCCTACTGTCCATCTTCCCAAAAAGGAAGTTTCAGGTACAAATTCAATGCGAGAATCATTTCTTCGCGTGTCCAGAGGTCTGTCTGAGGCATATCTTAGAATATCGTTTCAATAACTTTGTCTACAATCTCGTTGAAATACTTCTCCTTGATAGTGCCAAGGCGACGCAGCACGCCACTCTCAACATCTGCCGCAACGAGTTGACACTTCACCCAACTGGGCTTTTCCAGCTTGAACGACAGCATCTCGTCGGTGAGAGGATAGGAATACTGGCGGCTATAGGCGAAATCCTTCGATGAAATCATGACCAGATAGACGAACCCCTCATTCGCTTGCAGGTCGTCATTAGACACGATGATGGCCGGATGCACCTTAAAACCTTCGCCCGGTATCGGGAAGTCTATCTCTACTACGTCTCTCTGATGATATCTCATAGGTGCTTGGCGAATGCTTTCGCAGCTAAGATCTTCGAACCATAAAGGAATTCCTCCACCTCCTTGCGGTGTGCCTCCTTCTCGGCAGCATCCGCAACTTCTACAGGCTCGTCCAGCTTTGTGAACAGGCCTGTAGCCAACAGTGCCGCCAGCTTACGGCGAGCCAGCGCATTGTTCTCATTGTATGACAGCGTTACGTTACACATATCTTTATCGTATTCAAGCCATCTTCGCCCACTTCCTCGGGAAAGTCGGACATCCTTGGCTCCTCGTTTATCTTCGATTCTTTCATTTCACTGGCAAAGATACGGCAAAATTCTGAATCCTCCAAATTTTAGCGCAAAAAAACACATTGGGGGGCTTCTGTACATGCAGGGTACGGTCCCCCATGCGACAGATATGGCGCACGGATGGCGATTTGTCGCAGATTCCGGGGCGTGCCGCAATAAGCATCGGGCTTTTCGCTGAAAATATTTGGGCGGGAGCGGAATCCGCCGTAACTTTGCATCGGAAATCAGGGAAAGTCATTCATACGATTCATACATAAAGGTTATTGGTTAGAGACACACAAAGAACCGTCATGAGCCATATTTTGTATCAACTCTAAATCCTATTTCAAATTATTGGGGATTATTATTTGTTTATATTGAAATTTTGCTTATCTTTGCAGCGTGAAATAAAAAAGATAAAGTTATGAGTACGACTGCATTGAATAACTTATTGACCTACATAAAGGGATTGTCTCTTTCATATAACGACCGCCAGTGGCTGGCAGAACATCTTGTCGAGCCAGAAGAGATGGAGCGTATAGTAGAACGGAAGAGGAACGAACAGTTCGTCCGCGATATGAGGGCATTGCAGTATGAAGGACAGCCCACAGCCGAGGAAATGAAACGATTGATTCGCGAAAGTCATTATTTCGATAACAACAAATTAGGTTCCCATTATGCCTGTGAAGACTAAGCAATATCTCCTTGATACCAACATTCTGATTGATATTCTCAATGGCAATCCTGCAGTCATGGAGAGGTTGGCTCATGTCGGCACGCAAAAATGTTGCATGTCTGCCATTTCTCTTCATGAACTTTATTATGGTGCTCAGATTGCCAGAGAAAAGAAAGAGGAATACTTCATTAGGGAAATGAACAAAATATCCAGACTGCTTGAAGATATTGACGTGCATCCACTTGCAGCTGACGGTAGAGACTATGCAGAAATCAAACATATGCTTAAGGAACAAGGGAATATGATTGACGAATTTGACATTGTCATTGCCGGACAGGCTATCAGCGAGGGCCTGACTGTAGTCACTGACAATATCAAGCACTTCAATAGAATTTCCGGATTGAAAACTGAAAACTGGATGGAGCGATAAAAGATCACAATGTATCTCTTCCTCACTACGAAAATAGGTAAATGTCTACTTTCTTACTTTCCTACTTTTCTACTTTCATCATCGGAAAATCGGAAATAATTTTACGTACGACAACTATTCCGGCAGGCCAGAAAACATGCCTCCGAGCCCCCTCTGGGCAAACTAAGACTTTGCTCCGAGGAAAGTCGGACTTTCCCCGGAGCAAACCTCCACTTTCCTCGGAGGAAAGTCAGAGCCCCCGTTTCAGGGCGTTTCAGGCATGATGCAAACGGAACACCATGTATTTGATATTTGTTTACAAATCACCCATTTACAACTTGGGGGCAGGCCCAAGAATTTCAACTTTGGACCTGACCCCAGGTGATAAGAATTTCAACTTTGGACCTGACCCCAGGTGAAAAGGATTTCAACTTTGGACCTGACCCCAGGTGACAAGGATTTCAACTTTGGACCTGGCCCCAGGTGATACTACAGGCGGATGAGGGTGGAGCCGAGCTTGCCGAGCTGCACGGCATAGACGCCCTTCTGGAGGCCTGCGAGGCTGACGCTGCCAGCCAGGACGGTGGTCTGGCGAACGATGGCACCTGACAGGTTGTAGAGCGTAACGGCTGTACCGTCTTCTGCTCCCTCTGCTATCAGCTGACCGTCTTCAACGCGGAAGGTGATGCCCGCCGGCTGCTTCTGACTGAGACCCTGGATGCCGGTGTCGAGGCCGAGCACGTAGAGCAGTCCCTTGTAGGCATTGATCTTGCCAGCTCCGAAACGGTGCGGGGCAGCCTTGGTGAATTCATCCGTGTCGCAGCTGTGGCTGAAGATGTCCTTAATGTCGGCATTGGTAAGCGTCCTGCCCTTGTCGGCAGCAGCCTGCACCCAGAGGGCCACGATGCCTGCGGCAGTGGGCGTAGCCATCGACGTGCCGTCGGCCACGCCCCAGTAGTACGCCCAGTCTTCACTCTGGCCTTTGAACTGGCGGGGAAACTTCCCCAGGGCAGAAATGGTTTCATTTATCAAGTCAGAATCTGTCATCATCGAGTTGATGGCTGCGCTGATTCTTGTTCCTGGCGTACAGGCGTCGGGGAACTTATGCCCGGCATAGTCGACACCCCAGCTGGAGAATCCTGCAATATCGCCAACTATAAAGGGGGCTGACTGGATGTCTGCACCATTCCCAAGGAGGTCGAGATACTTGTTGTTGGCCGCCCAGGCTCCGATGGATACTGCATCTCCCGTCGTGCCGAAGTCGCCCATCGATACGGTGGCAGATCCCTCTGTGTAGCCTTCGGCCTTGATATATCCGGGATCGGAGCCATCTGACCATGAGAACGACTCGCAACCCTCCTCGGGAGTAAAGTGCAGGACGAATCGATAGGTCTTTTTCTTCATGGGTGTCTTGTCTGTGAAGAACATTCCTCTTATATAATCGCGGTTGTCGCCTTTGGTGTCTTTGCCTGTACCGGAGGCCAGCACAACCCAAACCTCTCCCTCGAAATAGGGCTGCAGATCGTCATAAAGTTTCTTTGCCGTTGCGCTCTCTTTACCTGATAGCGGAGCCTTCAGTTTCAGGCTGATGGCTATCTTGTCTAATGACGAGAGGGGGTCTGAAAGGTAGACCTCTTTCTTCTGGTCCGTGTCATAGACACCTAACCTCAAGGTGACAGGCTTCTGGGTTACGAAGAAATTATATGATTCTGATCCGTATTCTGTGCTTTTGATCATCAGTTTCAGCGTCTCACCGCCTTTCACAGTCTTATGGACATGAATGGAGTCACCGCCCTCGTTACTGGCACAGACGATAGCAAGGTTGCCCTCCTGGCAGAAGTTCTTCAACATCTGGGCTGAAGCACTCGTACCGTCGTGGAAGCCATCATGAGAGTTCTCGCTCCAGCTGAACACCACTGGCTTCTTCTGGGCCTTGGCATATTCAGAGATATACTTAAGGGCGAGTGATTGAGCCAGATTGCCCGCTGCCTTTTCACCGTACTTTTTATCCATGATACTGTCGGTTTCGCCATTTAGCAGGATGAGGTCTGCCTTGGGAGCCATACCGCCGAGGGGCTTGCCAGTGAGGCCGGTCACACTTGCTATATGGCTGCCGGCAGCGCAGGAAGCACAGTGGGTACCGTGCTTACCGCTTTCCTTCAGCAGCAGCGTGTCGAGGATCATTTCCGGCTTGTCGAAGAGCGACCCCTCAGCCTCCCTGCCATCGATAGTGGCCTTGTTGCTGCCTTTGACAGTCATGCCAGGATAATAGACGGATTTGATGCGAAGGTTGTTGTTTTCATCCTTGAATGCTGGGTGGGTGAAATCAAAGCCTCCATCAATCAAGGCAATGATAACACCCTCGCCCGTATAGGCCTGTGGCAGGTTGACACCGCTGCCGTCGAGCACCTCGTCGACATGTGAGACAGCACGGGAGTGATCGGTACGACTGGTCGGCTTTGACAATCTCTCCACCAGGTCTACCCCCTCTGCGGCAGCCACCTGCTCAAGGATGTCGCCTGTGAGGGCCACGGTCATCTGGTTGCCCAGCGTCACTTTCACTTCTGCTCCCAGGGCCTCTATGCGGCTGGCCACGTCGGAGGGCTGTGCGCCCGGCTTCAGTCGCAGGGTCACGATGGTTTGCCGGGCAGCCTCGGCACTACGGGTCTTCGCAGCAGTCTTGTAACTCTCAAGATAGGCGTTCACCTCTGGTGAGAGATTCGACTGTGCCTGTGCGCTCATGAAGGCACAGGCGGTAAAAATAGTAGCAATGATTTTCTTCATCATTTTATATAGTTTGAATGTTATCAAGGTGCAAATATAAGCATTTCTCCGCATCCGTCCAAGAGATTTGCCGATTTTCTGCCGAAAGTGATGGCGTTTTGGGAAAAAACGCCCCAGTTGTCGAAAATATGTAGCGCATAAACACCGCTCCTCTATGATTAACCAAAATTAACTACATTTTTCTTGTGATATATTTGGTCGTCTCAAGAATTATTTGTACCTTTGTAACATCATAGAAAAGGCGGGAGCCAGTCACCCGAAGCAGCTGCTGGCATAGTAATTTAGTACCATCAAAAACATTTAAAGAAATGGCAAAAGAGAACATTGCATTTCCGGTGAATCTGCGACAGAACCAGAATTCATCCTCGTCGGCCTACTCGAAGTATTTCGCCGAACCCGACACCAAGGAGCCCCTGAACCTGAAGGGCTTCGCCAAGCACATCTCCGACCACGGAAAGCTGGTGACCTACGACCTGGCCCAGCTGGTGCTGCTGAACATCGTGAGCTGCCTGAAGGAGCTCATCACCCAGGGCCAGCCCGTGAAGCTCGACGGCTTCGGCACGTTCACGCCGACCATCGAGAACGACGGCAAAAAGGCCAAGTCGACCGTTGAGGAGACGCTCGCCATGGGCCTCGACGAGCTGGTGGAGGGCATCCACCTGCGCTTCATCCCGGAGAACTCGAAGGGCGAGGAGCTTACCTCGCGCGAGCTGAAGAAGGAGTGCGTGCTGCAGGCGGCCTACGTGGTCCGCTCGGTGAAGAAAACCGTCGACGGCAAGGAGGTGAAGTATCAGGAGAAGATACCCATCTCGAGCTACGCCGTGGCCACGGCTCCCGATGACACGCCGGAGCCTTAGAGCAATCGAAGAAGCCCCTGGAGGACGATGAGATCCTTCGGGGGCTTTTTATTTTGTGTCATTTGTGCTACGGCCTATGGAAGTCTCCTGCAAAAATGGAATTTCATCTGTTTTTGTTCAAAAAGGAAACGGAAATGTTTGCTGATTCGAAAATTTCTCCGTATCTTTGCAGCGATAATACATTATTCTAATAAATAACAATCTAAAATTTATAAGATTATGAAACAGAATGAAGAGAACAGCCAGAAGGCTCAGGAGTTAAAGAAGGAAGATCTGGAGAATGTGAACGGTGGTGCTCGTAAGAGACCTAGGAAAAGATTTGAAGATTAATAGTTTAGAGGTACTGATGTAGGCAAAGCATCTACCGCTGAGCCCCCCACTCACAAAGTGCCGTTCACTTAGTGAAGTAAGCCCGCAGGCAAACAACTGCGGGCTGTTTCACAACTATATTATATGTCAGAGATATTTAACGACGAAGCATTACAAGCTCTTGACGACCAGAGCGAACTCAAGGAGATGCCGCGGGTGGTTTCTCCCAGACTCTGGCTGGTGCTCTCCACGCTGCTGTTGCTGTGCGGCGTGGCACTCTTCTGGTGTATGTTTGGCAAGGTCAACTATACCGTCATGGCCCAAGCCGTTGTATTCCCGTTTGCAGAGGCCAAGGCGATTACGGTCCCATACGGGGGGACAGTCCATCATGTGATAGCCACCAACGGCCAGGAGGTGACGGCCGGCACTCCCCTTGTCAGCGTCCGTTCGCAGTTGGCGACCACCACTCTGACGGCGCCAGAGTCGGGAGTGGTGCTGACCTCGAAGCCGGCAGAGAGCAAGTTTGAGCCTCGCGAGCCGGTGGCATGGATACTGCCCCAGGAGGCCCGGTTCCACGAGCGCGAAGTGCTAGCCTACGTGACATTCAAAGAACTCAGGAAGGTGAAGCTGGATGCCAAGGTGCAGCTGACGCCTGCCGACCTGGAGCGCGAGAAGTGGGGCTATGCCGTCGGCACCGTCAAGGGCATCGAGTCGTATCCCACCAACCGCAAGATGGTGGCACAGCGACTGAAGCTGGCCGAGCTGGCATCCATCATCCCAGCCGACGACCCAGTCTATGAGGTGCGCATCGTGCTCGACCGTGATGCCGACGGGCTGATATGGAGCCGCAAGAAGAGCGAAGGCATGGCCGTCACCACGGGCATGCCCTGCAATGTGCAGATCATCTGGAACCGTAAGTACGTATGGGAAGTGCTGTTAGGGCGGGTAGAGAACACGTTGAATACATTGCGAGGCAAGTAGGCTTATGAAGAAAGTGCCCATGGTGATGCAGATGGAAGCCGTGGAGTGTGGTGCCGCCTCGCTCTCGATGATCCTTGCCTACTACGGCAAGTGGCTTCCCCTGGAGCAGGTGCGCGAGGCGTGCAGCGTGAGCCGCGACGGCAGTTCGATGAAGAACATCCTCTTGGCAGCCAAGACGTATGGCCTGGAGCCCAGTGCCTACAAGGTAAGTGCCGAAAACCTGGCAGGCATGGAGCCCGCCATCATCCACTGGAACTTTGAGCACTTCGTCGTCTTCAAGGGCATGCGGAAAGGCAAGGCCTGTCTCAACGACCCCGGCCTCGGACCGGTAGAGATACCGATGGATGAGTTCCGGCGCTCGTTCACGGGTGTCGCCATGACCTTCGAGCTGACCGACCGTTTCCAGCCCTCGGGCCGCCCCGCGAGCATCTTCTCCTACATCAGGAGAAACCTGAACGGAGCCAATGAAGCCTTCTGGCTGACTTTTATCTTCACCCTGCTGCTGGCAGTGGTCACCCTCACCCTACCCCTGCTCACCCGGGTGTTCTTCGACGAGATACTCTCGGGGCGCAATGCGCAGTGGGCCACCGTCTTCTTCTGCCTGATGGGCACGCTGGCCCTGTTCAACTTCATCGTGACGCTCTGGAATCAGCGCTATTCCAAGCGCATAGCCGGACAACTGGCGCTACGGGGCAACATCAGCTATCTGCGCCACCTGCTGCGACTGCCCATGAACTTCTTCGCCATGCGCTACGTGGGCGACCTGCAGCAGCGTCAGCGGCTCAATGAGACCATCACCCACTCGCTCGTCGAGGTGCTGGCACCGCAGGCTATCAACGTGATGCTGCTGGTGCTGTACTTCATATTGATGCTGTCGTACAATTACATGCTGACGATGATTGGTGTCGCGGCAGCCCTCGTCAACCTCGCCGTCGTACACCACTATGCCGGCCAGCGCCTGAATATGGTCAGAAGTACACAGCAGAGCATGGGTAAATACTATTCCGCCACGGTCAGTTGCCTGGAGAACATCGAGAGCATCAAGGCCGCAGGCGCCGAGGAAGGGTTCTTCCAATACTGGAGCGGGCTGTGGACCAGAATGTTCAACAAACAGCGCGAGATGCATGTTCAGCAGAGCCAGATGAGCCTGCTGCCGACGCTGACGTCGAACCTGCTGACGATGGCGGTTCTGTTGGTGGGAGCGTGGTATATCCTGCAAGGCGACCTATCCGTCGGTATGCTCATGGCCTTCCAAGGCTTCATGACCGCCTTCATGGCTCCCGTGGAGAAAATTGTGAATGCCGGACAGCAGTTGCTGGAGATGCGCTCCCAGATAGAGCGCGTGGACGACGTGATGAGGTATCCCGAAGACCGGCATGCCGACGGTGAGCATTCGGAGGCCGGCAAGTTGCTGGGTGAACTGGAGCTGCGCGACGTCACCTTCGGCTACAACCGGACGATGCCCCCCCTGATTGAGCATTTCAACCTGCACCTCAGGGCTGGCGAGTCGGTGGCTTTCGTGGGCAGCAGCGGCTGTGGCAAATCGACCCTGGCCAAGCTGATATCCGGGCTCTACAAGCCCTGGAGTGGCGAGATACTCTTCGACGGGCGTCCCATCGAGAGCATCTCCAGCGATGAGCTGACCAACTCCATCGCCGTCGTCGACCAGAACATCGTGCTCTTCGACGACACGCTGTCGCAGAACATCCGCATGTGGGACCAGAGCATCGAGGATTTCGCCATCCTCATGGCATGCAGCGACGCACAGGTACACAACGACATCATGAACCGTCCCGAGGGCTTGGCTACCAAGGTGGTGCGGGGCGGAAAGAACTTCAGCGGAGGCCAGTGCCAGCGCTTCGAGATAGCCACGGCCCTGGCCCGCGAGCCCATGATCCTGATCATGGACGAGGCCACCTCGGCATTAGACCCTACCACGGAAGACTTGGTAATGAAGCACATCCGCGAGATGGGTATCACGCAAATCGTGGTAGCACACCGTCTGTCGACCATCCGCGACTGCGACCAGATCATCGTCATGGATGCCGGGCACGTCGTCCAACGTGGCACCCACGAACAGCTGATGCAGCAGGACGGCCTGTACCGACAGCTCATGGAAAACAGATAAGGAAGGAGAAGAAACAGAAGATGAGCATATTTTCCAGTCAGATAGAACAGCGCAGGAAGCTGGATGCCTCGACCCTCTCGCGTGAGATCAAGGAAGGTGCAGCACGCATGGGGCTACACTATGACGGTGCTATTCCCCAGACTGACAACCTGGCCATCCGCCAGGTGCTGGAAGCGTTGAAGATTGTCGATTACGAACTGGAGCCCGACGATGTGTTGCCCTTGGAGCAGCAGTTGCACAACATCCTCCAGGCACATGGCATCATGACGCGCCGGTTGAGTCTCACCGACGGATGGTGGCGAGAGGCCTCCGGACCAATGCTGGGCCGAACGCGGAGCGGTAGGCTGGTAGCGCTGCTGCCCAAATGGACAGGCCGCAGCTATCGCTTCACCGACGAGGAAGGCACCCCGCGGGAGGTGACTCGACGGAAGATGAAGGAGGTGCTGATGCCAGAGGCATACAGCTTCACCAAAGCCCTGCCCCTGCAGCGAATGACCAAGCGCCAGCTCATTACCTTCATATTGTCATCAACCGACACCTACAGTATGCTCTACATGGGATTTGCCGCACTGATCGTAGTGCTCCTGGGTATGTTTGTGCCTATGGCGAACAAGATGGTGTTCGAAACGGTGATACCCGCCGGTATCGCCACCGACCTGGCTCCTATCGCCGGACTGTTGATAGGAGCGGCTGTTGCCATCATGCTGACGACCTATATCCGCAACCTGTATATCATCCGTGTTGAGAACATCGTGGAGATGAACCTGCACAACGCCGTCATGGCGCGACTCTTCCTGCTGCCCCCGAAATTCTTCCACACACACAGCAGCGGCGAGCTGACCTCCAAGCTGAACAACCTCAGCGGGCTGTGCCAGCAGATCAACGAGGCGATTGTCGGCGCACTGTTGAGCGGCGCGCTCTCTGTGGTCTATTTCATCCAGGTGGGCATCTACGGCGGACCTCTCCTGATACCCGCAATGGCACTGTTTGCCCTGCAGGCGCTGATACTGGTGCTCTACTTCCGCAAGGCCACCCATGTTCAGCAGCTCTACATCGGCAAGAACGATGCCCTCAGCGGTATGGAGTGCAACCTGTTTGCAGGCATACAGAAGGTCAAGCTCACTGGTTCAGAGACACGCGCCTTCACCCAGTGGCTCAACCGGTACACCCATGCAGCCAGGATCATCTACAACCCACGGTTTGCCATACGCCTGTATCCCTCACTGCTGGCTCTGATGAACGTAGTCACCCTGCTCGTCATCTACATATTTACCCTGCACGCCTCCATCAAGACCAGCGACTTCATTGCCTTCACCTCTGCCTTTGGCATGCTGACAGCAGCACTCACCGGGCTCACGGAGCAAATCCCCCAGATGACCAAGATAGAACCGCAGCTGGAGAGTATCATGGACATCGTCGAGGCCGTACCAGAGGTATCAGGCTCACATACCACAATCAAAGCCCTGTCGGGCAGTATCGAAGTCAAGCATCTGTCATTCCGCTATCAGGACGACATGCCGCTGGTCATCGACGACCTCTCGCTCAGCATCAAGGCAGGCGAATACGTGGGCATCGTGGGCATCTCCGGATGTGGGAAGTCCACCCTGCTGCGCCTGTTGCTGGGCTTTGAAAAGCCCCAGCGCGGCAATATATACTACGACCACTACGACTTGGAGAAGGTTGACAAGAAACAGCTCCGCCAACGGATAGGGACATGCCTGCAGAACGGTAGCCTCTTCACGGGTGACATCTTCCACAACATCACCATCACCGCCCCCTGGGCCACCCACAACGATGCCTGGGAGGCACTGCGGCTGGCGTACATGTACGACGAAGTGAATGCCCTGCCCATGGGCCTGCACACCGTGATCACCGAGGGTGGCGGCGGATTCTCAGGCGGCCAGAAGCAGCGCCTGCTCATCGCCCGCGCCTTGATAGGACGTCCCAACATTCTCTTCTTCGACGAGGCCACCTCAGCGCTCGACAACATCAGCCAGAGGCAAGTGAGCGAAAACCTCGACCAGCTGCACTGCACGCGCCTGGTCATCGCCCACCGTCTGAGCACCATCCGCCACTGCGACCGTATCATCGTGCTCGACAAGGGAAAGATAGCCGAGGAAGGCACCTTCGAGGAACTGATGGCGCGCAAGGGCTTGTTCTACGAAATGAGTCTGCGACAACTTTAGTTAGTGAATAGTGAATAGTGAATAGTGAATGGTACAAGCTATGAACAGGATATGGATATTATCAAGTGTGCTACTGCTGACAGCCTGCCAGCAACAGGGCAAGCCTGGTGACTCACCCGAAGCCAGGGACACCACAGTCATCGCCGAGGTTCACAAGGGGTCAGACCCTCGTGAGCCTGCCCAGCCATCCGACTTCCAGACCATGGGCAAGGTAGTGGCTGCACGCTATGCCGACGTAAAGTTTGAGACCACCCTGCCAGTGGTGCGCGTCACGGTACGCAATGGCGACCGAGTGCGCATGGGGCAGCTTCTGGCCGAGCAGGAAGCCTACAAGCAGGCCAATGCCGTAGAGCAGCATCAGCGCGAGATAGAACGAGCCCACCTCCAAATGCAGGAAGTCATCATCTCACAGGGTTACGACCCCGAGCAGATGGACCGCGTGCCACAGCGTGTGCGACACATTGCTGAAGTCAAGAGTGGCCTGCTGATAGCTCAGAACCAACTGGCGGCAGCGCGCAACGAGTTGAAGACCACCCGTGTGACAGCTCCCTTCGACGGCATCGTGGCCAATGTCACGGCACGAGCCGGCCAGTTGGCTCAGACAGGGGATGTGGTGTGCCGCATCATCTCGCCGCAGCAAATGGATGTGGAGTTCCGGGTGATGGAAACCGACCTCGGCCGGTTCCCCATAGGCACAGCCATCAGCGTGGTGCCCGTAGCCGACGAGCATACTGCCTATGATGCCAAGGTGACAGAGGTAAATCCTGTGGTCGACGAGCAAGGCACCGTCATGCTCCGAGCCCGTGTGTCTGCCCACAACACCCTCTTCGATGGCATGCACGTGTCAGTAAACCTAAAAACGCCCCAGCCATGAGACACTTCGCCACTGCCCTGATGCTCTGCGCCACCATCACAGCTACGGCCCAGACTACGGTTCGCCTCGACCTGGAGCGCACCGTCGAGCTGGCTACCGACAGCAGTCTCACGGCCGACCGCTATCGCAGCGTCTTCCATGAGGCACACTACGCCTGGCTTTCGTGGATGGCCAGTCGCAAGCTGCAGGTGGAGCTGAGCACCACGCCGCTGCAATTCGAGCAAGTCATGACCCAGCGCTACATCAGCGACACCGACAACGACGAGTATCGCCAGCAGAAGCGACTGCTCTCCAGCGCCAATCTGCAGGCCCAACAGGCGATGGAACCATGGGGCGGCTCCTTCTATGCCTCGACGGGACTGGCCTACCTCGGCAACTACGGCGACTTTACCCAGCATCAGTTTGCCGTCACCCCAGTCCGCGTGGGCTATCGCCAGGAACTGCTGGGGTACAATCCTTACCGCTGGAACCGTCAGACAGAACCCATGCGACTCACGGTTGCCCAGCAGCAGATGAACTATTCGGTGGAACAGACGGCCGCCGAGGCTGTCAAGCGGTTCTTCCTCCTGGCTGTGACACAGGAGCAGCTGAAGATGGCTCAGGAGCAGATACAGTCGTGCGACACCATCCTCGCCATCGGCAACCGCCGCTTCCGCATAGCGTCCATCTCGAAAGCCGAACTCGACATTCTGACGCTGCAACGCTCGCTCGCCGCCACCACCCTGAAGGGTGCTCAACTGAACCATCAGCAGGCTGTCAGAAGTCTGGCCGTCTGGCTGGGTATGGACGAGTACACCCGTCTGGAACTGATTATACCCACTGTATTGCCCCGCTTGAATGTCATTCTTGCCGATGCCATAACACAAGCCTCACGCAACAATCCCAACTATCTGTCCATGCAACTCAAGGAGTTGGAAGCCCAACGCGATGCCGAACAGTTGAAACGCAAGAAGGGACTCAATGCCAGCATCGATGCATCAATCGGTCTCAACCAGGTGTCAGAACGCTTCGATCATGCCTTTCGCCGTCCACTGGTGCAGAATCAGGTGATGGTAAACCTCACCGTGCCTATCAGCGACCACGGCAAGCAGCGTAATGCCTGGCTTGCGGCACAGAGCAAGGCCGAGACGGCATCCCGTCAGCGTGAGGAACAGCGACGCGACACCGAGCTGGATGTCACGCAGACCGTGGCAGAGGTTAACCAGCGCCAGTCGATGGTCAGCGATGCCCACCGCTCACTACAGATTGCAGAGGATGCCTATACTGCCATGCTACAACGTTTCATCAGAGGTCAGGCCAACGTCAATGACCTGTCGCTGGCTCAGCAGTATTGGCAGACGGCACGAATCAATCAGGTTACGGCATTGCAGGATTTCTGGAACAGCTATTTCCATCTGCGTCTGCTCACGCTCTACGACTATCTGAAGCGTGAACCCATACGCCACTGATCTGCTCGCTTATTCGTACCTCTGACCTACGGTATTAGGTACTCCCGCACGAGAAAAGCCAAATAAAATTTGGTTTTCTGCTCGCTTATTCGTACCTTTGCAGCCAGTAATTCTAAAATACACTGATGATGAAACAACTAATCTTATTATTGACGGCGGCCTGTCTCTCGACATCGGCAGCTGCACAGGAGAATTATGAACTGGGCAAACCCGGTGACGACAACTACCGTTATCTGGACGAGTACAAGGCTCTGAAGACGTACATCGACTACGAGAAGTATCCTAACTTCAAGCTGGGGGGCGGTACGACGGTCAATGAATACCTCAGCAAAACCGTTTACCGCAACATGATCAACAGCAACTTCACCGAGACCGTGGCCGGCAACGCGATGAAGATGGCCAGCTGCGTGGACGGCAACGGCAACATGAACTTCTCAACGGTTAAGAAATACGTGAAGGCAGCCACCGATGCCGGTCTCAACGTCTATGGCCACACCCTGGCCTGGCACTCGCAGCAAGCTAACGGCTGGCTGCTGAAGCTGCTGGCCGACAGACCCGACCCCACGGCCGAAGTGGAGTTTGCCGAGATAGCCAGCAAAGACTTCCGCAAGCAGCAGAACATCGGATGGCACTCCGACGAGGCGCAATACGGCTACTCGGTAAAGTATGATAAAAACGACGGACTGATCGTGCACTGCTCAAAGAAGAACACCAACTCTTGGGACGTGCAGTTCCTGGCTATGGAGAACATCGCCCTCGAGGTGGGCAAGACCTACAAGATGACGATGACCGTCAAAGGCTCTACGGCAGGCAACCTGCACAGCAAGCTGGGCGACTGGAATAACGGGCAGTACCCCAACATCCCCTTCACAACCGAGTGGAAGGACGTGGAGGTGAGTTACAAGGCCATCGTGGCCAACAACTTCTTCATGCTCCAGTGCGGCGACTTCGTGGGTGACATCTATATCAAGAACATCAAGATAGAGGGCGACAAGCGCAAGAGCATACCCCTGACTGCCGAGGAGCGCCACGACACGCTGGTATGGGCTATGGACAAGTGGATCAAGGGCATGATGGAAGCCTGCGAGGGCAAGGTGAGGGCCTGGGACCTGGTAAACGAGGCCATCTCGGGCGGTGGCAACGACGGGCAGGGCAACTACGAGCTGCAGCACTCCGAGGGCTACAAGAGCGGCACGTGGGACGTGGGCGGCTCAGCCTTCTACTGGCAGGACTACATGGGCGACCTGGAGTACGTGCGCCAGGCCTGCCGGCTGGCTCGCAAGTACGGTCCAGAGGACGTGAAGCTCTTCATCAACGACTACAACCTGGAGTCGGACTGGGACAACAACAAGAAGGTGAGGAGCCTCGTAGGCTGGATCAAGAAATGGGAGGCCGACGGCGTGACCCGAATCGACGGCATCGGCACGCAGATGCACATCAGCTGCTTTGAGGATGACAATATCCTGAACAACATCAAGAAGCACATCACGCAGATGTTCCAGATCATGGCGCAGTCGGGCAAACTGGTGCGCGTCAGCGAGATGGACATGGGCTACGTGCGCGGCTCCAACCGCTGGGGCAGCGGGATCAAGACCAACCAGCTGACGGAGGCTGAGCACAAGAAGATGGCCGACTTCTACGAGTGGATCGTCAAGGAATACCTGCGCATCATCCCGCCCGCACAGCAGTGGGGCATCTGCCAGTGGTGTACTACCGATGCACCTGACGGTGGCGGTTGGCGCGGCGGCGAGCCAGTGGGCATTTGGGACCAGAACCTCTATCGCAAGCATTCATACGCCGGATGGGTGCGCGCGCTCAACGGCGGGGAGCCTACTGCCGTCCAGAGCATCGCTGCCGATAAGGCGGTTGACACTTCGAAGGGTATCTTCACCCTCAGCGGCCTGCGCCTCTCTGCCACATCGCTCGACGAGTTGCCCTCAGGGCTCTACATCGTCGACGGCAAGAAGGTCGTCAAATAGTCACTCGACTACGTGTCGAGAATACTCCAATCACAAACATCCTATAAGGTGCAAGAGACCAGATATTACAAGGTGGGCGGCCACGTGTTCAGCCTGAGTGCCGAGCCGGAGATATTCCTGCTGACGGCCAATTACGAGCCCTTCGCATGCCACGAAGAGGAGACGACTTTCCGTCTGAGTGTAGAGAACGGCGAGACACCGGCATACACCGAAGAACTGCGACAGGACGACTACGGACAGGAAATCATCTGCGGGCATACTGCAGAGGGTCTGACGGTGTTCGAGTTCTGTTGGCAGAAGCAGTCGGCAGGCTGTCTGGTCTGCACGTCAGACTACGCGTGCGGACGGCTCGTCACAACGGGCCGGCACACGAAGCTGGCCGTCGACAACGCGCTGATGGTATTCTACGCCTTGGCTACGGCCGACAAGTCGACGGTGCTGTTCCACGCAGCCATCGTGTCACATCATAACAAGGGCTATATGTTCCTTGGCCCAAGCGGCACGGGCAAGAGCACACATGCTAGGCTGTGGCTGAAGTACATCGGAGACACGGCACTGGTGAACGATGACAATCCGGTGGTGCGTATCGGCGACGATGGGCAGGCCGTCGTGTATGGCTCGCCCTGGAGCGGCAAGACGCCCTGCTACCGCAACGTGAACTGTCCGCTGGGCGGTATCGTGCTGCTCCGTCAGGCCCCCTACAACAAGATCCGCCGGATGAATGGTATCGAGGCCTACTTAGCCTTGATGACGAGCATCAGCGGTAAGCGCTGGGACGAGAGCGTCGCCGACGGCTTGCATCAGACGGAGAACCGCCTGGCCATGCAGGTACCTGTGTGGCATCTGGAGTGTCTGCCCGACGATGAGGCAGCGAGGCTGTGTGAATCGACAATCGGCAAAGGATAATCGGAAATCATGGTGAGCGACGGAGAAATCATAACAGAAGCCATCCGGCTGGTAGATGAGGGCGTGAGCGTGACGCTACCCGTCAACGGGCGTAGCATGCTACCTTTCATCATCGGCGGCAAGGAGAGCGTCATTCTACAGAAACCAGTCTCCCTACAGGAGGGCGACGTGGTGCTGGCATGGGTCGACGGTTGCCGCCACGTGGTGCATCGCATCATCCGCATCGAAGGCGACAGCGTGACGCTGATGGGCGACGGCAACCTGGCAGGCACGGAGCACTGTGCCCTCGCCGACGTGAAGGCCAAGGTGACCCACGTGGTGAATGCCGACGGTATAGCGCACGAGATAGACAACGGTTGGCGACGACGGGCGGCCAGGATATGGTTCCGGCTGCGCCCCCTACGACGATATTTACTAGCAATTTACAAACGATTATGAAGATCAAGAAAGGATTTGTGCTGCGCCAGGTGTGCGGCGAGAATGTCATCGTGGGCGAAGGCCTGGATGCCATCAATTTCGGCAAGCTGCTGGCTCTGAACGAAACAGCAGCATGGCTGTGGAGCCAGGCTCAGCAGATGGGCGACTTCACCGCCGAGGCACTCACAGAGAAGCTCTGCGAGGAATACGACGTGACACTTGATGAGGCGCGCAACGACGTGGCAGGGATCATTACCCAATGGCAGGATGTAAACGTGATAGAACAGGCCTGAGGAAGGGATGAAGTATCTGTCTTGGATATGGCACCGCTCGCATGGCATCCACTGGAATGTGGCATTGCGCATCGCGACAGGCATCGGGCAGGTAGTGATGGGGCTGCTGATGGTATGGCTCAGCCGACAGTTCATCGATGAGACCATCCGCACGGGGTCGGCTGACGATGTGCTGCAGATGGTAGTCTGGCTCGTGCTGACCGTCGTGGGCAACGTGGTGCTCGGACAGGTAGGCTACTGGCTCACCACCTCGGCCGGTGTCAGGCAGTCTAATGCCCTGCGACTGACAATCTTCAGCAGTCTCTTCCGCCGACAGTTGTATACGGGCGAGGAGCTGCACTCCGGCGACGTCAGTTCACGGTTGGCCAAGGACATCGAACAGATCAGTACCGTCTGCAGCGACACACTGCCCCAGATGGTAATCACCGGCACCCAGCTCTGCGGAGCCTTCCTGCTGATGCGCTGGTTTGACGAGCGGTTGGCATGGACTCTGTTGCTGCTCACGCCACTGGCCATCGTCTTCGGCAAACTCATAGCCCACAGGTTGCGCCAGATGACACTCGACATCCGTCAGGACGAGAGCCGCATACAGATGCAGGTGCAGGAGGGCATGGAGCACAATGCCGTGCTGCGCTCGCTCGGTTCGGAGCTGTGGATGACGGAGAGACTCGACGACATGCAGCGCCGGCTTCACGGACATGTGATGCGTCGCATGCGCTTTACCGTCACCACGAGACTCATCATGGGGTGTGTCTTTGGACTGGGCTATCTACTGGCTTTCGTCTGGGGAGGCATCGGTCTAAGGAACGGCACCATCACCTTCGGCGTGATGACCTCGTTCCTGCAGCTGGTAGGCTTGATACAGCACCCGATACTGCAACTGCTGAACATGGTGCCCGGGGTCATACATGCCACGGCCAGCATCGACCGTCTGGAAGAACTAAGCCATCAGACAATGACAGACCCGGCATCCAAGCAACAGGAAAGTCGCATCGACCAAAGCCATCCGTGCCCCTTAGGGAGCATCTGCTTCGATCACGTCAGTTTCCGCTATGCAGATGGCGACCGAGAGGTGATCAACAACTTCACCCACCACTTCCGCCCAGGCTCCAAGACTGCCATCACAGGCCAGACGGGCATTGGCAAGACCACACTTTTCCGGATGATCCTCGGCTTTGTGGAACCCGCAGAAGGAGAAGTCTCTGTCGGTGGCCAGCTATGCTTTGTGCCTCAAGGAAACACCCTGATGAGCGGCACAATCCGCTACAACCTGCAACTGGCTCGACCCGACGCCACCGACGAGCAACTGCGCCAGGCGCTGCATACCGCCTGTGCCGACTTCGTGACCGATCTGCCAGATGGGCTCGACACCGAACTGGGTGAGAGAGGAAGTGGACTGAGCGAGGGGCAGGCTCAGCGTATCGCCATCGCCCGCGGACTGCTCCACGGTGGCGACATCCTCCTGCTCGACGAAATCAGCAGCAGTCTGGACGAAGCGACAGAGCGTGAACTGTATCATCGCCTCTTCACGGACTATCCCAACAAGACCATGTTGCTTATTACCCATCGTAACTCTGTCAGCGATTTATGCGACGAAGTGGTATGCCTGCGGGGGAAGATGGTCGGCATATAAAAAGCAGGCTCACCGGAAATCGGGAGCCTGCTTAGTCATATCACTGAGAATCAGAATTCAGAACTTGGCCATCTTGATGGCAACCACGGCGCACTCATCGCCCTTGTTGCCCAGTCGGCCTCCTGCCCTATCCTTGGCCTGCTGCAGGTTGTCGGTAGTGAGGAGTCCAAAGACCACGGGAATATTGTTCGTGGCGTTCAGACGGGCAATGCCTTCGGTGACTCCCTGACAGATGTAGTCGAAATGAGGCGTCTCGCCACGAATGACGGAGCCGAGGATGATAACAGCATCGTAACCGTCGTTAAGCGTCATCTGATGGGCACCATAGATGAGTTCGAACGAACCGGGCACGGTCTTCACATGGATATTCTCCGGTAATGCACCATGCTTCTCGAGTGTGGAGACACACCCCTGCAGCAGGGCACCAGTAATCTCAGGATTCCACTCAGCCACCACGATACCGAAGATCATATTGGAAGCATCAGGGACTTTCGAGAAGTCGTAGTCGGAGAGATTATGAAGTGCTGTAGCCATTATTTCACGCGCTCGATGTAGGCGTCGATGGTCTGGTACTGCATGGAGTTGAAGTACTTGTCCTTCACCTGCTGATAAAGCTTGAGAGCTTCGTCTTTCTTGCCCTGACTCTCAAGGATTTCACCAGCCTGGATGAGGAAGGTGGGTGAGAGCGAGTTGTTGTCGGCACTCTCAGCTGCCTTCTTCAGTGTGGTGACGGCCTTGTCGAGCTGGTTGAGGTGAGCATAGACATTGCCAAGTGCTCCGATGGCTGCGGGCGACACCATGTCGTCGTCGGCACCGCTGAACTTCTCGATGTACTGGGCAGCTTCCTTCCACTTATCGAGGTTGGCATAGCAGAGACCTACATAGAGGTTGGCCAGATTGCCGGCCTTGGTGCTGCCATACTCGTTAACCACGTTGAGGAATCCCTTGTAGGAGGCACTGTCACCATTGAGGGCCTTCTGATAGTCGCCAGCCATGAAATACTGCTGACCCTTGGCGAGCATGGTGCTGGCTTTCTGCTCATTAGGACCAGACACATAAGTCTGATAAAGAACGACACCTGCGATGATGGCTACGAGAGCGACCACTGCAGCGATAATGGCCTTCTTGTATTTCAGGAAGAAGGCCTCACTCTGATTGAGGGTCTGCTCCTCTGCTACGGGAGCACCCTGCTGACTGTTTTGATTTGCCATTATACTATAATTATTTTATATTTCACACGAAACGGGTGCAAAATTAGTGAAAATCTTGCAGATACTGAAATTTATTGCAGACTTTTTTCACTTTTAGGCAAGAAAAGCCGTATTTTTTCGTACCTTTGCATCATGATTCTCGAAAAACTGTCGCTGATAAACTATAAGAACATCCAGTCGGCCACTCTGGAACTGTCGCCGAAGATGAACTGCTTCATCGGTCATAACGGTGCGGGCAAGACCAACGTGCTGGATGCTATCTACTACCTATCCTTCTGTCACTCGGCCAACAACCCCGTTGACTCGCAGGTGATACGCCATGGAGAGGAGTTCCTGATGATAGAGGGCATGTATGCCCCAAAACTGACCATCACTTGCGGACTGAAGCGAGGACAGAAGAAGCACTTCAAGAAGGACAAGAAGGAATACAAGCGACTCTCCGAGCACATCGGACTGATACCTGTGGTGACGGTGTCGCCTTCAGACACGCTGCTCATCGAGGGTGGCAGTGAGGAGCGCCGAAGGCTGATGGACCTGGTCATCTCGCAGTACGACCGCAGCTACATAGAGGCCTTGAACCGCTACAACAAAGCCTTGCAGCAGCGCAACACGATGCTGAAGGCCGAAGAAGAGCCCGACGCTGAGGTGATGAGCCTGTGGGAGGAGCAGATGGCATCGACGGGTGAGGAAATCTACCGGAAACGTGACAGTTTCGTCAAGGAGATGGTGCCCGTGTTCCAGTACTACTATGAGCGTATCTCGGGTAACAAGGAACAAGTCTCGCTGAACTATGTCTCCCACTGTCAACGAGGGCCATTGCTGGAGGTGATACAGCGCGACAGACTAAAAGACCGGGCAGTCGGCTACTCGCTGCACGGCATCCACCGCGACGACCTGGAGTTCACTCTGGCAGGCCATCAGATGAAGCGTGAGGGCAGTCAGGGACAGAACAAGACGTTTGTGGTTTCGCTGAAGCTGGCACAATTTGAATTTCTCAAGCGCACCAATACGCAGACCACTCCCCTATTGCTGCTCGACGACATCTTCGACAAGCTGGACGCCCAGCGTGTGGAACAGATCGTAAACCTGGTGGCAGGTGACGACTTCGGACAGATATTCATCACCGACACCAACCGCGACCATCTAGACCAGATACTGTCAGCCTCATCGCACGACTACAAGATATTCTATGTAGAAGACGGGGAAATCAATGAAAAATGAGGAGTAAGAAATGTTTAGGAGAGACGTAAAGGACATTAGAGAGCTGATTCTGAGAAATCTGAGGATGCAGGGACTAGAGACGCCCCTGCAACAGAAACGACTTGTGGATGCCTGGCCGACGGTGGCCGGAGAACTCATCGCAAGCTATACCAACGGGGTGAGCATTCGCAACCAGACGCTATGGGTACACCTGACGAGTCCGGCCCTAAGGGCAGACCTCTCAATGCAGCGCACAGAACTGGTAAGACGACTAAATGACTATGTGGGCAGTCAGGTGATTACCGATATCCGATTCCACTAAATCACCTCATCGACAGGGATGTCGAATGCATCGACAGGGACTTCCGGCAATTTCTGGAAGTCGAAACAAACCCCAATCTTATACATATCAGGATGGAGGGCCAGGAAACGGTCGTAGTAGCCGCGCCCGCGCCCTAACCGGCGGCCCTGAGCATCGAAAGCGATGCCTGGGACAAGTACCACCTGCTCCCCATCCGTAGAGGGGGCAAAATCTTGGCCGTCTACCATCATACCATTAGGTTCAGCAATACCAAACGCACCTAATAAAAGATCGGCTGGTGAGGTATATCGGTGCCACGTCATGGTGTCGGGGCCCGTCACTTTCGGCAGAAAAACCGTCTTACCCTCTGCTACTAGTTCATCTATTAACTGATGGGTGAACACCTCATCGGGCAGGGAATAATAGGCGAAGACCGTAGCTGCTCCGGTCAGTCGCGGTCTGAGACGTGCAATAATTGGAAGCGACAGCTCCTCCAATTGCTGGGAAGAGAACTGTCGCTTGAGGTTTCTAATCTGTTGTCGGAGCTCTGCCTTAAGCATGGGCGATGTATGAAGCCTTGATATGTGTACCGCGATAGTCAAAAGCACAAGCCACCTTCTGCTGCTTCTGACCGGCGGATGCATCGGGTTTCTGGGGGAAGGCCTTGCCTTCGCGGAAGAGCTTGAGGGTCTGGAGGATGGCTGGATCGTCCTGATTGAGGTATTCTGTCCAAGCCTCCTCGTCGAGCATGTTGTAGATGATGCGGCTATTGACGTAGCGTTCAAGCAACTTGTATGATTTCTTCACCATTAGGTTGCGGCGCTTCAGACCGTTCTTGTCGGCCCAGTCGACGAACTTTTCTACAGAATTCTGTGCCTTGAGATACTTCTCCATTTCGACAGCTGTCTTGTATTGCTTCAGTCTGGCACGGTTCTCGTCAGTATAATTGAAGGCGAACTGCAGGATCTGTCCAGTCATTGATGCCTCCTTATAATAGGACGTCATGCCCACGGTATCCTCCGGCACGAAGATGTCAGGTGTGATGCCGCCTCCGCCATATACAACTCGGCCATTGGCAGTATGATATTCCGGACCTGTATGCTTGATGCTGTCCTGAGAGAAGAACTCACCGTGCTGATAGCGGTTCAGGAGGTCTTCCTCATAACTCTTGTCGGAGCCCGACGTATAGGGCTTCTGAATGCATCGCCCAGAAGGAGAATAGTAACGGGCGATGGTCAAACGGATCATAGAGTGGTCGCTAAACTCGATGGGCTGCTGCACGAGCCCCTTGCCAAACGAACGGCGCCCTATGATGGTGCCACGGTCATTGTCCTGGACGGCACCGGCGAGAATCTCGGAGGCAGAAGCAGAAGCCTCATCGATGAGGACCACGAGTGGCATCTTCTGATACGAGCCGCGTCCGTCACTCCGATACTCCTGACGGGGCGACTTTCGGCCCTCGGTATAGACAATCAGCTGCCCCTTGGAGAGGAACTCATTGGCAATCTGCACGGCAGAGGCCAGATAGCCGCCGGTATTGCTACGCAGGTCGATGACCAGATTAGAGAATCCCTCTTGCGAGAGTTTTGCCAGGGCGATGAGCAGTTCGGGATAGGTATTCTCGCCGAAATTCTTAATCTTAATATAACCCGTTTCGTCGTCGAGCATATAGGATGCGGTGATACTCTTCATGGGTATCTCGCCTCGGGTTACAGTAATGTGGCGCAGCTTGGTCTCACCATAACGGAGTATGCCCAGCTTCACCTTCGTATCCCTCGGTCCTTTCAGACGGTGCATGGCTTCCTCATTGGTCACCTTCTTACCCACAAACACCGAGTCGTCGACCTCTACAATCTTGTCGCCAGCCATCACACCAGCCCGCTCAGCTGGTCCGTTGCCGATGACATTCTGCACACGGATGGTGTCCTTGCGGATGGTAAACTCGATACCGATGCCCGAGAAGGAACCCTTCAGGTCGTCGTTGGCAATCTGTACGTCCTTGGCAGCAATGTAGACTGAGTGGGGATCGAGCTCCGAAAGGATCTGAGGCACGGCCTTCTCTACCAAGTCATTGACATTGACGGTATCCACATATTGGTCGTCGACGATGTGCAACAGGTTATTGAGCTTGTTACCGCTCGAATTAATAATGTTCAGCCGATTTCCAGAGAAATGGTTGGCATAGAAGGTACCCACCAGGATGCCCAGGATGACACACAAAGCCATCCACAGCGGCATAAATCGAGTTGACTTATTCTGACTCATATTTTAATTTAACTATTTCATTGTTCAAATCCATGAAGACGACCTCGATACCTGCACGCTGCAAAAGCTCGATGCCATCGGTGAGGCGGTATTTTTCACCGTATACTACCCTTTTGATACCAGCCTGGATGATTAACTTAGCGCACTCTATGCAAGGCGATGCGGTGATATAGATGGTGGCACCATCGGAATTGTTCGACGAGCGCGCCAACTTGGTGATAGCGTTGGCCTCGGCGTGGAGCACGTAGGGCTTTGTGACATTGTTGTCGTCTTCACATACATTCTCGAAGCCGCTCGGCGTGCCGTTGTAGCCGTCGCTGATTATCATCTTATCCTTGACGACAAGGGCTCCCACCTGCCGACGCTGACAATAGGAGTTCTCGGCCCATATCCGCGCCATGCGCAGGTAGCGGCTATCCAGTTTCTGTTGCTTAGCGTTTGATTCCATTTCTCTTCAATAATGCCTCAATGGTGGGTTCTCCACCACGAAAGCGTTTATACAAGACCATCGGGTTCTCCGTACCACCCTTCGAAAGGATATTGTCACGGAAGCTCTGGGCAGTCTTCTGATCGAAGATGCCGTGCTTCTTGAATACAGAGAAGGCATCGGCATCGAGCACCTCAGCCCATTTGTAGCTGTAGTAGCCTGCCGCATAGCCTCCAGCCATGATGTGAGAAAACTGCACGGTCATGCAGGTGTCTGGCAACTGCTCGGTAATGATAGCCTTGGCCCAGGCTTTCTTCTCGAAGGGGATGATATCCTCACAGAAGGCATCCTTCTGGGTATAGTAGGCCATGTCGAGCAATCCGAAACTGACCTGTCGCAGGCAGGCGTAGGCCACATTGAAATTGCGGCTCTTGCGGATGCGGTCTATCAAGTCGTCGGGAATTGGTTCTCCCGTCTGATAATGGAAGGCAAAGGTGCGGAGGAAGTCTTTCTCTACTGCAAAGTTCTCCATAAACTGCGAGGGCAACTCTACGAAGTCCCACCACACATTGGTACCGCTGAGACTCTCAAAACGTGTATTGGCAAACATTCCGTGCAGGGCGTGTCCGAACTCGTGGAGGAAGGTTTCCACCTCGCCCAGCGTCAACAATGCCGGTTTCTCTTCTGTGGGCTTGGTGAGATTCATCACCACCGACACGTGGGGACGGTTGTTTACGCCCTTGCGGTCAATCCACTGTCCCTGATATTCTGTCATCCATGCCCCACCCTGCTTGCCTTTACGCGGATGGAAGTCGGCATAGAAGACGGCCAGATAGGAACCGTCGCGATCAAATACCTCGTAAGCTTTCACATCGGGGTGATAGACGGGTATGTCGGGATTCTCCTTGAAGGTGATACCATACAGGCGGTTGGCCAATCCGAATACTCCTCCGATGACTTTCGAGAGTTCGAAGTAGGGCCTCAGCATCTCGGCATCGATATTATATTTCGCCAGCTGGAGCTTGTGGGAGTAGAACCCAAAATCCCAGGGTTCCATCTTGAAGCCTTTACCCTCTATTTTCTGAGCAAGCCGTCGGATGGCTTCCACCTCTTTCAGCGCAGTAGGCTTGTAGGCGTCTATCAAGTCGTTGAGTAACTTATAGACCTTGCGCACACTACCTGCCATACGGTGCTTCAGCACGTAGTCAGCATAAGTCTTATGGCCGAGCAGTTGTGCCAGTTCCCGACGCAAGTTGATGAGTCGCTTGCATATCTCGAGATTGTTCTCCGTATTGTCATGGATGCACTCCGTATTCTTGGCCATATACATCTGTCGGCGCAGGTCGCGCTGGGTACTATAGGTCATAAAGGGCGAATACGAGGGGAAGTCGAGCGTGAAGACCCACCCTTCCAGTTCACGTTCCTTGGCTGCCAGTGCAGCAGCCTCACGGGCCGTATCAGGCAGTCCGTCGAGCTGTGCCTCGTCAGTGATATGCAGCGTGAAGGCCTTATTTTCCTTCAACAGGTTCTGCGAGAATTGGAGCCCTAGCATTGAGGCCTCCTCAGTCAACTGCCTGAGCCGCTCCTTGCCGGCACTGTCGAGCAGAGCTCCGCTGCGTACAAACCCGTCGTAGCACTTGTCGAGCAGCATCTTCTCTTCAGGTGTTAGCCTGCGATGATGATGGTGGACGTACTTGATGCGCTCGAAGAGTCGCTCGTTCAGCCGTATATCATTGGCATGCTTCGTCAAGATGGGACTCAGTTTCTGGGCTAGGGCATCCATCTCGTCGTTGGTCTCTGCCGACAAGAGATTGAAGAATACTGAAGACACTCTGCTCAGCAGGTCATAATAGCCCTCGCTATCTTTCTCGTCATCGATACTGATGATGGTATTGTCGAAGGTCGGCTTACGAGGATCGTTGATTAGCTTATCTATCTGCTCATCCTCTCGCCGGATGCCCTCCATGAAGGCTTCCTCATAATCCTCCAGACGGATACGGTCGAATGGGGCCACGTCGTGGGGCGTATCATAAGGAAAGAAAAACGGATTCTTTCGTTCTATGTTCTCACTCATAATGCTATACTAACGTATTTAGCATGCAAAATTACAAAAAATGTGAGAACCAAACAAATAACGGTCTGTAATTTTATATTATTTCACATCAGCAGGCGCTCTATCTGCGGAATTTCCACCCTTCCGCGATGCAAAACCACCTTTCCATCGTGCTGCAGCCGATTGAGTACCCTGCTTACTTCGAGACGACTGTCGTTGACTTCAACAGCCAGTCGGTTCATCAGGATATGGAACATCTTAGGGCCTGCGGGATAGACACAGTGAATGACGAAGAACCTCACGATGCGGTCGGCAAGCGAAGTTGAGGCAGAGTGCCATAGCTGCCGCGAGAGTTTCTGCGTCTGAGTGGCAAAGAGGTTGAGCAGGTTCAGCCGAAACACGAGGAAATCTTCCGACAAGCGGAGCACCTCTTCCTTATCGATAGTGATGAAGTTGGCTCCCTGCTCCACAACGAAGGTGTGGGTATAGCGCTGGGAATAGCCGAAGATGACTTCCGGCTGCAGGATATAGGGAGCCGACATATACTCCTCCACATGATAGCTCTTGTCGTCAGAGAGGGTCACGACCCGAAGAGAGCCGTTGGTGAGCAAATATAGATGGGTGCAGTAATCACCTTCGGCAACAACTGTCCTTCCCGAGGGTATCTTGGAGAATCCGAAGCGCGTGTGGCCTGCCACCACTTCCAGGTCATCACGGCTCATTCCCTGAAACAATGGAAACTGGAGCAGTTTATCGTATATCTGCAGTGCTGCCATCGAGGGAGATTATTGTTCCACTTTATCTTTCAGCGTAGGGGAATACCAGACGACATTCTGCCCTTGATCGTCGCTGTAGATGAAATAGGCCATCAGTTCGGGATGCCTGTCGAGCACCTTCCTAGCCTTCTCGATACCCAGCACCATAAACGAGGTGGCATAGGCATCAGCTGTGGCACAATCATTAGCCAAGACCGTAGCCGACAGCAAACTATGCTGAACAGGATAGCCCGTAGCCGGGTCGATAGTGTGAGCAAACTTCTTTCCGCCTTTATAGTAGAAATTACGATAGTTTCCACTCGTGGCCATAGCCTTGTCAGTAACGTTGAGCACCGTCTGCAACTCCCCGCTGGTAGAGAGTGAGTCATCAGTGGGCTTAGTAACCCCAATCTTCCAAGGGAGTCGCTTGGCATTGATACCGCTAGTGACAATCTCCCCACCAATCTCTACCATGAAATTCTTCACGTCTCGGCTACGCAGGAAACGAGCGATGACATCCGCGCCATAGCCTTTTGCGATGGCAGAGCAATCGAGCATCGTTTGAGGATTCTGCTTCTCCACTCTACCCTTTTTCAGGGCGACTTTCTCGTATCCGACCAAGCGCAGCAGGCTGTCCACCTGATGAGGTGTGGGCTGATGTCCGTTTTTGAAACCAAATCCCCAGGCATTCACCAGCGGAGCCACAGTGATGTCAAAGGCCCCATCGGTCTCACGCGAGATGGTCATGGCCTTTTGAAACACCTCGAGAAACATCTTGTCGGGCACCACGTCCCGATTTTCGTTGATGGCCGTGATAATGCTTTCCTTGTTGAAGGGCGACAAAGAGTAGTCCACCTTCATCAATTCCTTCTTGATACTCTCATGCATATCAGAGTCACACTGGTAGGTGATATGGTAGCTGGTGCCAAAGATAAAGCCTTCATCCTGATGGTAAGGCATGGACTGCTGCTGGCGGATGATGAGCACCGTACCCACGATCAATAACGTCAGGAACGGCAACTGCCAGAGGAGTTTCTTGTTGGTGTTAGGATTCTGCATGACAGATGATTAGATGTCAACGATGACGTTGAAAGTACCACCCAGACGGCTACTTCCCTGGATGCCATATCCAGGCACATACCAAGTGCGCTCAAACATACCGTCGTTGTGTGCGATGCGCCGACGATACCTGACGCTCCATCCCAGATGCAACGGGCCCAGTATTGTTGCATCCACCCCCAGAGCAAACTCGAGCCAGTGCTGGCTGCAACGCTCGTCCTTCATGCCGAAGCTGGTATCCCACCCCCATACGGGATCGGGAAAAACGTCGCGCATCATGTCGACCTTGTAGGATGTGAAGGCATAGCGGAGGCCAGCATACAGACGGTATGGCCCATGCTTCTTCCGCAGCATGTTCTTATCGATACCGATACGGAAATATGGCGCCTTCGTCTCGTAGCGAATTCCCGTCACAGGATCGTCAGTATGGTTGGCCTTGCCGATACCTGCCTCGACAATCGGGAACCATTCATCGTGAAGATTGATGCGAAGGGCTGCCTCGTACTGCCCATTGTCGGAGAGATGCATCTGGGCCAAACCGACTAAGTCGAACGATACGGCAAAGCCACGGAACACAGGGATGGAGTCCTTCTGTAGGGAGAAGAACTTCCACTGTGCCGACGCTGATGCCGAAACCAGAAGCAGCAGGCTAATCGTCAGTGTTCGGATAGAGATAGAAGTGAACGGTCTTGTAATCATAATTAACAGATCTATTGACAAGTACAAGAGAGTCAATGACATTGTGTGTATGCCGCACGTTCGTCAGTTCGTGAAAGAAAGCTGCAGAACAGTCAACAGACTCGAAATGCGGGATATCATCCTTCTTGATCCACACTGTATCGACTATGGTCGTGTCATTATCCGTAAAACAGAAGTAAAGGACATCTTCTGGATGAGAGTAGCTGATAGGAAGACTAAAAGCCGACCTGCCGACCAACTTGTTAAGGAAGGTTATTTTGTCGCTTTCACGCACCGACATTTGCAGGAAGATATCATTATTATCGATACGGGTGGTAACAACAGACAAAGAGTCAGTGATCGCCAGCGCATTTCCTGCTTTATCGCGAATCTCATATTGCACTGAGACCGTATTTTCAATAGGGCAGTCGATACTCGAACAAGAGTAATAGGCTAACGGTGAGAGACATATGAATAGTATTGCCGCCACACCCATCCATCTGTGCTTCGTATCCGATTCTGTTCTAAGATGTCTATCCATCATACGCAACTTAATGTTTCTTCTATTTGATAATCATTGCGTCCCTGGGAAGAGCGGCTCACCAAATCGGCTACGAATCCTGTCAGGAACAGTTGGGTGCCGATAATCATCATCGTCAGGGCTATATAAAAATAAGGTGAGTTTGTCACCAGGCGCTGGGGAATGCCGTTGGCCAGGCACCACAGTTTATCGGCGCCTATCACGAAGGCTGCCACAAATCCGATGAAAAACATCAGTGTGCCTAGAAATCCGAACACGTGCATAGGCTTCTTGCCGAAGGTGCTAAGAAACCAGAGTGTCAACAGGTCGAGATAACCGTTCACAAAACGGTTCAGCCCCATGAATTTCGACGAGCCGTACTTGCGGGCTTGATGCTGCACCACCTTCTCGCCTATCTTGTCGAAACCGGCATTCTTAGCCAGATACGGTATGTAGCGATGCATCTCGCCATACACCTCGATATTCTTAACTACAGCCTTGCGATAGGCCTTCAGACCGCAGTTGAAGTCATGCAAGTTTTTGATACCGCTCACCTTGCGAGCCGTCGCATTGAAGAGTTTGGTGGGCAGCGTCTTCGACAATGGGTCATAGCGTTTCTGCTTATAACCGCTCACAAGGTCGTAGCCATCCTCCTTGATCATCCTGAAGAGTTCGGGAATCTCGTCAGGAGAGTCCTGCAAGTCGGCATCCATCGTAATCACAACGTCGCCCTGTGCCAGATTAAAACCGCAGTAGAGCGCCGGACTCTTGCCGTAGTTACGGCGGAACTTGATGCCCTTCACAATGTCGGGGTGCTTCCGGTTCAGTTCTGAAATAATCTCCCACGAACGGTCCGTGGAGCCGTCGTTGATGAAGATCACCTCATACGAAAACTGGTGTTCCTTCATCACACGCTCTATCCAGGCGTAGAGTTCGGGTATTGATTCGTCCTCATTATAAAGAGGTATAACGACTGATATATCCATATCTTCACTATTCATTGTTCACTATTCACTACCTTCGAGCGCTGCATCACCAAGCTGATGGGCACGCCGAGAATGAATCCCAGCGAGATGTTCACTGTCAGCATGTTCAGCGCATAGTCTATCGGACGGATGCTGGCCATCTCCTGCAGACTCTCTTCCACCATCTTCGTCATACCATATTGTTCCAGCATCTGCCTGGCCTCGTCCGTCGACACCATTCGCGAGAACTGACTCAGGAGGAACCCGTTGTCCATAAAGGCAAAGTAGAGATACTGGGCGATAGCAAAGAGTACTCCGCCATAGAAGAATACAAAGATGGTGTAGGCATACCCCCGACGGAAAGAGATCAGCCCTTCACGGCCATTGTCGCGGAACTTTCCCAGGCGTTCACCTACGAAGAAGGGGGTATAGACCATCAGCAACATAGCTGCCAAACCAAGCATCTGATTCGACACACCTATTATATATAGCATAAAGGCAGCAGCCCAGAGCAATGCCAACAAAGCACCGTCCTGACGGGCAAAGGCCTTCAATTGTACGTATTCTGCTGGAGTCAAGACTATTTACGAATTACTGTTTAACAATTTCTCTTTTTCGGGTGCAAAATTACTCATTTTCCCGCACATATTGCGGCCTTTGGCACAAAAAATAGTTAAAATCCAAAAAATAATCATTTATCATTCGCCATTTATCATTTAAATTGTGTACCTTTGCACCCGCTTAACGCAAACGGGCAGTCCTGTACGGCCAGCTCCCTTTGAATCCCCCAGGGTGGGAACGCAGCAAGGGTATTAGGTTGTAGCGGCGCGATGCAGGTAGCTGCCCACCCGCCTCTTTAGCTCAGTTGGCCAGAGCACGTGATTTGTAATCTCGGGGTCGTTGGTTCGAATCCGACAAGAGGCTCAAGAGAAGATTCCCAAGGATTGGCATAAGCCAATCCTTTTTTGTGTTCACGAATGAATTGAAACCAAAAAATTTTGGCCGTATCGGAAATTCTTCGTACCTTTGCAGAAATTTAAATATAGATACCCATTTAATGGCAAACGAGAAAATTAGAATCAAGGACATCGCAGAACGTGCCGGCGTTTCCGTGGGAACGGTCGACCGCGTGCTCCACAATCGTCCCAACGTTTCGAAGGTGGCACTCGAGAAGGTCAACAAGGCCTTGGCTGAGATGGACTACAAACCGAACATGTATGCCTCGGCGCTGGCCTACAACAAGAAGTACACCTTCTACTGTGTACTGCCCAAGCACGAACAGGAGGCCTACTGGGATGAAATTGAGGAAGGAGCCCAGGCCTGCACCGACTTCCGTCGCGACTTCGGTATCACCCTGAGGTTCATATACTACGAGCGATTCAATAATGCATCGTTCACCAGGATGGTACGCGAATTCTTCACCGAGAAGTTCGACGGCGTCATTATTGTGCCCACTACCCTAGAGCAGACGGCACGCTTCACGGAGAAACTGACCGACAGAGGCATCCCCTACGTGCTGCTCGACTCCTATATGCCCGACCTTAAACCATTGGCCTTCTTCGGGCAAGATTCCTTTGCCAGCGGCTATTTTGCAGCACGGATGCTGATGCTTATTGCTGCCAAGGAAAAGGAGATAGCTCTCGTCAAGCAGACACGCGACGGAAAGGTGGGATCAAAGCAGCAGGCCAACCGCGAGACGGGCTTTAGGCACTATATGATGGACCATTTCCCCGATGTGATCATCACCGAAGTAGACTTGCCCCTCGATGAGGAACGGGCTGAGTACGACTCGATTCTAGAGAAATTCTTTGCAGACCATCCGAAGATCCACCATTGCATCACATTCAACTCAAAGGCCCACATCGTCGGCGAGTTCCTCAAGAAGAGCAATCGCCGCAACATTCAGATCATGGGCTACGACATGGTGCCCAAGAATGAGGAGTGCATCCGTCAAGGGTCTATCTCGTTCCTCATCGCCCAGCACGCCTACCAACAGGGATATGCATCTGTCGATGCCCTTTTCAATGCCATCGTGATGAAACGCGAGGTAAATCCCGTCAATTATATGCCCATCGAGATTCTGACCAAGGAAAACGTGGACTTCTATCGAAGGACTGCTATCTGACAACTAAGCAAACTATTGAAACAATATGGAATTAGCAACTTACTTAAAAATTAATCCGGCTGACAGCGTTGTGGTATGCCTGCAGCCGAAAAAGAAAGGAGAGATCATCGATATCGACGGCAAGTCGATTGTACTCAATCAGGACACGCCTGCTGGTCACAAGGTGCTTATCAAAGACGTGAAGGAAGGTGAGGACATCATTAAGTATGGCTACCCCATCGGACATGCACGCCAGGACTTGAAGGCTGGAGACTGGGTGAACGAGAACAATCTGAAAACCAATCTGGCAGGAACGCTCGAATACACATACAATCCAGTTAACGAGGAGCTTAGCATCAAAAACGAGAACCGTACCTTTAAGGGATACAAGCGTCAGAATGGTGATGTGGGTGTGAGAAACGAAATATGGATTGTACCTACAGTAGGCTGCGTGAATGGCATCGCCGAGAAACTGGCTGAGCAGTTGCGACGTGAGACTGGTTGCAAGGGTATCGACGCGGTGTATGCCTGGCACCACAACTTTGGATGCTCCCAGTTGTCAGGCGACCACGAGAACACCCGCAAGGTGCTTCGCGATATCTGTCTGCACCCCAATGCCGGCGCGGTGCTCGTACTGAGCTTGGGCTGTGAAAACAATCAACCCGATGATTTCATGGCAATGCTGGGCGACTACGACAAGAGTCGCATCCGTCTGCTGGTCACCCAGAAGGTTGTGGGTGACGAAAAGGAAGAGGGCATGCGCATCCTGCGTGAGCTCTATGACATCGCAAAGAATGACAAGCGTGAGCCTGTTCCCGTCAGCGAGCTGCGCGTCGGTCTGAAATGCGGAGGCAGCGACGGATTCTCTGGCATCACCGCCAACCCACTGGTAGGCGAGTTCAGCGATTGGCTTGTAGCACAGGGCGGCACATCGGTTCTGACTGAGGTGCCCGAAATGTTTGGTGCCGAGACCATACTGATGAATCGTTGCCGTACGGAACAACTCTTCGACCAGACTGTGTCGATGATCAATAATTTCAAGAACTATTTCCTCTCTCACGGCGAACCCGTAGGCGAGAACCCCTCACCAGGCAACAAGGCTGGCGGCATCTCCACCCTCGAGGACAAGGCCCTCGGCTGTACCCAGAAGTGCGGCAAAGCCCCTGTGAGCGGAGTGATGGAATATGGCGACCGTCTTCAGAACAAGGGACTCAACCTGCTCTCTGCCCCTGGCAACGACCTGGTAGCCGCTACGGCGCTGGCCTCTTCCGGTTGTCACCTGGTTCTCTTCACCACAGGCCGCGGTACGCCCTTCGGCACTTTCGTCCCCACCATGAAAATAGCCACTAACCCCACCCTCGCCAAGAACAAGCCTGGCTGGGTCGATTTCTCCGCAGGACAACTGGTGGAAGGGCGCACCATGCAGGAGCTCATACCCGAGTTCATCAACAAGGTGCTGGCTGTGGCCAGTGGCGAGAAAGCCCGCAATGAGGAAAACGACTACCGCGAGATTGCTATTTTCAAGAACGGCGTAACACTCTAAATGAAGAAAGGATTGTTAGCATTGTCACCCCTGGTGGTGTTCATTGTATTGTATCTAGTCACCAGCATCATTGCTGGTGACTTCTACAAGGTGCCCATCACCGTGGCCTTTCTGCTGTCAAGCATCTTTGCTGTCATCGTTCATGGGGGCAGACCCCTGAAAGAGCGCATCGATATCTTCAGCCGAGGAGCAGCCACAGGACAGATGATGCTAATGATCTGGATATTCATTCTCGCTGGAGCCTTTGCCAACTCGGCGAAGGTAATGGGCAGCATCGACGCTACAGTCAACCTAACTCTCTCCCTTCTCCCCCCGCAGATGCTCCTCGCAGGCCTCTTCCTGGCAGCCTGCTTCATCTCGATCTCCATCGGCACCAGCGTAGGTACCATCGTGGCCCTGACGCCCATCGCCGTTGGCGTGGCCCAGCAGACGGGCTCTGACGTGGCCATGATTACCGCCGTTGTCGTCGGAGGCTCCTTCTTCGGCGACAATCTCTCGTTCATCTCTGATACCACCATTGTGGCGACATCCACACAGGGATGCCGGCTGAGCGACAAGTTCCGCGTCAACTCCTTCATCGTGATTCCTGCGGCACTGTTCATCCTCGTACTCTACATTTTCCTGGGAATCAACGTCCATGCGCCCCAGCACATTGAGACCGTGGAATGGGCGAAGGTCATCCCCTACATCATAGTGCTCGTCTGTGCCATCCAGGGCATGAACGTGATGGCAGTAATCACGCTCGGACTCCTGCTGACAGGCATCATCGGCCTCGCCACGGGAGCCTTCGACGTGTTCGGATGGTTCCAAGCCATGGGCGACGGCATCGTCAGCATGGGAGAGCTGATTATCGTCACGATGATGGCGGGCGGCATGCTTGAGCTCATCAAACAACAGGGAGGCATCGACTTCATCATCGACCGTATGACTCGGCGCATTCATGGTAAGCGGGGGGCAGAATTCAGCATCGGAGCACTCGTATCGCTCGTCGATGTCTGTACTGCCAACAATACCGTGGCCATCATCACCGTGGGGGGCATCGCCAAGCAGATAGGCGACCGCTATGGTGTCGACAACAAGAAGGCCGCCTCCATACTCGACACCTTCTCATGTTTCGTACAGGGACTCATCCCCTACGGTGCCCAGCTGCTGATGGCTGGAGGACTGGCGGCGCTCAATCCCGTAAGCATCATACCTTACTTGTATTATCCCTTCGCCATCGGACTGGCAGCCACGCTGGCCATCTTACTCCGATACCCGAAACGTTATTCATAAAAACCCCGAGACAGAAATATGAACATCGTACAGCGCAATTTTTTCCGGCTCATCCGTTGCGGTGCCTTTGGCAGAAAGGACGATGTAGAGCCCATGTCCGTCAGCAAGTGGAACAAGCTGTATCAGCTCTCGTTGATGCACGATGTGACGGAACCCGTCTATCAGGGACTGCTGCAATGCCGAGACCAATTCTTCCTCCACCTCTCCGACAAGCAGTGGCAACAGTGGGAAAAGACTTCTGAAGAGAAACCCCATCAGCGACAAGAGACAGAGGAAGACGATTTCCTCAGGGCCGACCATCTGACCAACCCGCTACTGAACATGAAGCTGCAATCGATTCTCGACGACGAGAGCTCAGATGTCAGCACCCGCCAGATGCTGCTCGTCATCATCGGTATAGCACGACACATCCTCAATGAGGGCGTGCCCATCAAGCAACTCACAGAACTGGGGAAATACCTCCAAACGGAGGGACATCGGGTCGATTTCTTCACCCTCAAGAAATGGCTGAAGAACCTGGGAATGAGCCAAATATCACAACTTGAGGGCACCTTGCTGATACAGATGTTCGGATTCACCGACGACGAGGTGCCGTTCATGGAGGGCAAGCCCGACAAACGAGCTGAACAGGTGGCACAGGAACTGACAGAGTTTACCAACACCCGCGCACAGGACTTCTATTTCACACAGACGAACGACAGTGTGTTCGTCCACACCAGCAATGGCTCTGCCATGCTGGGACATATCCGGCGCTCAGCCCGCAATTTCCACTACATGCCCTCGGAGACACTCACCAATTTCTTCGCATCGTTCGCCCACTCCTTATCCCATATCGAGGAATAGGCTTCACGGTAGCACCGTTTCCTCCGCAGCCTCCTGTGCATGCTGGATAGAGTCTTGCTGAGCCTTCAGGCGAGCCTGCTTTTCCTCTTCCTCCAGACGGTCGTATTCGCTCTTGGCCTCGTCGTAATAGTAGCCCTGAGCATGCTCCTCCATATACTTCTTAAAGCCATCCATCGAGTTGAGACGCTTGGCAGCCAGGAAGTCGAGCGAGTCGATCAACAACTGGGCCTCACGCACATGGATATTCTCGGGATTACGCTCGATAAACAGCTGCAGGGTCTTCTTCGACTCGCTGATACGCGCATTGTCCCAGTCGCGGTCCACCTTCTTCAGTGCTTCCAGATGCACCTTGATGGTATCGCGATGTGCCACAGGCGCGTCAAGGTACATATCGAGGTAGTTCTGCAGCACGGCTGGCTCACGACTCATCATGGCATTCTCATACGACCGCTGCTCATTCTCCTTCTGCGTCTTCTGCATGAAATAGATACCGATGAAGACAATCATCATGGCCAAGACAAGGGCGACGATGAAAGCTGACCACCAGCCCTTATGGCTCTTCTTCGGCTGCTCAGGCTCCTGAGCCGATGAAACCTCTTGACTCTCCTGGGGAACCAGACCGTTCTCTGCTTCCTGTTTCACACCCACGGGAACAGACACGACGGGCACTGCCGAGGCGTTGATCACACAATGACAATTCGGGCACTCATGCTCGTCCTTGAAGATATACGCCCCACAGTCGGGACAACGCGTGAGCTTACCAGCAATATCTATGCCGCACGAAGGGCACACTCTAGCGCGGTCGCTTACCTGATGACCGCATTCTGGACACTTGATTATCATCTTTTTAAATCTAAACTCTAAACTGTTACTTTAATGCCTGAAGCGGATATCCCTAAGCCCGTGACGCCCGAGAAAACGCGACTTGTCTACAAATCCGTTGATACCCACGATGCGCCCCTTGCCCGTATACTGCCAGAGCGTGATGTCGCGCTCGTCCTCCAGCACTGGCTCCTCGTCGAGATACATAGCCACCATCAGCTGATAGTCGTTCAGACGACCCACCAGATGCCAGTTGTAGAAGTTGCGGAAGGTGTACACCAGCGGTTTCTGCTTGTAGTGTTGTTCCACCATCCAGAGGAAGTGCATCAGCGAGTCGCAGAACTGGTTGCTCGGTAACCCTCCCGTGGTCTCCACGTCAATCATCGGTATCAGGTCTTGCTCGCCCGGCAGGCACTGGGCCGTGAAGTTCTCCAGTTGTTTCCTCAGCGGTGTCTTCGGACGGAAGAAATGGTACGAGCCCACCTTCAGTCCGTAGCGGTGCGCCAACTCGATGTTGCGCTCGAACTTCGGATCGATACGATCGCCGCCCTCCGTAGCCTTCAGATAGACGTAGGCCATCTTCGTATTCTCACCAACCGTCTCCCAGAACACGTCGCCCTGATAGCGGCTCAGGTCAATGCCGTGAACATGGTTACAGGTGTCCTCGCACTGTAGAAAAGGGTTGTAGGCATCGTCGAGCAGGTTGCGCTCTGCCGGCAGCGGTACGAATCGCTCCACAGGGCGTCTCGGAGCAGCCGACTTCTTCTTCCTCACCACCTTGTGCGTCTTCTGGCGCGTTCGGCGGTGCGGGCGCTTGGGCTTCTTGGCCAAGGCATCGCCGACACACATTGCAGCGATGGCTATTGCCAACATAAAATATAGCTTTTTCATTATCCTTTTTCTCTTTTCGAGGTGCAAAATTACAAAAATTCTGAGATAATCCGCGCTATCTGACGCTTTTTTTATATCTTTGCACCAAAATTTTGATATATGAGAAAAATACTATTTGCTATCATTGCCGTGACGATGCTCACCGCATGTAACAAGGACGACAACAATCAAGACACCCCTCTCGGGCGTACAGTATTTATTTATATGGCAGCCAACAACAACCTCGCACAGTGGGGGGCGGGGGGTTACTTCTTTGCCGACGAAGACCTACGGCAGATCAAGGAAGGCGTCAAGTCCATGGGCAGCAACTGTCTGGCGGTCTATGTCAATCAGGCCAAGACAGACAGATGTCCAGACGGCAAGCCATATCTGCTCTATTACCGTAATGGCGAGCAGACCGACTCCATCCCCATGGAGGAGACACTCACCAGCGACCCGGCTGTACTGGAGACAGTGGCCAGGAAGGCCTTCACCGACAATCCCGCCGACAGCTACGGAATGGTGTTCTGGGGACATGGTACGGGATGGAACATCAAGAACGACTCCACCGCTTACAACTCGATGGCGCGTCCGAGGGCCTACGGCGGAGACACAGGCGACCAGTCGCACAGCGATACAGGTAAATACTGGATGAATATCCCTTCTATGGCCAAGGCCCTCTCCCACGTACCCCACCTCGACTTCATCTTCTTCGACTGCTGCCACATGGCCTGTATCGAGAATGCTTATGAGCTCCGTCAAGTCACCGACTACATCATCGGCTCACCAGCCGAAATACCGGGCGTCGGTGCTCCCTATCAGACCGTCGTGCCTGCCATGATGGAGAAGACTTCCTTCTACAGTTCCATCATCGACAGGTATTATGAACAGCGCGCCCAGGGGCTCGACGTCCCCCTTGCCGCAATCAAGACCAGTGAGGTGGCTAATCTTACCAGTGCCACACGCACGGTGCTGAAGTCGTTTGCCGACAGTTTCGGCAGTGAATATCCAGATGTCAGCGGACTGATCCACTATTATAACGACAACACCTACGACAACATGTACTACGACATGAACGACTTCATTCTTAAGTTTGCCTCCGCCGATAACTACAAGATCTGGAAGCAGGCCTATGACAAGACCGTCGTCTATAAAAAGATGGCGGAGCGATGGATGACAAATAGAGACCCATATATTGTAGATTCGACCTGGAAGACATACTATGGCGACTTCGAGATGACCGAAGCGCGCTTCGGTGGTGTCAGCATGTTCGTACCCCAGTGGAGGTTCCGGCATACAGAAAATCTGACCATCCAACAGATGGGGTGGTACTGGGCCGCCGGCTACAACGAGATAGGCTGGTAGTGGTAAAAAAAACGCTACACCCCGCGAACCCTACGTATAGTAACAACTATATAGGGCTTACCAAAACATGGTGCACTTCCTGCACTCTCTGCACCTGAATAAATATGCGCAAGCAGGATATAGACTGCTTCAAGTGCCTATATTCGCTCAACAGGAGGCTCTTTACAAAAATCAGGAGCCTATCTTTGAAAAATAAGAGCCTCCTGTTGTTAAAAGATAGCCTCTTATTTCCCAAAGATAGCCTTTTGTTGTCGGAAGCGTATCGTTTCCCTGTGTAAAACAGCCACTATCCCAGAGTTATGAATACTTATTCATAACGGATTAAATACGCAACAGCATACTGGCGTAGGTGCAGAAAGTGCAGAAAGTGCACCATGTATTTGTTAACCTATATAGTAATAGGCATCTGTCAGGGCTCAGCGGATTTAACAGGGGAAGAGAGAACGTGATTAGGTGAGAAAAAAGTCCCGAAGGAGAGATTCCTTCGGGACTTATCATTGGGATGGACAAGATAACTATAGATTGAGGCTCTTCTTGATGGCCTCAATTTTTTCCATGGCGGCGTTGGTGCAGCGCTCGTAGCAGCCGGCACACTTGAAGGTGGGATCCTTCACCTCGCAGTAGAACTTGATCTTCGGCTCCGTGCCTGAGGGACGTACGGAAATCTTGATGCCATCCTCAGTGAACCACTGCAGCACGTTGGCCGTGGTAGGCATGTTGATCTTCTCTTTCGTACCATCGGCCTTGGTGGCCTCTAGGGTCTGATAGTCCTTCCACAGGCAGATCTTCGAACCGCCGAGCTCCTTGGGAGGATTGTTGCGGAAGTCAACCATCATCTGCTTGATTTCGTCGGCACCGCTCTTACCTGGTTTCACCACATTGATGGTGACCTCCTTCGAGAAGCCGTACTCAGCGTAGATGTTCATCAGCAGGTCGTAGAGGGTCATACCATTGTCCTTTGCCCATGCAGCAATCTCGCAGATAAGGCAGATAGAGGCTGGGGAGTCCTTGTCGCGCACCTTGTCGAAGGGCAGGAATCCGAAGCTCTCCTCGCCACCGCCGATATACTTCTGCTTGCCCTCTGAGATGCGGATCTCGTTGGCAATCCACTTGAAGCCTGTATAGCAGTCGCGCAGCTCCACACCGTTCTTCTTGGCAATCTCGGCAATCTCCTCGGTAGTAACGATGGTCTTCACGAGGAACTCGTTGCCCTTGAGCTGTCCGAGCTTTTTCTTGTTGGCGATGATATACCAGCAGAACATCATGCAGGTCTGGTTACCGTTGAGAATCTCCCACTCGCCCTTGTTGTTGCGGCAAACGATGGCCAGACGGTCGGCATCAGGATCGGAGGCGATGACGAGGTCGGCATTGAGCTTCGTACCGAGCTTCATACCCAGAGTCATGGCCTCGGCATTCTCAGGATTCGGAGAGACCACGGTGGGGAAGTTGCCGTCGATAGTCATCTGCTCGCGCACCACGTGGATATTCTGGAAACCCCAGGAACGGAGTGCCTCGGGGATAATGACGCGACCCGTGCCGTGCATCGGAGAATAGACGATATTGAGGTCCTTCTGGCGCAGGATAACATCCTGATCAACCATAGCCTCCTTGACTGCCTGCAGGTAGTCCCAGTCCATCTCACCGCCGATAATCTCGATGAGGTCATAGTTGGGCTCGAACTTCACGTCCTCGATCTTCACCTTGTTCACCTCCTCGATGATGCCTACATCGTGAGGAGCCAGCACCTGTGCACCATCCTCCCAGTAAGCCTTGTAGCCATTGTACTCGCGGGGGTTGTGGGAAGCGGTCACGTTGACACCAGCCTGAGCGTGGAGCTGACGGATGGCGAATGAAATCTCAGGTGTCGGACGGAGGCTCTCGAAGAGATAAGCCTTGATGCCGTTGGCTGAGAAGATGGCTGCTACGGACTCAGCGAACATACGTCCGTTGTTGCGGCAGTCATGGCCTACAACGACAGCAAGATCGTTGCGTCCGGGGAAAGCCTTCAGGATATAGTTGGCGAAACCCTGGGTGGCCATACCCACGATGTACTTGTTCATACGGTTGGTGCCTGCCCCCATGATACCACGGAGTCCACCCGTACCAAACTCAAGATTCTGATAAAAGGCATCGATGAGGGGAGTCTTGTCCTCTGCGTCGAGCATAGCCTGTACTTCTTTGCGTGTCTCCTCGTCGAAGGCCGGAGAGAGCCATTCCTTTGCCCGTGCCTCGCACTGAGCAATCAATTGAGCATTGTCTGCCATAGTTTTCTTCGTAAATATTAATTTGTTTTAGATCAAATATGTATTCTAATCCACAAAATTACGAAGAAATCCCGAAAAGTGTATCAGAAGGGGCAATCTTTTTTATTTCTTTAAGATTTTGTCTATCTCGTCGAACTGTTTTCCCATGTTCAGATTGAAATAGACGCGATAGAGTGCCGGTCCCCATTTGTCTTTTTCAGTGGGTGCCAACTGGCGGTAGTGCTCAAGCGGCTGGAGGGCCTGCTGATACATCTTGCGTATCTGCTTCTTATGCCGCCGGGAGTCCATCCGCAGGGCGATGTTGAGGTAGGCCCTTCCGGCATTGTAGTAGACATCTGCCATCTTGGTGTCCATCGCTATGAGGCGGTTGGTATATTCGAGGCTTTGGGCATACTGCTCCATGTTAAGCAGCACCACCGACTTGGCAAAGAGGAAGAACTCGTTGAGGGAGTCTATGGCAAGTGCCTCGTCAGCAGTCTTGAGGGCCTTGTCATAGTGTCCGCCCTGACTGTAGCTGTCCATCAGCCTGGGGAAGAAATAGGTCGACTTGGGGAATCTCGTGAAGCCATCGCGAAGTGTGGCCACATACATGGAGTCGTCACTCAGCGCACGCCACGCTTCAGCGATATACTGATAGGTGTATTCGGCTTTCACCGAGTCGAGCAGTGCCAACTTGTGGTAGCGCAGAGCAAGCACGGGATTCTGCATACGATAGGCAGTATAGGTGGCCCAGTAGGCAGCCTCGGGCAGTCGTGTGTCGGTAGAGTCGAAATGCTGAGTCGTGAAGAGCGGCTGACGGGCGCAGTCGATATAGGTCTCGAAATAGTCGTAGGCCCTGGGATAGTCGCTTTTCCTGAGATAGTAGGAACCACCTGAGAAGAGGTTGGGCCGGTAACCTGCCATATCCCTCGATACCGACTGGCGCAGATCGGGAGCCACCCTCCCCTTCTTGTCGGGACGAGCATCGAGCGAGTCGAGACGGAAGGCAATGGTAAACATACGGCGAACGAGTGAGAAGAACTGTGCCGTGTCCTGCTGCTTCTTCATGTAGAAACGCTCGTTGGCCTGTTCATATTGTTTCTGGACACTCAACAACCATATCTCGTGGACACGTTTGTTGTCGCGATTCGCGGAGTCTTTCAGCAGGTTAGTCATCAGCAGCTCGGCCTTGTCGTAGTTCTTGCCGCTCTTGATGATGGTACGCGCCTCTCCTATCTGTCTGCGCTGGGCAGTGACAGTAAGGCAACAGCCTATGACGAGTATGATGATGGTGGTATACCTATTTATTATCCTTATCATAATTATATCCTTCGGTTTAAAAAAAAAAGAAAGCCCACATAGTGACTTTCTCTCTCAAACTTTGTGATTCCGGCGGGATTCAAACCCACAACCTTCTGATCCGTAGTCAGATGCTCTATTCAGTTGAGCTACGGAACCAATCCGTTTCTGTTTTGCGGGTGCAAAGGTACACACTTTTTCTTAACTTACCAAACTTTTCGAGATTTTTTTTGCAATTTCAGTCATTTTTCCATCAATCCTTGATTTAAGACAAGAATTATCAGACGATGACGCGCGTCTTATGATAGTTTTCGCGGAACTCTGAGGGGCTGCAGCCTTTCTTCTTTCGGAAGATGCGGTTGAAGTTGCTCAGGTTGTTGAATCCGCACCTATAACTAATCTCTGCGATGGAGTCGGTACTGTCGACGAGTTGTCGGCTAGCATATCCGAGTCGCATGTCAATGATATAGTCAGTGAGATTGCGGCCTGTATGCAATTTGAAGAATCGGCTGAAGGCGCTTGCACTCATGCCTGCAAGGCTGGCCATGTCGGAGAGACGTATCTCGTGCTGATAGTTCTCGCTGATGTAATTCTTTACCTTGAGTACTCTGCGGCTATCACTTGCCACATCGACCTTGGCAAAGCTGCTCGACGCCAAGGAGCGTGCACCGTCGCAGCGCGAGAGCTCGTAGAGGATAGCGAGGAACTGTTGGAAGGCGTAGAAGCCATCCTTAATACTGCTGAGCGTGTGGAGCTGCTGGTAGACCTTCATGATGGCATCCATCGGGAAGCAGAGTCCCTTTTGGGCTTCTACCATCATCTTGCGCATCGAGTTGAAGGGGTTGCGCCCAAAGATGCTGCTGTCGCTGAAATCGAAGTCGAACTGTATGGTCACCTCACGGATATCCTGACTAGTGCATTCGTTCTGCTCCCAGACATGCTCTAGGTCTGGGCTGGTGATGAGCACCAGATCGTAGTCGCCAATCACCTCGCTAGAGTCGCCCACTATACGGCGCACACCAGCAGCGTGCTCTACGAAATTGAGTTCGTAGACCTCGTGGTTATGGATGGGATAGGTAAACTCTTTTTTCCGACGGTCAGCGATGTAGAGCACATCCTTGCCCATCAGCGGGGTAATCTCATGAATAACCTTCGACTCTTCCACCTTATTATATTTTAAGTGCTTTGAGGATTTCCGACATCCGCTGGATATTCTTGATACGCATCGGAACAAGCGGCAGTCGCAGCACGTTCTTAATGAACCCCATCTCGGAGAGCATCGCCTTCACGCCTGCCGGATTACCATCGACAAAGAGCAGCGAGAAGAGGTCGGTAAAGCTATGGTGAATCTTTCGGGCAGGATCGTATTCGCCACGCATCTGCAGCCGAATCATCTTGGAGAATTCCTTAGGCAATGCATTGCCAATGACACTAATGACGCCAACAGCACCACAGCTAATCATGGGGAAAGTAAGGGCGTCATCACCAGAGATGACATCGAAGTCGCGCGGCTTATTCTTGATAATCTCGTCGACCTGTTCGAGATTGCCACTGGCTTCCTTGATGGCAACGATGTTCTGGCAGTCACGTGCCAGGCGGACAGTTGTGGCAGCCTGCATATTAACGCCAGTACGCCCAGGAACATTATACAGCACAATGGGCAGACGGGTGGCAGCTGAGATGGCTTTGAAATGCTGATAGAGACCTTCTTGCGATGGTTTGTTGTAATATGGGCAGATGCTAAGCACGCCGTCGATGCCTCGGAAATCACCATTCTTGAGTTCGTCGACCACCGCGGCAGTATTATAGCCTCCGCAACCCATCAGAATGGGCACTCGGCCCTGCACATAATCGACAATGGTATCCTTAATCTTTAGCTTTTCAGCAGCAGTGAGGGTTGGTGTCTCACCTGTAGTAGCGAGGATGCAGAAGAAGTCGGCACCATTATTGAGTTGATAGTCAAGCAGGCGTATGAGCGATTCGTAATCCACCGAACCATCCTCGTTGAAGGGTGTTATCAGGGCGATTCCAAGGCCCTTGAAGATATTATTTACCATACAGTCTAATTTCTAAACGGCTGCAAAGTTAGCAAGAATAAATGAAAAAATCGCAGAAATCTGCGATTTTTTCACTCACTCTGTTTTAAAGAGGTCTTTTATGCCACCGATAGACCCCAGCAGGTTGGTGGCCTCATAGGGCAGATAGACGGTCTTGGTCTTGTCGCCCTCTGCGAGTTCCTGCATCATCTGTATGTACTTCTGTGCCAACAGATAGTTGGCGGGATTAGTCGACTTACCGACTGCCTCGGTAATGAGTTCGATGGCCTTCGCCTCAGCCTCAGCCACACGGATACGTGCTTGGGCCTGACCTTCAGCCTGGAGGATAGCTTCCTGCTTGGCGGCTTCAGCCTTGTTGACAATAGCCGTCTTCTCTCCCTCTGAAGCCAGGATCTCAGCAGCCTTCTGGCCTTCGGATGTCAAAATCTGAGCACGCTTGTTGCGCTCAGCCTGCATCTGTTTTTCCATCGCCGTCAGCACAGAGTCTGGCGGAGTAATATCCTGAAGTTCAACACGATTCACCTTGACACCCCATTTGTCGGTAGCATCGTCGAGTACGGCAGAGAGTTTCTTGTTGATAGTATCGCGCGAGGTGAGCGTCTCGTCGAGTTCCAGCTCGCCGATAATGTTACGCAGTGTGGTCTGAGTAAGCTTCTCGATAGCGTTTGGCAGGTTGTTAATCTCGTAAGTGGCCTTAAAGGGGTCTACAATCTGGAAATAGAGCAGTGCATTGATTTCCGTCTGCACATTATCCTTGGTGATTACATTCTGCTTGGGGAAGTCGTACACTTGTTCACGCAAATCGATGGTTGTGGAATACTGATAGCGCCCATGGTTGAGAACCACTATCGACTTAGCACGGTCGATGAAAGGGATGATGATGTTGATACCGGGCTTTAGGGTCGCATAGTAGCGTCCGAGTCGCTCCACAATCTTTGTCTCGGACTGTGGAATAATCACAAGTGCCATCTTGGCGAAAATAACCACCAGAACGACGATGGCTATTAGAATATAAGTTGCAATGTCCATAAAAAAGTTTATTGTTTATTGGTTATGTTTATTGTCTCAACAGTGATGATGGTACTTTGACGGTCGACGACCTGCACCAGTGAACCTTCAGGGATATCAGCCGTCTCTCGGGTAACAGCCTTCCAAATGTCGCCGTCAATCTGAACACGTCCGGAACCGTTGGCGCTGATAGTCTCCACCACCCTACCCTGACGGCCCATGAGAGCATCGGCATTACTGACCCGCTGATCCTCCCCCCTACGAAGATAGCGTTTGGCGAAAGGTCGGACCCAGAAGAGGCTAACGAGGGTGAAAATGGCAAAGACTGCCAACTGCAGATAGATGCCACCACCAAAAGCTGCGGCAAGAGACGCAAAAAGAGCACCGATGGAGAAGCAAATGATAAAGAAGTCGCCCGCCATCAGCTCGAGAATTAGGCAGACAACAGCTATTACGACCCACATCTGCCACAAGTTTTGCAATAAATAATCAATCATAACAAACACCTTGGTTAAAATTATAGCGCAAAGATACGACAAATATCCGAATCGTGCAAGAAAAACACAGTATCGGCGCAAAGGTTTTCGGAGTTTTTAACGTTATATGACATTTCAGATTTGGTAGTTTCGGTTTTTTGCAGTATCTTTGCATCCGCAAATTGATAAATGAACTAAAAACAACAATTAAAAATGAAACCGCTAAACAAACAGTTCGCTCCTAAGAGCGTGATGCCTGAAAAGGTGATTCAGTTCGGCGAAGGCAATTTCCTCCGCGCATTTGTAGATTGGATTATATGGAACATGGACCAGAAGACCGACTTCAACGGTTCTGTAGTCGTCGTTCAGCCTATAGAGAAAGGTATGGTAGATTGGCTCAACGCACAGGATTGTCTCTACCATGTTAACCTTCAGGGTCGTGAGAACGGCAAGCCCGTGAACACGCTGGAGCGCATCGACGTCATCAGCCGTGCCCTGAACCCCTATACCCAGAATGCCGCCTTCATGGCTCTGGCCGACCAGCCAGAGATTCGTTTCGTTATCTCGAACACTACCGAGGCTGGCATTGCTTTCGACCCCAGCTGCAAACTGGAGGATGCTCCCGCCAGCAGCTATCCAGGCAAGTTGGTGCAGTTGCTCTATCGTCGCTACCAGACATTCAACGGCGATCCTAAGAAAGGCCTGATTATCTTCCCTTGTGAGCTGATATTCCTGAACGGCCACGTGCTGAAGGACTGCATCTATAAGTACATCGACCTATGGAACCTGCCCGAGGGCTTCAAGAAGTGGTTCGAAGAGTCGTGCGGTGTATATGCCACGCTGGTAGACCGCATCGTTCCTGGATTCCCCCGCAAGGAAATCGCAGAGATTCAGGAAAAGATCTCGTATCGTGATAACTTAGTTGTACAGGCTGAGACCTTCCACCTCTGGGTGATTGAGGCTCCGAAGGAAGTGGCCAAGGAGTTCCCCGCAGACAAGGCTGGACTGCACGTGCTGTTCGTACCGTCAGAGGAGCCTTATCATAAGAGGAAGGTAACGCTGCTCAATGGCCCGCACACAGTGCTGAGTCCTGTAGCTTTCCTCAGCGGTGTGAACATCGTTCGCGATGCCTGCAACCACGAAGTAATCTCGAAGTATATCCACAAGGTACAGTTCGATGAGCTGATGCAGACCCTCGACTTGCCGATGGAAGAACTGGAGAAGTTTGCCGGCGACGTGCTGGAACGTTTCGACAACCCGTACGTTGACCATCAGGTGACTTCGATCATGCTGAACTCGTTCCCGAAGTTCCAGGCACGCGACCTGCCCGGTGTTAAGACCTATTTGGAGCGCAAGGGCGAGCTGCCTAAGGGCCTGGTATTCGGTCTGGCTGCCATCATCACTTACTACAAGGGCGGTAAGCGAGAGGACGGTGTGGAAATCGTGCCTAACGACGACCAGAAGATCATGGACCTGCTGAAAGAACTCTGGGCCACTGGTGATACCAAGAAGGTGGCCGACGGTGTGCTTGGTGCAGAGTTCATCTGGCAGGAGGATCTGAACAAGATTCCTGGCCTGAACGCAATGGTCAAGCAGGACCTCGACCTTATCCAGAGCGTAGGCATGCTTGAGGCCGTAAAGAGCATTCTTTAATAAAAACACAGAGATACAGAGACACAGAGGAATCTGACAGATAGGAAACTCTGTATCTCTGTGTCTTTGTGTTAAAGAAATAATATATTGAGTAAGAGTATAGAAATCAAGGGTGCGAGAGTCAATAACCTGAAGAACATTGACGTTACGATACCCCGAAACCAGTTTACAGTGATTGCCGGAGTCAGTGGCTCCGGCAAATCATCTTTAGCCTTCGACACACTCTATGCCGAAGGTCAACGCCGATATGTGGAGAGTTTGTCGAGCTACGCCCGCCAGTTCCTCGGAAGGATGAACAAGCCTGAGTGCGACTTCATCAAAGGTATTCCCCCCGCCATCGCTATCGAACAGAAAGTGATATCACGGAATCCGCGAAGCACAGTTGGCACCACTACTGAAATCTACGAATACCTCCGCCTACTCTATGCCCGCATCGGGCGCACTTTCTCGCCAATCAGCGGCACAGAGGTGAAGAAGCACTCCACAGAGGACATCGTGCAGAAGATGCTCGAGTACTCGAAGGGTACTAGGTTTGTGGTGATGGCTCCGATTCACCTGCCGGAAAACCGTACACTCGAGCAGCAACTGAAAGCTTATATCCTTGAAGGCTATGCCAGAATCTTTACCAATGGCGACTTCATGAGAATTGACGACTATCTAGAATCTGGAGTATCAGGAGACCCAGCATCATCCCCCCTCTACCTAGTTATTGACCGTCTGAGTGTAGATGATTCTAAAGACAACATTGCCCGTCTGGTTGACTCTGCCGAAACGGCATTCTACGAAGGGCATGGTGAGTGCCGGCTAATGTTCCCACCATCTAACATCTGCTATGATTTCTCCATACGCTTTGAGGCCGATGGCATTACTTTCGAAGAACCCACAGACCAACTGTTCTCCTTCAATTCACCCATAGGTGCCTGTCCTGAATGCCAGGGTTTCGGCAAGATTATCGGCATAGACGAACGCCTAGTGATTCCTAACACCACACTGAGTGTATACGACGGATGCGTGGTCTGTTGGCACGGTGACAAGATGAAGGAATGGCAGGACTGGTTCTGTCGCCATGCTGCCAAGGACGACTTCCCTATCTTCGAACCATACATGAATCTGACCCAGAAGCAGAAAGACTGGCTCTGGCACGGGTTACCCTCAGACAAGAACAGCAAGGAGAAACCCTGTATCGACTTCTTCTTCGAGATGGTGAAACAGAACCAGTATAAGATACAATACCGAGTGATGCTGGCCCGGTACAGAGGCAAGACCACCTGTCCAAAATGTCACGGAACCAGGTTGAAGCCGGAAGCCGACTATGTAAAAATAGGAGGAAGAAGCATCTCCGACTTGGTTCAGATGCCCGTGGTGCGACTGAAGGAATGGCTTCGCACGCTGGAGTTGACAGAACAGGAGCAGGAGATTGCCAAACGCTTGCTGAACGAGATCAACAATAGACTGCAATTCCTTCTGGATGTGGGACTTGGCTATCTGACGCTCAACCGTCTCTCGAATACACTTTCTGGTGGAGAGAGCCAACGCATCAACCTGACCACAAGTCTTGGAAGCAGCCTCGTGGGATCGCTCTATATTCTTGACGAGCCAAGCATCGGTCTCCACTCCAGAGACACAGACCGTCTGATTCACGTACTCAAGGATCTGCAGTCACTGGGTAACACGGTGGTGGTCGTCGAACACGATGAAGAGATCATGCGTGCAGCCGACCACTTGATAGACATCGGTCCCGATGCTGGACGGCTGGGAGGCGAAATTGTTTTCGAGGGCGATGCCAAAAGCATCACGAAAGCTTCGCTCAAAAAATATCCTCACAGCTACACAGTGAAATACCTCACTGGCACAGAAACGATTGAGGTGCCCACAAGCCGACGCCCATGGAACAGGTATATTGGCATCAAGGGAGCGAGAATGAACAATCTTCGCGGTATCGACGTGAAGATACCTCTCAACGTAATGACCGTTGTGACTGGTGTATCAGGCAGCGGCAAGTCGAGTCTCATCAAGGGCATCCTATATCCCGCTCTGAAGCGACGCCTCGGAGACGTATGCGACGCCCCAGGAGAATATCTCGGACTGGAAGGCGACACTGATGCCATCAGACGTGTGGAGTTCGTCGACCAAAACCCTATAGGAAAGTCTACGCGTTCTAATCCAGCAACCTACGTCAAGGCTTACGAAGCCATCCGCGACCTCTACGCCGAACAACCGTTGGCACAGCAGATGGGATTCTCGTCTCAGTATTTTTCTTTCAATGCCGATGGCGGACGCTGTGAGGAATGCAAGGGTGCTGGCGTCATCACGGTAGAAATGCAGTTTATGGCCGACCTTGTGCTGGAGTGCGAGGCCTGTCATGGACACCGTTTCAAGCACGACATACTCGATGTCAGATATAACGGCAAAAACATCGACGACGTGCTGAATATGACTATTTCGGAAGCCATTGCCTTCTTCAACGACAATTCCGAAGACAAGAAGGGAAAAAACAAACTCAACCAAACAATCATCCAGCGATTAAAGACGTTAGAAGACGTAGGACTGGGCTACATCAAGCTTGGCCAGAACTCTTCGACACTCTCCGGAGGTGAGAACCAGCGCGTGAAACTGGCCTATTTCATCGGACAGGAGAAGCAGGAGCCCACACTATTCATCTTCGACGAGCCAACTACCGGGCTCCATTTCCACGACATCCGACGACTGATGGACTCCTTCAATGCACTCATCAGCAGAGGACACACCATCCTGATCATAGAGCACAACATGGAAATCATCAAAAGTGCCGATTACGTGATTGATCTGGGCCCTGACGGGGGCGACCGCGGAGGCAACCTCGTGGTGGCAGGAACACCAGAAGAAGTGGTGCAATGCAAAGAGAGTTTCACAGGACAATACCTAAAAGAAAAATTGAAATAATTGTTAATTTTTGAACAACGTATTGAAATTTTTCGTAAATTTGCACCGCTTTAGAGGCATATTTTATTATATTGAATTGAAAATCAATAAGTTAAGACGTTTTTAAAACAAACAGGATGAGACAACTTAAGATTCAGAAGAGTATTACGAACCGTTCGAGCGAGGCGCTTGACAAGTATCTTGTAGAAATCGGTCGTGCACCACTTATTTCCATTGATGAAGAAATCGAACTAGCCCAGAAGATTCGCAAGGGTGGTCCCGAAGGCGAGCGCGCCAAGGACAAGCTGGTGACGGCAAATCTGAGATTCGTGGTTTCGGTAGCCAAGCAATATCAGCATCAGGGTCTGACCCTCACCGACCTGATTGACGAAGGAAATATCGGTCTGATTAAAGCCGCTCAGAAATTTGATGAGACACGCGGCTTCAAGTTCATCTCATACGCTGTATGGTGGATTCGCCAGAGCATTCTGCAGGCCATCGCCGAGCAGAGCCGTATCGTTCGCCTGCCTCTCAATCAGGTGGGTTCACTGAACAAAATCAATCACGAAATTAACAAATTTGAGCAGGAGCATCAGCGCCACCCGAGCGTGTCGGAACTGAGCGAGGCTACCAACATCGACGAGGATAAGATTGGCCAGAGCATGCAGGCCGACAGTCATCATGTGAGCATCGACGCCCCATTCCAAGATGGCGAGGACAACTGCATGCTCGACGTAATGGCCAGTGGCGATGATTCCCGCACAGACCGTCAGGTAGACCACGAGTCGATGGCTCAGGAGCTGAACACCGTACTCAACAAGGTACTTAAGGAGCGCGAGATTACTATTATCCGCGAGTGCTTCGGTATCGGTTGTCATGAGAAAGGTCTGGAAGAGATTGGCGACCAGCTCGGACTGACCCGTGAGCGTGTGCGACAGATACGTGAAAAGAGCATTGCCAAGTTGCGCGACAGCGGTAATGCTAAAATTCTGATGAAATATTTGGGATAAAGTTTTGTCGCTCCAATTTTTATTTGTAATTTTGGGGCGGTGAAATGCAAAACACTCATAAACCTCATTGTGCTGGGCATACTCACGGGAAGTATGCCCAGCATTGTTATGGCCAAGGTGAAGAAAGACTCCTTGATCTTGAAACGTATCTATGAGTTCAATGAAGCGCACCCCAACAATCCCGACAGCGTGAGAGATAATGTCTATATGAGAGTCCACTTCAATGTGGAACGCCGCAACCCCACCCTCTGGCTGATTCCCACTATGTATGTGATGGCGAAGGATGCCAGGCAATACATAAGAGAGTCATATAGCGATGTGACCTTTATGAACGAACACCAGTTCCAGGTGAATCGTCAGCTACTCTCGGGCACTATCCAACACAACCGCAATGCAATGCCTACACTACTTGACCTGACGATGCTCAACGTGTATGACGCAGCACTCAGCAACGGCCACATCCTCTCACCCTTCAACAAGCACAACCGAAGGTACTACAAGTATAAGCAGAGTCAGCAGACGGACAGCACCACGCGACTCGACTTCAAGCCAAAACTCTACAATACGCAGCTGCTCAACGGCTACGCCATTGTGAACACGTCCAATGGTCACATCATAAGGACCGTCCTGAACGGCGAATACGATATGATATCCTTTCGCACGGAACTGAAACAGAGTCCCGAGGAATGGCCATTGCCCTCTCCCAGCCAATGCACCACTGCAGCCACCTTCAAGTTCATGGGCAACAGGATATCCACACTCGTAACAGCCAACTTCAACTGTCCACCATTGCCTGACAGCATCCAGCACATCTCAAGCCGAGAGCTGATGGACTCCCTACGCCCTGTCCCATTGCCGCAGGCAGACAAACAGATATACGACATTTACGATGCTGAGCACCAAGCCGACACCGTAGCCGTTGATACCGTAGAGCAAAAGCCCAACATACTGAAGAAGATATTCTGGGACACCATCGGTGCTACGCTGGTGACGCCCATCGAGTCGGAATCAGAACAGCTCTACTTCTCCATCTCGCCGCTCATCAACCCACTATACGTGAGCTACAGCGACAGCCATGGACTCTCATACAAATTGCAGTTCGGTTTCCAATACATTTTCTCCCCCCACCGTTACATCACCCTTGATCCCAAACTAGGTTATAACTTCAAGATCAAGCAATTCTATTTCAGCTGTCCACTGCGTATCGTCTACAATCCCAAGCGCAACGGCTATGCGGAAATTATATTCGCCAATGGAAACCGCATAGGCAATGCCACTATCCAGAATGCTATTCGTGAACTGAACAGGGACACCATCAAGTTTGTGGACGACGGACTAACGAAGTTCAACGACACCTATCTGCGCGTATTCAACAACATCATGACACTGGAGAGAGTCGATGTAGAGGCAGGTTTCGTGATGCACGACCGCGAGGCCGTCGACAAGGATGTGATGCGCAAATTCAATCTGCCAACCTACTACCGCACTTTCGCCCCGATGATTGGCATCAATTTCCAACCATGGAAAAGCGGTCCCCTCTTCTGTATCGACTGGGAACGTAGTTTCACCGGTTTCATGAAGTCGAACATCGCTTATGAGAGATGGGAGTTCGACGCGCAATGGAAGCATCATATACCAGGTCTAAGGCTTCTGAACATGAGGGCTGGTGCCGGATTCTACTCTCACAAATACGAAAATTACTTCCTCGACTACGAGAATTTCCGCAAGACCAACCTTCCCAGCGGATGGGATGACAACTGGAGCGGCGACTTCCAGCTGCTTGACGACGATGCCTTCAATGAGTCGGACTACTACGTGCGTGCCAACGTATCCTATGAATCCCCCCTACTGATTGCCACCTGGACACCCTACCTAGGCAAGTATATAGAGAAGGAGCGCTTCTATGTCAATGCCGTACTCATGCAAGACTCCAGACCCTACTATGAACTGGGCTACGGTTTCACAAACCGCTATCTTTCCGTGGGAGCCTTCGCAGGCTTCAGCGGCACACACTTCCAGCGAATAGGCTTCAAATTTGATTTCGAACTTTTCAGACGATGGTAAAACCCCTGACAATATACAAGGCCAGCGCAGGAAGCGGTAAGACATTCACGCTGGCCACCGAATACATCAAGCTCGTGGTGATGAATCCTCAGAGTTATAGAAACATCCTCGCTGTCACCTTCACCAACAAGGCCACCGAGGAGATGAAGATGCGTATCCTCAGCCAACTATACGGTATCTGGAAGAAGCTACCAGATTCGCACAACTACATGGAGGTCATCTGCCAGAAGACGGGACAATCGGAGAACTTTGTCAGTGAACGGGCAGGCATCGCACTGACAAACCTGCTCCACAACTACAACTACTTCAGGGTGGAGACCATCGACACCTTCTTCCAAAGAGTGCTGCGCAACCTGGCTCGAGAACTGGACCTGACAGCCAATCTGCGCATAGGGCTGAATGACACTCAGGTGGAGGAACTGGCTGTTGACCAACTCATCGAGGAACTCGACAGCAGCAATATTATCCTTCAATGGCTGCTTCAGTACATTATGCAGAACATCTCCGACGACAAGGCGTGGAACGTCATCGGACAGATTAAAGGTTTTGGCCATACCATCTTCAAGGATGAGTATAAGAACGTGAACAAGACCCTCGACCAAAAGATGTCGGATGCAAGCTTCTTCGACAACTACACAACACGTCTGAAGGAAATACGACAGACAGCCGAGCAACGGATGAAGGAGATTGCAGAGTCCTTCTTCGATGCCCTCGACGGCGAAGGCCTGACTGTCGACGATTTCGCCTATGGCCGCAGCGGCTTGTGCAGTTTCTTCCTCAAAATGCAGGAAGGCATCTTCGACGAGAGCATTGTCGGCAAACGCGTCACAGACTCTATCGGTATACCCGAGAAGTGGTGCAAGAAGACACATCCGCGCCGCGAACTGATCTATAGCCTGGCAGACACGACACTTGGCGACATCCTCAGATATGCCATTGAAGAGCGCCCTCGGCAATGGAAGCTCTTCAAGTCGGCTGATCTCACCCTACGACATCTGAGCCAACTCCGACTGCTGGGTAGCATTGAAAAAAAGGTGCGCCAACTGAACGAAGAAGCCAACCGTTTCCTACTCAGCGATACTCAACAACTGCTTCATGCCCTCATCGACGGGAGCGATTCGCCATTTATCTTCGAGAAGATAGGTACGCAGCTTGAGCACGTAATGATCGACGAATTTCAAGACACCTCCACCGTGCAGTGGCAGAACTTCAAGGTATTGCTCTCCGAGGCGATGAGCCACGAGGATGCCGAGAATCTCATCGTAGGCGATGTCAAGCAGAGCATCTACCGCTGGCGCTCTGGCGACTGGAGGCTACTGAACGACATCCAGAGTCAATTCCCTTACCCAGAACATCAACTGGACATCCGGACCCTCGACACCAACTACCGCTCTGAGCGTAATATCATCCATTTCAATAATGCTTTCTTCAGTAAAGCCGCACAACTAGAGTATGACGCCCTGAAAGATTACCCTGAAGCAGAACAACTGCAACGAGCCTATAACGATGTGGAACAGACCATACCCAACAATCGGGGAGCAAATGGCTATGTCAGCATCACTCTCCTGCCTGCCGACAACTATCAGGAACAGGTTCTCCAGGGGATAGTCGATAGCGTCAGTAGTCTGATGGGTAAAGGGATTTCCCCCAACGAAATGGCCATTCTCGTGCGCTCCAACCGCTTCATCCCTCTGATTGCAGAGTACTTTATCCAACATCTTCCAGAAGTAAGAATTGTCTCCGATGAAGCATTCCGACTCGACGCTTCACTCGCCGTCTGCCTCATCGTACAGGCACTGCATCTGCTCACCCACCCCGACGACTGTCTGGCTAAGGCCAACATCGTCAAGATATACCAACGGCAGATAATAGCGACAAAAACCTCCGACGAAGAAATGCTCCTTTCAAACATCGATCTCGACGGACTATTGCCAGAGGATTTCACCAAGCACTTCAACGAATTACTCACCTTGCCACTCTACGAACTCGTAGAAAGGCTCTACGACATCTTCCAACTGGGCAGACTCGACGGACAAAGCGCCTACGTCTGTGCTTTCTACGACCAGCTGCAGACGTACATCTGCGACAATGCCACCGACATCGATGCTTTCCTTGTTGAATGGGAGGAGACGCTTTGCAGCAAGACCATCCAAAGCGATGAGATCAACGGCATACGCCTCATCTCCATCCACAAGTCGAAGGGCCTGGAGTTCGACCACGTCATCATCCCCTTCTGCGACTGGCAACTGGAGAAATATGGCAATCTGCTGTGGTGTATTCCCAGCGAGCCTCCTTTCAACGAGCTCCCCATAGCCCCAATCGACTATAGTCAGAAACAACTGATAGGCACTATCTACGAATCTGACTATCAGCACGAACATCTGCAGAATGTAGTAGACAATCTCAATCTACTCTACGTAGCCTTCACCCGTGCCTGTCGGAGCCTCTTCGTCATTGGCAGGCGGAATGCCAAGAACAGTCGTTCGCTGCTGATTGAGCAGAGCCTGCCCCTCATAACTGATGACCTGACAGAATCCACGCTCACAGGCCTGGAGGAAGAACAGTCGCCAATCAGCTTCTCCTTCGGCCTCTTCCCTGGGAATTCCAGACAATCCCAAAATTCCATATCTACCTCTAACCCTTTCCTGAAAGAAAGCATCTCTACCAGCATCAATATTGAGGTCTTCCCTGCCAAGGTATCGTTCCGTCAGAGCAACCGCAGCAGAGACTTCGTTGCTACTGACAGCGACGACGAGAGGCAGCGCCGTAACTATATTCAGACAGGCTGCATTCTCCATCAGATATTCTCGACCATACGCAATTCTGACGATATTGACGGCGCCCTGCAACGACTCCAGATGGAAGGTGTGCTCTACGACGACAACATCACCCCCGAAAAGCTCTCGGCCATGCTGCGTAAACGTCTCGAAAATCCCAAGGTCGCCGAGTGGTTCACCAAACGTTGGACACTCTTCAACGAGTGCACCATCCTAACCGTCGAGGATGGACAGGTCAGGGAGCATCGACCAGACCGCGTGATGACGGATGGCAACGAGTGGATAGTAGTCGACTTCAAGTTCGGTTCTCCCAAGCCCGAATATCAGAATCAGGTGCGCAGGTATATGCAACTGCTGGCCTCAATGGGACATCAGAATATATCCGGCTATCTATGGTATGTGTACAGCAATAGTATCGAAACCGTCAACATGTAAAACCATCTCAAATGAAAAGTTTCCTGGAATATATAGCCGACGACATGCTCGCCAAGTACGGAAGCAACCTCTCCCGACTAGCCGTCGTCTTTCCCAACAAACGCGCCTCACTCTTCCTCAACGAATATCTTGCGCGCAAGACAGAACAGCCTCTTTGGAGCCCCCACTATATTACCATCAGTGAACTCTTCCGCAACTATAGCCAGCGACTCGTGGCCGACCCAATCAAACTGGTTAGCGACCTCCATAAGGCTTTCACCGAATGTACGGGAATCGACGAGTCGCTCGACCATTTCTATGGGTGGGGACAGTTGCTGCTATCCGACTTCGACGACGTAGACAAGAACATGGCTCCCGCAGACCGAGTGTTTGCCAATCTTCGCGACATCCATGAGCTCGACGATATATCATATCTATCTCAAGAACAAAAAGATATACTTAGACACTTCTTCAGCAACTTTAATGAAGAACATAATACAGAACTTAAGCGGCGATTCTTACAGCTGTGGAGTCATATAGGCGATATCTATCATGCCTTCAACCAACGACTCGCCGACCAAGGGCTGGCCTACGAGGGAGCCCTCTACCGCGAGGTGGCAGAACTGCAAGACATCGAATTTGAATATGAAACTTATATATTCGTCGGCTTCAACCTCCTGCAGAAGGTAGAACAGGACCTCTTCCTCCGCATGAAGCACGAGGGCAAGGCCCGATTCTACTGGGATTTCGACGACTACTATCTCGGCAAGAACGAGGCAGGCCACTACATCGCCCAGTATCTCAGCGACTTCCCCAACGAGCTCGACAATACTGACAGGGCCATCTATCACAACTTCGCCAAACAGAAGGACATCACCTTCATCGCGGCACCCACTGAGAACATCCAGGCCCGATACATCAGCACATGGCTCCAAAAGGACGAACGCCTACAGTCTGGACGCCAAACTGCCATCGTACTCTGCAATGAGGACCTGCTACAGACGGCCATACACAGTCTGCCGGAGGAAGTGGAGAAGATGAACATCACCACAGGATACCCTCTCGCACAGACACCGATTGCAGCGATGGTCAATCTGCTCATTAGCCAGGAAGCCAGCGGCTATGATACCCAACGGCAGTGCTACCGCCTGCGCTACATCAACCACGTGCTGCGCCATCCTTACGCACAGTATATCTCAGAGAAATTCCGAGAGGTATACGACCAACTCAACACGCAGAAGGACTACTACCCCAAGGTGGAGCATCTGGCCATCGACGATGGACTGGCATTGCTATTCCCTGCTCTTGGTAATGAGTCGGCAGACTTCAACCTCCGACTCCTGCGATGGCTTCTGTCGCTCGTACGGCATATTGCCACAACCGTCGACAGCACCAATCCCGTCGACTCTCCACTCACAGCCGAGAGTATCTTCCAGATGTACACGGTGCTGAACCGGCTGGCCGACCTCACCGCTGCTGGAGACCTCTGCGTGGATGTCATCACCCTGCAGAGACTAGTCACACAGATCGTCAATACCACCAGTATCCCCTTCCACGGAGAACCGGTAGAGGGCATACAGATGATGGGCGTCCTCGAGACCCGCAATCTCGATTTCAACCATCTGCTACTACTCTCCTGCAATGAGGGCTACCTGCCAAAGAGCGTCAGCGACACCTCGTTTATCCCCTATAGCATCCGCAAAGCCTACGGACTGACTACCATCGACCACAAGGTGGCCATCTATGCCTACTACTTCCACCGTCTACTGCAGCGAGCTGATGACATCACAATCGTCTACAACAACTCCACCGACGACGGTCAGACAGGCGAGATGTCGCGCTTTATGCTCCAGATGATGGTCGAGAAAGGTCAGCCCATCCGCCAGCTCACCTTGCAGGCAGGACAGAAGCCAACGATCCACAATCCGCAGCCCATCATGAAGACGCCACAGGTGTGCAGAGTGCTCCAACAGCGATTTGCCAAGGAAGCAGGAGGCATCAGCCCTACGGCCATCAACCGTTATTTACGCTGCCAACTGCAGTTCTTCTACCACTATGTCAGTGGCATCAGCGAGTCAGACGACAATGAGGAGGATATCTTCGACAACCGCGTCTTCGGCAACATTTTCCATCTGGCAGCCCAACTCATCTACCAGCGTCTTATGCAGCACAGCCAGCGCATCCTTGCGACAGATATCGACGAACTGCTCAAGACACAGGTAGACATCGAGCGAGCCGTCGATGAAGCCTTCAAGCAGGAACTCTTCCAAATCAAGGATCCAGCTCGTCCCCTGCCAGCCTTCGATGGCCTGCAGCTCATTAATCGCGAGGTCATCATCAAGTACCTGCGCCAGCTGCTCGAGATAGACCGTCGACTGGCTCCTTTCACTATCCTGGGCCTCGAAAGGCGCGTCACGATGGGCATCACCGTAAACAGCAAAGCGTCTGCCGTCAACTCAACAATCGGAGGATTCATCGACCGTCTTGACAGCATCACGACGCCAGATGGACACCAGCGCATCCGTGTCATCGACTACAAAACGGGAAGCAAGCGACTGAAAGCCATCCCCGATGTCGATGCCATCTTCGCCCAGGAGAGTCTCAAGGATCATAGCGACTACTACCTGCAGACCTTCCTCTACAGCCACATCGTACGCCTTTCGTCAGGAGATACGCCCGTCAGTCCTGCGCTATTGTTCATCCAGCACGCAGGCACCGATGACTATGACCCCACCCTCTGTCTGGGCAAGGAACCTGTCACTGATATTGCATCAGTCTCAGAAAGATTCATGGAACTTCTCAACGGTGTGATTACCGAGATATTCGACCCTGAAGTCAGTTTCGTACCCACTGACGACCGTCAGCGCTGCACGAATTGTCCCTACGCGACTTTATGCGGCATCTAAGTTCAACGATTCTTATGCTTCAGAAACCAGTCGTGGGTCAGGAAATTGTACATGAGTAGGGCCGCAACCGTCAGTGCCAGTGACACCTGCATCACCTGAGTCGTATCGCCTTCCAGCAGACCATATCCCAGTCCGACGCCAATAGCGATGCCGCTCTCCCATCCCAGCATAAAGGTACTCTGCGACGTGCCTCGCTGGCAGTGACGACTCAGTTTGATGAAGAATAGTAGAAAGCGTGAGCCTATAATTCCCAGCCCCAAGCCCACAAACAGTGGCGAGGCGAAATTGACGATCGACTGCTGGCGCGTGAGCATCATCAGCAGGGCTGCACCCATCAGCACCAGTCCCGTCACCACCTCGCTCTTTAGTTCTGCATCGCGGAACACGAAGCGCTGTGCCAGCAGCGCCAGCAGGAAGCCGGCCATCATCATCGCATAGAACTGTTCTGAGAGCCTTGTCGCCATGAGCATGCCTGCCACGATCGTTATCAACAGCAGATTGACAAACAGGGGCCAGCTACGAGGCATCAGGAAACGGTCGAGCCCCACCAGAGGCACATCCTCACGAGGAGCCCTGAAAGGGAAATGCACCAACAGGATCAGTACCACCGAAACCAATGCACACCCCATGGCCGCCAGGACGACCGTTGAGAAGTCAGTATACTGCGCCACCAGGATGCCTGCCATCGGGCCCAGAGACAGGGCGAAACGCGAAAACCACGATGCCGAGTGGTTGGCCTCCGTTCGTTGAAACGACTCGCTGGTGTCGATGATGAGTGTGCTCGACAGTATCATCTGTGCCACGCCAAACGAAGCACCGAGCGACAGTCGCTGCAGCAAGATTAGCGGCAGTCCGGCAAACACGGCCCGTTGCGAGTCCAAATAGAGCAGGAAGCCCAGCGAAGCCGTCATCAGCAGTATAGCCCACACACAGGCTATATTGCGACGATAGCGCTCCACCAGATAGCTGGTGAAACCACCCAGCAGAAACAAGCCTGCACCAAAGGCACCCATGGCCAGTCCCGTCTCTTGGAGTGTCAGGCCCTGATTGCAGAGCAGCCATTCTGGCAGCACAGGTATCAGCACATACACGGCCATCGTCAGCAACAGATTGGCCAGCGCCATACGCCAGAAGTCATGGTGCCACAACCGGATATGTACTGGTGTACTCTGAGTATTCATAACAGTGCGTTTATGGTTTCAAACGTCGTGTCTCGATAGTCGGCAATCTGTATGTCCGACCATTCTGCCACACGCTCTTGAGGATTAGTGGTGGTCAGCCCGACCACCTTCATGCCTGCCGCCCTACCCGAGCGGAGACCATTGATGCTATCCTCGAACACAACACACTCAACATTCTGAAATCCAAACCGTTGAGCAGCCTTCAAATAACAGTCAGGATCAGGCTTACTGCGCTCAAAATCCTCCGAAGTGAGAATAGCGTCGAACAGGGTTTTGAAACCAGGCTGACGGCGATACACGCTCTCCATCTTGGGCAGGTTCGAGCTGGTCACCACTGCTGTCTTCACCCCGTGGGCATGCAGGTCGGCAATCAACTTTTCAAACCCTTCGATATATTCGAATCTCATCTGCGCCTCAAATGCGTTCAGCCGTTCGGTGACGACAGCCTGTTCCTGCTGCAGGTCGCCACTAAACCAGCGGTCGTAGATCTGCGTCAGCGTCGAGCCCTTGATTTCATGCTCCAGTCCAGGATGCTCCGGATGGTATTTGCGACACTGTTCTCCCCAGAATACAGAGTACTGCGACTCGGTGTCGAACACCACGCCGTCGAGGTCAAAGAGAGCAGCTTTAAGTCTGTTTTTCTGCATATCATCTATGATTTTGGGTGCAAAATTACGCTTTTTCTTCGAGAAATTTGCTTAATTCCCAAATTAAGTGTAATTTTGCCGATAAATAATTAAGATATGTCATTTCCTGCATATGAAAAAGTTACTTCTTCTTTCGTGGGGCTTAGCCCTACTGGCAAGCTGTGCTTCAAGCAGTGAAGACAGCATACATTTCAATAAAGTAGAGGCCGACAAGATCGTGGTGCTCTCCAACGATGACAACTCTCCCAGCTGCCGCGTCCATTTGGAGCTCGACTATGCCACCGACGAAAACAGCCATCGTGCTGAGATTGTGAACAAGACCATCCAACAGCGCCTGCTCGACATGGAGGGACTGGACATGAAACAGGCTGCAGACTCCTTTGCTGTTCTCTACACGTCGAACTACAAGAAGAATTTCCTGCCCCTCTACAACCAAGACCGTGCCGACACAACCAAGCGCTCCTGGTACGAATACCACTACATCATCACCACAGATGTCACCCCTGGCCACAAGGGCGTATCCGTCTATCATGTCAACCTCGACTACTACGAGGGAGGTGCCCACGGCATCAACCAGCACCTGACGATGAATTTCGACCCTGCCACAGGCCGTCAGCTCTTCCTCTCCGATGTCTTCGCCCCCGGCTATGAGCACAAGCTCAACGAGGTGCTTCTGAAGGTCTTGCTCGAGAAAACCGCTGCCAAAGACCTCAACGAGCTCCACGACAAGGGCTTTCTCTACTCGATGGACATGTTCCCCTCCGAGAACTTCGTACTCGGCGACGACACCATCACATTCATCTACAACCCCTACGAGATTGCGCCCTATGCAGCAGGATGCACCGAACTGACCATCGCCTATACCGACATCGACGACATCCTCAAGAACTCCTTCTTCTAAATGGAACTCATCAGCAAGTATTTCCCAGACATCAGCGACACCCAGCGCCAGCAGTTCGAGGCCCTCGACGCCCTCTATCGCGACTGGAACGAAAAGATCAACGTCATTTCGCGCAAAGACATTGACCACCTCTACGAGCACCACGTGCTCCACTCGCTGGCCATTGCCAAGACCGTCAGTTTCCGTCCCGGCACTACGATTCTCGACTTCGGTACAGGCGGCGGATTCCCCGGCATCCCCCTGGCCATCATGTTTCCCGACTGCCAGTTCAGGCTCATCGACGGCACAGGCAAGAAGATACGAGTGGCCCAGGAGGTGTGCAACGCCATCGGCCTTGCCAACTGCCAGCCCGTCCACCTGCGCGGCGAGGAGGAGCGCGGCACCTACGATTTTATTGTCAGTCGTGCCGTCATGCCCCTACCCGACTTGTTCAAGCTCATGCGCAAGAACATCTCCAGGCAGCAGCACAACGCCCTGCCCAACGGCATCATCTGCCTCAAGGGAGGCGACCTGCAAGCCGAACTGCAACCCTTCCGCAAGATTGTGCAGACCACCGATATCAGCACGATCTTCAGCGAAGAGTGGTTCCAGGGCAAACACGTCATCTATCTACCCGTATAACCCCGAATTTCAGAAATGCTCAATATCAAGCGATTTGAATGCAACATGCTCTCCGAGAACTGCTACGTGGTGAGCGACGACACCCGCGAGTGCGTCATCATCGACTGCGGAGCCTACTATCCTGAAGAGAGCCAAGCCATCATCAGTTACATCCGCGACCGTCAGCTCACGCCTCGTCACCTGCTCTGTACGCACGGTCATTTCGACCACTGCCTGGGCAACGGAGCCATCTACCGTGAATTCGGCCTCAAGCCCGAGGCCCACGCCGAAGAAGCCTTCCTGCTGGAGGATATGGAGCGGCATGTCAGCGAAATTCTCGGTGTCAGGCTCAGTCTCGACGTGCCTCCCGTGGGGCGCTACCTCTCTGAGAGCGACGTCATCACCTTCGGCACCCACTGCCTGACCATCCTCCATACCCCAGGCCATACCCCTGGTGGCATCATTTTCTATTGCGAAGCAGAGCAGACTGCTTTCAGCGGCGACACCCTCTTCCGCATGAGCATCGGACGTACCGATTTCGAGCGGGGCTCCTACCAGCAGATGATGACCTCCCTCCGTGATGTCGTCGCCAAGCTCCCCCCTGAGACCGTCATCTACCCCGGACACGGCCCACAGACCACTATCGGCGAGGAATTGCGCTACAATCCCTATTTCCACTGAGCATCATACCCTCATCATTTGTAGGTATTTTTAGCTGCGTATCGGGCGATGCAACCCAGTTGCAAGTATTTTTTAGTACCTTTGCAGCAAAATCAGAAGATCATGAAACTATCCGAACTAAAGACAGGCGAGAAAGGCGTCATAGTAAAAGTGCTGGGCCACGGTGGATTCCGCAAGCGCATCATCGAGATGGGATTCGTACGCGGTAAAGAGGTGGACGTGCTGCTCAATGCACCCCTGCAAGACCCCGTGAAATACAAACTGATGGGCTACGAAGTGTCGCTGCGCCATCAGGAGGCCGACATGATTGAAGTGGTATCCATGGACACCCCCATCGAGATGACACACTTCGACATGGACACCGACAGCAGCGTCCACCACGACGACTACATACAGCACGAAGCCCTCCGTGAGCGCCGAGTCATCCGCGTGGCACTCGTGGGCAACCCCAACTGCGGCAAGACATCACTCTTCAATTACGCCAGCGGCGCCCATGCCCGCGTGGGCAACTACTCCGGCGTCACCGTCGATGCCACCGAGGCTCATGCCACCATGTTTGGCTACGAGTTCCAGCTCACCGACCTCCCCGGCACCTACTCCCTCTCCTGCTACTCCCCCGAGGAGCTCTATGTACGTCAGCACCTCACCGACAAGATGCCCGATGTGGTCATCAACGTCATCGACGCCTCCAACCTGGAGCGCAACCTCTACCTCACCACCCAGCTCGTGGATATGGACCTGCGCATGGTAGGAGCTCTCAACATGTACGACGAGTTTGAGCACCGCGGCGACAAGATCGACATCGAGACCCTCTCCACACTCTTCGGCATGCCGATGGTGCCTACCTCCTTCAAGCAGGGCACTGGCATCAAGGAGCTCTTCCGCGCCGTCATCCAGGTATACGAGGGCACCAGTCGCACCGCCCGTCACCTGCACATCAACTACGGCCACGAGATCGAGAACGGCATCAGCCATATCCAGCGCTATATCAAGCCCGACCCCACCATCCACCTGGCCTACTCCACCCGCTACGTGGCCCTGAAGCTGCTCGAACACGACACCAGCATCGAGCACTTCATCCGCGAGAAGGCCCCCGACCACGCCTGCAGTATCCTCGCTGAGCGCGACAAGGCTGCAGCACGCGTGCTCGAAGAAACCCAGGTCGACTCCGAGACGGCCATCATGGACGCCAAGTACGGCTTCATCAACGGCGCACTCACCGAAGCCCAGTTCCGCACGGGCAATCAGGAAGACACCTATCGGATGACCCATCTGATCGACAACGTGCTCTCCAACCGCTACGTAGGATTCCCTCTGTTCTTCCTCATCCTCTACATCATGTTCGAGACCACCTTCTCGCTGGGCCAGTACCCGATGGACTGGATAGAGGCCGGCGTCGCGTGGCTGGGCGACTTCATCAGCGATGCCATGCCCGAAGGCCCCTTACGGGCGATGCTCGTCGAAGGCGTCATCGGCGGCGTGGGATCCGTCATCGTGTTCCTGCCCCAGATCCTGATTCTCTACTTCTTCATCTCACTCATGGAGGACTCCGGATACATGGCCCGTGCCGCCTTCATCATGGACCGTTTGATGCACAAGATGGGGCTCCACGGCAAGTCGTTCATCCCCCTCATCATGGGCTTCGGCTGCAATGTGCCCGCTGTTATGGCCACCCGCACCATCGAGAGCCGCCGCTCCCGTCTGATCACGATGATGGTACTGCCCTTCATGTCGTGCTCAGCCCGTCTGCCCATCTACATCATGATCGCCGGCACCTTCTTCTCCCTGCAGTACCGCTCCTGGGTCATGCTCTCGCTCTACGCCATAGGCATCCTGATGGCCGTCGTCGTCTCCAAGATATTCTCCACGCTGGTCATCAAGGGCGAGGATACGCCCTTCGTCATGGAGCTGCCCCCCTACCGCTGGCCCACGGCCAAAGCCATCGGGCGCCACACCTGGGAAAAAGGCAAGGAATATCTCAAGAAGATGGGTGGCATCATCCTCGTGGCCTCCATCATCGTATGGGCCCTGGGCTATTTCCCCCACGACGACAGCCTCTCCCACGAGCAACAGCAGGAGCAGAGCTACATCGGACGCATGGGCAAGGCCGTAGAACCCGTCTTCACCCCGCAGGGCTTCAACTGGAAACTCGACGTATCGCTGATAGCAGGCGTGGGAGCCAAGGAGATAGTAGCCTCCACCATCGGCGTGCTTTATACGGGCGACGACATACTCGAGGAGGATGACGACGACGACGATGACGACGACCTCGACCTCGACGAGCACTACACCCACCTGCGCCAACTGATGCTGCAGGACGGCATCACGCCGCTCACGGCCTATGCCTACCTGATATTCGTACTGCTCTACTTCCCCTGCATCGCCACCATCGCCGCCATCAAGAATGAGACTGGCTCCTGGCGCTGGGCGCTCTTCGCAGCCGTCTACACCACCGTCGTGGCCTGGGTTGTCTCCGCAGCCGTATATCAGATAGGCAGCATCTTCGCATAATTTACAATCACCGAAAAAGAAAGGAACAAAAAGGCTACCTTCCGCTAGACGAAGAGTGCCAAGGAGCTGACATCCTGTATGGGATGCTAAGATTAGCCGGGGGACAGATGACTGGGGATGCCCCAAGAATCTGCCCCCCTCTGGCTAATAACAGCGGGGTTCTGATAAAAAAAACACGAAAATCGATGGATATTATGCGATAACTTAGTACCTTTGCAAGCGATATGGAGAAAATAATCCTGGGAATAGACCCCGGTACGAACCTGATGGGCTACGGACTGCTGAAGGTGAAGGACGGCAAGGCGCAGATGATGACGATGGGCGTGATTGACCTGCGTAAGTTTGCCGACGGCTATCTGAAACTGGGACACATCTTTGAGCGCGTGACAGGCATCATCGACGGCTATCTGCCAGACGAGATGGCCATCGAGGCTCCCTTCTTCGGCAAGAACGTACAGTCGATGCTGAAGCTGGGCCGTGCACAGGGTGTGGCCATCGCCGCTGCCATCCACCATGGGGTGCCCATCCACGAGTATGCCCCGATGAAGATCAAGATGGCCCTGACGGGCAACGGCTCGGCCTCGAAGGAGCAGGTGGCCGGTATGCTGCAGCGTCTGCTTAAAATCAGGCAGGAGGAGATGGGCAAGTTTATGGATGCCACCGACGCACTGGCTGCTGCCTACTGTCACTTTATGCAGGCTGGCAGGCCGGAGAGCGACGTGAAGTATCGGGGATGGAAAGACTTCGTAAACAAGAACCAAGACAAAATAAGCAAACGAAAAGACAAGGAATGAAGACGATAGAACTGAGAGAGGCCATCGCGAAGAAACCTGAATGGGCGATGGCAGAGCCCGTCAATTTTGTACTCGACGAGGGTGAGCACATCGCCATCATAGGCAGGAACGGCAGCGGCAAGTCGATGCTGGTGGACATGATCACGGGGCGGCATCCGTCGTTCCCCGGGATGGTGAGCTACGCCTTCGACGAGCCATACAACAATCTGAAACACATCACCTTCCGCGACACTTACGGAGGTGACAACGACCGTACTTACTTCCTGCAACAGCGCTGGAACCAGATGGAGATCAGCGAGGAGACCCCCACCGTGGGGCAGAAACTGGAGGAGGCCTACCGACTGGCTGGTGAGGACACACCGGAACGGAGGGCGCTGCAGCGGCATATCTACGAGTTATTCCGAATGGAGCCTCTGCTCGACAAGTATCTGATACTGCTGTCGAGCGGCGAGCTGAGAAAATTCAAACTGGCGGCTTCGCTGTTCAGCAACCCGAAGGTGCTCATCATGGAGAATCCCTTTATCGGACTGGATGCCCAGACGCGCGACCAGCTGAAGGAGTTGCTGGCGATGCTGGCACGGGAGCAGGGTCTGCAGATGATACTGGTGCTGGCCAAGACGGACGAAATTCCCAACTTCATCACCCATATCGTCGAAGTCCACGACATGCAGGTTCTACCGAAGAGAGTATCACAAAGGGACGGTTCTTCTGTTATACCGCGCGCCGATATAACAGAAGAACCGTCCCTCTGTGATACGGCACCCGAAGTGATCCGATTCAACAAGGTGACTATCCGCTACGGTGAGCGAACGATCCTAAAAGATCTTGACTGGACGGTCAGGAGAGGAGAGCACTGGTCGCTATCCGGACAGAACGGCAGCGGCAAGTCGACCCTGCTCTCGCTGGTATGCGCCGACAACCCCCAGAGCTATGCCTGCGACATCTCGCTTTTCGGCCATCAGCGAGGCTCCGGTGAGAGCATCTGGGACATCAAGCGCCACATCGGCTACGTATCGCCAGAGATGCATCGCAGTTACCGTCAGAACATTCCGGCGATACAAATCGTGGCCAGCGGACTGAAGGACACCATTGGGCTCTATGCCCGCCCCACGGAGGCAGAAAAAGAGGAGTGCAGAAAATGGATGGACACATTCGGCATCGGCCACCTGGCAGACAGGCGGTTCCTGGAAATGTCAAGCGGTGAGCAGCGACTGGTACTGCTGGCACGGGCTTTTGTAAAGAATCCCGACTTGTTGATACTCGACGAGCCTCTACATGGTCTCGATGACGAGAACCGCCGGATGGTTAAGGATATCGTGGATGACTACTGCCGCGAGCCCTCGCGGACCCTGATCTACGTGACGCACTATCAGGAGGAGCTGCCGAAATGCATCGACAAGCAATTGCTACTTGTCCTCCATGAGGGTAGCGGTACGTACGCGGGATAGGGTCTCGGGCGTCATCTGCAGGTAGCTGGCAATATAGACGAGCGGAGCGCGCAGCACCAACTGGGGCTGCCGCTTGATGAGTTTCTGATAGCGGTCCTGAGCACTCTCGAAGCGCAGCATGTCGGCATGGATCTGAGAGAGGATGAGCGACTCCTCGAGAATCTTACGGTAGAGGATCTGAATGTTGACGCTCTTCATGGCCACCGCCTCGAGATCAGCTTTGGGGAGTGCGATGAGAATGGTGGGTTCGAGGGCCTTGATCTGCAGATGAGTGGGCTGCTCGCGGAAAAGGCTCTCGATACACATGACGATATTGTTCTCCGTCGCCATATATTCGGTAAGTTCCTTACCATTCTTATAATAGTACTGTCGTACGAGTCCCTTGACGACCCAATAGATGTTAGTACACGTTTCTCCCTCGCGGAGAATCATTTCGTTTTTTGCATATTTCATGGGCACGAGAATGCTTTCCAGCATGTCGAGCTCTTCATGCGTCATTGTACTGTATCGGCGCGCTAACTCGCGGGCCACGTCTCTGGAGGTTAAGCTGATATTTGCCATAGGTGAATATAGTTTTCAAGTAATATGTTATTAGTCAAGTTTCAATACGGCGAGGAAGGCCTTCTGGGGCACCTCCACATTACCGATCTGCTTCATGCGCTTCTTGCCTCGCTTCTGTTTCTCGAGCAGCTTGCGCTTACGACTGACGTCGCCGCCATAGCACTTGGCCGTAACGTCCTTTCGCACTTGTTTCACGGTCTCACGGGCGATGATTTTGGCTCCGATGGCAGCCTGGATGGCGATGTCGAACTGCTGCCGGGGGATGAGCTCCTTGAGTTTCTCGCACATGCGACGCCCAAATGTGACGGCATTGTCCTGATGGGTCAGCGTAGAGAGTGCATCCACGGGCTCGCCGTTGAGCAGAATGTCGAGCTTGGCAAGTTTTGAGGGACGGAATCCGTCGATATGGTAATCGAACGAGGCATAGCCTTTGGAGATACTCTTGAGCTTGTCGTAGAAGTCGATGACGATTTCGCCCAGAGGCAGCATGAAGTGCAGCTCCACGCGGTTGCCGCTGACATACTGCTGATCGATGAGTTCGCCTCGCTTGTCGAGACAGAGGGTCATGATGGGGCCGATAAAGTCGGCAGCAGTGATGATAGAGGCACGGATATACGGTTCCTCAATATGGTCGATCATCGTCTGGTCAGGCAGTCCTGACGGGTTGTGTACCTCCTTCACCTCGCCCTGTTTGGTATAGCACATATAGCTGACGTTAGGCACGGTGGTGATGACGTCCATGTCGAACTCGCGGTCGAGTCGCTCCTGGATGATCTCCATGTGGAGCAGTCCGAGAAATCCACAGCGGAAGCCAAAGCCCAAGGCTACAGACGACTCAGGCGTGAAGGTGAGCGAGGCATCGTTGAGCTGCAGTTTCTCCAGGGAGGCGCGCAGATTCTCGTAGTCAGTGGGATCAATGGGATAGACGCCTGCAAACACCATCGGTTTGACCTCCTGGAATCCCTCGATGGCAGTCTCGCAGGGCTGGGCCACGTGGGTGATGGTGTCGCCCACCTTCACCTCGCGGGAGTTCTTGATGCCACTGATGATGTAGCCCACATCGCCCGTACGGAGTTCCTTGCGGGGTATCATGTCCATCTTGAGCACACCAATCTCATCGGCATCGTACTCCATGCCCGTATTGAAGAACTTCACGAGATCGCCCTGACGGATCACGCCGTTGACAATCTTGAAATAGGCAATGATGCCTCGGAAGGAGTTAAACACGGAGTCAAAGATGAGAGCCTGCAGAGGAGCCTGCTCATCGCCTTCGGGATGGGGTATGCGCTCTACGACGGCATCAAGGATCTGCTCTACGCCCTCACCCGTCTTGCCTGAGGCACGGATAATCTCAGAGGGGTCGCAGCCAATGAGGTCGACAATCTCGTCCTCCACCTCATCGGGCATGGCCGAAGGCATGTCGATCTTGTTGATGACAGGTATGATCTCCAAGTTGTGATCGATGGCCATATAGAGGTTAGAGATGGTCTGTGCCTGCACGCCCTGGGTGGCATCGACCACGAGGAGAGCACCCTCACAGGCAGCGATGGAGCGCGACACTTCGTAGGAGAAATCGACATGTCCCGGAGTGTCGATGAGGTTTAGTATATATTTTTCACCATTGTGCATATATTCCATCTGGATGGCGTGGCTCTTGATGGTGATGCCGCGCTCACGTTCCAGGTCCATGTCGTCGAGCATTTGTCCTTCGGTGACTTGGATGGTCTTCGTGAATTCCAGCATACGGTCGGCTAAGGTGGACTTACCGTGGTCGATATGCGCAATAATGCAAAAATTTCTGATGTGATTCATTAATCTACGTGTACTTTGAACTGCAAAATTACAAAAAATCCTTCTTTTCACCAATTTTTTTGCTTTTTTTTTGTATCTTTGCGCCGAAAATAGCATTCGTTATGAAAAAAACATTTCTTTTTATGCTGACAGCCATCGTTTTCGGTGCTTGTCAGGAGTCGATGGAAGACAGGTGTGAGCGCGAAGCCAAGGAGTTCACCCGCAAGAATTGTCCTACGATGATGACGGAGGACATCAGGATGGACAGCATGACCTTTGAGCGGAGCACGCACACCATACATTATTATTATGCGCTGACGGGTAGTTCGGACCGTGCCGATTCCTACGACAAGGAAGATGTGAAAGTGAAGTTGAGGGATGGTCTGAAGAACATCACGACGCTACAGACCTACAAGGATGAGGGGTATAATTTTGAATACACCTATCGTTCGGAGAAAGATCCGAAAGTGGTGTACTTCAATGTGCTGCTGACAAAAAAGGATTATTAGCAGAGAGCCCCGCCAGCATGGCGGGGCTCTTTGGTATCATTCCGGCTGCATATTGGTATAGACCGTCTGCACGTCGTCGAAGTCTTCGAGCTTCTCCACCATCTTGTCGATAGTTTCTCGCTGCTCTGGAGTGACCTCCTTCAGATCATTGGGGATACGTGTAAACTCAGCCCCCGTCACCTCGAAGCCGTTCTCCTCAAGATGCTTCTGGATGGCACCGAAGCTGGAGGGATCGCCATAGATGGTGATGCTGTTCTCCTCCTCGTCCTCGTCGAACTCATCCTCAACACCATAGTCAATCAGGTCGAGGATCATCTCGTCCATATCCAGTCCGTCCTTCTTCTTGAAGGTGAAGACGGCCTTGTGGTCGAAGAGGAACGAGAGGGAGCCCTGGGTTCCGAGATTGCCGTTGAACTTGTTGAACACTGAGCGCACGTCACCCACGGTACGGGTGGTGTTGTCTGTAAGTGTCTCCACGAAGATGGCGATACCGTGAGGTCCATATCCCTCGTAGGTCACCTCCTTGTAGTCACTCTGATCCTTGCCCATAGCGTTCTTGATGGCACGCTCGATATTGTCCTTAGGCATGTTCTCACGCTTGGCATTGGCAATGATGGCACGGAGTGCAGGGTTGTTCTCTGGCTCCGGACCGCCTGCCTTGACAGCGATGGCGATCTGCTTGCCGATCTTGGTAAATGTCTTGGCCATGTGGCCCCATCGCTTCAGCTTCGTAGCCTTACGATATTCAAATGCTCTTCCCATATCTTTAATTCATATTTAATAATTCATAATGCATAATTAGCGAAGCTCAGCGTTGAGTTGCTTCTTCAGGTTGGCGATGAGTTTCTGCATGATGGCATCAATCTGCTTGTCGCCCATGGTCTTCTCCTCGTCCTGGAGGATGAAGTTGACGGCATAAGACTTCTTGCCGGCAGGCAGCTTGTCACCCTCGTAGACGTCGAACAGCTCTACACGCTTGAGGAATTTTTTCTCTGTCTGACGGGCTATCTGCTCTATCTGGGCAAATTCCACGCCATTGTCTACCAGCAGAGCCAGGTCGCGGCTCACGGCAGGGAACTTAGGAATCTCGGTGTAGAGTACCTCATTCTTGCGAATCACCTTCATCAGAGCCGTCCAATTAAGTTCCGCGTAATAGACTGGATTGTCGAGTGAGAACTGCTTCTGCAGCTTCTTGGCGATGATGCCCATCTCGACAAGCTTCTTGCCACCGCGATTCTCGAAGGTGAGACCGCTGGAGAAGATACCGTTTTCAGACTTCTTGCGTACAATCATTCCCGGCTTCACACCAATGCGGCGCAGGATATTCTCCACGTAGGCGCTGAGCTCGTAGAAGGTGCTGTCCTCGTTCTGATGCGCCCAGGAGCCCTCGACGCGCTTGCCCGTCACCCAGAGTCCGCAATGATACTGCTCCTTATAGGCCTGCATGGGATCGTCGTCGTTCTGTTTCTCCGGCGTGAAGGTATAGACATTGCCGAACTCAAAGAACCGCAGGTTCTGACGCTTACGGTTCACATTGTGTTGAATGCTCTCCAAACCACCGAAGAGAAGCGTCTGGCGCATCACGTTGAGATCGCTGGAGAGGGGGTTCATGATTTTGACGCAGTTCTCGGAGGGGTAACTTTGTAGACTGTCGTAGTACGACAGTTTACTCAACGAGTTGTTGAGGATTTCATTGAAGCCCTCGCCTACGAGCTGCTCACTGACGATGTTGGCCAGCTTGTGCTTCTGGTCCTCGTCGCCCTTGATGACGAGCGAGCTCTTCAGCTGGGTGGGAATCTCCACATTATTATATCCGTAGATGCGCAGGATATCCTCCACCACATCGCAGGGGCGCTGCACATCCACACGGTATGCAGGAATCTCGAGCGTAAGGCCCTGTTCGTTCTCATATTTAACTTCCATATCGAGCGACAGGCAGATGGCCTTGATGATTTCCGCAGGAATCTCCTTGCCAATCAGGCTGTGCACATAGTCGAAGCTGAGGTCGACAACCGCATTGCGGATGGGCTCCGGATAGACATCACAGACCTCCATTGACACCTTGCCACCAGCCAGCTGCTGACAGAGGATAGCAGCCTGCTTGAGGGCGTAGATGGTGCCGTTGGGATCGATGCCGCGCTCAAAACGGAAGGAAGCATCAGTGCTCAGCCCATGGCGACGAGCACTCTTGCGGATCCACGTGGGATGGAAATATGCACTCTCGAGCACCACGTTCTTGGTGGTCTCGTAGGTACCACTACCCTTTCCTCCGAACACACCAGCGATACACATCGGCTCCTCGCTATTGCAGATGGCCAGGTCGCGGTCGGAGAGCTTATGCTCTACGCCGTCGAGTGTCTGGAAGGGTGTGCCTTCGGGCATGGTCTTCACCACAATCTGATGGCCCTTCACCATGTCGGCATCAAAGCAATGCAAGGGCTGACCATAGGCCATCATGATATAATTGGTGATATCGACGATATTGTTGATGGGACGCAGGCCAATGGTTGTCAGACGATTCTTCAGCCAGTCGGGCGACTCCTTCACTTCGCAATCGGTGATGCTGACGCAGGCATAGCGCTTGCAGGCCTCCTGATTCTCGATGGTCACCAGGATGGGCAGGTCGTGATTGTCGACCTTGAACTCCGAACAGTCAGGACGATGCATACTTGTCTGGTAGCCATTGCGCTTCAGCCAGGCATACAGATCGCGTGCCACGCCCCAGTGGCTCAAGCCGTCGGCACGATTGGCGGTAATATCGACCTCGATGAGCCAGTCGCTCTCCAGGTGGTAGTATTCTGCAGCGGGAGTACCAACGACTGCATCGTCAGGCAGCACGATGATGCCATCGTGAGAGGTGCCGATACCGATCTCGTCCTCAGCGCAGATCATGCCACAGGACTCAACGCCGCGCAGCTTCGACTTCTTGATGACGAACTCCTTGTCGCCATCATAGAGCACACAACCGAGATCAGCCACAATCACCTTCTGGCCTGCAGCCACATTAGGCGCTCCACACACAATCTGCGAGGGTTCGCCCTTGCCTAAGTCTACCGTAGTCACATGCAGGTGGTCGCTGTTGGGATGCATCTCGCAAGTGAGCACCTTGCCCACGTAGAGCCCTTTCAGTCCACCCTTGATACTCTGTACTTCTTCCAATGCGTCGACTTCAAGACCTGTCGATGTCAGAGCGTCAGCAACCTGCTGGGCTGTGAGGTCGAAATCCACGTATTCCTTCAACCATTTGTAGGAAATATTCATTATACCGATTCTTTAGTAATTACTCTGAATTGAAATTTCAAGGCGCAAAGTTACTAAAAAATCGGTATACTGGCAAATTTTTCTATCGAAATTTCAGTTAAACACTAAAACTCTACTCAATACACTTCATTAAGAAGTCGACAGCACCATTGACGCCGAACTTCCTTACATCAATGGAGATGTCGTAGTTGCGGGCATCTGTCCAATCCTTCCCTGTGAAAGTCTTTGTATAAAGTTCACGACTGTAATCATTGTCTACCACCATCGCCGCGGCATCAGAGAGATTCAGGCCGTACTTCTCGGCAATACGCCTCTTTCGGCAGTCTTCCGAAGAATGTACAAAGATTTTCAAGGCATTGGGATGTTCGGCAAAGATATGGAATCCGCAGCGACCCACGAGTACGCAAGACTCTTCCGCCACAATAGAACGGATGGCGTCTGCCTGGGCCTCGAAGAGGTCGTGCGAGGTACGGTCGTGCTCCAGGCCATTGTATTCGGCATGCGTCATATAGTTGCGGTAGAAGTCGGTGAAATCGTCTCGCCAGAGTGGATTGCGAGCCTCTATCTTCTCCATAGCCTCCTCAACCACGCTCATACGTTTGGCCACCTCATTGATAATCTGCTTGTCGAGCAGTTTTACTCCCAACCTACGAGCCAGTTCTGCTCCAATCTCATGACCGCCTGTTCCAAACTGACGGCTGATCGTAATAACGAATTGCTCCTCCCTATTCATAGTGCTTTGAATTTTTAGTTAGTAAATATTTATGCCACAAAGTTACGAAAAAGATTTGGAACTACCAAATCTTTTCCGCATTATTTTTGCAAATAGGCTGCAGCCATCTCTGCGCAGCGCTCACCATCGACCCCTGCCGAGACGATGCCACCTGCATAGCCAGCCCCTTCACCACACGGGAAAAGACCTTGAAGGCGAACGTGTTGCAGCGTTTCGCGATCCCTCAAGATACGCACCGGGCTGCTGGTTCTGGTCTCTACAGCTATCAGCGCGGCCTCGTTGGTGAGGAATCCGTGAGCGTTGCGCCCGAAAGTCTTGAAGCCTTCCTGAAGCCGGGAGGAAATCATCTTCGGCAGCCAGAAGTGCAGCGGACTGGAGATGAGCCCTGGAGCATAGGACGACTTGGGGAGGTCGTAACTGAGTCGCCCGTTGACAAAGTCAGACATACGCTGGGCAGGTGCCGTCTGCTTCATGTTCCCCTGTTGCCAGCAGGTCTTCTCCAACTGCTCCTGAAACGCCATCACCCTCAGCACTCCGTCGCCTTCGATATCCTCCGGGCGCACCTCTACCACCATCCCAGAATTACTCCATTGAGTACCACGACTGGCCGGGCTCATCCCGTTGACAACGATTTGTTCCTTGTCCGTGGCAGCAGGAATCACAAAACCTCCCGGACACATACAGAACGAGTAGACGCCTCGCCCGTCCACCTGGGTCACCATCGCATACTCTGCTGCCGGCAGATATTTCCCCCGGCCCTGCTTGGAGTGATACTGGATCTGATCAATCAACTGCGACGGATGCTCCAGTCTCACTCCCACCGCGATACCCTTCGCCTCGACCTCAATCTTTGCTTCAGCCAGATATCTGTAAACATCACGTGCCGAGTGACCTGTGGCCAGAATCACAGGACCGCGATACTCCTTGTCGGCGATGCATCCCGCCACTCTGTCTCCCTCCACGATGAGTTGAGTCATCTTGGTCTGGAAGTGTACCTCACCACCACTATTAATAATAGTATTGCGCATGGCCTCGATCACCTTCGGCAAGCGATCAGTACCTATATGAGGATGGGCATCGGCAAGAATGGCCGTCGAGGCACCATGCTGACAAAACACGTTCAGGATCTTGTCCGTATTGCCGCGCTTCTTCGAACGGGTGTAGAGCTTGCCATCGGAATAGGCTCCTGCCCCACCCTCGCCGAAACAGTAGTTGCTCTCGGCATCCACCTTCTGCGTCCTGGTGATGTCAGCCAGGTCTTTCTTGCGGTCGTGTACGTTCTTGCCTCGCTCGAGGACGACGGGACGAAGGCCAAGCTCTATCAGGCGCAAGGCTGCAAACAATCCTCCTGGGCCGGCACCGACGACAATCACCTGTGGCCGCCCCTCCACATTGGGGTATTCTGTCCTGACATATTCATCATCACGGTCGGGCTGCTCATTCACGTAGACCCTCACCTTCAGATTCACGTATATCTGCCGCTGACGGGCATCGATGCTCCGCTTCAGGATCCTCACCCCGCAGATGGTTCTCATGTCGACACCGTTCTCGTCGGCCAGCCAGCGCTTCAGTCTGTCTTCCTGTGCTGCCACCTCGGGCACCACCCTTATCTGGTATTCGTTGATCATACGAGACTATAGCATGCTGACCTCTTTTTGAGTCAGTCTGAGGCTTTTAGCAATGACTTCAACGGGGACACCATTCTCCTTCAGGTTTCTAGCGTTCTCAAGTCGTTCCTCTGCCCGACCTTGTTCACGACCTTCTGCCCGGCCTTCTTCACGGCCTTGCTCACGACCCTCTTCACGCCCCTCTTTAAGCCCTGCGATGCGGGCTTCAAGCAACTGGGTCTTCAGAACATCGGTGTCTCTGACCAGCGTGTCGAGGTAATAGTCATAGGCCCGCTGCTGTTCTGGCGGCATCCGCAGGTACTCCAGTCGTTCGCGGGCCTCCTTCAGGCCCGGAACGGTCGTGTCGGGACTGATGTACTCGTCCTTCAGGTAGCGCATCCACTCGTCGAGAGGGTCGACAGCCAGTTTGTCGAACTCATTGACACGAATGACATAGTATTCGGGGAATATATTCTCGGGCGATACCACCCTGAGGTCTTCGCGCTCGTGTTCCGTCAGGGCCAGCTGGTCGCCGTCGTGGACGCCGTAAAGGATTGTCTGCCCGTGATACAAATAGTCGGTACCCTCACCCAGTTTGAAATAGAGGATATTGATGCTGAACACCTTTTTCACCTGCTCGTAGGTACTGCCGCTCCTCATGTGCTCCGTGATGGCCTTGGCCACGCCGTAAAGCATGCGCTGCAAGTAGTCCAGCTCGCGGGTCTGCTGTATCTCAACCAGGATGATCTCGCCCTTGGAGTTCTTGGCCTTGATGTCCACGCGATTGTACTTGTCGTCCTTCGACTCCTTGTTCGACTCACTGTCGAGCAGTTCAACGATTGTCACCTTCTCCTTCACCAGAACGGATATCAGGCCCTCGAAGACCACGAAATCTGCCTTGTTGCGGAGGATGTTCTTCGCTGCCCAGTCGAAACGGATGTACTTCGGATTGCTCACTTTCTTTGCTCCTTTCTTTGATTCTTTACTCTTTGTTCTCATAGCTATTGATTTTTGATTACCGCTGCAAAGATACAAACAATTTCTGAAAGTTCCAAAAGAAAAGAACAGAATCTTGCGAAAAATTGATCCGTTAGTAGCAGTAAGACGCCCGGCGAACCTGAGAGGTTTTATACGGAGGCTTCCTGCAATTCTATGGAGGCGCTATAGGAAAAAATAAAAGTTCCGTAGAATCGTAGGGAACTTCCGTGGAATCCTATGGAGCCTTCGCGTGATGATACGCGCGCGTAAGAACACAGAGGATCTGACCCTTCTATGTGCCTATTCGTGTGCAGGCACTCAACACCGACACTTAAACTCCGGACCTGGCCCCAGGTTGAACACGTTGTCTGCATCGCCGTCTGATTTCTTTTTGGGCATGATTTATCGTTGTTGAAAGATGGCTCTCGCCGCCTTTCCGTTGGAAATTTAGGACTTTTCTCTCAAATAGCAATGGATTTATGCAAAAAAGTGACAGAAGTTTGCTCATTTCGTATCAATTGTACACTTTTGCCTCCGCTGACGAGCCTTTTTAGCGTCTCATTGATAACAGGCGAGTATAGCTCGAGCGGAGGGAGGAGGGACTTAGCCGGGAGAAAGGATGGTCTAAACTGGGAGAAAGGATGGTCTAAACTGGGAGAAAGGATAGGGTAAAGTAGTCGTGCAGCGGGCGTGGTTGATATTTGCGGCTCCCGCCGTAAATGATTACGGCCCCCGCCGTCAATGTCTGCGGCGGGGGCTGTGAACCAGATTTTACTTGGCATGACATACGAAAGTTGTTTGAGATGCAAATGACGCCATGCAAAAAATGGAAAGATTATTTGGTGATTTCCACAATTTACTGTACCTTTGCAGCGCCGTTGGAGGAGTCCCCGCTTGTTTTGGGGTACCGTCGGCAAGATAAATTGCATAGGAATATGAAAGTAATGAAATTCGGCGGAACGTCCGTAGGTTCCGTAAAAAGCATTCTTAGCTTGAAGAAAATTGTGGAGACAGAGGCTCGGACGCAACCTGTCATCGTAGTAGTAAGTGCACTTGACGGCATCACTGACAAACTGATCGCCACGTCAAAGATGGCCAAACAGGGCGACGAGCGCTATCGCGAGGAATTCGACGCGATGGTGACACGCCACCACCAGATGATAGAAGCCATCATCACAGACGAGAAAAAGCGCATTGACTTATTTAATAATGTAGACTCGCTCTTCGACCAGTTGAAGAGCATCCTCTACGGTGTTTACCTGATTCACGACCTGAGCGAGAAGACGGAAGACGCCATCATCAGCTATGGCGAGCGCCTGAGCTCGCACATCGTGGCAGCGATGCTCAAGAACGGCGTGAGAATGAACAGCCGTGACTTCATCCGCACGGAGAAGAAACAGGGTCGCCACGTGGTATCGATGGAACAGACCACTGAGCTGGTGAAGGAATCATTCCGGAACATGAATGACAAGGCCATCTACGTGTGCCCAGGATTCATCGCCAGGGACTGCGACAGCCACGAAACAACCAACCTGGGACGCGGCGGAAGTGACTATACGGCCTCGATTATCGCTGCCGTGCTGAACGCAGAGGTGCTGGAGATATGGACTGACGTGGACGGCTTCATGACGGCTGATCCCAAGGTCATCAAGTCGGCCTACACCATCAATGAACTCTCCTACGTGGAGGCGATGGAACTCTGTAACTTCGGCGCAAAGGTCATCTACCCGCCGACCATCTATCCCGTCTGCGTGAAGAATATCCCCATCAAGGTGAAGAACACCTTCAACCCTGAGCACCCGGGCACACTCATCAAGGAGAAGATAGAAGACGACCTGAAGCCCATCAAGGGTATCTCGAGCATCAAGGGCACGTCGCTCATCACGGTGACAGGCCTCTCGATGGTGGGCGTGATCGGCGTCAATCGCCGAATCTTCACCACGCTGGCCAATCAGGGCATCTCGGTATTCATGGTATCGCAGGCCTCCTCAGAGAACTCCACCTCTATTGGTGTGCGCGACGAGGATGCCGCAGCTGCCGCAGAGGTGCTCAACAAGGAGTTTGCCAAGGAAATCGAGACAGGAGCCATGTTCCCCATGCAGGTGGAGAGCGGACTGGCCACCATTGCCATCGTAGGCGAGAACATGAAGCAGACTCCGGGTATCGCCGGCAAACTGTTCGGCACACTCGGACGCTCAGGTATCTCCGTGATTGCCTGTGCACAGGGAGCCTCGGAGACGAACATCTCGTTCGTGGTCGACGGAAAGTTCCTGCGCAAGTCGCTCAACGTACTCCACGACTCCTTCTTCCTCTCTGAATATAAGGTACTCAACATATTTATCTGCGGTATCGGCACAGTGGGAGGCATGCTGCTCGAACAGATTCGTACGCAGCAGCAGTTCCTCATGCAGTCGCGTCGCCTGAAGCTCAACGTGGTGGGCATCTCTGATGTCGACAACTTCGTACTCGACCGTGACGGTATCGACCTCGACAACTACGAGAAGATTCTCCGCGCAGGATATCCCGCCAATACGGAACACATGCGCGACGAGATCGTGAAGATGAACATCTTCAACAGCGTATTTGTGGACTGTACGGCCAGCCGTCAGATTGCAGAACTCTATCAGACCTTCCTGGAGCATAACATCAGTGTGGTGGCAGCTAACAAGATAGCAGCCTCCAGCGACTACGACAACTATATCCGTCTGAAGCAGACAGCCCGCGACCGTGGCGTATGGTTCCGCTATGAGACCAACGTCGGCGCAGGCCTGCCCATCATCGGAACCATCAACGACCTGTGTAACTCGGGCGACAAGATCCTCAAGATCGAGGCCATCCTGTCAGGTACGCTCAACTTCATCTTCAACGAGATAGCTGCCGATGTGCCCTTCTCTGAGACCGTGCGCCGTGCCAAGGAGCAGCGCTACTCCGAGCCAGACCCGCGCATCGACCTCTCAGGTACCGATGTCATCCGCAAGCTGGTCATCCTCACCCGTGAGGCAGGCTACAAGGTGGAGCAGGCCGATGTGGAGAAGCACCTCTTCGTGCCCGATGACTATTTCGAAGGTACCCTCGACGACTTCTGGAAACGTCTGCCCGAACTCGATGCCGACTTCGAAGCACGTCGCAAGGTGCTTGAGGCAGAGGGCAAGCGCTGGCGCTTCGTGGCTACGATGGAGGCTAACGAGGAGAATCCTTCAGACTTCAAGACCAGTGTGGCCCTGAAGGAGGTTCCCTCCGACCATCCGTTCTATCCACTGGAGGGCTCAAACAATATCGTGCTGCTCACCACCGAGCGCTACAAGGAGTACCCCATGCTCATCCAGGGCTATGGTGCAGGTGCCGCCGTGACAGCAGCCGGTGTGTTCGCCAATATCATGTCGATCGCTAATATCTAATTGATGAAACACATTATTATATTAGGCGACGGCATGGCCGACCTGCCCGTAGAACGACTGGGCGGAAAGACACTGCTGCAATATGCAGAGAAGCCGATGATGGACCGTCTGGCACGCGAAGGTCGCTGCGGACGGCTGATTACCGTGCCCGAGGGATTTCCCCCAGGATCAGAGGTAGCCAATACCGCCATCCTGGGCTACGACCTGAATCAAGTTTACGAAGGCCGTGGCCCCTTAGAGGCAGCCTCCATCGGCTACGAAATGGCTGACGACGATATGGCTATCCGCTGCAACATCATCACCCTGGAGGATGGCAAGATCATCACCCACAACGGCGGCAACCTGGAGACGGAAGATGCCGATGTGCTCATCAAATATCTCAATGAGACGCTGGTAAAGCCCATCAACGAGCGTATGGGCTATGAGTGCGTAAAGCTGATCACAGGCATACAGTATCGCCACCTGCTCGTCATCAAGGGCGGCTCGAAGCACATCGTATGCGCTCCGCCCCACGACCATCCCAACGAGCCATGGCGCCCGCTGCTGGTGAAAGCCGGTTCAGTAGACTGCGGCAATGCCGCAGTCCATCCGACAGCCCTCACCCCTCAGCAGACCGCCGACCTCATCAACGAGATGATCCTGAAATCGCAGGAACTGCTCGCTCGGCATCCCTTCAATATCGAGAGAGCCAAGCGCGGCGAGCGTCAGGCCAACAGTATCTGGCCTTGGAGCGGTGGCTATCGCCCCTCCATGCAGACACTAATGGAACTGTACCCGCAGGTGAAGTCGGGAGCCGTTATCTCTGCAGTAGACCTTATCCGGGGTATCGGCCATTATGCCGGACTCCGCATCATCGAGGTGGAAGGTGCTACAGGACTGGCCAACACCAACTACGAGGGTAAGGCCCAGGCAGCCATCGATGCTCTCAAAAGCGACGATTTCGTGTTCGTACATGTGGAGGCCAGCGACGAGGCTGGCCACGACGGCGACCTCGAACTGAAGCTGAAAACCATCGGCTATCTGGATCAGCGACTCATCGCACCTATCTACCAAGAAGTGGAGACATGGGATGAGCCTGTATGCATCGCCGTACTCCCCGACCATCTGACTCCTGTGGAGATGCGTATCCATGTAGGACAGCCTGTGCCATTCCTGATATGGTATCGTGGCATCAAGCCCGACGAGGTGCAGCACTACGATGAGGTGAGCTGTGTCAGCGGCTCCTATGGCTTGCTCAGACTGAATCAGTTTATGCAGACACTCATGTCTATCGAATAATCATTTGTAAATCACACCAACATGCAATATTACAGTACAAACGGCAGCGCTCCCATCGCCGACCTTCACAAAGCCGTTGTGAAGGGACTGGCCGAAGACCGCGGTCTCTATATGCCTGAGCGTATCAACAAACTGCCCAAGGCTTTCTTCGAGAATATCGACAAGATGTCGTTTCAGGAACTAGCCTACACAGTGGCCAATGCCTTCTTTGGCGAAGATGTGGATTCGGATGCGCTGCACGATATCGTATACGATACACTGGCCTTCGACTGTCCTGTCGTCAAGGTCACCGACAATATCTACTCACTGGAACTGTTCCACGGTCCCACGCTGGCTTTCAAGGACGTAGGTGCCCGCTTTATGGCCCGTCTGCTACAATACTTCATTCGTCAGGAAAACAAAGGCGAAGAGGTTAACGTACTCGTAGCAACCTCTGGCGACACAGGCTCCGCTGTTGCCAACGGTTTCCTGGGCGTAGACGGCATCCACGTCTACGTGCTCTATCCGAAAGGCAAAGTATCCCCTATACAGGAGTGCCAGTTCACTACGCTTGGGAAGAACATTACCGCAATAGAGGTCGACGGTGTATTCGACGACTGCCAGGCACTTGTGAAGTCTGCTTTCATGGACGTGGAGCTGAATCATCACATGAAACTGACATCAGCCAACTCCATCAACGTGGCGCGCTTCCTGCCCCAGGCCTTCTACTACTTCAACGCCTATGCCCGTATGAAGCAGCAAGGCAAGAATGAGCAACTCGTGATGTGCGTGCCATCCGGCAATTTCGGCAACATCTGCGCAGCACTCTTCGGCCACCAGATGGGACTGCCCGTGAAACGTTTCATTGCGGCCAACAATGCCAACGACATCTTCTACAAATACCTGCTCTCAGGCAAGTATGAGCCGAAGCCCTCTGTACAGACACTCGCCAATGCGATGGACGTGGGCGATCCTTCCAACTTTGCACGCATTCTGAACCTCTATTCGCAGAATGGTGCTCTCACGCCTGAAAAGACTCACGAGGCCATCACTTCACTGATCAGTGGTGCCACCTATTCAGACGATCAGATTCGTAAAACCATGCAGCAGTGCTACCGCGAGACGGGCTATACGCTCGACCCTCATGGAGCCTGTGGCTATCAGGCCCTTGCCGACGGATTGCAGGAAGGCGAAATCGGTGTGTTCTGCGAAACTGCTCATCCTGCCAAGTTCAAGGAGAAGGTGGACGAGATCCTCAACATCGATGTCACTATCCCCGATCGTCTCGCTGCCTTTATGAAAGGCGAAAAGCAAAGTGTCCCGATGACGAAGAACTTTGCTGACTTCAAGCAATATCTGTTGAAGCAGTAAAGTCACTCAGAAGATACATGAAACAGAAAGAGGTGCTTTCAGAAGCACCTCTTTCCTTTTTAGTTGTTGACAGAACCTCCGACAATATCGAGAAGTTCACTTGTAATAGCTTGCTGACGACTCTTGTTATACTGAAGATTCAGTTCACGAAGCAATTCGTCGGCATTATCCGTAGCCGTCTGCATAGCCACCATTCGGGCAGCATGCTCAGAAGCATTGGAGTCGAGCAGGGCCGTGTAGAGCATCAGGTGGGCCATCTTGGGGATGAGCTCGGTGAGCACGGTCTCCATGTCAGGCTCCACGATGAAATTATCGTTGAGCGGCTTCACTTCTTCCTGCTGACGGTTGCTCTCCCGTTCGCCTCTCTGCTTGAGATACTCCTGGCTCTCCTTCGTGGCTATAATTGTTGTCAGATCGCGTTCATGGTCTGCCTTCAACTCCGACTCAATATCAATAGGCAGGAAAGTCTTACGGGTAAGCACCTGCGAGCCTGCACTCTTGAAATGGTGATAGATAAGCTCCACTTTGTCAATCTCGCCATCGTAGAACTTCTTTCCCAGCTCCATCGCAATCTCGATGCACTGCGCCACGTTGGGCTTGTCGGCCAATGCAGAGTACTCGCCCTGAACGTTGAGCCCCATCTTCTTGGCCTTCTCGTAAACCTTGCGCCCTATCGGATAAATCTCCACATTCTCACGCCCAATCTCCTCTGCATAAGCGTCGACAACATGCGTCATCAGCTTGATCGTATTGGCATTGAATCCGCCACAGAGCGATGAGTTGGAAGTAAACACCACAAGGGCAGCACGCTTTACTGGGCGCTCCTGATCGAAGACTGTCTGAGCTTCTGCCTCGGCAGCAAGAAACGACTTGAGGATGTGCTCCAGCATCGTCTCATAAGGCAGCATATTCTGAATAGCTACCTGCGCATGATGCAGTTTGCTGGAGGCCACCATCTTCATAGCCGACGTGATCTTGCGCGTCGAGTTGACTGAGGCTATGCGGCCTTTAATTTCTTTCAGGCTGGGCATAGGCTATCAGGATTTATAGGTTCCGGCGATATCGGCCATGATGGCCTCGATCTTCTGAGTCGTGGCGTCGTCAATCTTGCCGCTGGCGAGCGTCTCGATGACATCGGGAGCTGCAGAACGCAACTTGTCGAGGAATTGTTCCTGACACTGACGCACCTTGTCGATGGGCACTTCGCGCATCAGTCCGTGAACACCGCAATAGAGGATAGCAATCTGCTCACCCACGGGCATTGGACTATACTGAGGCTGAATCAGCAGCTGGTTGTTCTTACGACCGCGATCAAGCGTCATTGCCGTCACCGCATCCATATCGCTGGAGAACTTCGAGAAGGCCTCAAGCTCACGATACTGTGCCTGGTCAATCTTCAGCGTACCAGCCACCTTCTTCATCGACTTGATCTGAGCCGAGCCGCCCACACGTGATACAGAAATACCCACGTTGATAGCGGGACGGAAACCTTGGTTGAAGAGGTCACTCTCCAGGAATATCTGTCCATCGGTAATAGAGATCACATTCGTCGGGATATAAGCGGACACGTCACCAGCCTGCGTCTCAATAATGGGGAGCGCAGTCAGCGAACCACCACCCTTCACATGACCCTTCATGCACTCCGGCAGGTCGTTCATCTGCTCAGCCACCTCCTGCTGCTCGTTCATCTTGGCAGCACGCTCCAACAGACGAGAGTGGAGATAGAACACATCACCGGGATAAGCCTCACGTCCTGAGGGACGGCGCAGGATCAGTGATACCTCACGATAGGCCACAGCCTGCTTCGAAAGGTCATCGTAGACCACAAGTGCGGGCAGACCGCGATCACGGAAATACTCTCCGATAGCAGCTCCGGCAAACGGTGCATAGTACTGCATAGCGGCAGGGTCAGCAGCCGTGGCAGCCACAACGATGGTATAAGGCATGGCACCGTGTTCCTGCAGCGTGCTGACAAGAGCAGCAACAGTAGAGGCCTTCTGACCGATGGCTACATAGATACAATAGACAGGTTTGCCTGCCTCATAGAAACTCTTCTGGTTGATGATGGTATCAACGGCGATGGCGGTCTTACCCGTCTGACGGTCGCCAATAATGAGCTCACGCTGTCCACGCCCGATTGGGATCATCGAGTCGATGGCCTTCAGACCTGTCTGTAGCGGCTCTTTCACTGGCTGACGGTAGATCACACCCGGAGCCTTGCGGTCGAGTGGCATCTCGAAGGCATTGCTCAGGTCGATGTCTCCCTTGCCGTCGATGGCTTGTCCCAGCGGATTGATTACACGGCCCAGCATGTTGTCGTTCACGCGGATAGAGGCGATACGCTTCGTACGCTTGACGACCATACCCTCCTTGATGCCCGACGTGGTACCCAGAAGCACGCAACCCACGTTGTCCTCTTCCAGGTTCATCACGATGGCCATCGTGCCGTTCTCAAACTCCAGCAGTTCGTTGGCTTCAGCATTGCGGAGTCCGTAGATGCGGGCCACACCATCACTGACGGTCAGTACGGTACCCACCTCGTCGAACTTCTCCGCGTTGGAGATGCCCTTCAACTGGTCAAGCAGCACCTGGGACACTTCGCTTGGTTTAATCTTATCTGACATTGTTTATTACTTTTTAAGTGTATTAAGAATGCTATTGAGCTTCGATTTGACACTCGCATCCATACGATAAGTGTCGTATTCGAGGATAAAGCCTCCGATGATGTCGGGGTTCACCTCAGTTTCAAACTCCACAGTTCCATTAGTCTTGCTCTCCACCATCTGGCGCATCTTCTGCTCTGTAGCAGGCGATACGGCAGTGGCAGTGATGAGTCTGCCACGAATGACGTTCTTCTGTTGGCGGTAAAGGGTGACGTATGAATTAGCGATGAATTGCATCACGTTCTCACGGTCTTCCTTCAGCACGAGTCCGACGAAGGCCTTGGTCAGGTCGCTGGGAGAATTACCGACGGCTGTCAGCAACAGCTCCTGCTTCTTGTCCTTAGAGAGCATCGGGTTGTCAATCGTATGCCGCAACTGTGGCACCTCGGCATAGGTCTTGGCCAGCGTCTGCATCTCTTCGTAGACACCCGTCTCGATCTTCGCCTCCGTAGCACTCTTGAGCAAAGCCCTGGCATAACGGACCGATATGACTCCTATATCCATACGCAATTACTTATTTAGAAGAAACTTCATCCAGCATACGTTCAATCAAATCCATCTGCGCCTTGTCGTCCTTCAGATTCTGCTTGAGTACCTTCTCGGCGATTTCAACGCTCAGCGTAGCGACTTGCTTGCGGATGTCGGCAATAGCGGCTTTCTTCTCCTGCTCGATGGCTGCACGCGCATCGTCAAGCAGGCGGACGCCCTCTTGTCTCGCCTTGTCCTGAGCCTTCTCTACGATGGCATCGCGAGTCTCGGCTGCCTCCTTGAGGATCTGTGCCTGCTTCTCGCGAGCCTCCTGAAGGATGGATTCACCTTCCTTCTGGATGTTCGCCAGCCGCTCGTTGGCCTCGTGGGCCTTGCGCAGCGACTCGTCGATGAAAGCCTTCCGCTCGTCGACCATCTTCACTATCACTGGGAATCCATACTTCCACAGGATGAAGAGGACCACCAGGAAGACGACGGTCATCCAGAAAAAGAGTCCAAAATCAGGGGTTATTAATGACATACGTACGCTGTTTTACAGATTATACGAACAGGGCGAGGATAGAGATCACAAGTGCGAGGAACGTAGCACCCTCAACCAGGGCTGCTGCCAGAATCATCGAACTCTGGAGTCCACCCATCTTCTCCGGCTGGCGAGCCATAGCGTCCATTGCCTGACCACCAATACGACCGATACCAATACCTGCACCGATAACTGCCAAACCACCACCTACAGTAGCACCGAGCTTTGCGAGTGCATCTGCTGCTAATAATAATGAAATCATAATCTTAAAGTTTTTAAATTGTTATTAATGTTTAATCTTTTTTTCTTAAGCATGATGCTCCTTGACGTGCGACATCGAGATGAACACAGCAGAGAGCATCGTGAATACCATCGCCTGGATGTAGCATACCAGCACTTCAAGCAGCATCATAAAGATACTCAGGAAGACGCTCACGGGAGTCATCACCGTACCCAGCACATTACCCAGTACGCCGCCCAAGGCGAACATGATGAAGATGATGCATGAGAGCGAGATGGCTATCACGTGGCCAGCCAGCATATTAGCGAAAAGTCGTATCATCAGGGCTATCGGTTTCGTAAAGATACCGAAAAACTCGATGAACGGCATGAGGGGCACAGGGAACTTGAGCCACAAGGGCACCTCACCCCAGAAGATTTCCTTCCAGTAGGCCTTGGTTCCGGTGACGTTCACGATGAGGAACGTGCACAGGGCAAGGAACATCGTACAGGTGATATTGCCGGTCAGATTGCCGCCACCTGGTGGGAACGGCATCACACCCATGATGTTGGTGATGAAGATAAAGAAGAAGCACGTCATCAGGTAGGGCGCATACTTCGGCGCCTCGTCGCCCAGCGACGGCTTAATCATGTCATTGTAGACAGTCATCACAAACATGTGGATCAGGCCAGTAAAGCCCTTCGGCGCAGGATCGTCCACCTTGTGCTTCTTGCACCAGCGGGCAGCCATCAGGATGCAGCACAGCAGAAGGATGGCATTGATAAAAAGCACCAACACTGTCTTGGTGATACTGATGTCGAAGCAGACGGGCACCAGGTCGCTGCCCACACGCTCCACAATGCGTCCCTTCTCATCTTCAGCGCCCTGAATGTAGAAGCCTTCTGCCGACCCTTCTCCAGCACGCAGGAGTTCCGCGTTGGGCTCGTGCTCAAACTGTGATGAGCAGAGCACATGGAAGCCGGAATGCTGCGAGTAGAAGATCATGGGCAGATGGATAATCAGAGGTTTGCCGCCGATGTCAGTGACATGCCACATATAGGAATCCTGCACGTGACCAAACAATATCTCCTTCAGGTGCACCCCACCCTCCTCTTTCTCAGCCTCCTGAGAGAAACCGGGAATCGACGAACAGAGCAGCACCAGCAGCAGGAATATTGATCTTACTTGTTTCATTTGTTACTGTTTTTACTTACTTTTGCAAAGAATACGGCATCGAAAACGAGAGTGACGATATAATAGACGATGAACACGATGGCAAACCACTTGATAGTCTGAATGTCGTGCCTTTCTACGACACAGTAGACCAGAAGCACGATGGCTGCTGCCATCAGACGGAAGGCAGAACCTGCCAGATAGTACTTGGGCATCGACTCGGGAGCGCGACGGGCTATTGTTTTCCATCCCTGTATATACGCCCAACCGCAGACGAAACTGAAGACTACCGAGATGACCATGGGATAAAGCAGGACCGAAAGGCCCGTCAGTTGCATTGTCAGCAACCCCAGCACGGTCAGACCTGCAAGGATGCAGATCAACACCTTATTATATATTAAGGCAGTCTTGCCGATGTTCATTTTGTCTCAATAAGTCTTATTCGCAGACTTCCACGCAGAGCGACACTTCGTTCTTCTTCACTTCCACGAACCCACCGAGGATATTCAGGCTAACCTTTCCCTCCTTGGTGCCATACTCCACAATGCCTTTCTGCAATGTAGAGATTATCGGTGCATGATCGTTCAGAATCTCAAACTGCCCCATCGTGCCTGGAACGAGGACGCTCTCGACCTCTCCGTCAAACTCAATCTTTTCGGGCGAAACAATCTTCAGTTGCAACATAATTGTAAATGATAATTTTGAATTACGAATTACCCTTTTGCAGCTTCCAGAAGTTTCTTCGCCTTCTCCTTCGCATCTTCGATAGTACCAACGTTGAGGAATGCCTGCTCAGGCAGGTCGTCCACCTCACCGTCGAGGATAGCGTTGAAGCCCTTGATTGTATCTTCGATAGGCACCATCACACCAGGCAGACCCGTGAACTGCGAAGCCACGGAGAACGGCTGGGAGAGGAAGCGCTGCACGCGGCGTGCACGATTCACCGTCTGCTTATCCTCATCAGAGAGTTCGTCCATACCGAGGATGGCGATGATGTCTTGCAACTCCTTATAGCGCTGCAGGATCTGCTTCACGCGCTGGGCGCAGTCATAGTGTGCCTTACCCACAATCAGCGGATCGAGGATACGAGAGGTAGAACCCAGCGGATCCACGGCCGGATAGATACCGAGCTCAGCAATCTTACGGTCGAGCACCGTCGTAGCGTCGAGGTGAGTGAAGGTTGTTGCGGGAGCAGGGTCAGTCAAGTCGTCGGCAGGCACATACACAGCCTGTACCGAAGTGATAGAACCCGACTTGGTAGAAGTGATGCGCTCCTGCATCGAGCCCATCTCCGAAGCCAGCGTCGGCTGATAACCTACGGCAGAAGGCATACGGCCCAGCAGAGCCGACACCTCAGAACCAGCCTGTGTGAAACGGAAGATATTGTCGATGAAGAACAGAATATCGGCAGCTCCGCCATCCTTACCTCCTCCATCACGGAAACCTTCGGCCACCGTCAGTCCAGAGAGGGCCACCGAAGCGCGCGCACCGGGAGGCTCGTTCATCTGGCCGTAGACCAGTGTGGCCTGGCTCTTCTTCAGTTCCTCAGGGTCAACGAGGCTCAGGTCCCATTTACCTTCGTCCATGGCCTGGCGGAATTTCTCGCCATAGCGGATAACGCCCGACTCAATCATCTCACGGATCAGGTCGTTACCCTCACGGGTGCGCTCTCCAACTCCGGCGAACACTGAGAATCCGTTGTGGCCCTTTGCGATGTTGTTGATCAACTCCATGATGAGCACCGTCTTTCCCACGCCGGCACCACCGAACAGACCAATCTTACCACCCTTCATATAGGGCTCCAACAGGTCGATCACCTTGATACCAGTAGCAAGGATTTCCTTCTTTGTAGAAAGTTCTTCGAAGGTGGGAGCCTCGCGATGGATGGGATATGCGCCTTGCATATCGAGTTGTTTCATACCGTCGATAGGCTGTCCGATCACGTTCAGCATTCGACCTTTAATCTGATCGCCTGAAGGCATCACGATTGGTGAGCCCATGGGGATCGCCTCCAGTCCGCGGTGCAGTCCGTCGGTATTGTCCATAGCCACGCAGCGCACCGTATCCTCGCCGATGTGCTGCTGCACCTCGACAATCAGGTCGCGCCCGTCACCACGGTCAATGCGAAGGGCATCGTAGATTTTCGGCAACACTTTCTCCGCATCCTGGCCTTCAGTGTCGAAATAGACGTCGATTACCGGGCCGATGATCTGCGAAATGTGTCCTGTAATTTGTGACATACGCTGTTAATATTTAAGTTATTGCTTCTTGTTTTAAGTTTTTAAGCCGATTGCAAAGATACTAATTATTTCCCAAACAAAAAAACTTTTTGCTGAAATATTTGCAAAAACGGTCATATTAGACACTTAATGTGGCTAAATCGTCATGATTCGCCAACATTTTATCCTATCATGTTCTTTTACTTACGCAGTGCGATGTTATAGTTATAGTAGCGCTTGTTGCCCGTGACCTCTTCCAGCACTCTGATGAACGGCGGGAAATTGACTGTCTCCTGTGCCGTCACACCTTTCGTCTCTAGCAGCACCAGGTTGTCAACGGGCTGCAGGAAGGTGTCTATCTGGAAGTACTGGCCTTTCCAGATGAGGCTCTTGCGCCGCTTGCGGATGGTCACACGATAAGGATCGGCCTGTTGCAGCATCTGCTCATAGAGGTTGTTGTTCACCTGTCGCTCCGTCTCTATCACCTCCTTGTCGGAGAGGTGCTTCGTGGTGCGATGGATATTGATCACCTTACTCTTCCACTCCCTCCGACGCAGGCGCACCTCGCAGCCAGGCTCGGCCACCAGATAAGTCTGGGTGATGTCGCTCTCACTGCACTCAGGGATGTCGCCGATGATTTCCACACGATATACGCGCTCGTCCTGCACGGGTTGCGGCAGCCCCACGACCTTGGCTATCTCCGTGATGACACGGTTCAGCTTGTTCTCAAAGTCGTCATGATTGTTGATTACCCTCAGATGCGGATGACCTGTCCAGGCATTGATTACCTTCTTGTCCAGTTCTCGGGCAATACGAAGGCCTTCCTCGTTCATCTGTTCATAACGGGTGGCATTAGTCGCCGTCGTGTAGTATTGTTCGGCACCATCAGCTGCCGAGACGAGGTGCAGCACGGCATCATAGCGGTCTCGCAGCTCGTTGGAGTTGGTGCCAGCTTTCTGCGTGATGTCTTCCCACATCTCGGGAGTCATATAGGCCGAGATGTCCATCGCTCCACGGTCGCAGACAATCAGCACTGGTTTCTCGCAGACTTCCGCCATTTTAAGAAACTGATCCTCAAACGCCAGCTGGGTCTCCAGGATGGCACGCTCTCCCTGATAGTAGAGCTGACGGTTGGGCGTCAGGTAGTTCCACCCCGCCGTACTGTAGATCGTTGGCACCTCAGGCACATTGAACACCTTGTAGCCGAATCCGGAGAAATACTCCGTGATCTTCACCAGGGCTGTGGTCTTTCCTGCACACGGCCCACCCGTCAGCACTATCTTCTTAATCTCAGGCATAGGCTAAATGCTCAGTTCGTCAAGCACTCTGATGAGCTTCTTGTTGAAAGGCTTGTCGGTACGGATACACTCTGAGAAGGGCACATAGACCACCTCGTTGTTGCGCACGCCAACCATGACGTTGCGCTGACCCTGGATGATGGCCTCGATGGCTCCCACACCCGTGCGACTGGCCAGGATGCGGTCGTGAGCTGAGGGTGAGCCACCACGCTGCAGGTGACCCAGGATCGACACACGCACGTCGAACTCGGGGAACTCCTTCTTCACACGGTCTGCATAGTAGAGGGCACCGCACTTGGGACTCTCCGACACGATTACGATACACGATTTCTTCGACTTACGGATGCCGCGGCCCATGAAGGCAGCCAGCTGGTCTTCCTCCATCATCTCTTCCGGTATGATGGCTGCCTCAGCTCCGCAGGCGATGGCTGAGTTCTGTGCCAGGAAGCCTGCGTCACGGCCCATCACCTCCACGAAGAAGATGCGCTCGTGAGAGTTGGCCGTATCGCGGATACGGTCCACGCAGTCCATGATGGTATTCATCGTAGTGTCGTAGCCGATGGTGGAGTCAGTACCGTAGAGGTCGTTGTCGATAGTGCCGGGCAGACCGATAACGGGGAAGTTGAACTCCATGCCGAAGTTACGGGCACCCGTCAGCGAACCATTACCGCCGATCACCACCAGTGCGTCGATCTCTTCCCTCTGACAGGTCTCATAGGCCTTCTGCATACCTTCCATTGTCATAAACTCCTTCGAGCGGGCTGTCTTCAGGATTGTTCCGCCCCGGGTGATGATACCGCTCACGTTCTCCGTTGTGAACGTCTTCACTTCACCCTTGATGAGTCCGTCGTAACCACGATAGATACCCTTGATGTTAAACTGGTTGTAGATACCTGCGCGCGTCACCGCACGAATGGCTGCATTCATACCTGGAGCATCACCTCCCGAGGTGAGTATTCCGATTGTCTTAATCTTTGTCATACACCTTATAATATTTTAGTTATATAGATAGATTTCCAGCCAGAGGACGATCATACCTATGATCCAGCCCAACAGCATCTTCGGCGACACATGCCTCAGATACCAGCCAAGCCTCACCTGCTCCATCTTCATCAGGGCGATGCCGCTCGCGGAGCCCACCGAGAGCAGGCAGCCGCCAGCTGCCGTTGCATAGGCCACGATCAGCCAGTAGGTGCCGTTGACGGTGAAGTTGCTCATATAGTCGGAGTCGGCCCAGAGTGCCGTCTGTGAGTCTGTCAGCACCGGATAGAGTGAGATGTCGGAAATGGCAATGGTAAACGTGTCTACGATGGCACTGAGCATTCCAGACAGCAGTCCCACCACCCACACGTTGTGGATATTGTAGTCTATCCAGGCCGACACATCGCCCAGCACGCCTGTTTCGGTCATCACCCCCATTCCGAGCATGATGCCCATTACGAAGAGCATCTGCTGGATAGCACCGTACTGCAGGGCCTGTGGCATGCGGCGCTCTGTCAGCCGGTCTGCCAGCATCAGCTTACGGTTGAAGGCTTCGTTGACCACCCACAGCACACTCAGCACACACAGGGCCCCGAGGAAGGGCGACAGACGGGTTATGTTGTGGAAGGTGGGTATGAACCACAGTCCGCCGATACCCACGAAGAGCATCACGATGCGCTGCCAGTTGTTCAGGTTTGTGTCGTCGCCGCGATAGGGCATCGGCGACCACTGGGTATCGAGCCGTTCAGGCAATTCACGGTTGATGAGTATCGTCGGTATGACCCATGCCAGTATAGCAGGCAGAGCCAGATAGGCCGAGAAGCGGGTGGCCGTCACGGCACCCTTCTCCCAAAGCAACAGTCCCGTGGGGTCGCCAATCACGGTGAAGCAACCACCACAGCAGGCAGCAATCACAATAGCCGAGCCTACGAGCATGCGCTGCTGACGGTTCTGCACGATCTCACGCATCACCACAAGCATCATCGTGGCCGTTGTCAGATTGTCGAGATTGGCCGAGATGACGAAGGTGGCCAGCGTGATGGTCCATAGCAACCGCTTAGAGTTGCGCGTCTTGATCCACTTCTTCACAAAATCAAAACAACCGTTGTTGTTCAATATTTCGATGATGGTCATCGTGGCCAGCAGGAACATCACGATGCTCGCTGCGCGCCCCACGTAGCCGAGGAATATCTCGTGGCGTATAAACTCCTTCACAGCACTGCTCGATGCCTCCTCGCCTGCCAGGAACTCTGTGTAGTCGTGAGGATGCTGAGCCATCACGAAGTCGGTACCCCAGCAGATATACACCACCCATCCCACAGTACCGATAAACATGGCGATGGCAGCCTTGTTCACCCCTGTCAGGTGGCCCGTTGCTATCAGCAGATAGCCCAGAATCAGCATTAGTACGATTATCAGCGTCATGAATCCCTCTTTTTTTCTGTTTTCTTATTTTTCAATATTTCCACCGGTGCCCAGTACCAGAAGATTGTGCCCTGGCCGTCGACATCGTTGTCACGCACACCAATCTGACCGTTCCCCTTGTCAAGCACTGCCTTGCAGATGCTCAGTCCCAGTCCCGGGGTGTTCTCACCCAGATAGGTATTCTTGTCCGACAGCAGGGCGAAGATGTTACCTCGCAGGTCCTCGGGCAACCCATAGCCCGTGTCTCTCACCTCAGCGTAGAGGCCACCATTCTTGGCACAATAGAACAGCGTGACCTTACCCTCACGGGTGTGCTGAACAGCATTCTCCAACAGGCTCGCCGTCACCAGTCTGAGCAGTTTGTCATCGAGCATGGCATACATGCCTCCGATGGGGTCGACCACTTCCAGCTGCACGCCTCCGTGCAGATGCCGCCTTGCATCGTCGGCCATCTTGTGCATCTCCGCCTGGATATCGGTCTCGCGGCGCTCAAACAGTTGTTGCTTGCCTGCAATGTCCGAGAGCGACAGCAACTGGCTGATCATATGCAAAAGCTGCTGTCCGTTCTGGTTCACCAGTCGCAGCAGGTTTTTCTCCTCTTCTTCGGGCATCTCCCCGCGAGGCACCGTCATCAGCAGATCGGTGAATCCGATGATGGCGTTCAGCGGTGTGCGCAGTGCATGGCTCAGGTTGCTCAGGAACACGTCCTTCAGTTGCTCACTCTGTTGGGCGCGCTGCATCTCCTCCTGGATGCGCTTCCTGCTTCTACGCTGGATGAAGATTATCACCAGCAGCGATACCAGCAATAGTCCGGCCAGCAGATACCACACCCAAGCGGGGATGATCAGACGGTCGAAACTGTTCATGATATAGTCGTACACTTCCTCTGTGACACCCTCATCTTCCATCTTCTCCAGTTCGCGGTCGATAGCATCGATGAGGGCCTTGTTGTGGCTAACGTAGCAGTATTCGCGCGGCATCAGCGTCAGATCGCTGCACTGCAGCGTATGCAGCCCGTAGCGGTCTATCAGGTATTTCGCCTGATAACGGAAGCAGATCACACCGTCATACTTCCCGTCGGCCAGTTCCTCAAGAGCCGTGGGCAGGTCTTGTACCAACACATGATTAGCGCCAGCGCGTGACAGTGTGTCGATGATAGGGCGCGACTTCATCAGGGCGATGGTCTTGCCGCTGATCTCCCGCAGACCGTTGTGGATGGGGTTCGACTTGCGGAACACGATCTGGTAGTACAGGCGAAACACGGCCTGCGAATAGTTGATGCTATCCTTGCGATAGGGCGAGAATACCATCATCGCCAGGTCGGAACGCCCATTCATCACGTCGTCGGCCACTTTCTCCCATGAGTTAGGCACGTAATCGAAGGGGATGCCAAGACGCTCCATCAGAATGTCGGTAAACACCACGTCGCGACCTCGGGGCCGACCTTTTTCATCGACAAACTGCATCGGGGGATAGTTGTCATCGAGACTGAATCGCAGGGGCTTCTCTTTCGTAAAACCGAGAATGTCGGCACTCACCGTGAGGGCGAGCGTCAGCATTGTCAGCAGCATTATCGGTCTCAGTCTCTTTGGCATTTTGAGGTCAGTCGATTATATTGGCTACAAAATTACAAACTTTTTCCGAAACCGCCAAATATTTTTTTTTGAAAATTAAGAAAAATAAAGGCCTGCAGGTATTGCAAGCCTTTATCTGTCGCATGATGCTTGTTTCAATAGCGGTAGAAGCCGAAGAAATAGATGATGGCTGCCTTGCGCCTGTCAGTCATGTTCTGCACGCGGGCCACGTTGCTGCCGCCCTTCCACACTTCTCCGTTGGCCTTGATTTCACCGGCCACGCTGCCGCCTAGCCACACCTTGCCGTTCTGGTCGATACGGCCCACGATGGAGCCACCCTTACGCACTTGGCCGTCGGAAAGCAGCTGGCCAGCCACACTGCCGCCAACGCGGATGTCACCATTGGACTCTATCCTGCCCTGTGACGAGCCATTGATCATCACGGTGCCGTCACCACGAATCTCACCGAATGTGCTGCCGCCCTTCCACAGGATCATCTTAGCACCCGACCTAGCTTCCATTTCCTGATTGGCCTTGGCTGAAGCCAACTGTGCCTTCCGGTGCTCCGCTATCTGGGCGTTGGCAGCATCAAACTTCTGACGGTATTCGGCCAGGAAGTCATTGTTGGCTATCAAACAGAACAGGATATAGGCCTCCTTCTCCGGAGCGATAGGACTATCGGCACTGACCATCCGCTCGTTGCAGACGAACATGCCGCCATGGTTGTCAATCTTGCCCATCCACCGACCTTTCCATTTCACCTCACCAGAGGACTTGTCGAAGGCGATGTCGGCTGTCTTGTTGCTGCTCATCGTCCCGTCGGGATTGATCTTGCCCACTTGGTGCTCACCGCCATACAACACGGCACCATCTTCCTGAAAAACATAATACTCCGAAACCTGCTGGTTGGATGAGGTGCGCCCGTATTTTTCAAAAGTGTTAGTAGCCGGATGCCAGATGCCGGCCGGACTACCCGTCGAATATGAGAACCTGACATCGCCAGCGGCAGGCGCGACTGGTGGTTGACCATTCGGACTGTCGGACACCCCGCTGTTTACCTGCTTCGCGGGTTGCGAAACTGCTTCGTTCAACTTCTTGTTTACCGCCTCTTTGGCTTTCCGCTTGGCTGCATTCATCAGATTACCGAACTGTGCCGAAGCCGGAGTGACAACGGCTAATGCCATCATAACGAGAATACTCTTCAATAGTTTGTTCATAATGACTGGTTTTAAGTTACTATAATTCGTTGATGCTGCAAAGATAATAAAAAGATTCCAAAACTGGAAATTTTCAACTGATTATTTGGAGACGGACGCGTTTTTGCGAACTCACGCGTTTAGCGTTTAGCGTTTAGCGTTCAATGAAGTTGTTTTTGACCAAATTAATGGCATTCAAATCTTATATTTATATTATATTGTAATATAATATAAATGTATACTTAATTATTTGGGAGTCTTCATACCGATACCAGGATCCATCTGGGGAATCTGCTTCACTGCGTCCACGATGCGCATGATGCGGAAGAGGTA
>DDQK01000027.1 GCA_002342665.1 Prevotella sp. UBA2444
TGAAAATGCCGCTTGGCAGCAACCTGGGTCAGGGGACTCTGACCCACTTGCTGAGTTTGCAGTAAGGAAAGTGGGGGTTTACAGTAAGGAAAGTAGGAGTTTCCTTACGGTAAAGTCATCGTGCAGCGGGCGTGGTTGATATTTGCGGCTCCCGCCGTAAATGATTGCAGCCCCCGCCGTCAATGTCTGCGGCGGGGGCCGTGAACCGGAAAAAGAGTCTCGTTAGACGTCTTTCGTTAATTGGATGCGGTTACCGTCACTGTCGCCACTGGGCGGAGGACGGTATTTGTAGAGGAAAGACTATAGTTTTGAATAGTAACTGACGTGGAGCTCTGAAGCATACAGGACAAATTCCCTTGCTTATCAAAACAATACATTTTTACACCAGTGTTACCATATGCACATTCTTTTCCATATGTATCAGATATTTCCTTTTTTTGATTAACAATTATCTCTAATTCAGAATACGTAGGAATACGCCATTCCCACGTAGACTCCACTGCCCATGATTGCAATTCTTCATTAAGAGTTGCTAAGGCAGTTTCAGCATCTGTCGAACTTGGATTTATTTTCATCTCCTTATCTACCGACGAAAATACAAGGATCTGATTCGTTGTTTCATCCACGCTCAGAACATAGTTCCCTTTATACGTGCTACCAACAGCCGGCAGTTCCACGGTCTGCGAGGTCTCGCTTCCACCAGTAGTCTCACCACCTTCGGTATTATCACCACCTCCGGTATTATCACCACCTCCGGTATTATCACCGCTTCCAGTTTCTCCGCTACCACTTTCGCCTCCGGTATCAGAACCACCTGACGTAGTCCCCGTGGCACTGTTTTCATCGAACTCGAAGGTAATAGCCGTGTCATCACCCCACTCCGAGCCACTGATTGTGCCAGAGATAGCCAGCTTGGCCTGCTCAGTATAGGTAGCATCAATCGTCAACTTGTGATTGGCCTCCAGCTTTTGATCGGCGGCATAGGAATAGCTCGTGGTACTTGATGCAGTAGTGAAATTGACCGTAATTGTCGGCTTGTCGACAGAGGGGAACAGGAACGTACCCGTTTCGTCCTCGGAGAAGCTCCATGTGGTACCGTCTTCAGCCTTCACCAGATCAATAGTACACCTCCCGTTTGTCCCACTATACGTCCCGTCCAATAGCAGAGTTTCATAAAGCGGAGCCACAGAGACACTGACGGCAGTCACACCAGTAGGCACCTTCTTGATGGTAATCTGCTTGACACCTGACACCGCCCGTGTCAGCGAGAGCGTCAGATTATGCTCCTCAGCATCAGCTACGGTCACGGTGGCATGCGATGTCATCAGATCGCCTTGCTTTTGTTCCGACTTGAGCGTCAGGGGACTCGTCTTCTGCGCCTCATCCTTAGTGGGCATGCTGTAGAGTGACGCATCCACGCCTGCAACAGCATAAATGTCGTAGGTACCGCCAGCAACAGGCACCAAGGCATTCTGGCTGACATCAGACAATAAGCCGACACACGTATTACTGGCATTAAACACATAGAGGCTGACTGGCGTGGGGACATTCTCAGCCAGCGTAGGATCAGCACTTCGAGTGAACACATGGAGTACACTCGTCGGCTCAGGCTCCTGAGCATCAACATTCAACACATCTCCGTGACAGCTGCACAGAGTCGACAAACCACATACTGCGGCAATAGAAATCAAAAGATTCTTTTTCATACTAATTAAATTAAGGGTTACACCTAAGATTCTGGCGCAAAGGTAAGAAAAAATCCCGAAACCTCCAAGCGATTTCGGGATTTTTTACTGTTATTCCGTAAAATCTCCTATACCAGCTGTGGCAAGAAGCATGAAATGACTAGAACCACAATACCACAGATGAGCACACAGATGGTCTTCTGTGAACATCCCTTCCACTCTTTGAGAATGATGCCCCAGACATTGGAGAACACCACATTGAGGGCCATCAAGATGCAGAAGGAGAGCGTCATCAGTGTCGGCGACTCCGTCAGGAATCCCTTGCCAAGGGCCAGTCCGAAGAACTGCGAATACCACAGAGCACCAGCCAACAGACAGAACAGCAGATTGTTGCCCCAGACAGCCGTCTTGCCATAGTCGCCCCAGGTCTTGTTCACCTGGTTCTGATAGAAGCAATAGATGGCATTCGTCAGGAATCCGCCGAAGGTCACGAGGAAGGTGGCAGGCAATGTGCGGAACATCGGGTCAGTGAGTTCTCCGAAGTTGATATCCTTACCGAACTCCAGACCTACGTTGAAGCAACCACTCATAAAACCAGCCAACAGAGCGATGGCCAGTCCCTTGGGGAAGTTAAAGTCCTTGACTGCCGCCTTCTTTTCCTCCTCAGAGAGCGAGTTGGCCTTCATGCTTCCGGCCACGCCGATAATGGCGATGCCGATGAGGGTCACCACCACACCGAGAATCACGGCAAAGGTGAGAGAGTCGAGGGCATTCAACTCTGGGAAGAAGATATTGAGCAGCACAGGTCCCATGATAGTGCCAAGCCCAGCACAGGTGCCAAGCGCTATCGACTGTCCGAGGGCCACACCAAGGTAACGCATCGACAGTCCGAACGTCAGGCCACCGACACCCCAGAGCACACCGAAGAAGATGGTCATCCACACGTTGAACGACGGAGCACTGCCGAAGAGTCCGAACAGCGACTGGCCTTCAGGCACAGCCAACAGGGCACCGAGGAACGGCAGCACCAGCCATGCGAACACGCCCTGGATAATCCAATACGACTCCCACGACCAATCCTTTATCTTATTGATAGGTACGTAGCAACTCGACTGGCAGAATGCGCCGATGGCGATGATGAGTAATCCGATAATGATATCCATCTTTTATCTGCAAACGACGTCACACTCAATGTTGAGGATCTTAGCCACCTTGAGGATGGTGTCGATGTGGTGACCCACAGCGGCTGCCATGTGGTGGGTAGGACCGGCCTCGCTCCACTTGTTGACGAACTCACGGCAAGGCAGTGAGAACTTGGTGCGCATGTTGGTATCGCCGAACATGAAGATGGGACCCTCCTCGTTGATGCCCTCGGCAGCCACGAACTTGAACACGCCGTTGGCATCCTGGGTGATGGCGAGATAGGTCACAGGACCTGTGGGAGGATAGAACTGTGTCAGATAGCCGCCGCCAGTCTTGCCGTGGAACACGGGCACGATCTTCATCGTAGGCTTGTGGGCCTGAGAGATGTCGAAGTCACCAGAGCCGGAGTGGCCGATGATGCAGATGTCCTTCGGGAAGTCGATAGAATACATCTCAGCCAGCGTACCTGTGCCCGAGATGGTCTTCAGAATCGACATGGCCATAGCCACCTTCATATCGCCCTCGACGGCGCAGGCCGTGTGCTGCTTGATGAGCATCGAGAATGCAGGAATCAGCATCGAGTCGAGCTTGCCGGCCACACCCTGAGCGAAGCCTGCATAGTGTGAGGCGATCATGCCGAGCTTCTCATCCTTCACCCACTGCTCGAAGGCAACAACGTACTTGGCCATATCCCATACCTTCTCGATGGTACCGCCGCCTTCAATCTCGAAGGTGTCGAGGATGTCCTGAGCCTTGGCGCGGATGGCCTCCTCATCGGTGATGTTGTCGGCGATGGCCCACATCTGCTCCCAGTCGAACTGCTTGGTATAGACAAACATACGGTGGTAGAGGTTGGTCTCGTCGATATAGAGGTCCATCATGCCAGGATACGGACGACCGATCTGGGCGATATTGGTATCGCGGAAGCGACGGCGCACCTGAGCGGCACGGCACCAGTCCTCAATCTCACGCTGTACCTCGGGATCACCGCCTTCTACGACACCGGTAATCACAGCCGAGCGCTTGCCGGCACGGTTCAGGTCAGCCACCATCTCACCGATAGCTCCACAGGCATAGAGGTCGCCCAGCCAGATGGGGATGTCGGTGTGCTCGTAGTCGGGGGCGAGCTTCTTCTGCACGTTGACGATGACCACGGGCACGTCGAGGTCGCGCACGGCCGGAAGCATGTTGTAGGAGGTGCAGTAGGTGAGCATCTGCAGGATAACCAGGTCGACATCGGCAGCGCGGAACTTATCGCCAGCGGCCATCGACTGCTCCTTGGTGGTCACCATGCCGCCGTCGATAATCTCGATGGTGTCGGGCAGGGTCTTCTTGAAGTCTGCATACTGCTGCTCGAAGTTAGGAACGAGCTGTGGGAACTGTGGCAGGTACGCCTGCAGGGCGATTGAGAATACACCTACCTTTGCTTTGGTTTCTACTAATGGTTTTGCCATAATACAAAAAATTTATAATGTTAATAATACTTTTTCTCTTTTGGACAAAAATCTACAAAAATCTTACACGAAATCTCTTTTCTTTGTCACATATTCATAAGATCCCTTAATATAGTCATAAAGGTATCTTTCTGTCACTAAATTCTTCGGGTTAGATTTTTGAAGATTTTTGTCCCTAATAAATTATTGTTTCGTAATCCGCAGATATTTGTCGAAAGCTGCATCCCATGCCGCCTTGTCCTGAGGCTCGTACTTGACGAGTTCAAGACTATTGGCAATGATCTGACGCATCTCCCAGATGTCCTTCACCTGTCCCGCAGCCTTGGCCTGCAGCATGATATTGCCGATGGCAGTACCCTCCTGAGGTCCGGCAAGCACGGTAGCCCCTGTAGAGTTGGCCGTAAACTGATTCAGATATTTGTTCAGGCTACCCCCACCGATGATGTGGAGCACTTCCAACTTAAAGGGCGCAAACTCCTGCATCCACTGGAATACCTGCCGATAGCGCAGGGCCAGAGAGTCGAAGATACAACGGCATATCTCTGCCGGTGTCTCAGGCACAGGCTGGTTGGTCTTGCGACAGTACTGCTGGATAGCCCCAATCATTGAAGCCGGGGCAGCAAACAACTGGTCGTCGGGATTGATGATAGAGCGGAACGGCTCCACCTGCATGGCCGAGCCCTGCAGTTCAGGATGGCTTACTTCGCTCAAAGGTATACTCTCACCTCTCACCTCTAACCTCTCACCACTGGATATCCACTCCAGGCGACAGCGCTCATAGAGCCACATGCCGCAGATGTTCTTCAGGAAGCGCGTCGTGCCTTCGATACCTCCCTCATTGGTAAAGTTGCGCTCGTAACTCAGTTCGCTGATGATGGCGTCCTTCGTCTCGATACCCATGAGGCTCCATGTTCCACTGCTGAGATAGGCAAACTTCTCATCCTTGGCAGGTACGGCAGCCACGGCGGAGCCCGTATCGTGACCAGCCACAGCAATCACCGGCACGGCACCCAGCCCCGTGAGTTTCTGTACTTCATCAGTGAGCACACCGATACAAGTGCCAGGGTTCACCATCTTACCAAACTTTGAGCGCGTCAGCCCCAGCGAGGCCAGCAGTCGCTCGTCGAGCTGCTTCGTACGGGGGTCGAGCAACTGCGAGGTAGAGGCGATGGTATATTCACACACCTCGTTGCCCGTCAGCATCCAGCTCAGGGCATCGGGCACGAAGAGTATCTTCTGTGCATTCATGAAGGCAGAGTTACCCTCACGCTTCATGGCGTAGAGTTGGAAGATACTGTTGAAATTCAGGAACTGGATACCAGTCACGTCATAGACCTCCTTCTTCGAGATGACGTGCTTCAGGTAATCATCCATCGCATCAAACGTAATAGGATCGCGATAGGCACGCGGATTCCTTAATATAGCGCCGTCGTCGCCAATAAACACGAAGTCGACGCCCCAAGTGTCGATACCGATGCTGGTGATTTCCAGTCCACGGCGAGCCACCTCCTTCAGTCCCTTGATAATCTCGAAATACAGGGCATAGATGTCCCAGTAGAAATGTCCGCCCTGCTCTATCAGGTTGTTGGGGAAACGGGTCACCTCCTCCAATTCGAACTTTGAGTCGTTGATCGTTCCGATGATGGTTCTGCCGCTGGTAGCACCCAGGTCTACGGCGAAGAAATATTTCTTGGATTCCATAATTTTAAGTAGTTATTGATGATTCTGCTGCAAAGTTAGACAATTTTTTCCTATTCGCACCAATAAAATATGATTTTTCCCCAAGAATTTTTGCTATCCGGGAAAATTATTCATGATTCATAATTCATAATTCATAATTATTTCCTACCTTTGCAACGCGATTTAGGAACTAAAACAATTAAAACAAATAACATTATGTCTACTTTAACAATTGCAATCGTTATCGTTTTCTGTATCGGCTATTTCTGCATAGCCATCGAGAGCGTGACAAAGATCAACAAGGCTGCCATCGCCTTGCTCATGTTCGTTGCCACCTGGACCCTGTTCATGATGGATCCGGGCAGCTATGTCGCCGGTGCCACAGGCGACAACATCGCCTCGGCTGTCAGCGGGGTCATCGAGCACCATCTGGGTTCCACCGCCACTACCCTCTTCTTCCTCATGGGCGCCATGACCATCGTGGAACTCGTGGACCAGAATGGCGGTTTCAACTTTGTACGCGACACGCTGCAGACCAAGTCGAAACGGGCATTGCTGTGGCGCATTGCCTGCATGACGTTCATCCTCTCGGCCATCCTCGACAACCTGACCACCTCAATCGTGATGATTATGATCCTCCGCAAGCTGGTCAGCGACCACCAGGACCGCATCATCTATGCCGCACTTGTGGTGATTGCTGCCAATAGTGGCGGCGCATTCTCACCCATCGGCGACGTAACCACCATCATGCTGTGGAACAAGGGCGTCATCACCGCTGCCGGCGTCATCATGGAGATATTCATCCCCTCAGTTGTGTCAATGGTCATACCGGCTTACATCCTCTCACTGTCGCTGAAAGGCAATCTGGCACCAGTACAGGAGACCGCCGTCATTGAGGAGAGCGACGGACTATCTGCCAAGCAGCGCAAGATCATCTTCTTCCTTGGCGTGGGAGGCCTCATCTTCGTACCCATCTTCAAGACCATCACCCACCTGCCGCCGTTCGTGGGCATCCTGCTGGTGCTCGGCGTACTGTGGACAGTGACCGAGATATTCTATACCAGCATCCACCAGGAGAGTGAGGACACCGCCGACAACCGTGGCACTCAGAAGCGCGTGTCGAAGATGCTGTCACGCATCGACATGGACACCATCCTCTTCTTCCTCGGTATCCTGATGGCTGTGGCCTGTCTGGAGACCATCGGCGTACTGACGCTGCTGGGCCAGACGCTCGACACCGTCTTTGAGGGTAACCACTACCTCGTGACTGGTATCATCGGTGTACTCTCATCCATCGTCGACAATGTGCCCCTCGTGGCAGGCTGCATGGGCATGTATCCCGTTCAGGCTGCCGGCGACATGGCTGTCGACGGCATCTTCTGGCAGTTGCTGGCCTACTGTGCCGGTGTGGGTGGCTCGATGCTCATCATCGGCTCCGCTGCCGGTGTAGTGGTGATGGGCTTGGAGAAGATCACCTTCGGCTGGTACATGAAGAAGGTAACATGGATTGCCTTCGTAGGCTACCTCGCCGGTATCATCTGCTACTGGCTGGAGAAGACGTTTATCTTCTAAAGTCCCTTGAGGTAGGCATCCACCTTCCGGGCCGTCTGAAGACCGCTGGCCATGGCGCGCACCACCAGTGAGGCACCATTGGCAGCATCGCCACAGACAAAGACATTAGCGGGATACTTCGGATGCTCTGGCTTCAGGAATCCCATTGCGAGAAGGACAAGTTCGGTCTTGATGATTTCGGGCTTGCCCTTCTCTGTCATGATGGGCCTGCCTCCATCCGGATTGGGTATCCAGTCGATTTCCTGCACCTTCACGCCTGTCAGTTTGCCGTCTTTTCCCAAGAACTCAAGGGTATTGATATTCCAGCGGCGCGTACATCCTTCCTCGTGACTTGAGGTTGTCTTCAGCGTACGGGGGAAATTGGGCCACGGGTTCTGAGGATCCACAGGGCCTTCCACGGGCTTGGGCATGATCTCTATCTGTGTCACGCTCTTACATCCCTGGCGATGGGCTGTTCCGATGCAGTCGGAGCCTGTGTCTCCACCACCGATGACGAGTACGTCCTTACCTTTGGCCGTTACTCGTTCCTCCTTTGAGAATTCCATGCCTGCCAGGACACGGTTCTGCTGGGACAAAAGATCGAGAGCCAGATGAACACCCTTCAGCTCCCTGCCGGGGATATTCAGGTCGCGAGCCGTGGGAGTGCCGGTGGCGATGACGATGGCAGCATACTGCTCTTCAGACTGCGCAAGTAGTGCAGAACACTCGACGGCTTCCCCATAGCGGAACTCTATTCCCTCTGCCTCAAGCAGACTGATGCGACGGTCAATGACGGCCTTGTTGAGTTTGAAGTTCGGTATGCCGTAGCGAAGGAGACCACCGGCAGCCTCATTCTTTTCAAAGACGGTAACCTGGTAGCCCATTTGGTTGAGTGCAGTAGCAGCAGCGAGACCAGCAGGACCAGAACCTACGACAGCCACCTTCTTGCCGTTTCGCTGAGGGACACACGGTTGGATAAATCCCTCCCTGAAGGCTCCCTCGACGATGGCACACTCATCCTCACGGTTGGTGGTGGGCTCATGATTGAAGAGATTGAGCACGCATGCCTTTTCACAGAGTGCCGGACAGATACGCCCCGTAAATTCCGGGAAAGGGTTTGTCGACGTGAGCAAACGATAGGCTTGTTCCCATTCTCCTTTATACAGTGCATCATTCCATTCGGGTGCCTTATTGCCCAGCGGACAGGCCCAATGACAGAATGGCACACCACAGTCCATGCAGCGCGAGGCCTGCTCGCGGCGCTGGTGCGAGTTGAGCGTCTGCTCCACCTCGCCAAAATCGTGTATACGGTCATGTATCGAACGATAACCGGCCTCCTGACGGCCGATATTTAAAAATGCTTTCGGTTTTCCCATCTTTATCTATTGAACATTGAACATTAATAATCGCGCTGTATGTCAGCTATCTTCTCATGCAGTTTCTTCATCTGCTCTTCCTGCAGGACACGTTTGTACTCGATTGGTACCACCTGAATGAAATCCTCCACATAGCGGTTCCAGTCGTCGAGCATCGTTCTGGCCAGCTTCGAACCGGTATAGTAATAGTGCTGACGGATCAGTTCGTGGAGTTCCTTCCTACCGACACTGTCCTCTACCAAATTGATCTCCACCATGTCCATATTACAGAAGTAGTCGAAGTTATGCTGCTTATCCCATACATAAGCCACACCTCCCGACATACCTGCGGCGAAATTGCGGCCCGTCTCACCGAGCACCACCACACGGCCTCCTGTCATATACTCGCAACAGTGGTCGCCAGCTCCCTCGATAACAGCGATGGCTCCAGAGTTTCTCACACCGAATCGCTCACCCACCTTACCGTTGATGTAGAGCTCACCGCTCGTGGCACCATAGAGTCCGGTATTACCTGCGATGATATTATCTTCTGCGGCAAAGTTGACCCGTGTGGGTGGCAGGATGGCGATACGGCCTCCGGAGAGTCCCTTGGCGAAGTAATCGTTCGTCTCACCTTCCAACTTGAAGTTCACACCATGCACGAGGAATGCTCCGAACGACTGCCCTGCCGAGCCTTTGAACTTCACATTGACGGTATCTTCGGGCAATCCTGCCAAACCATATTGCTTGGCGATGGCTCCGGAGAGCATGGCCCCCACGGCACGGTCTGTATTCTTGATGGCATAGTCCAGACTGACGGTGGATGGATACTGCATATCTCCGGCAACGGGGAGGGATACGGCAGCCAACATCTGCTCGTCAATAACGGTACCCTGCATGCCAAGCGGCACACTCGGCTTACGGATATCCCCTGTGAAGCGGAGGCATCCTTCTTCCTTGAAAAGCAGTCTGCTGAAGTCGAGCTGCCGGACAGCACTGTCTTCACTCCGCTCCTCAATGAGATCAGTACGCCCGACGATATCGGCCAGCTTCTCAAATCCCATCTCTGCCAGATATTCTCTCACTTCCTGAGCCAGGAAAGTGAAATAGTTGACCAGGTACTCATAGCGTCCGATAAAATGTTTGCGTAACTCCGGATTCTGTGTAGCCACACCCATCGGACAGGTATTCAAGTTGCATTTACGCATCATCACACACCCCAGGACAATCAGGGCTGCCGTGCCGAAGCCAAATTCCTCTGCACCCATCAGGGCCATCAGCACAATGTCGCGTCCGGTCTTGATCTGTCCGTCCACCTGAAGTCGGACACCACTCCGCAACCCGTTCCTGACGAGAGTCTGCTGCGTCTCACTCAGTCCTATCTCAGGCGATATGCCTGCAAATCGCATCGATGAAGCAGGCGATGCACCAGTACCGCCCTCCGCACCACTGATGATAATCAGGTCGGCCTTGGCCTTGGCAACACCGGCAGCGATGGTTCCCACGCCACTCTCTGCCACCAACTTGACGCTGATAGCGGCCTTCGGATTGACATTCTTCAGGTCGAAGATCAATTGTGCCAGGTCTTCTATCGAATAGATATCATGGTGGGGAGGTGGAGAAATCAGCGAGATACCAGGAATGCTGTGACGCGTCTTGGCAATCACCTCGTCGACCTTGAATCCCGGCAACTGGCCGCCCTCTCCAGGCTTGGCTCCCTGCGCCACCTTGATCTGTATCTCCTCGGCATTCACCAGATACTCTGTGGTGACACCAAAGCGGCCGCTGGCCACCTGTTTCGTCTTACTTGAGAGAGAGATGCCGTCGATGGCGGAGTGAAAACGTTCTGAGTCTTCGCCACCCTCACCCGTATTACTGCGAGTACCGAGTTTATTCATGGCCAGGCAGATGGCTTCGTGCGCCTCTTTCGACAACGCTCCGAAAGACATGGCTCCAGCCACGAAATGCTTGACGATACTCTCCACAGGCTCCACTTTCGACACATCTATCGGATGCTTCTTGAAGCCGAGGAAATCACGGATGAAGATCGGATGCTCCTTCTGATCGACGAGCCGGCTGAACTCCTTGAACTTGTCATAGTTCCCGGTTCGCGTAGCCAACTGCAGCATCGCTATCGTCTCAGGATTCCAGGCATGACGGATTCCGTCCTTACGCCAGTGGAACTGACCTTGGTTCGGCAGGAAGTCGGCAGCAGAATCGGCATGAGCATAGGCCGCAGCATGGAATGCGACGGCATCACGGGCTATCTTGTCAAGTCCGATACCACCGATAGTGCTCACCTCCGTACCGAAATAGGTCTTCAGCAGGCCCTCGCTCAGGCCGATGCTCTCGAAGATCTTTGCTCCACGATAGCTGCGGATGGTCGAGATACCCATCTTCGCCATGATCTTGAGCAGACCTTTCTTCACGGCCTTGATATAGTTGGCTTCCGCCGTGGCATAGTCCTCCTGTATCTGATGCCGTTTCACCAAATCGTCGAGAATGGCAAACGTCATGTAGGGGCACAAGGCAGATGCACCGTAGCCCAAGAGCAGGGCAGCATGCATCGTCTCACGGATTTCTCCCGACTCAACGATGAGTGCCGTCTGCACACGCTTGCCCACGCTGATCAGGTAGTGATGCACGGCAGAGACGGCCAACAGACTGGGAATGGCCACATGCGACGCATCGACGTCGCGGTCTGTCAGGATGATGTAGTTGTATCCCTCGTCAACCGACTTTTCTGTCTGGTGACAAAGGGCGTCGAGGGCGTCTCTCAGACCGTCGCCCCCCTTCTTTCCATCAAAGAGTATCGGCAGTTTGATGGTGTTGAAGCCCTTATACCGGATATTACAGAGGATGTCCAGTTGCGTGTTGTTCAGTATCGGATGCGGCAAGCGCACCATCTTACAGTTCGTCTCGTCGGGATTCAAGATGCCAGTGCCGACACGTCCTATATACTCCGTCAGACTCATCACCAACTCCTCACGGATGGAGTCGATGGCCGGATTGGTCACCTGTGCAAACTGCTGACGGAAATAGTTGAAGAATATCTGCGGCTTCTCGGAGAGAACGGCCAGTGGCGTGTCGTTGCCCATCGAGGCTGTCGGTTCCTGTCCGTTGACGGCCATCGGGGCTATCGTCGACATGATATCCTCTGCACCATAGCCGAACATCTTCTCTTTCTGCAACAGATGCTCCACGGCATTCTCCACATGACGTCCCGACTTCAGTTTCTCCAGTTGGATGCGGTTGGTGGAGAGCCACTGCCGATATGGATGCTCTGCTGCCAACTGCTGCTTGATTTCGCCATTATAGTAGATCTTTCCTTCCTGAGTGTCTATCAGCAGAATCTTACCCGGCTGCAGACGGCCCTTCTCGGCTATCTCCGTCGGCTCGAAATCCATCACACCTACCTCGGAGGCCACTACCATGGTGTCGTTTTTCGTAATGGTATAGCGTGCCGGGCGCAGACCATTCCTGTCGAGCATGCCACCGGCAAAGCGCCCGTCGGAGAACAACAGTGCTGCCGGGCCGTCCCAGGGTTCCATCAGGATGGAGTGGTATTCGTAGAAGGCCTTCAGGTCTTCCGAGATGGGGTTCTTGTCGTTGAAACTCTCAGGCACCAGTACACTCATGGCGTGAGGCAGCGACAATCCCGACATCATCAGGAACTCCAGCACATTGTCGAGTGAGGCAGAGTCCGACATCCCCGGCTGCACAATCGGGGCGATGTCAGAGGGGAGAGGTGAGTGGTGAGAGGTAAGAGCCGTACTCTCCCCTCTTAAAAGCACACTCTCCCTGGCTTGCATCCAGCCACGGTTACCACGAATGGTGTTTATCTCACCGTTGTGTGCCAACAGACGGAAGGGCTGTGCCAACGACCACGTTGGGAATGTGTTTGTGCTGAAACGTGAGTGAACCAATGCCAGGCCACTCGTAAAATAGGGATTTGTCAGGTCGGGGTAATACTGTCGCACTTGCATCGACGAGAGCATTCCCTTATAGACTATATTTGTGTTGCTCAGCGAACAGATATAAAAGTCCTTATGGTCTATCCTCCGTTCTATCTTCTTTCTTATAATATATAAGGTTCGGGAGAAGGTGTCTACCTTGTCATCGCTGACACCCGTAACAAACACCTGCTTGATGTCCGGCTCCGTACTCAGGGCCGACTCTCCGAGGCACTCCGGATTCGTCGGCACCGTACGGAGATGCATCAGCTGCAGGCCTTCGCGCTCTATCTCCTCAATCATGACACTCAGGATGCGTTGCTGGGCGTCTTTCTCTTTCGGCAGGAACACCAGACCTGTGCCATATTTTCCTTTCTCCGGAACAGGGATGCCCTGCAACAGTATAAACTCGTGGGGTATCTGCAGCATGATACCGGCACCGTCGCCGTCCTTACCAATCTCCGCGCCACGGTGCCGCATGTTCTCCAGCACCCGTAACGCATTGTCTACCAGTTCGTGACTCTTATTGCCATGAATATTCACCACCATACCTACACCACATGCGTCGTGTTCGTACTCATTCTGATAGAGCCCCTTCTTGGTTGTCGTTAGTTTACTTTTTGTCATATTATCCTTACTTTAAGTTTCATTTTGCGTGCAAAATTACAGCTTTTCATGACATTATGCCACTATTTCCAACTTCTTTCTATCAACTCCGTTTTGCAAGATTATCATTAGACAGGAATTTGGTTGAAATAGATTCAAATTGTAAGTTTTACGGCATATTTTACTTTCAATTTATAAGTAAAAGCGAAAATAAATGAAGAAAAAGTCCAGCACGCTTACGATATCTTGACAAAATGCCGTACCTTTGCACCGTGAATCAGACAGATAATCAGCAATAGCGATAAAAACGAAGCAATATGACAACAACAGTACGTTTCACCAAGATGCATGGGGCAGGCAACGACTACATTTATGTAGACAATACCTTATTTAATATACCCGACCCCGCCAAGGCTGCCATCCTATGGAGTGACCGCCACAAGGGCATCGGAAGCGACGGACTGGTACTGATCGGTTCATCCCCCGTACCCGAGGCCGACTTCTCCATGAGGATATTCAATGCCGACGGATCGGAGGCCATGATGTGCGGCAATGCTTCGCGTTGTATCGGGAAATACCTTTTTGAAAGAGGAATAACAACACAGACACAAATAAGATTACTCACCCTGTCGGGGGTCAAGACCCTCGAACTGCACGTGAACTCCCCTAAGCATGTCAACAGCGTCACTGTCGACATGGGCGAGCCCCTGTTCGACGTTCCGCAGCAGTTCCTGCCCAACCGCGGCCTCAGCCAGGGCACTTTCGTATCGATGGGCAATCCCCACTACGTCATTTTCACCGACAATGTCAATCTGGTAGAACAAAAGGGCTCCACACTTGAAAACCATCCCGCTTTCCCACAACGGTGCAATATCGAGTTTGCACAGATATTACCCGACGGCAGCATCCGCACCCGGGTATGGGAACGAGGCAGCGGTATCACCATGGCTTGCGGCACGGGAGCCTGTGCAACAGCCGTTGCCGCCTGTCTGACGGGGCGCGCCTCACGGAAGAGCAGCATCATCATGGACGGGGGAACACTCGACATCGAATGGCGAGAAGCCGACGGTCATGTCTACATGACGGGGCCAGCCTCATTCGCCTTCGACGGTGAGGCAACACTACCGGATTGAAAAGGAAAAGAGCAAACTTCAATAACCAACATAAATAACATAGAATATATGGCACTGGTAAACGACCACTTCCTCAAACTGCCGAACAACTATCTGTTCGCCGATATCGCCAAGAAGGTGAATGCCTTCAAGGCGACACATCCCAAGAGCGATGTCATCTCCCTGGGCATCGGCGATGTCACCCAGCCACTGGCTCCGGCCGTCATTGAGGCCATCCACAAAGCAGCCGACGAACTGGGCTCTGCTGAGACATTCAGAGGCTACGGCCCCGAACAAGGCTACGACTTCCTGCGGGAAGCTATCCTCAAGCACGACTTCCTGCCGCGGGGCATCCATCTCGACATCAACGAGGTGTTTATCAACGACGGAGCTAAGTCGGACACGGGCAATATCCAGGAACTGATCCGTTGGGACAACTCCATCGGCGTGACAGACCCCATCTATCCCGTCTATATCGACTCCAACGTGATGATAGGACGCGCAGGTATCCAGGAGGACGGACGCTGGTCGAATGTCACCTACATGCCCTGCACGGCAGAGAACGGATTCATTCCTGAACTGCCCGATCATCGTGTAGACGTCATCTACCTCTGCTACCCCAACAACCCTACGGGAACAGTCATCTCGAAACAGGAACTGCGCAAGTGGGTGAACTACGCCCTGAAGAACGATGCGCTCATCTTCTATGATGCCGCCTACGAGGCTTACATCCAGGACAGTGCCATCCCCCACTCCATCTACGAGATCAAGGGTGCCCGCAAGTGTGCCATCGAGTTCCACAGCTACTCCAAGACGGCCGGCTTTACCGGTGTGCGCTGTGGCTACACGATTGTACCGAAAGACCTGACCGCAGCCACCCTGACGGGAGAGCGCATCCCCCTGAACCCGCTGTGGAACAGGAGACAGTCCACTAAGTTCAACGGTACCAGCTATATCTCGCAGCGTGCTGCCGAGGCCATCTACACCCCGGAAGGCAAACAGCAAGTCAGGGAGACCATCGCCTATTACATGAAGAATGCCCACCACATGTTGTCAACGCTGCAGAGTTACGGCTTTGAATGCTACGGTGGCAAGAATGCGCCCTATATCTGGATGCGCACCCCCGAGACCTCCGGTTCGTGGCAGTTCTTCGAGGAGATGCTCTATGGAGCCCACGTGGTCTGTACCCCCGGCGTTGGCTTCGGCCCCTCTGGCGAGGGCTATGTGCGCTTCACCGCCTTCAGTTCACACGAAGCAACTGACGAAGCTCTGGAAAGAATCAGGAAATGGATCAAATAACAACACAAACACCAATATAATTAAGATTATGGCAAATTTAAGATTTCAGGTCGTAGGCGAGGCTTTCAAGAAGAAGCCCCTCGACGTCAAGGCACCCAGTGAGAGACCTTATGAGTATTTCGGCAAGAAGGTCTTCAACCGTGAGAAGATGTACAAGTACCTGCCGAAGGATATCTATGAGAAGATGATCGATGTCATCGACAATGGTGCTCGTCTGGACCGCAGCGTGGCCGACAGCGTAGCTGCCGGTATGAAGCAGTGGGCCACAGAGAACGGCGTGACCCACTATACCCACTGGTTCCAGCCCCTGACCGAAGGCACTGCAGAAAAGCACGACTCGTTCATCGAGCACGACGGTAAGGGAGGCATGGTCGAGGAATTCACCGGCAAGCTGCTCGTACAGCAGGAGCCCGACGCCTCATCGTTCCCCTCAGGCGGTATCCGCAGCACTTTCGAGGCACGCGGCTATTCGGCATGGGATCCCACCTCACCGGTGTTCATCATCGACGACACACTCTGCATCCCTACCGTCTTTATCAGTTATAGCGGCGAGGCCCTCGACTACAAGGCACCGCTGCTTCGTGCCCTGCATGCCGTCAACGTCGCTGCCACAGAGGTGTGCCACTATTTCGACCCAAGCGTCAGGAAGGTGACGAGTAACCTCGGCTGGGAACAGGAGTATTTCCTCGTCGACGAGGGACTCTACGCCGCTCGCCCCGACTTGTTGCTGACGGGACGCACACTGATGGGACACGACTCTGCCAAGAACCAGCAGATGGACGACCACTACTTCGGTTCCATCCCTGAGCGTGTCGCCGCCTTCATGCGTGAACTGGAGATTGTAGCCCTCGAACTCGGCATTCCCTGCAAGACCCGCCACAACGAGGTGGCTCCCAACCAGTTCGAGCTGGCCCCCATCTTCGAAGAGACCAACCTGGCCGTCGACCACAACATGCTGCTCATGTCGGTGATGAAACGAGTGGCCCGCAAGCACGGCTTCCGCGTGCTGCTCCACGAGAAGCCCTTTGCCGGTATCAACGGCAGCGGCAAGCACAACAACTGGAGTCTCTCCACTGACAACGGCATACTGCTCCACGCCCCTGGAAAGACCGCAGAGCAGAACCTGCGCTTCGCCACCTTCATCGTGGAGACGCTGATGGGCGTCTACCGCCACAACGGCCTGCTCAAGGCCTCCATCATGAGTGCCACCAATGCCCATCGACTGGGAGCCAACGAAGCACCCCCTGCCATCATCAGCTCCTTCCTCGGCAAGCAGGTCAGCGAACTGCTCGACCATATCGAGAAGGCCGATGTCGACGATATCCTCGCTATGGCTGGCAAACAGGGTATGAAGATGGATATCCCCGAGATTCCAGAACTCTTCATCGACAATACCGACCGCAACCGTACGTCGCCCTTCGCCTTCACCGGCAACCGCTTCGAGTTCCGTGCCGTGGGCTCTGAGGCCAACTGTGCCTCTGCCATGATTGCCCTCAACAGTGCCGTGGCCGAAGCCCTCGTCGACTTCAAGAAGCGTGTCGACGCACGCATCCCCGAATTTGAGAAGAAACTCGCCGGTACAGAGCACAGCGCCGTGTTCCACGCCATCATCGAGGTGCTACGCGAGGATATCAAGACCTGTCGCCCCATCCGTTTCGACGGCAACGGCTACAGCGATGAGTGGGTGCTCGAAGCCCAGAAGCGCGGTCTCGACGTGGAGAAGTCGTGCCCCAAGATCTTCGAGCGTTACCTCGATGCAGAGAGCATCCAGATGTTCGAGAGTCTCGGCGTGATGACCAAGAAGGAACTCGAAGCCCGCAATGAGGTGAAATGGGAGACCTACACCAAGAAGATTCAGATTGAGGCCCGCGTGCTGGGCGACATCTCCATGAACCACATCATCCCCGTGGCCACCCGCTATCAGAGTCAGCTGCTGAAGAATGTGGAGAACATGGCCGAGGTATTCTCCGTCGACAAGGCCGAGAAACTCTCTGCCCGCAACATCAAGCTCATCGAGGAGATTGCAGAGCGCACCTCTGCTATCGAGAAGGGCGTGGAGGAACTCGTCAACGCCCGCAAACTGGCCAACAAGATCAACGATGAACATGAGAAGGCCATCGCCTACCACGACAAGGTAGAGCCGAAGCTCGACACCATTCGCTACGAGATCGACAAGCTCGAACTGATCGTCGACGATGCCCTCTGGCCATTACCCAAGTACCGCGAACTGTTATTCATCCGATAAGCAATCCACCCGGCTCCCCTCCCATTGCCATGGATGGAGCCGGGCTGGATACCGTTCAAGCAATTATTTACTTGGTTGTTTGAAAAGTTTGCGAAGGGGCCCGATGCTGTGAAGCATCGGACCCCTATTATTCTGTTGAAACAGCACATGAAAGCAGGTCAATAGGCCTGCTCATGCACGCCCTTCACGGCACGGCCACTGGGGTCGTTCATGCCACGGAAGGCGGCATCCCATTCTAGGGCGATGGCAGTGGAACAGGCGACGCTGGCCTCACTGGGCACACTGCGGGCAGCAGACTCCGAGGGGAAATGCTCAGCGAAGATACTACGGTAGTAGTACTCCTCCTTGTTCTTCGGGGGATTGACAGGGAACCGCTCGGCGGCATGTGCCATCTGCTCGTCGCTGACAGCTGCCGAGGTGACGGCCTTCAACGTGTCGATCCAGGAATAGCCCACGCCGTCGCTGAACTGCTCCTTCTGTCGCCAGGCGACGGCCTCGGGCAGCATATCGGCAAAGGCTTCGCGTAGGATTTTCTTCTCGATGGTGTCGCCGGGGCACATCTTGGCTTCGGGATTAGTGCGCATGGCCACATCGAGGAACTCCTTGTCGAGGAAGGGCACACGGCCCTCCACGCCCCAAGCCGACAAGCTCTTGTTGGCACGCAGACAATCGTAGAGGTGCAGTTTGGAGAGCTTGCGAACGGTCTCCTCATGGAAGTCGCGGGCCGACGGGGCCTTATGGAAATAGAGATAGCCTCCGAATATCTCGTCGGCTCCCTCGCCGGAGAGTACCATCTTGATGCCCATCGACTTGATGACCCGGGCCAGCAGGTACATCGGGGTGGAGGCACGGACAGTGGTGACGTCGTAGGTCTCGATGAAGTAGATGACATCGCGGATGGCGTCGAGACCTTCCTGGATAGTGTAGTGGATCTCGTGGTGAACGGTACCTATATGATCGGCCACGAGTTTGGCTTTGGCGAGATCGGGTGCTCCCTTCAGCCCCACGGCGAAGGAGTGCAGACGGGGCCAGTAGGCGCGGGTCTGGGAGTTGTCCTCAATGCGGTGCTCGGAGAATTTCTCTGCAATGGCCGAGATGACGGAGGAATCGAGGCCTCCGGAGAGCAGTACGCCATAAGGCACGTCGCTCATCAGTTGTCGCCTGACGGCATCTTCCAGAGCGTCATGGATGGCAGTGACACTGGCCGGGTTATTCTTGACGGCGTCGTAGTCCATCCAGTCGCGGCGGTAATAGTTTTTAAAATTGAAGAATTGAAGAATTGAAGAATTGAAGTTCTTCCCTGCGCTGACTTCAACTTTTCCATTTTTCACTACTTCAATTTTTCCATTTTTCAATTCTTCAATTCTCTCAAAGAGGTAGCACCCGGGCGGGAAGGGCTCGTAATGCTCGCACTGTCCTTCAAGGGCCTTGAGTTCTGAGGCCACATAGATGGTGCCGTTGGCGTCGTACCCTATATAAAGAGGTATCACGCCGATGGGGTCGCGGGCGATGAGAAAGGCATCCTGCTCCTCGTCGTAGAGCACGAAGGCAAAGATGCCGCTCAGGTCTTCGAGGAAACTGATGCCCTTGTCGCGATACAGGGCGAGGATGACCTCACAGTCGGAACCAGTCTGGAACTCATAGCGTCCCTGATACTGCTCACGGATCATCTGGTGATTGTAGATCTCTCCATTCACGGCGAGAATCTGTTTCTTGTCTGGCGCATACAGGGGCTGGCCTCCGCTTTCGGGGTCGACGATACTCAGACGTTCGTGTGCCAGGATGGCACTGCCGCCACAATAGATTCCACTCCAGTCTGGTCCGCGATGACGGATCTTCTGACTCATTCTCAATGCTTTCTGACGCAACTCTGGCGTCTGTTCCCTGACATTCAGGATTGATACGATTCCACACATACTTTATATATTTTACTTTTCTACCTTTTCAATGTAGTTGACGAACGCTTGGTTTACCAGTTTGTTGCCTCCCGGCGTGGGGTAATAGCCTGTGAAGTACCAGTCACCATGGTGACGGGGACAGGCCTCATGGAGCCCCTCGATGCTCTGGAACACCAGTTGCACGGGCGACTGCATATCGGCAGGGCGCAACAGCTCGACAATCTTGCGGTTAATCTCGTCCACCGTGAAGGGTGCATAGACGGCACGCACACAGTTCTGCATCTCACCGATAGGCTTGCGCAGCTCCTGGCGACAGTCGTGATACACATCGGTGACCAGCTGCCATAGACCGCGCTCCTCTATCAGGGCCATCGTGGCACGGAAGGCACAGAACTCCTCCAGGCGTGCCATGTCGATGCCGTAGTAGTCGGGGTAGCGTATCTGCGGCGACGAACTCACCATCACGATCTTCATCGGATGCAGACGGTCGAGAATCTTGAAGATGCTCTCCTTGAGGGTGGTACCACGAACGATGGAGTCGTCGATGATGACGAGGTTGTCCTCATAAGGCCGCAGCGAGCCGTAAGTGATGTCGTAGACATGCGAGGCCAGGTCGTTGCGGGCTGCACCACCCGTGATGAAGGTGCGCAGTTTGATGTCCTTCCAGGCCACTTTCTCCATGCGTACCTCTCGGTGATGCCGACGGAAGCCCTCCATCATACCATAATAGGCCACCTCGGCTGTATTAGGGATATAGGAGAAGACGGTGTTCTCCAGATCATCGCCCACGGCCTGCTGCACCTGGTCTACCAGCTGTTCGCCGAGCTTCTTGCGTTCCTGGTAGATCTCGGCATCAGAACCGCGACTGAAATAGATGCGTTCGAATGAACAGGCTGAGTCGCCTTTGCGGGAGATGATCTGCTCGAGACGAGGCTTCCCGGCTCTGTTGACAATCAGCGCCTCACCCGGCTTCAGTTCCCTGACATCCTCCAGACTGAGGTTGAAGGTGGTCTGGATGACAGGACGCTCGCTGGCCAGCACCACCACCTCGTCGTCGATATAGTAGAAAGCCGGACGGATGCCCCAGGGATCACGCATAGAGAACATCTCGCCCGAGCCAGTCAGTCCGCAGACGACGTAGCCCCCGTCGTAGTCGGGCATCGCCGTACGTAGCACGTTGGCCATATCGACATGGTCGTCGATATAGTGGGTGATGTCGAGGTCGGTGAGTTGTCTGGCCTTGGCCTCTCCATAGAGTCGCTCCACCTCACGGTCGAGCCTGTGTCCCAGCCACTCAAGCATGATGTAGCTGTCGCTATAGAGTCGCGGGCACTGACCCTGACTGGTGATCTTCCGGAAGATATCCTCAACATTGGTCATATTGAAGTTGCCGCACAGACAGAGGTTCTTGGCTCGCCAGTTATTACGGCGCAGGAAGGGGTGGACGTATTTCAGTCCGCTCTTGCCTGTGGTCGAGTAGCGCAGATGGCCCATCAGGAGCTCGCCCGTCATCGACTGATCCACCCGGGAGAATATCTCCGAGATGGCGTCCTTGCCCTCGGCCTTTTCACGGAACATATACTCCTCTCCCGGCTGGGTGTGCAAACTCACGGTAGCGAAGCCCGCGCCCTCCTGTCCTCGGTTGTGCTGCTTCTCCATCATCAGATAGAGCTTGTTGAAGCCGTAGGCCCACGTGCCGTATTTCCGCTCGTAGTAGGCCTGCGGCTTCAGCAGGCGAATCATCGCCACGCCACATTCATGCTTGAGCTGTTCCATTGATACATGCTTTGATAAAGTCCATAAACAGGGGATGGGGATGCAGCACCGTCGAGGAATACTCGGGGTGGAACTGCGTGCCGATGTACCAGCGCAACGAGGGTATCTCAACGATCTCCACCAAGTCGGCTGTGGGATTGACGCCCACACACTTCATGCCTGCCTGCTCAAATGCCTCCCGATAGGCGTTGTTGAACTCATAGCGGTGGCGATGACGCTCCTTGATGAGTGTCTCCTCGCCGTAGGCCTGCCAGGTACGGCTGCCCTCCACCAACTCACAGCAATAGGAGCCGAGTCGCATGGTGCCACCCATCTGGGTGACGCTCTTCTGCGCCTCCATCATATCGATGACGTTATGCGGAGTCTCACTGTCCATCTCACTGCTGTTGGCATCGTGATAACCCAGCACGTTACGGGCAAACTCGATGACCATCATCTGCATGCCCAGACAGATGCCGAAGGTGGGCAGGTCGTGTGTACGACCATACTCGGCGGCGATGATTTTTCCTTCGATGCCACGGTTGCCGAAACCGGGACAGACGACGATGCCGGCCATGCCCTTGAGCTGCTGGCCGATGTTGTCGCGGGTGAGGAACTCACTATTGACGAAGTGGGTCTTCACCTTATAGTTATTATAGGTACCGGCATGAGCCAGACTCTCCAGGATACTCTTGTAGGCATCCTGCAAGTCGTACTTACCCACAAGGGCGATGTCTACGACCTTAGTGGCCTGCTTCCTCCGCTCGAGGAAGTCACGCCAGGGCCCCAGCGGCGGCTTGGGTCCGGGCTTAAGTCCCATCTTCTTCAGAATGATGGCATCGAGGCCTTGTCGCTGCATGTTGACGGGCACCTCGTAGATGCTGGGCAGGTCCTGGCTCTGGATGACGGCCTCGACATCGACATTACAGAAGTGGGCCACTTTGGCACGGAGCTCATCGCCGAGTTCATGCTCAGTGCGCAGCACCAGCACCTCGGGCTGAATGCCCAGTCCCTGCAGTTGTTTGACACTGGTCTGCGTGGGCTTGGTCTTCAGTTCGCCAGCTGCTGCCAGATAAGGCACATAGGTCAGATGCACATTCAGCGCGTTCTGTCCCAACTCCCAGCGTAGCTGTCGGATGGCCTCGAGGAAGGGCTGGCTCTCAATGTCGCCTATCGTTCCCCCTATCTCGGTGATGACGAAGTCGAGGGGCTGTTTGGTGGCATTGAGCAGGATGCGTCGTTTGATCTCATCGGTAATGTGGGGCACCACCTGGATGGTCTTGCCCAGATAATCGCCGCGTCGCTCCCGCTCGATGACGCTCAGATATATCTTGCCAGTTGTGACTGAGTTGTCGCGGGTGGTTTCAATACCCGTGAACCGCTCGTAGTGACCCAGGTCCAGGTCGGTCTCCATACCGTCGGCCGTGACGTAGCACTCCCCGTGCTCGTATGGATTCAACGTGCCGGGGTCGATGTTGATGTAGGGATCGAACTTCTGGATCGTAATGCGGTAGCCCCGCGCCAGCAGGAGCTTTCCCAGCGATGCCGAGATGATGCCCTTGCCCAGCGACGAGGCTACTCCACCTGTAATGAAGATGTACTTTGTTTGCATATACTATGGTTGTAACGTAAATCCGAAGACGAGGTAGGCCTTCTGTGAACAGGGGTTGCCCACCACCTGCCCGAAAATCGGGATGGCGAAGGAGTCGGTGATCCGTATCTCCTTCGAGGCCTTCAGGCTGAGGTTGGTGACGGCGAATCCCGAGGTGCCGTAGAAACTGGTGGCGAAGGGGACGGCACCGGCCCTTGCAGTCCAGCCGACACTGGCCAAGGTGAACGGGACGCTGACCTCGAAGTAGCTGCTGTAGGCCCGCTTGCCGCTCTTGTTCAGGCCGTCGTTGCCGGCGAAGTTGGTGTACCACTGCAGGGCCACGGGGCCGAAGTCGTAGCCGATATTGGCCTCGAACAGGTGGTTGGTGCCGTGAGCATCGTATTTGAAGTAGCGCGCATCGGGGTCGAGACCCTCCGAGAACCAGTAGTCGGTGATACCGATATTCAGACCGCCGGTACTGTAGGCCAGTGTCAGGTCAAACTCCTTCACGTCGTCCTTGTTCGACAGGCCGTACGAGCCCCAGGCCGTCAGGCTCAGGCCCTTGTAGCCCACGCCGAGTGTCGGCTGCACGGACACGTCGCCGCACTTCTGGCCACGCCAGATGTATTCGTTCACGAAGTCGGCCGCGACGTTCGTCTCTACTTTATCCTGTGCAAGGGCGGTGCTACTAAGCACCAGTCCCATTGCTAATATAACAATCTTTTTCATATCTTTCAATCTTCAATGTTCAATCTTCAATGTTCAATCTTCAATGTTCAATCTTCAATGTTCAATCTTCAATGTTCAATCTTCAATCTCAGTTATAACAACTCTCCCCGTGCTCATAGATGTCGAGCCCCTCATCCTCGATGCGGCTATCGACACGCAGGCCGTGAACCTTCTTGATGCCATAAAACAGGATGATGCCACAGGCTGCTGCCCAGAGGTCAATCATCAGGATACCAAAGCACTGGGCACCGAAGAATCCCCAGCCGTGGCCGTAGAAGGCACCATTGCTCACGGAGAGCAGACCCGTCATCAGCGTGCCGAGGATTCCGCACACACCATGAACGGACGAGGCACCCACGGGGTCGTCGATATGCAGACGATGGTCGATGAACTCGATGGCGTAGACCAGCACGAGACCGCAGACGAGACCGATGACGATTGCGCCGAGAGGGCTGACCAGGTCGCAACCGGCCGTGATGCCCACGAGTCCGGCTAGCACACCGTTAAGCGTCAGCGAGAGCGAAGGCTTACCATATTTATAATAGGTGAGAAACATCGTGGCCGTACCAGCTGCCACTGCTGCCAGATTGGTGGTGAGGAACACATGCGAGATGGCTACACGGTTCACTTCACCAGAGGCAGCCAACTGCGAGCCGGGATTGAAGCCGAACCACCCCATCCAGAGGATAAACACGCCCAGGGCAGCCATGGCCAGGTTGTGACCGGGAATGGCGCGGCTCTTGCCATCGGCACCATACTTGCCGCGACGGGGACCCAGGGCGATGGCACCCACCAGTGCCAGCACACCACCCACACTGTGGACGATGGCCGAACCGGCAAAGTCGTGGAACACGTCGCCGAAGGTCGTCATCATGAAAGAGTCTTCTGCCGCATTCGACAGCCAGCCGCCACCCCATGTCCAGTGACCTTCCACAGGGTAGATGATCAGCGAGATGACGGCACTATAGACGAGATACATCGAGAACTTGGTGCGCTCGGCCATGGCACCGCTGACGATGGTAGCCGAGGTGGCACAGAACACGGTCTCGAAAATCAGGAAACCCTCCACGGGCAGGTCGCCCTTATAGAATGAGAGGTCGCCCCAGTTGGGGGCACCGATGAATCCTGCGCCCTCGCTTCCGAACATAAAGCCGAAGCCGATAAAGAAGAACAGCAGTGAGCCGAACATGAAGTCGACAAAGTTCTTCATCAGGATGTTTGCCGTGTTCTTCGATCGCGTAAAACCTGCCTCGCACAGGGCGAACCCGGGCTGCATCCAGAAAACCAACATGGCTGCCAACAGCATCCATACGGTATCGAGTGATAATCCAATTTCGTTCATAATCTGTTTGTGTTTGTTTTGTTACCCTTGTTGTTTACTTCTTGTCTCTCAGTACCGTGTCGCCATTCTCACCCGTACGGATGCTCCAGGTGTCTATCACGTCGCTCACGAAGATACGACCGTCGCCGACATTGCCCGTGTGGGCCACCTTGAGGATGACCTTGACAGTGGGCTCGAGGATGACATCGCGGCACACAATGGTGATGGCCACACGCTCAATGACATCGGTGGAGTACTGTACGCCACGGTAGACACGTTCCTGTCGGCTCTGTCCGATGCCATGCACGTCGTGGTACTCAAACCAGTCTATATCCGACGAGAGCAGGGCTTCCTTAACCTCGTCGAACTTGGTCTTGCGGATAATTGCTTCAATCTTTTTCATACCTTAATACCTTAATTAAATCTAATCACACTTTGAAAGTCTTATCGCCGGCGAAGCGTTCTACTGAACTCTTAACGGGTGCAAAGTTACGACATTTTGTAAGCAAAACGGGGCAAACGCTTCCAATAATTAAGAAGAAAACACGCCCCACCAGACATTTTGTCGCGATTAAGCTTTGCAAGATTACGAATCGTAAGCAAAAAGCCCCATTTGCTTACAAGTTGACATCTGAAGCTAAAAGCCTCTTCCTCACACATCAAGCAGAAAAATCAGGAATTTGTAGCGTCTTCTGACACATTTCTGCCAAATCTTGCGCAGAAGTCTAAAGAAATTTGTAATTTTGCAGACGCATAGTGACCTTCGGGCTGCTGTGCAGACATCATGGACATAGGCGTTTTCTGGACGCCTTGGTTTTGACTGCATAAGAACTTCGCAACTTCGAACTGATTGTCAAAAACAAGGCAACGGGGACGCCCCTTGGGATGTTTATAGACAGCCCATATTGTATATATACGCGTATGGTTTGACAGCCATTGGTGTATCTGTATGGGTATTACTATAACATTCTGCGTGGGGGCTTTCTGCGTTGCTCGTTTCGACAATCAGGGCAATGCGAAGGCCTTTATGCAGTGGAACGGGCAACAGGACTGGCTCCACGTTTTTTATGCTCCTTGGTGTAGAGATTTGAAACATTACTAACCTCGCAGCCTTCAGGGAGCCTGGCCGCACAAGATTGCAAGTCCGCTTGCAAAAAGAGAACAGAAGGTGGCATCAGGCATCACTCGCTATCACGCACGCTACTATGCGGCTTTGCTTACCCAACAGCAGGCCAATGGCGACTTGGGCTCATTGTCACAGTCGCTATTGAGCAGTACCGTTGACATCAATCCCCATCAGATTGATGCAGCACTGTTTGCTTTCAGTAGTCCGCTGTCGAAAGGTGTGGTGCTGGCTGATGAGGTAGGACTTGGAAAAACCATCGAAGCCGGATTGGTGATTTGCCAGTATTGGGCTACAGGCAAACGTAAGATTCTGATAGTCTGCCCTGCATCCCTGCGCAAGCAGTGGGAAGCAGAACTCTTAGACAAGTTCGGCATCCCCAGCGAGATACTCGACACCAAGAACTACAACGCCTATCATCGAGAGGGACGGAATCCACTAAGTCCCAAGCGAGCCATTATCTGTAGTTATAATTTTGCTGCCAAGCATAAGGAGCACATACTCCTTCATGCCTTCGATTTGGCCGTGATAGATGAAGCGCACAAGATGCGCAACGTCTATCGCAGTTCTGCACGTACATCTGCTGAAGTGCGTGATGCGCTGACAGGTGTACGCAAACTCTTGTTGACGGCTACACCCTTCCAGAATTCCCTGATGGAACTATATGGCTTGACCAGTATCATTGATGACCGTTTGTTTGGCAGTGAGAAATCCTTCCGCAAACAATATGGTAAAGGCGAAAACCTTCAAGAGCTTCGCCAGCGCATACAGAAGCTATATACCAGAACATTGCGAAAGGATGTTCGTGAATACATCAACTACACCCATCGTCTGCCTCTTACTCAGAAGTTCAAGGCTACTGACGAAGAACAGTCGCTCTATCAGGAGATAAGTGATTTCCTGCGGCGCAAGGATATCTATAGTGTACCTGCAGCCCAGCGTAAGCTTACCACAATGATAGTCCGCAAGATTCTCGCATCATCAACCTACGCCCTTGTCTATACGCTGGAGCACATCAAGGAACGGTTGGAGCGTATGCTGAAGAACGAAAAGCAGGAACGCTTTGACATTGATGACCTAGTGGACGAGGACGAGTGGAGCTTAGACGACTACGAAGAGTTACCAGAGGAAGAGGCGGAACTTTTCGATGCAGACGAGATAGACATTCCACGGCTGAAAGCAGAAATCGCAACCATTGCAGGTTTTATTGAAAAAGCCAAAGGCATCAAGAAAGAATCAAAGGCCAAGGCACTTAGCAAGGCTCTGAAGGAAGCATTCCAAAAGTTGGAAGAAGAGGGTGCAGAACGTAAGGCACTTATCTTCACAGAATCCACCAAGACACAGGCTTTCCTCAAAGACTATCTGGAATCAACGGGTTATGATGGGCGCATCGTGCTGTTTAACGGCAAAGCCAGTGAACCTCAAACCAATGAAATATATAGGCAGTGGTGCTTGGAGCACCCAGACAAAGTGAGTGGTATCAAGGCTGCTGACCGCAGGGCCGCTGCCGTGGACTACTTTCAGCATCAGGCAGACATCATGATTGCTACTGAGGCAGCGGCAGAGGGTTTGAACCTCCAGTTCTGTTCCTTAGTCATCAATTATGACCTGCCGTGGAACCCGCAGCGCATAGAACAGCGCATTGGTAGGTGTCATAGGTATGGGCAGAAATTTGATGTGGTAGTCGTCAACTTCTTGAACACACGCAACTATGCTGATGTGCGTGTATTCAATCTGCTTTCTACCAAGTTCAAGCTCTTCGACGATGTGTTTGGTGCCAGCGACGAAGTGTTAGGCCAGGCAGATACGCTTGATATAGAGTCGCGCATCTGGGAGATATACCAACAGTGTCGTAGCGAAGAGGAAATCAACAATGCTTTTGAGCAACTGCAAAACGAGATGCAGCAGCAGATAGACGAGCGTATGACGGAAATACGTTCACAGGTGCTGGAGAACTTCGATATCAATGTGCAGGAGCATCTGCGCATGACTCGCGATGATACGGGCGTCTTTCTCAATCGCTATGAGCACATCTTCTGGGAACTCACCAAATACATGCTGAGCAAAGAGGCCGTCTTCAATGACGAGCAGCACACCTTTGTGCTGCGTACACCTGTTTCTGGTCAGCGAACAGGCAAATACGCCATGCTGAAGAATACAGACGACGCAACACCATACCGTCTGAGTAGTCCTTTGGCTCAGCATGTCATCAATTGTGCCTTGTCCTTGCCGCTCGACGAGAACACACAGATTATCTTCGACCAACAGGCTTTGCCCATGAATGCCAATCTGCCTGACTATCTGAATGGCGGTGAGGGCTATCTGGTCTTAGCTTCCTTGGGCGTGTCTGCCCTGAGTGATGAGCAATACCTGCTGTTCAATGCCTATCAAAACGATGGTACAGCGCTGTCTCAGGAAGATTGTGAAAAGCTTTTCCTGAATGGTGGAAGCGAACAGCCATCCGATATTATAACAGAAGATATTCGTTTGCACTTACAACAAGATGTCGCTCAACATTCTACAGCCAAACTGAAAGAGATTGATGCTCGCAACCTGAAGTTCTTCCAGCAAGAGGAAACTCGTATCTACCAATGGGAGCATGATGTGATAGATGGCATTGAAGATGAAATCACCACCCTGAAGAAGAATATCTTGGTGGCAGAACGTGATGCCCGCAATGCCCAATCGGTAGCAGAGAAACTGGCGCTGGAAAAGAAGGTAGAAGAAATGAAACGTAAGCGGCGTCGCCTGCGTAATGAACTGGAAGACCGTGAAGAGGAGGTGAGCCAGCAACGCAAACGAATGATAACAGAATTGGAGCAACGCATGGTGAAAGCCACAGAAACGAAGAATCTGTTTGTCATCCGATTTAAAGTGAAATAATAAAAGATACAAGATATGGCCATTAATTACTACGACAAGTTTGTCGCCAAACTACAAGAAATCTTCATGATGGATCATGCCGAACTGGACTTTGGCATCTATCGCATCATGAATCAGAAACGTGATGAGATCAATCGCTTCCTGCAAGTTGATTTGTTGCCACAAGTGAAAACAGCCCTGCAAGGCAGTGGAGGCAATACGCAGCAAGCCAAGCAGCGTATGGCAGAGATAGAGCAGATGTTTGCAGGGATGGATATTGAGACACTGCCCGATTCTAATCCTCATGTTGCTGAATACAAAAAGCTGAAAGCACAGTTGGCGCAAGGTGGCAGTGCTGGCGATATGGAGGGAGAGGTGTTCTCTCACCTGGTGACCTTCTTCAGCCGCTATTACGATGGTGGTGACTTCCTGTCAAAACGCCGCTATAAGGACAACACCTATGCCATACCTTATAATGGCGAAGAGGTGAAACTGCATTGGGCCAACAGCGACCAGTATTACATCAAGACCTCTGAGTATTTTCGCGACTATACCTTTGTGCTGCCTACCAGTCGCCGTAAGGTTCACTTTGTGCTGAAAGATGCCTCAACGGAGCAGAACAACAATCGTGCTGCCAACAACATGGAGCGGCGCTTTGCGCTCTATCAGCCAGAGGATGAAAACGAAAAGTCCATAGAGGTAACGGCAGAGGGTGAGTTGAACATCTACTTCACCTACGAGCTGATGCCCAAAGCCACCAAGCAAGACACGCTGAAAGCAGAGGCGTTTGAGGCTATCAAACCGCTGATACCAGAAGGCTTTGAAGAACTGCTGACCGTCAAGGCTCCCACCAACAAAGAGCCAAACCGCACGCTGTTGGAGAAACATCTGACGGACTATACTGCTAAGAACTCCTTCGACTACTTCATCCACAAAGACCTGGGTGGTTTCCTCAGTCGCGAGTTGGACTTCTATATCAAGAACGAGGTGCTGCATATCGATGACCTTGACCCTCAGCACATCAATAGCCAGTTGAGCATTGTGAAGGCTATCAAGCAGGTAGGTCAGAAGATCATTCAGATGCTCGCGCAGTTGGAGAACTTCCAGAAGAAACTTTGGCTAAAGAAGAAGTTCGTGGTGCAGTGCGACTATTGTATCACCCTTGACCGAGTACCCGAAAAGCTCTATCCTGCCATCATTGCCAACGAAGCCCAGCGCAAGGAGTGGGTACGCCTCTTTGCCATCAACGACATAAAGGGCGACATGATGACCGAAGCCTACAGCGAGCCCTTGACCATCGAGTTCCTGAAGCAAAATCCTTTCCTTGTCCTCGATACCGCTTTCTTCGATGCCAAGTTCAAGCACAAACTGATTGCCAGCATGGAGAATGTGGATGAGCAGACGAATGGATTGCTTATCAATAGTGAGAACTTCCAGGCGTTGGAGCTGTTGCAGGAGAAGTATAACAAGAGGGTGAATGGTATATACATCGATCCTCCATATAACACTTCAGCCAGTGAGATTCTTTATAAAAACAGCTATAAAAAGAGTTCATGGGCATCTATGATAATCGACAGAATAAATGAGGGAAAGAAACTCCTCACCACCGATGGATTATCTTGTGTCACTATAGATGATTTTCAATTACATGAACTATATTATATATTACAACAAGCATATGGGGAAGATAATATTAAAGGTACGGTAGCCATAAAAAACAATCCATCTGGGCGTTCAACTGAATCAGGCTTTTCGATTGCTCATGAATATGCCTTATTCTGTTCTTTAGATAAAGATACGAAAATAGGTAGATTAGAAAGGAGCCAAAAACAAAACGATAGGTATGGAGAACAAGATGATAAAGGACAATTTGAATGGGTGAATTTTAGAAAACATGGCGGATGGAAAGAAGATGCCCCAACAATGTATTACCCCATCTACATTACAGAATCAACAATTAGGATTCCTAAAATAGAATGGAATGATGGGAAAGGTGAATATGATATTCTTGAACCTTGTAATGAGGGTGAGCTCGTACTTTATCCTATCGATGAGGAAGGAACACCAAGAAGATGGAAATGGGGCTTGGATAGGGCTCTGTCTGAACTATCCAATATGATAATACGAAAAGACCGAACTGGGAAACTTGCAGTCTATATAAAATCCAGGCTAAATGACAATGGTATTCTTCCACTTACCATTTGGGACAAAAGCGAATATTCTTCTACTTCAAATGGTGCAAACTTATTAAAAGGACTATTTGGTGCTGACAATGTCTTTTCATACCCAAAATCTTTGTATGCTGTAATAGATTGCTTGAAGGTCTTGAATATTATTGAGGATGCTATTGTTATTGACTATTTTGCTGGTTCTGGAACAACAGGTCACGCTGTAATTGAACTAAATCGAGCGGATAAAAAGAACAGGAAATACTGTCTAGTTGAGGTGAATAACTATTTTGATATCGCAACGAAATCACGCATATTAAAGGCTATTTATTCAACCGATTGGAATAACGGCAAGCCCGTCTCTCGTAACGGCATCAGCCAATGTTTCAAATACATCCGCTTGGAGCAATACGAGGACACGCTGAACAATCTGGAAGTCAAGAAGCAAGAGCTGGACTTCCAGCCTGACGAGTTCAGGGAGAGCTACATGCTCAGCTATCTGCTCGACACAGAGACGCGTGACTCGCTTCTGAACCTGAAATGGTTTGAAAACCCCTTTGAGATGACGCTGAAGACCACTCGCGACAACGAACTGGTTACAACGGAGGTGGATATGGTGGAGACCTTCAACTATCTGATAGGCCTGAACGTGGAGACAGAAGACTGGTATCAGGATGACAATATCTGCGTAGTGCAGGGACGGACACATCGTGACGGCTTGAAGACGCTGGTCATCTGGCGCAACTGCAAGGTGGTGGACAACAACCAACTGTGTATGTTCTTCGACAAGATGGACTTTCGCACCCGCGACACAGAGTTTGATGTCATCTACGTGAATGGTGACAATACGCTGCCCAACCTGCGCCGTGATGAAGAACACTGGAAGGTGGTGCTGACAGAAGAAGAGTTCCAGAAACGTATGTTCGAAGAGGAATAAAAGAAGAATTGATATGCAGAACCTATCCAGCAATATCCATCATATCGAAGAACATGAGGCGAGTGTGCTCGTCCTCGTCCTTCTTCGTCAGATGAACGAAACCGTTCTTTTCGTAGAAAGGAACGGCGGAGAGATAGGCATCAACAGTGACGTAACGGAATGCGGAAGCTCCCTGTCGCACATTCAGCATTTCCAGCAATCGTCCCATAAGGTCAGTCCCAATTTGCCTGCCTCGGAAAACCAAGGATACCGCAAAACGGCCTATCTTAATTGTGGGATAACTGCGAAACTGTTTGTCACGGGGGAAATTGCTCTTAATCTTTTTCCATCTACTACCAATTACTTCATCCTTACTAATTTTGTCGTTAAGCAAGCAGAAATAGGCTGCTATACGATCATCAACCTCAAGAATGAACGTTTTTGCAATGCGAAGTTCAAGGCATGGCTTAGCATCCTCGAACAAGAATTTGTTCAAGTCTGCGTCACCACAATCGAATGCCGTCAACTCATAGTCCTGAGTAAGAGGTACAAGGCGCATCATTTACCAACACCATTCTATTTTGTTCTTTGCATTAGCAATACGCTCCTCAAACTTCCTGCGAGCTTCTGCTTTCTCTTCAGGAGTCCTGTGATCCACCATCAATCTTCTCCATTCGAAGTTGAAGGCATCCTCGCCTTTCAGGACTGGGGTTTCTCTAATCGGTCTTGCCATAATCGTAATCACTTTAAGAATTCTCGCTGCAAAGATAGCACAAATTTGAGAAACTTCCAAGAAAAAGATATAAATTCGTATTAAATCCGTATAAAAACAACAATATATATGGCCAAGAAACAAAGCAAACAGCCAGCTCGCCTGCAAGAGGCACTTGTGCTGCACAAATATATCCTGAACCTCTTCGGATGCAAGGACTTGGAGGCACTGAGCCGTGACCTGAAAGACCCTGCGTTGGAGGGTGTGGACGATGAAAATGTGTCGCACTTCTACTATGCACTGAAGCAGCATCAGTATGATATTCACATACCCCAGGAGAAGCTCTTTGAGTATGACCGAAACATTGTGCGGCATACCAAGGAAATCAACGAGAAAAGACAAGAGAAAATTCAGTGGAAGTATTACCAGTATCTGGCCTTGCTGTTCACAGAAGTTTATCTGGACCGCTATTTTGCAGGAAAAGAACAACTGCGTTCAGCTATCAACGGTTTCCTGAACGATGACTTTAATTTCCGTACAGAGACTTGGCACGGAATGGATGACTTCACAGAGGATGATATGAACAAACTGGCCTATTGGTGTGCTACGGGCAGTGGCAAGACGCTGATGATGCACGTCAACATCAAGCAGTATCTGCACTATGCCGAGAAGTATCACGCCAAGCCATTGAACCGCATCCTGATTCTGACACCCAACGAAGGACTGTCGAGCCAACATCTACAGGAACTGTATCTGTCGAACTTCAGCGCAGAGCTGTTCTCCAAGCAGGGGCGAGGCGGAGCCTTTGCTGGTAAGACCATTGAGGTGATTGATATCAACAAACTGGCTGATACGGATGGCGACAAGACAGTAGCCGTAGAGAGCTTTGAGGGCAATAACCTGGTGCTGGTGGATGAAGGTCATAAGGGCAGTGGTGGCGAAGTGTGGAAAGGCTATCGCAACACGCTGACACAGGAAGGTTTTTCCTTTGAGTATTCTGCGACCTTCGGACAGGCTATTGCTGCACAGACGGGTGCCAGCAGAGAGGCATTGCTGAAAGAATACGGTAAGGCTACGCTGTTTGACTATAGTTATCGCTATTTCTATAATGATGGCTATGGCAAAGACTATCGCATCATGAATATGGCTTCGTGGGATGATGAGGAACTGCTGAATATGTACCTGACAGCCTATCTGCTGTGCTTATACGAACAGACGCTGGTATATGAAAGTTCACCTAAGGTCAAGAATACTTTCCTGATAGCCCGTCCACTTGGCATTTTCGTGGGTGGTTCTGTGAATGCCGTGAAGACTGTAAGAGGAAAGAGCGTCAGCGACGTGGTGCAGATACTGTTGTTCCTACAGGCTTTTGTAGATAGGCCGCAAGAGTTCGTCGGCTACATCAAGCGTCTGCTGAATCCTTCAGACGGAATTAAGAATCCGCGTGGCTATTCGCTCTTTGCCAATAGTTTTATGCTGACGAAACAAGGCTTGAAGTTAGGAGAGGAAGATGCTTTTGCCTGGCAAGTATATAATAAGGTCATGGAAACGTTGTTCCACTCTGGCGCAACCAATGCCCATCTGCATATAGACAAGCAAAAAGGAGGCGATAAGGAGATAGGACTGCGTATTGGCAATGCCGACTACTTTGGCGTCATCAACGTGGGCGACAGTGACTCGCTGGTAAAGTTGTGCGAGGAAAACGGACTGGATTGTGAGTCACGTGAGTTTGGAACATCATCACTCTTTACCAAGATTAACAGCGAAGACTCAACCATCAACATCCTGATAGGTTCGAAGAAATTCAGCGAGGGTTGGAGCAGTTGGCGTGTATCGGCTATGGGACTGATGAACGTGGGACGTAGCGAAGGCTCGGAGATCATCCAGCTGTTTGGTCGTGGTGTGCGATTGAAAGGTTTCAAGTATTCGCTGAAGCGTAGTAGTGCGCTCGATAGCAGCTATAATCCTAGTCCGATACCTAAAGGACTGCGTGAGATAGAAACGCTGAATATCTTTGGCGTGAGGGCTGACTATATGGACACCTTCCGCAAGTATCTGGAGGATGAGGGACTGCCGCATAACGAAGAGACTTATACCTCCATCAATATCCCAACAGTAAACCTGTTAGGCGAGAAACGCTTGAAGATAGTACGTCTGAAGAAGGGGTATGACTTTAAAAAGGCTGTGGTGGTAAAGCCTGAGACGATGACGAAAGGCATGAACGTGAAAGTGGATTGGACACCAAAGGTGGATGCGATCTGGAGTGAAAGGGCTGGCGTAGATACGGCAGCAGAGATGTCACAGGGAAAGTTGAGGCCTGCGCATCTCAATCTGCTGGATTGGAATCGTATCTTCTTTGCCATTGAGCAGATGAAGAATGAACGCAGCTGGTATAACATGGAGCTGAGCGCTGAAATGCTGCATTGCTTGATGCTTAATACAGACTGGTATGAACTGACCATACAGGAAGCCGATTTGGAGTTTCATGACTTTGGGCGTGATGTGGCTCGGTGGGAGGAAATTACCATTGCCTTGTTGCGAGGTTTTATTGAAAGAGCCTACAAACGGAGTAAGGGTAAGTGGGAATCGAAATATATGGAAACGGTGTACATTGACCCCAACGATCCTAATTTCTTCGATGAATATGTTGTGGAAGTACGTAATGACCAAGAGGAGTGGATAGATAAGTTGAAGGAACTGCGTGAGCAGATTATTTCTGGAAATTTGGAACGTGATTATCAGATTAATGGAAATTGGTTGCAGGCACTACGCTTCGACCAGCATCTGTTCTATCCGATACTATGCCTGACAGAGAAAGATGCCAATGGCAAGAAAGTGATGGTTGATAAAGACACCAATGAGCCATTGGTGAAAATATCGCCAGTTGCACTTAATATCGGAGAAACTGCGTTTGTAAGGAGCATCCGCGACTATTACGAGGCGCACAAAGACAACACCCTGAAAGGTAAGGAAATCTTTTTGCTTCGCAACGAAAGCCGCAAGGGTATTGGCTTCTTTGAGGCAAGCGGCTTCTATCCTGACTTTATCCTGTGGGTGAACGAAGGACAGAAACAGAGAGTCGTATTTGTTGACCCTAAGGGTATCCGTAACCTGCAAGGACTTGACCATCCCAAGATCCAGCTCTTCAAGACACTGAAGGAGGAGGTAGAGCCAACGCTGAACGACCAGGATATTTCTCTCGACAGCTATATTATCTCAAATACACCCTATAATCAGGAAATATTCCGATGGGGTGAACGCCTTGATTTCTTGAAAAACCATGTGCTGTTTGACACCGACGATGAGTATGTGAGAACATTGTTTGGATAATCTACAGCCACACTGACTACGCTACGATGTCACGCGCACGGGGGGGCTGCCCCCCTGCTCACTCTGTCAGACACTTTGCATGAGTGAGAATTTCCTCATACTCAGCAAGAATCTCATTAGTGACACAAAGCGTGTACTTCCCATCGACGAAATCACGCCAGACAGGATAGTAGGCGCTACGCCGCGAAAGCGACATCAGCAGACAATTGGTGTCAAGAACGATGTTCATTACTGCTTGTATGGTGTGCGCATGTGTTCAGACTTCCATTCTTCCATCACGTTGTCGCTGAGCACCCCCTCATCCCACAGACGGTCGAGGGCATCCTCAGCACGCTTGGCAAAATAGTGGCCGAGCATACGGCGGATGTCCCGCATCTCTGCTTCAGAAGAAACTCTGGATACCAATTCTAGCATTTCAATCTGGAATGGAGTGAACGGCGTTGCCTGTAAAGTTGCTGCTTCCATAACGATTCTCTTTTTATATACTTACTTGGCTGCAAATTTAATATAATTCTCTGATACAAACAAATAAAACAATAAAAATCTATCAATGCACAAGAGGAACGATGTGTAATAACTGGAATTACACATCGTTCCCCTTGTGCACTTTCGCTCGGAAATATCCAAATAAATTTGGTATTTCACTCGCTTATTCGTACCTTTGCAGACTGAATGAAGAAGGTAAGGAATAGCGAACTGCTCCTGTCGTACATCCGCGAGGGACGGACGATGAGCCAGCGCGAGAAGCTCTGGCTCATCGTCAGCCTGAGTATACCCTCAATCCTGGCGCAGATCTCGGCCACGGTGATGTTCTTCATCGATGCCTCGATGGTGGGACACCTCGGCGCAAAGGCCTCAGCAGCCATCGGACTGGTGGAGACCACAGGATGGCTAATGGGAGGACTGGCCCACGCTGCCTCGCTGGGATTCTCCGTGCAGGTGGCTCACTTCATCGGTGCCAACGACTTCGAGGCTGCGCGACGGGTACTGCGCCAGTCGCTCATCTGCTGTTTCATCTGGGCACTCATCGTCTCGGGCACAGCCCTGGCCATCAGCGGTCCCCTGCCCTACTGGCTCGGAGGCACCGAGGAGATAGCCCACGATGCCTCGATCTACTTCGCCATCATCAGTGTCTGCGGCATCTTCTTCCAGATGGAGGGCTTGGCAGGCTCCATGCTCAAGTCGTCGGGCAACATGAAGATTCCGTCGATGCTCAACATCCTGATGTGTGTGTTGGACGTCTGCTTCAACTACCTATTTATATATATATTCGACATGGGAGTGAAGGGCGCCGCCATCGGCACTGGCCTGGCAGAACTCGTCACGGCCTGTCTGATGCTCTACTTCCTGCTGGTGCGCTCGAAGATTCTCTCACTCGTGGGGCGCCCCGGCTCCTTCCGCCTGAAGCGCGACACCATCCATACCGCCGTCAAAATCGGAGCCCCGATGGGTCTGCAGCACTTGCTGATGGGCTCGGCTCAGATCGTGAGTACCCTCATCGTAGCTCCCCTGGGCACCATCGCCATCGCTGCCCACTCGCTGGGCATCACCGTGGAGAGTCTCTGCTACATGCCGGGCTACGGCATCGCCGAAGCTGCCACCACCCTCGTGGGACAGGGCATCGGGGCCGGACAGCGGATGCTGACGCGGAGCTTTGCCCGTATGTCTGTCGGACTGGGCATCGGCGTGATGACGGTGATGGGTGTGCTGATGTGGACCTTCGCCCCAGAGCTGATGTCGATCATGTCGCCTGTCGAGGAGGTCATCGCCCTGGGTACCGAGGTGCTGCGCATAGAGGCATGGGCAGAACCGATGTTCGCCGCTGCCATCGTCTGCAACGGCGTGTTTATCGGTGCCGGCGACACCATCGTACCTGCCGTGATGAGCCTCTTCTCGATGTGGGCCGTACGACTGACGCTTGCCGCCAGCCTCGCCCCGAAGTTCGGACTGCGCGGTGTATGGACGGCCATGGCCATCGAGCTCACCTTCCGTGGCAGCATCTTCCTCGTACGCCTCTTCAAGGGTGGCTGGGCAGAGAAACTGAAACTTAAGAACTGAGAATTAAGGGATGCAAGTGTTTGGAAATGGAACAATAATCCTCAAAAATCTTACACAAATCCTCAAACACAGAAGAGATTGATGTAAGATTGATGTAGATTTATGTCCTGAAAAAAATAAAGTATAAGTAGATATGATTAAAAGATTATTATTCCTCATTGCCGCAGTCGCATTAACCAGTCTAAGCGACTTGCAGGCACAGACCAAGACCGCCGAGGTGCTCTTCGAGACCACGGCAGGCAACATCCGCATCGGTCTCTACGACGAGACGCCGCAGCACCGCGACAACTTCCTGAAACTGACGAAGATGGGCGTCTACGACTCGCTGCTCTTCCACCGCGTCATCAAGGACTTCATGATCCAGAGCGGCGACACCAACAGCAAGCACGCCAAACCCGGACAGGCTCTCGGCACGGGCGACTTCGACTACACCCAGGAGGCGGAGTTCCGCCTGCCGCAGATATTCCACCGCCGGGGAGCCGTGGCCATGGCCCGCGAAGGCGACAAGAAGAATCCCGAGCGTCGCTCCTCGGCCTGCCAGTTCTATATCGTCTGGGGCAAGGTGTATACCGATGACCGCATCCTGGCTAAGGTGCAGGAGCGTCTCGACACCGTCACCCAGGGTACGGTGAAGCTGACACCCGAGATGATCGAGGTCTACAAGACGCAAGGGGGCACTCCCCACCTCGACGGGCAGTACACCGTGTTCGGCGAGGTCACCGAGGGACTCGACATCGTGGAGAAGATCCAGCAGGCAGCAACCGACAAGCTGGCCCGTCCGCTGGAGGACATCCGTATCCTGAAGGCAACTGTAACAAAAGATATCGACAATGGAAAAGGAAAAGCAGTACCAGCTACTCGTCGAGCAGGTCAGAAGCCTCGCCGAGGGAGAAGATGATGCCATCTCCGTGATGGCCAACATGAGCGCCGCCATCCACGAGGCCATGGGCTTCTGGTGGACAGGGTTTTATATAGAGCGCGACGGCATGCTGCGACTCGGTCCCTTCCAGGGGCCCGTGGCCTGCTACCGCATCCCTCACGGACGGGGTGTCTGCGGCACGGCCTATGAGCGCAGGCAGACCGTCATCGTGCCCGACGTGGAGCAGTTTCCTGGCCATATCGCCTGCAGCAGCCTCTCGCGCTCGGAGATTGTCGTACCCGTGTTCGCTGCCGACGGCTCCGTACGCGCCGTGCTCGACATCGACAGCAAGGACCTCGGCACCTTCGACGAGACAGACAGGAAATATCTCGAGGAGATCGTCAGATGGATACCGTAAGAGACCTCCCCTAACCCCTCCTGTAGGAGGGGGACAGATAGCAGAGCTAATCTCCTCCCCCTACAGGGGGAGTCAGAGGGGGTCAAAAAAGACCGCTCCTGGATCATCAACGACTCAGGAGCGGCAACCAACAATCTATGAATAACTAAAAACCTTTTTCTAAGAAAACAATCACGTCATCACGACGGGGTTGTGTCATCTTGTTATCCTTGATAATCAATCTTTATTACCTCTGTAATACCTATTATCAACTTAAAAACCTTTTCTTACTTATTACTAACAAAACTAAAACTACTAACTCTAACTAACTTTTTAATGCAATCTCTATATCAAACAAATCTCTTACCTTAACTAATCTATTGAAGATGTCTACTTGTTTCCTTTTGACGATGCAAAGGTACGGCGAAATTTTCATCCCGCAATGGATTGCCACCTGTTTTTGCAAAAAAATGGCCTTTCTTTTGATATAAATCAACCGATTGTGTGCGAACACACCCTATTTGTGTGCGAAAACAGCGTCAAGAGCGCTCTTTCACCCAGTACTCCATCCCCGAGGCCTTGCGACGGCTCAGGAACTTGTAGTCCTGACGGTTGAGAATGCCCCCGATATTCACCAGTGAGCGTTCGTCCTCCCTATAGCCACTCCTGAAGGTCTGCTTCAGTCGGGCAGAGATTTCCTTCAGCGACAGCCACTTGCCTGCCTGTGGATCCTCCTCGGGGGCAGCATCAGGCCGTTCGAAGAGCGAGAGCACCAACTCCTCCAGCCCGTTGAGCCGCTGGTAGCGCAGGTTGTGCTGCATCAGAGCCTGCTCTTCCTCCTTCGTCAGGAAGTAGCGCTGGCGCTGCACGTCGACCTCATACTTCAGCTGGGCATAGAGCTGATCGTACTCGACGGGCGTCTGGAAGTCGATGTTGCCATCCACCGTGACGCAGATGAAACGGCGAGAGCCTGTGGGGTCGGTGAGCGGCGTAGACTCATTGGTGGTGCCGATAAACGAGGCATAGCGGCGATGGCTCGAATAGGCCTTGCCGTAAGGAGGACGATATTTCAGGTCGGCAGTCGAGAGGAGATACTTCAGCACGATCTGCTGGCGCTGGGTAATCTTGTCGAACTCATCGAGATTGATGAGGGCAAACGATGTCAGGCCCAGGTTCAGGTCGGCCTCGTTCTTGAAGTTGATGCGGTCGTTGTAGTATTCGCGCAGTTCGCGGGGCAGCAGGATACGGCAGAAGCTCGACTTGCCGCACCCCTGTCGTCCTATCAGCAGCGGCACGAGGGCATTGCCCGTCAGCTGGCCCTTGCCCTTCCACATGGCCACCATCGACCGCATCCATATATTAAATAGGTGAGGCCACTCCTCGTAGTCGGTACGGATGCGCTGGGCCAGCGGGGTCACCCGGTCGCGACCGTCCCAGCGGGGCAGATGCTCCAGGAAATCGTCCATCGGGTCGTAGAGCGCGATGTCGTTGGAGTTCACGTAGCGACGGATGTCCTTATCCCAGCACTTGATGCCCTGCGACATAGCCTGCATCGTGATCGAGTTGCGGGCCTCCTCCGTCAGGTCCTGGAACGAGAAGCCCAGTCCCGTCCGCATCCGGTATTCGGCCACGCCGCGCATCACATTCTTGCGCAGTTCGTAGTTCGAATTGAGGAACATGTCGATCTTCATCGTCAGCAGCGTCTCTGGAGGGATGTTCTTGAGCTGACGGGTGATGTTCATCCGCTGACGGTACTTGTGCTCGTTCTCCTCGCGGTAGGCATTCTCGAATACCTTGCGCACCACGTCGGGCTCGTTGCCCAGCCGGATGCTGAAGAGTGCCTGCCGCTGGGCGAAGCCCATGTCGAGCCCTGTCTCAAGGCACAGTTCTGCCAGACGGGTGAGGATGGCCAGACGACGCTCCTCGTCGTTGTCGATCATCATCGTGTCGTCGTAGGCCTTCGTCAGATTATATTCATAGATGAGGCGCATCGAGTGGTAACGGTCGTGGCCCGGCACGATCTCTTCCGTCTCCGTGGCGTTCGGCAACACCGACTGCAGGGCCTTCTCCAAGTCGGAGGTGTCGGTATAGAATGGGATGGCTGAGGGATTGTACACCAGTCCGCTATCGACACTTACAAAGCAGGTGCGGTCCAGACGGGGCTCCATCTTGTCGACCGTCACGCCGAGCTGCGCATTATAGGCCAGGCGCGCCTTCTCATAGAGATTGAGGTGGAACCGACGGATATCCTCCTGATCTGCTGGCAGTTGCTCGCCATCGCCCAACAACTCGCCACGCACCACAATCTTCACGCTCAGTCCGCTGGCTCCTACGAATGCCAGAAGCGTCTGGGGCATCAGTCCGGCTCCCTGGCGCACGGCCACAGCCTCTTCGTAGCTGGCCAGATTGTTCACCTCGAGCAGCGCCAGGCCCGTATAGTTCTTCCGCTGGCGCTCACCGTTCCGCTTCTCCATTTCTGATGCGAAACAGAGGCGCGGCAGCTTCAGCGGAGTGGCCGTCGAACTGACGATGGATTCGTCGTCCTGATGTGATAGTGCCATGATGAACGACATCGACCGCAGCTCTTCCACATCTTCCTGATACTGGCCCGACTGGATGGCGCTGACGACCTCCTGAAGTTCTAACTGCCTGAAAGTCTCAATCTTACGATAGCTTTTAATGAGTGTTACCTTTGTCATATTGATATGTTTTAAGTCTCCAGTTTGCAAAGGTAATCATTAATATTCATTTCTCCAAGAAAAAATAATGAAAAATGCGATTTGCCTACACTAATTAGTATATCTTACTAATTTTCAAAGACTTACACTGTGTAGGCAAGCTAAAAAAAAGAAGGCTTGCCTACACTAACAGGCAGTAAACTCGTGAAAAGGGTGCTTTTCTTCCCTACTCAGAATATTGTTTCGCAGTAGTCTTCAACCGAGAAACATTTTGTTTCCTACTGAGAAACAAATTGTTTCTAACTGAGAAACAAAAAGTTTCCAGCAATAATGTGATAGTGAAACAGCCTTATAATCAGAGGTTTAGCACAAATATTCACCATGTTTGCATCCAAAAAACACAGATTAGTGTAGGCAAAAGCATCTGAAAATAGCTTGCCTACACTATGTAATCATCTGATAATCTGAAAGATAGACTAATCAGTGTAGGCAAATTGCATTTTTAAGGAAAATTTGTTGGAAAAGTTTTGGTGGTATCACATTATTTGCGTAACTTTGCACCAAAATTCAGAAAATTCATACGATTTAGGCATATATGAGTACGACCAATCAACAAAAGACCCAAGACAAGCTCGCCCAGCTGCTTGCAGCCAAGGCGCCGAGCTACATCCTCTGCCTGAACAATGGCTGCAGCCGTCGCGAGCACTGCCTTCGCTGGCTCGCGACGGCCTACGCCCCCGAGACGCCCCTCAGCGTCAGGGCCGTGAATCCCCGCAACACCGACGTGGCGGCAGGCCGCTGCCCCCTCTTCCGCGACTCCAAGCCGTTGCGCATGCCCCTCGGCCTCACCTCTATCTATCACGACATGCCGAGCCGCGTCGAGCGCAGCATCAAGAACCGCCTCATCGCCGCCCTGGGCCGCAAGCGCTATTACGAGTACCACGGCGGCAAGCGTCCCGTCGACCCCGCCACCGAATCCTTCATCCGCCAGACCGCCCGCGCCAACGGCTGGGAGCAGGAGCTCCAGTTCAACGACTACATCGAGGACTACTTGTGGTAGATCATCGGAAAATCCCCGTAAAGTTTGGTACTTTGCAGGGATTTTCGTATCTTTGCAGCGTTCGAACAATTAAAATATGACAACAGCAGAGAAAAACCAGGTCATGCAGAAGATTGGAAGGACGGCAAGAAGCGTCGCCCCGACGGCAAAACGCGTCCTGCTGTTTGGTTCATTTCATAAAAACGTAGAAGCAGAAGCCATTGCCTTATGAGAACTCGGCAAGAGTATATAGACATTCTTAAGAGCCACGCTAATGTGCTTAGGACAAACTTTGGCATTAGCCCTATGCACTAACAATAACCAAAAACCGAAAAGCAATGAAAAAGATATGTCTAACTATTAATCGTATGAATCACTCTTGATTTCTGATGCAAAGTTACGGCGAAAATCATCACTTTCCAAGAAATTGCAGCAAAAAGGGTGCATCTTTTTAATAATAAAATAAGGATTTACAAATATTTTTTGTACTTTTGCAAACAGAATGAAGCATGTGGATATAGCCATCAAACCATTTCTCATAGAAAAGCTGAAACAGGAGCACTGCCTGTGGAGCTATGAGAACGACTCCGTGGAGGACATCCCCGACGATGTCTTGGTGGAGCTGGTGATGTTGTATCTCGACATCAATGAGATCGACCTACTGTTCGAACTTTTCGGCTACAAAAAGGTAAAGCAAGCCTGGATAGAAAACGTAGTAGCACAAGGAGAGCGCTACTATAACCTGAATTACTTCTTTGCCTGGTACTATTTCCACGTCAAGCAACCTCGCAGTTATGTCAAGGCCATGGCTACGCGGCAACTCAACAAACGGCTTGCAGTATGAAAAATCTGTCACTTGCCCCACATACCGGACGAATTATCGAGGCGGTGAGCCGTCTGGAATGTATCAAGCCTTTCGTGCTAGTGGGGGGCACGGCGTTATCCATACAGTTAGAAACTCGACAAAGCGAAGACTTGGACTTCATGAGGTGGAAGCAGGGCAAGACTGACACATTAGAAATAGGCTGGTCCACAATCCAATGCCAATTGGAGACTGTTGGCAAAATAGAAGATGTTCAGGTAGCAGGTTTCGACCAAGTGTTGTTTGTGGTAGATGGTGTAAACATTTCTTTTTATGCAGCTCCTCGCAAACGTATTCCAACCATGAAGGAGATTCCATATCTGAATAACATCCGTCTGGCCGACATAGAGTCTATTGGCGTCATGAAGATGGAGGCCATGATGCGTCGCAGTAAGTTCCGCGACTATTATGACATATACTCAATCTTGAAGAGCGGGGTTGACATTCACAAACTTATTCCCATGGCACTAGAACATTCCGGCCACCGCTTAAAAACAAAAGGACTGATGGCGATGCTGACCAACGGCGACCTGTTCCGAAAAGATGAGCAGTTCAGACAATTGCAACCAGTGTATGATGTAAGTGCCAGAGACATAGAAGAATATCTCAAAAAGCTACTTCTGAAGTAAAAGAGTAGATCATGGAGATAGATCATGGGGACAGGTCACTGACTGTTTTCAGAAAAGATCAAAGACCTGTCCCACCGATTTTAACGATCAAATGAGCGACAAACAAGGCGAATCGCCTCGAAATCTGACGCATCCCTCAAGTATCTCCGATTATTTGATACCGACAGGCAATATTCCAAAAGGCAGATTCAAGCAGAGCCGACAGACAGTTGCTCAGCCACGAGATTCGTGAGACTGACGAACTCAGGGATGGACAGCTGCTCAGGACGACGGGTCATCATGGGATTTTCGAAGAAGGAGGGCGATGCGGGGTGATCGCCGTTGAACAGTTGTCGCAGGGAAACGCGCAGCATCTTGCGACGCTGGTTGAATACAGCCTTGACCACACGGCGGAAGAGCTGTTCATCGCATCCCAGGTCGGTGACGCTGTTGCGGGTCATGCGGATGACAGCACTCTGCACCTTTGGAGGCGGATTGAACACGCCTGGCTCCACGGTGAAGAGATACTCCACATCATACCAGGCCTGAATCATCACCGAGAGAATGCCGTACTGCTTGGTGCCTGGCTGCGAAGCGATACGGAGCGCCACCTCGTGCTGAATCATGCCCGTGCAGCAAGGGATGAGGTCCTTGAAGTCGAGCATGTGGAAGAATATCTGCGAGGAGATATCGTAGGGATAGTTGCCTGTAAGCACAAACGGCTTGCCGTCGAACACCTCGCGGAGGTCCATGCGGAGGAAGTCGCCACCTATTATCTGATCCTGAAGACGGGGGAAATGCTCCTGAAGCCAGGCCACCGACTCGCGGTCGATCTCGACCACCTTCAAGGGGCGTGGCTTCTCTACGAGATACTGCGTCATCACGCCCATGCCGGGTCCCACCTCGAGTACGGGGAGTTCGGCAAAGGGTTCATCAACCGTATCGGCGATGCGCTTGGCGATATTCAGGTCAGTGAGGAAATGCTGGCCTAAGTTCTTCTTGGGTCTAACCTGTTTCATGGGTACAAAGGTACAAATAAAGCATCAGAACACCAAATTTTGAAGGGAAAATGAAAAAAAAACGCTTCCTTTTGTCGAGTTACGATTTTTTTTCCTAATTTTGCAAAAGAAAACTCATTTACAAACCTACACATAGCCGTTGGAACTGAAAGTTATAGCAGCTAATGCAGCGAAAATAGTCCTGCCCATCATCCTGGGCAGTGTCATTCTATGGTGGATGTACCGTGGTGAGGACTTCGGGAGCATCCGCACCATACTGACAGAGGAGATGGACTGGACATGGATGCTGCTCTCGTTTCCCTTTGGCATCCTGGCACAGATGTTCCGTGCCTGGAGGTGGAAGCAGACACTGGAGCCCATCGGCGAACACCCGCGCACCTCTACCACCGTCTACTCTATCTTCATCAGCTATGCTGCCAGCCTGATCATCCCGCGCATCGGCGAATTCTCCCGCTGTGCCGTGCTGAAGAGCTATGAGGGCATCTCATTCTCGAAGGCGCTGGGCACGGTGGTCACAGAGAGAGCCGTCGACACGCTCATCGTGATGGGCTACTCAGGACTGATACTGCTGTTGGAGATCAGCACCTTCGGCACCTTCTTCCAGGAGACAGGCACCTCGCTCGACGGCATTCTGAGCGGTTTCTCGCTCACCGGATGGATTGTGACCATCGTCTGCGGCATCGCCGTACTGATACTGCTGCACCTGTTGCTGAAGAACTTCTCAATATATAATAAGGTGAAGATGACGCTCACTGGCATCTGGGAGGGTGTACTCTCGCTAAGAGGTATCAGCAACCTGCCGCTCTACCTGATATTCTCCATCGCCATCTGGGTAAGCTATTTCCTGCACTTCTACCTCACCTTCTACTGTTTCGACTTCACGGCTCACCTGGGCATAGGCTGTGCGCTGGTGGCCTTCGTGGTGGCCAACTTTGCCGTCATCGTGCCAACGCCCAATGGTGCTGGTCCCTGGCACTTTGCCATCAAGACGATGCTCGTGCTCTATGGTGTGATGGAGGAGCAGGCACTGATCTTCGTGCTCATCGTACATACCGTACAGACGATGCTTGTCGTCGTGCTGGGTATCTATGCATGGGCAGCACTGAACTTTACAAAACGTTTAAATCCCAATAAAACAAACAACTATGAGTGAAATCAAGAATCTGAACCCGCAGTGCATCTGGAATAACTTTTATGCACTGACCCAAGTGCCGCGCCCCAGCGGACATTTAGAGAAAGTACAACAATTCCTGCTCAACTTTGCCAAAGAGGCAGGCGTGGAAGCCTTCAAAGACCCCGCCAACAATATCGTGATGCGCAAACCGGCATCTACAGGCATGGAGAAGAAGAAAGGCGTCATCCTGCAAGCCCACATGGACATGGTGCCACAGAAGACACCCGAGTCGAAACACAATTTCGAGACCGACCCCATAGAGCCGTGGATCGACGGTGAATGGGTGAAAGCCAAGGGAACCACCCTCGGTGCCGACAACGGTCTGGGCGTGGCAGCTATCATGGCCATCATGGAAGACAAGAGCCTGAAGCACGGTCCCATTGAGGCCCTCATCACTGCCGATGAGGAGACGGGCATGTTTGGTGCCAACGCTCTGCCCGAAGGCGAACTACAGGGCGACATCCTGCTCAACCTCGACTCCGAGCACTGGGGCAAGTTCGTCATCGGCTCAGCAGGCGGTATCGACGTCACTGCCACCCTCGATTATAAAGAGGTAGAGACCGACGCCGACGACGCTGCCGTGAAGGTGACTGTGAAGGGCCTGCGCGGCGGACACAGTGGTCTGGAGATCCACGAAGGTCGCGGCAATGCCAACAAACTGCTGGTAAGACTGGTACGCGAGGCCATTGAGGAACTCGACGCCCGTCTGGCCTGTTGGCAGGGCGGTAACATGCGCAACGCCATCCCCTTCAAGGCCGAGGCCGTGCTGACACTGCCTAAGGAGAACATTGAGGCCATGAAGGAACTGACCAAGGACTGGCAGGACGACTTCCAGGACGAGTACAAGGGCATCGAGAGCGGCATCGAGGTGATCTGCGAGGATGTGGAGACGCCCAAGATGGAGGTGCCCGTAGAGATACAAGACAACCTGATCAATGCTATCTACGGTTGTCACGACGGCGTGATCCGCATGATACCCTCCTACCCCAGCGTGGTGGAGACCTCGTCGAACCTCGCCATCATCAACATCGGCGGCGGCAAGGCTTCACTGAAGATTCTGGCCCGCTCGAGCCGTGAGGACATGAAGGACTATATCGTGAAGACCCTCGAGAGCTGCTTCTCGATGGCCGGCATGAAGGTAGAGACGGCAGGCTCCTACGGAGGCTGGGATCCCAACCCCGAGTCGGAGATACTGCATCTGCTGCTGAAGGAATACAAGGAGCTGTTCGGCACTGACGGCATCATCCAGGTAGACCATGCCGGACTGGAGTGCTCTATCATCCTGGGCAAGTATCCCCACCTCGACGTGGTGAGCCTCGGCCCCACGATGAAGTCGCCCCACACCACCACCGAGCGAGCCCTCATCGCCACTGTGGACCCCTTCTGGCAACTGCTGAAGAAGACGCTCGAGGATATTCCGGAAAAGTGAATCGTGAAAAGTGAAGAGTGAAGAATTTGCTACCGTCCTCCTTCGAATTTCAAGAAAAAAGAGGCGCGGTAGCAAATTTTTCACTTTTCACGATTCACTTTTACCTTTTTTTTCGTATCTTTGCACCCGATAAACTTAATTTTATAATTAATATGGACGATTACCCGGCGGAAACATTCAAACGTTAAGGCTGGAGGACAAGCAGGCAAGACCGCTAATCCTCTTGCCGCTCAATCATTTCTCGTGCCATCGCGCCACCGCGCCCTCGCACCACCGATAAAAGGATTAGCAAAATGAAGACCTACTGGAACACCCAAGGCGGACTGACCCAGCTCTCAGAGTGGCAGCCCAATTGCTGGATACAGGTGACATGCCCCACCGAAGACGACCAGCACGAACTGGAAGAGAAGTTCAACATCCCCGACTATTTCATGTCGGACATCAGCGATACCGACGAGCGTGCCCGTTATGAGTACGACGACGGATGGATGCTCATCATCCTCCGTATACCCTACGTCAAGGAAGTGCGCTCACGTACCCCCTACACCACCGTGCCCTTAGGAATCATCCATAAGCGCGACGTCACCATCACCGTCTGCTACTACGAGACCAACATGATGATCGACTTCGTCAGTTTCCAGCAGAAACGAGGTTCTGGATTCACCGACTATGTCGACATGATCTTCCGTCTCTTCCTCTCCAGTGCCGTCTGGTACCTGAAGCGACTCAAGCAGATATCGATGCTCATCGACAAGTCGAAGCGCAACCTCGACCGCGAGGTGAACAATGAGAGTCTGATCGGACTAAGCCGTCTGCAGGACTCACTCACCTATTTTATCACTTCCATCCGAGGCAACGAGACGCTCCTGTCGAAACTGAAGTTCAAACTGCAGATCGACGAACTTGATGCCGACCTGATAGAAGACGTCAACATCGAGATGTCGCAGGCCCGCGAGACTGCCAGCATCTACTCCAACATTCTCGAGTCGACAATGGACACCTACCAGAGTATCATCAACAACAACATGAACACCGTGATGCGTACGCTCACCTCAGTGACCATCATCATGATGATACCCACACTCATCACCTCGATGTTCGGTATGAACCTGGTCAACGGCATGGAAGAGAAGCCCTGGGGATTCATCATCGCAATCATACTTTCGCTCGTCATTTCGGGCCTTTGTTGGTGGTTTTTCCGTCACAAAAGGCTTGTTTGACACCTTTTTTATCAAAAAAATCGCTAAAAATTAGGTCAATTCAATAATTTATATTAATTTTGACGCGAAATATGTGACGATGCCTGCATCGTAATCCCGAAAATCAGTAACTAAAGAAGGTTAAATGATGGACTCTCAAGACAACATTCTCCAGCAGGAGAACATCAATGAGGAAACAATCCAGGAGGCACAGGCCCCTGAAGTAGTTAACGAAGAGGTGGCCCAGGAGGTCACTGAGAAAGCTCCTGTCGAGGAGGCATCCGTTGAGGAAGCACCTGCAGAAGAGGCACCTGCTGAGGAAACCCCTGCCGAGGAAGCCAAGCCCCTGAAGGTCTACGAGACGAAGAAGGAAGTGTTGGACCGCATCAAGGACATCGCCCACGGCGACGAACCGCTTCAGAAGGAAGAGATCGACCACTTGAAGACCTCTTTCTACAAGCTTCACATTGCCGAGCGCGAAGCCAAGTTGAAGGCATATATCGATGCCGGCGGCGACCCAGAGGCATATCAGATCACCCCCGACGACGATGAAGAGGTGTTCAAGGCCGAAATGGGCATCATCAAGGAGAAGCGCCAGAAGCTCTTCAAGGAGCAGGAAGCCGAAAAGCAGGAGAATCTGGAGAAGAAACTGAGAATCATCGAAAAGATCAAGAGCATGATCACCTCGCCTGAAGAGGCCAACAAGGCCTATCAGGAGTTCAAAGCCCTGCAGACGGAGTGGCGCGAAATCAAAAACGTGCCAGCTGAGAAAGCCAGTGAGCTGTGGCGCAACTACCAGCTCTACGTAGAGCAGTTCTACGACCTGCTGAAGCTTAACAGCGAGGCTCGCGAGTACGACTTCAAGAAAAACCTGGAGTTGAAGACCCGCCTCTGCGAAGCTGCCGAAAAGTTGGCCGACGAGCCCGACGTTATCAGCGCCTTCCACCAGTTGCAGAAGTTGCATGCCGAATACCGCGAGATCGGTCCCGTCAGCAAGGACCTGCGCGACGAGATATGGAATCGCTTCAAGGCTGCCTCCACCGTTATCAACAAGCGCCACCAGCAGCACTTCGAAGGCATCCGCGCCAAAGAGGAGGAGAATCTGGCCCGCAAGACAGCCCTCTGCGAGAAGGTAGAGGCCATCGCTGCCCAAGAGAATAAGGGTAGTGGCGACTGGGAGAAGCACAGCAAGGAGATCATCGACATACAGGCCGAGTGGAAGACTATCGGCTTCGCTCCGCAGAAGATGAACGTGAAGATCTTCGAGCGCTTCCGTGCCGCCTGCGACGATTTCTTCGGCCGCAAGGCAGAATATTTCAAGAACGTCAAGACTACCTTCAAGGAGAATGCCGACAAGAAGCGTGCACTCATCGAGAAGGCCAAGGCTCTGCAGGATAGCACCGACTGGCGCTCCACCTCCGACAAGCTCATCGCCCTGCAGAAAGAATGGAAGACCATCGGTATGGTGCCCAAGAAACTGGGTGACCAGTTGTGGCAGGAGTTCCTCGATGCCTGCAACAAGTTCTTCGAGGCCCGCAATGCAGCCGGAGCCGGACAGCGCGGTGAGGAGCGCACCAACCTTGAGAAGAAGCGCGAAATCATTGCCAAACTGCAGGCCATCACCGAAGAGGCTGGCGAGAATATACAGGAGCAGGTGCAGAAACTGGTAGAGGAATACCAGGCTGTAGGGCACGTGCCTTTCAAGGAGAAAGACAAGCTCTACGATGAATACCATGCCGTGCTCGACAAGCTCTACAAGGAGCTCAATGTCAGCGTGGCCCGTCGCCGTCTGAACAATTTCAAGCAGAACCTCAAGCAGATGGCAGAACGCGGAGAGAATGCCCTCGACAACGAACGGGCACGCCTGTACCGTCAGTATGAGGCTATCAAGCAGGAAGTACAGACCTACGAAAACAACCTCGGTTTCCTGAACGTATCCTCGAAGAAAGGCAACAGCCTCATCGACGAGATGAACCGCAAGGTGCAGAAGCTGAAGGACGATATGAACCTGGTGCGCGAGAAGATCAAGGCCATCGACGCCAAGAACAAAGAGCAACAGGAATAACGATAGGATACTGAAGGCTGGGAAGATCGAATAACAAGTGTCTTCCGGAAATATGACAGAGAACAGCAAATGGGTGGCCTGCTGGGGCAATGCCACCTCGATAACCAATCGCAGAGAGGCCATCTATGCGAAAGACCTTACGCTGCGCTATCCTATCAGGATGTGTTTCAGTGGCAGCATGACGGTTGCATAGACTTCGATGCAGCAGTGCGCAACATAACAAATCCGAAAGCATTTGCTGACGGCTATGACAGCGGCGACCACCTGCATCCCAGTGAGAAGGCCTACGATGCGATGGCACATGCGGCAGTGCATAAGCTGATACGCTACACACCGCAGTACGACCATGAAGAATACTACCAGTAGTATCTGTTCAGGGAGGACAACCAAAGGAAAAAGAAAATCGCTAAGTGCTTGACCAAGCTACTTAGCGATTATTTCTGTTGGGGTACCCGGACAACAAA
>DDQK01000014.1:0-6054 GCA_002342665.1 Prevotella sp. UBA2444
GCACCTCGATGAGGACGGAAACCAAAGCTGTTGGGACTGAACTGAGGTTCGTATAGCGGTTGCAAGATTTGGGCTATACTTTGTTGGACTAAGCGGTCTACTATGGTAGGAATGCCGAGCGGACGCTTCTTGCCGTTATCCTTGGGTATCTCGACCCGTCGGACAGGATTAGGACGGTACTTGCCGTCCAAAAGTTTCTCTACTAACTCATCCTTATGGCTGCGCAGGTAAGGCAAAAGTTCTTTTACCTCCATGCCATCGATACCGCCACTTCCCGCATTGCTCACGACCCGCTTGTAGGCAAGGTTCATGTTGCTCGGCGAGATGATGTGAGTCAGTAAGTCACCCTCTACGATTGGTACTTCCACAAGGTTGTTTTCAATTATCCCCATGCAAGTCTGCACTCCATGCGTACATCGGGATTCCGTCCTTGTCTCTGCATGGCAGCCTTTTCCTGTTTTCTGCATTTCTTCCTTCATAGGGTAATCTTCATTTACTACTTGTTTAACTAAAGTTCTGCCCTTCCCTACTTGTATCGACTCCTGTAGGTACTATGGCATCTGCTGACTTCTCGCAGTTCGTTGTTACTACTTGCCTTGGGGGCTCGCCTGCGAGACCTCTCCAGTTATGGACGTATTCTTTCCATCTTATACCTGCCACATTTACACCGGCCGTTCCGTATAGCTATAGGACTTTAGTGTTCTTTGCCACCTCATCCACGACCATATGCCTTGTATGTGGTTTCTGTACGTCAGGCCAGATGTTTGTCTCGGGCTTCCTTCAGATTCCACCTCGCGATAGACACCCTTGCCTCCGACTATACGCTTCCCGCTATAAGGGCGCATTTGGGACTTTCACCCATTAGAATACGTTCGTGCTGGACGAACAAAGAAAAGCGGGGCTTCTGCCCCGCTTTTTTCATTTCTGTGCCTCAAGTGTCTGGGTGATACCCTGCTCACGATGACAGATACGCACCTCGATGCCGAACTTCTCGTGGATGTGCTCAGCCAAATGCTGGGCAGAATAGACGCTGCGGTGCTGACCGCCCGTACAGCCGAAGGAGAACATCAGTGAGGTGAAGCCACGCTGGATGTAACGTCGCACATGAGCATCAGCCAGGCGATAGACGGAATCGAGGAACGTCAGGATCTCACCATCGTCCTCGAGGAAACGGATGACGGGCTCGTCGAGTCCCGTCAGTTTCTTGTAGGGCTCATAGCGCCCGGGATTGTGGGTACTGCGACAGTCGAATACGTAGCCGCCTCCGTTGCCGCTTTCATCCTCAGGGATGCCCTTGCGATAGGAGAAACTGTAGACCTTGACCACCAGCGGTCCCTGTGCATCGTACTTCGAGAAGGTGGCAGGGCCGTCGGCAGGATGGGCCTTATAGGGGTTGAGGTCGGTGGTCTTGTAGCCATCGGCACGACTGGCCACGGCATCTATCTGCTGGAACTGGGGTAGCTCGGTAAGCCGACGCAGCACATCCATCAGGTAAGGATAGTGGAAGACGGTGGCCGATGCGAGCAGCTCGCGCAGGTTCTGGATGGCCGGGGGGATGGACTCTATGAAATGCTTCTTCTGCTCGAAATAGCCCCGGAAGCCATAAGCGCCCAGCACCTGGAGCGTGCGAAAAAGGACAAAGAGCGTCAGGCGACTGACGAAATGGCGCACGGGAGGCACCTCGGTATAGTTCTTCAGCGAGTTATAGTACTCGTAGACCAGTTCGCGCCGCAGTTTATGGGGATATTTCGCCGAAGCTTGCCACAGGAAGGAGGCCACATCATAGTAATAAGGCCCTTTGCGCCCTCCCTGGTAATCGATGAACCAGGGATTGCCGTCGTGGTCGAGCATCACGTTGCGGGCCTGGAAGTCACGGTAGAGGAAGCTCTCCACTTGGGGCACGGGATTACCGAGATCGGTAGTCAGGTCTTTGGCAAAGAGTCGGAAGTCGGCCTCCAACTTCAATTCGTGGAAGTCGAGTTCGGTAGCCTTCAGGAAACAATACTTGAAGTAATTCAGGTCGAAAAGCACACTGTCGACATCAAACTCTGCCTGCGGGTAACAGTTGGAGTAGTCGAGTCCGCGTGCACCTCGAATCTGTACGTTGGGCAACTCGCGAATGGTGCGCCTGAGCAGTTCCTGCTCCTTCAGGGTGTAGCGCCCCCCAGCCTCCCGACCTCCACGGATGGCATCGAAAAGCGATGTAGAACCGAGGTCAGTCTGCAGATAGCGCAGCTGGTCGTCGGAAGTGGCCAGGATCCTGGGTACAGGGAGTTTCTTACGGGTGAAATGCTCCGTCAGATAGATGAAGGCGTGGTCTTCGTCACGACTGGTGCCGATAACGCCCACCACGGTCTGTCCTTCGCTGTCAGTAAACCTGAAGTAGGTGCGGTTGCTTCCGCCTCCTGGTATTTGTTGCACATTGGCAGGCTCCTCACCTCGCCACTGTCTGTAAAGTTCTAAAAGTCGTTCCATATTTCATTCTTTCATTCCTTCATTTATTCATTCCTCCAAAGTGACTCCCATCAGCCCTATCACCACATCGTTGGAGAGTGTGCGTAGGGTGAGTGAGCGCAACTCCTTCCAGGGGTCAAGTGCCATCCGCAGCATCTGGGCTGCACCGCCAGGGATCTCACGCCCATATACTCCCTCGATACCGAGCGCCTTGCCCAGGTCGCGACTGACGATGCCGTTGGAGAGACAGACACGATACGGACGAGGCATTGCTGTCTGAAAGGCCAGGCCGTCGATGTAGTAGTCTTGCTCTATGGGACACCAGTTGTCGGGATTTCGCAGTGCCAATGTGTCAGCAGTGCCGTCGGTATAGGTAGCAATCACAAGGCCATTGTCGATCCGGCTCTGCATGTGGTTGGTGCTTCCGGCCATCAACAGCCAGGCGCCCCCGGCCCTACCCTTCACAGGAATCACCACGGAGTCGGGATAGTTGTCCCAAAGCGAGGTGTAGACGATGTTCTTTCCCTCTTTGGGTGTGCTGAAAGGAACGCCAGCCATCTCGAAGATACCATTACGGATGAGCGTACGGAACACGGAGTCGTTGATTTCTGCCGTCAGCTGCGGATGGCACCATTCACCGATGCCTTGCGTGGGAATCTGCAGCGTAGTGGTCTGCGGACGCGGCGAGAGGTATTCGTTCTTGAAGATGTCGTCCACCTCGGCATTGAAGTAGCCATCGATATCGAGCGGAAGGAGTTTCCTGACGTTCAGACTATCTATTTCCCCTCCTGAGTTAGGAGAGGTCAGGGGTGGTCTGCGCTCAAGCTCTGCCCGCTTGCTACCGAAGGGACGCATGAACGAATGACTGTCCTGATGCTTACTCAGACCACTCCGTCCTCCGGACACCCCTCCTGACTCAGGAGTCGAAATGATGACCTGATGCGTTTCGGCCGTTCCCTCGATGTCGCGATACTCACCATTGTCGAGGTTCTGGCGGAGGATAACATTCAGCGGCTGGCGAAAATGCTGAGTAACCTCATAGATATCCCTGCCGCCCTCACGCCTGAACGTATACTCCAGGTAGGGGGTCTTCACCGAGGCTCTCTCCCACTCTTTCGGGAATCCGGGACGGATGACGCATACGCCGTCGAGGGCCTGGGGAATGATGCCGAAGAGCCCCTGCAGCAAAGTGCGCGAGGAGATACCGATGCAGTCGCCGAAGTCACGATAGCACTCACCACGGGCAGCATCGTAGTAGCTGATCTGTCCGAAATTGGCAGGTGACTGTCCGTAGTACATCTGATCCAGGATGTTGGCCTTCATCAGCCTGAAGGCCTCCTGGCTGCGTCCTGCTTCGAAATAGGCCAGCACGGTGTGCATCACCTCGGCAGCTGCCACATTGTTGATGCTCCAGGAATAAGGCAGCCAGTCACTGGTAGAAATAGTCTGATAGCCAGTGTCCTCCACGTCGATATGGGGGATATGTTCATCTATATAGCGTGTAGCCTGCCAGGCCTGCTGAGGGGTACATGCCCCACAGTCTATCGGGGTATAGATGCTCCATACGGCAGGATGCTCATGACGGCGCTTCAGTCCCATCGCGTCCTGATATTCCGCCCACACGCCTTTCTGCGGCATCCACAGCCGCTCGTTCATCGCCCGGAGGATGGCCTCGGCCTCCGCAGCGTATGGTTTCGGATCTTCGCCTATCAGCTCCGCAATGCGTGCTGCCAGACGGTTACCGCGATAGTTGTAGGCAGAACTGTGGGTCACGGCTCCACCGCTATAGTAGAGTGCATCCGAGGCCCAGATGCAACAATAGGCATCATAGAGATGGTCGCCGTCGGAGTCATAGTTGCGCTTCTCCCAGGCCAGGTGCCGCTCGATGACAGGCCACATCCGACGCATATAAGTCGTATCGGCATCATACTGGAAGTGCCAAAGCAGCTCGTCGATGTAGTTGAGGTTCATGTCGTAGTGGTGCATCTGGTCGTTGCGCTCCGGATTCCGACAGATATAGCCGTTGGAATACATCTGCGTGCCCCACTTCTTCTCGGCACGCGCCAAGTTCATCTTCGGGTCTTGCGAAGGATGGGGAATCGTAGGCTCCACAGCCGTCACCTGACTCTTGGCATAGGCATCGAAATGACTGACGGCACGATCATTCCATCCCAGGACATCGCCCAGATAGCCTGCACGCCATCCTGCCAGCGGCATGCGCCAGCCTATGCAGCCGTGTAGCCAAGTCTGTCCGTCCCAGTCGCCGTCGGCTGCCAATACCAGAGCACTGCCAAGGGTATTGATGTAGGGGTCAGGGGTGTCAAAGACGATACGCGAGGCCAGTTCCATGTTATGTTGCAGGATGTCATGGCCGTCCTGCCGGCCTTGCACGAGCGTCACGGGCTTCACCTCATCGAGGGCCACCTCAAGAAAGCAGGCCCCTCCCTCAGTCGTTACCGTCACCTCCTGCAGCACGCTGTCGGCAGCCTCCAGACAGCCGGGCTTGTCGGCGCCGATGTCGCCATTCCTGTGTAGCTTGGGCTGCGTGATGGGACAGACGATGGCCTTCACCCGTGCCGAGTCGCCCATCCACGGTGCCAGGAATGTGAAGAGCGCCCCCTCGCGGTCGTGATGGGCCATGACCACGATGCCCAGGGTGTCGGCCCACTGCGGATGAGTGACCCCGTAATACCTTGCCCCGGGGATGCTGCCCCCATAGAGTGCCTTACAGTCCAGCTGGTCGAGGGCATAAGTCCGCCCGCCGTAGTCCATCTCGAAACGGATGTTGCGATGATGTCCCTTCTTGACGACGGCAAACACGGGACGGTCGGAAGTCTCCAGCCGCCAGTCGGTGTGGCCGCCATACAAAGCCCGCGTATAACGGTTGGTGCCATTGGTACAGACGAAGGCGCCGCCCTCAGGGAAATACTGTTGCTGACGCTTCACTCCGATTTTGTCGAGATTATACGACTTCGACTCGATGAAGTCCCCTATCTTCTGCTTTTGGCCGAAGACAAGGATGCTGACAAGCAATGCTGATAGTAGCCACAGTTTTCTCATACGCTGCAAAGTTACAACAAATATTTGAAACTTAAGTTGTCTTTGCCGTAAAAGTTGCCTTTGCGCCGTATAAAACAAAAAACCGATTGTCTCCCGACAACCGGTTCAAAAAACAAACTACTTAAAAACTAATCTACTAAAACAAATCAAAAAAAATATCTCTAACTCAGAAGTTTCTAATACTTTCATGCGGAAAGACAATAGAAATCTTTCCACGGTGCAAAGTTACGTCAAATATCTATATCATGCAAGAAATATACATAAGAAAATGATTGTGTGCGCACAAAAATACCAAAAAATAGGGATGAACTTTCACGTCCATCCCTACTTTTGTTAAGTAAACTTTGCAAAATTATACTATTTCTGCGAAATATCCAACACCATGCCGGATTACATCATGCCGCCCATGCCCGGTGCACCGCCCATTGGCATAGCAGGCTCTTTCTCGGGCTTGTCTACGATAAGGCACTCCGTAGTGAGGAACATGCCGGCGATAGAGGCAGCATTCTCCAGAGCTACACGAGCCACCTTGGCAGGATC
>DDQK01000014.1:6093-6239 GCA_002342665.1 Prevotella sp. UBA2444
CCCTTGGCCTCGCGCACCTTCTGAACCACCACGGCACCCTCGCCACCAGCGTTGGTGACAATCTGGCGAAGCGGCTCCTCAATGGCACGGCAGATGATGTTGATACCGGTCTGCTCGTCGGCATTGTCACCCTTCAGACCTGCCAG
>DDQK01000026.1 GCA_002342665.1 Prevotella sp. UBA2444
CCTATTTCAGGCTAAGACAATGCTTGCCAGCAAAGCTCCAACTGCCTGGTATGCAGAAGATTATGCATAAATATGCCTATTAGGAGGCTCCTGTTGAAAATGGAAGGCTCCTGCTGTTGACAAGAGCCTCCTAATTCGGATTAAGAGGCTCCTGCTGAAGGGTAATAAACTGTTATCGCGCGCGCGAGGGCTGCTGATGAGACCCCCTCTGACGAAAAATTTTCGAAATATAAGTCATTAAAAGGAATTATAAGTCGTCAAAAGGCACAATTTTAATTGAAATTATTGTATCTTTGTAGCGTGAAAGAGAAACTGATGGAAGTGCGCAGCCGGAAGTCGATCCGACACAAGAATTAAACTAAACATTAACAATTAACAAATTAACAAAAGAAAGGGAAAAGAAAGATGTTAGAACTGAACATTTCACAGAACAACAACTCGGCAACATAGAGGGGACAGATTCTGAGTCATAGCAGCCGTCATACCCAAGTACGTCATACCCAAGTACCTGTCCCAGCGACTACGCTGCCATTATATATTATCAGCACTCTCCAACTTGAACAATTTGTCGCTGGGGCGCACCTTGCCGGTGACGGCGATACTGACACGAGTGCCCTGTTGCGCCACCTCCACAGGGCCGTGGTCGTCGTGGATCTCATCAGCCGTGACGTACATCACGCCCGTAGTGGGGCCGGTAATGAGCAATCTGTCGCCCACCTTGAAGGTAGTGGCCTCAACAGTAAACTCTGCCACGCCGAGCTTGGAGTAGTATTTCGTACCCTTGCCGACGTACACCTTGCGCTCGGTGGCGTTAGAGCCGTAGTTCTTGTTCCACTCGCCCATCAACTGCCCCTGGTAATAGCCGTCCCAGAAGCCTCGGTTGAAGACGGTGGCCAGTCGCTCGTCCCACTGGTCCTTACGCTCCTCGGTAAAGTCGTCGGCGAGCACGGCCTGTATGGCTTCCTTGTAGCACTTCACCACAGTGTACACATACTCGGGACCTCGCGCACGGCCTTCTATCTTAAACACCCTGACACCAGCCTTCATCATGCGGTCGATGAAGCGCACAGTCTTCAGGTCCTTGGGCGACATGATGTATTTGTTATCAATATCGAGCTGATAGCCCGTCTCGTTGTCGGTAGCGGTATATGAGCGACGGCAGATCTGGATGCACTCCCCCCGGTTGGCCGAGCGGTTGGCGGCGTGCAGACTCATGTAGCACTTGCCGCTGATGGCCATGCAGAGGGCACCATGACAGAACATCTCGATACGGATCAACTGGCCCGAGGGGCCGCAGATATGCTCCTCGCAGACCTGGCGGTAGATCTCTGCCACCTGCTCCATGTTCAGCTCACGGGCCAATACTACCACGTCGGCAAACTGGGCGTAGAAGCGCAGGGCCTCGATGTTGGAGATGTTGAGTTGCGTGGAGAGATGCACCTCCTGCCCCACCCGATTGCAATAGGTCATCACGGCCACATCGCTGGCAATAACTGCCGAGATGCCTGCCTCACGAGCTGCATTGATGATCTCGTGCATCAAGGGGATGTCCTCACCATAGATAATAGTATTGACGGTCAGGTAGCTCTTGATGCCATGCGCTTCGCACTGGCGTGCAATGTCTTTCAGGTCATCGATGGTGAACACCGATGCCGAGTGGGCCCGCATGTTCAGTTTTTCGATGCCGAAATAGATACTGTCGGCACCGGCCTGAATGGCTGCGGCCAGCGACTCGCGCGAGCCGACGGGCGCCATGATCTCATAGTCTTTGATATCCTTGCTCATCGTGGGTGCAAAGGTACGGCTTTTTTCTGACGCTGCCAAATTATCGTCTCTGATATTTTGCCAAGTGTGATTTGTTTTGGAGGGATTTTTCGCCTTTTGTTCTTTTGTCTCATGATTTTGTGCTACCTTTGCACACATAATTTATATTAGAGACTATCCTATGGCAAAGAAGAATGAGATTATCGTTAAAGATGTAGCTATCAAGACTATGTCAAAAGATGGTATAGATTACATTAGCATCACAGACATCGCCAGGCAGAAAAACGCCACAGACCCCAACGGAGTTATAGCGAACTGGATGCGTAACCGCAATACCGTGGAATTTCTTGGTATATGGGAGACTCTTCACAACCCAAATTTTAACCCCCTCGAATTCGAGGGGTTTAGAAAAGAGGCTGGTTTGAATGCTTATCAATGATGGTGTTCCACAGGGCGAAAGGCTTGTAAAACTCAATCAAATTGCTATTCAGCAAATGCAAGTGTTGGAGGGGAATGGCAACAGGAATCTGCTAAAGTAATCCATCTGGCTATCGGGGGTTCTTCGACGAGCGAAGCGGCAAAGCCGAGTCCGAATTGGAAACCTAATTCGTTCCGCAATCTGCCTCGATTTGCTTAGTGGCACCTTGCGGACTTTCCTCAATTTTCCTCGAATTGCCTTTATTTATGGGGCGAACTGCGTTAATCTTCCAAAACAGCTTCTGTATGTCAGATTTATTTCGTAATTTTGGATAAAAACGCAAACCTTTTGTAAATAAAGGCAGTTCCGATGATTGAGAGGAATCTGGGTTACGAACTGGCAACGGTTCTCATTTCCTCATTCTGCCGTGATTTGCTTATCAAAGAACTCCCGACTCAGAGCCACCAGCCTTTATCAATGGCTCATTGTCGGGGGCAAAGGTACGAAAAAATCCCGTAGGTCGTATGTCGCCAACAGTATTTTATGAATTATTTGCAGAAATAATGGATATGTAATCACCCAGCACCCAACATTTGCGTAGTTACAAGTGATTGTTACTTATAAAAAAGTAATGTCAAATAACACTTTTGTACAATCCCTTATTGTAGCAATCTGTACCATCTACATCACTGGTCACTATACCATTAGGAAAAACACCCTCAGCATAATAACAATAAAACTCCCCTTCACCACATTTTTCGTTCTTCTCTTTACGAGAACATCCTCCACAAAGGGGGAAATTACCAACATAATTTGTCACAATATTAAGTTTATAATTGTGGTGAGCACTATGCATCACCCGATGGGCAAAGATATAGCAAAAAGCCGAATACCCAAGCGGTATCCGGCTTAATTTTTGCAAAAAAACGACAGATTTATTTCGTCCATTCTAATATGGTTTTTACTATATGCTTTAGTAATATGAATACCATATGAGATAGCAATTAACCCATATTAGAAAAGAGATTCATCTATATGAACATATTTAGGTTCCTTATGTACCCATCCTTTTATGGTACGATAAGAATAACGATTGGGAATCCAAGAATCCATAGATTGAACCTTACTAACTAACTCATTGTATAAAGGACTGTTTTTAGGAAACACAAAGTACTCTGTATTATCATTTTCAACCATTTCAAATGAACTGGTCTGAAAACTTCCATCACCATTATATTTAATTGGGTTACATCCAACAATGGCAACATTACCGAGAGCTCCCATATTATCAGCTGTCATAGCTCTAATTGGAAGATACTTTTCTTTGATAGAATATGAGACAGTATTATTCAAATTGAAGCTGAAGTCATCCATAATAGCATCAATTATGCATTTGTTCGTATAGTCAGGACGATGTAGTATTTCGCTAATGAAATCAAAAAGCATGACTGCATATTCTTTCCGTTGTGTTTCTGTTGTTTGGCTTTTATGCATATTCGTTGAAGTCACCAACTCTTTATACTGGGTAAAATAGTACGCATTTGAGTGGCAACCATGGCCAAGATATTGTCGTTGAATATAGGAGAGATTCTTTTCATCTAATTCAAACGAATTACTGAAATAGCTAATGATTTCACCAACACAATAGTCTGAGTCTAATTGTGACCATGAAGAGGTCCAGTAGCAGCCCAAAATAGATTTTTCAATGACAACAGGCTTATCTTTTATCTTGTCTAAAAGCTTTGCAAAAGTATTTGCATTTGTTCCAATGATATGGCATATAAGAAGTTGAAATAGCGGTTTGTCTTCATCATGGCAATTCTGCATATTTCTAAATAAAAGATAGAAAGTCCATATCGCTACAGCAGCCTTTACCTGAATGTTTTCATGGTGTAGGTCTGAGTTTGAAAGAAGCAGGCCTGTAATGTACTCCATTGCTAACATGCCATCGTTGTCTAACCAAGAGAGTTTGTTCTTATTTCTTAAAACGTCATTTATCAAGGAGTCAAACAGCTTGTTAAATTCATTTGCATCTTCTTCTGTATATGTGAATGGAGTCATCTTATCACTCACTCCTCTCTTGAATATTTGTATCATTCTGTTTGCATAAGCTATCATCTTATCATCACGATATCTACATGATAATTCTTTAGACATTGGCGTGTATTTGTAAACCTTTGGGAAAAGATATTTACATATATCCTTCAAATCGTCTGAAAATTCCTCGTAGTTATCTTTAATAAATTGTTCAAAACGCTCAGATTCTTCTTTCTTGGTGCGAATAGTATAGAAAACATCGTCATAGAGGGAATGGTTCCTTGCTTTGTCTGTGTTCAGCAAAGCCATCCCCATCTTATCTGCATTCTTTTCTATATATCCCTCCATATCACCTAATTGACTAAAATCTATTTTCTTGTCTGGAGATACAGAATAGTTTTTTTGTTTCATTAAGTCATGAATGAGTGCCAACGTGAAGCCTCTAGTGAGAAGATACTTAAGATTTGAGAATGTCAACGTATCTGGTGCCCATGACGGCTCTTCAATATTCAGAGCCTTTTTGTCAGGTATGGCATTCTTAGATAAAAGTATTGTGGAACACGAGTTGTTGGTTTTGCCAGAATAGGAACGACAGAAAATAGTCATTGCACCAATGACACTTTTATCAAAGACCTCTTCGCCAGCTACCCTTGTAGCCTCATAAACATACCTGCGCAATTTTTCAAATCCAAGTTTGGTATATACAATATAGTCATATTCTCTTCGTGTAGCATCTTTGTATGTATAGTAGTATCGGTTCCAATCCATAAGTTTCAGCTTCGCAGTAACGTATTCGCTTGAACTAGAAGTTGCCTCTGGAACATTACAAATAATTCGGTCATTCTTGAGAAAGAAGCCATGCTCAGATCCGAAAACAACACAATCCTTAACTAGCAAATGGGTTTTTGAATTGACCAATACATGATGTGGGAATAGAGGCTCGTTATGATCGAAATCCTCGAAGTTTGCATCAAAGGAATTGGGACAACCTTTGATATAGTCATTAAAAATATTCTTCATTGGTTCCATATCTTTATATTTTATTTATTTGCATTCATAAAATCGGCGCGAGTCTGATTCCGCATCCGATTCAGTGGCATCGCCAAACGCCGTTCTCCCAGATACAAGTGTCAGCCCGCGCCTAAACGCGAGCATCAACTTTTTATCTTCTCGGGAGATATTTTGGCGAAATTTCTGAATCAAGAATCAAAAAGTCAACGCTTCCTTATATAGTTCTATGTCTGTCAATCTATCCGCTCATTACTATTTCTGCATTAAATTACAAACCTACGAAATCCAATTCGTTCCGCTTGATAACAAGCGGATAACGCTCAGGGTGGCGGAGACTATCGAGTTCGAGATCGACATCAAGGTCAGGCCACTCAATTGCTTCGGGGCCACTCATCTGCACATTCAAGACGCTGCGAATGGGGGCGTCCTGCATCCAAGGGATACGATTATATGACAAGAAATAGTCTTGACCTTGCACAGAGAGCATGATGCCCTGCGCGTTAATCATTAATACGCTTGCCGATGTGCTGGCGGAATTGCTCTTTGAAGTTGTCTGCATATTTCTCTACAATTTTCTTGATTTCATTTAACTTGTGTTCGGGAATGCCTGTGTTTCTGGCCAGTTCTACCTGTGGCTCCAGCCAGAACTTGGCCTCATGACAGCCACAGAGCACGTGGATGTGCATCCGCTCCTCCTCGTTGGAGTATATCTTGAACGTATATTCGCTTTCGCGTCGGAATACTGGACTCATAATCACTTGTTATTTGGGTGCAAATTTACAAAAAGTTTCCCAAACAATAGACATTTCAAACCAAAATATGCGAAATAACAGATAAATAAGCCAATATGAAAACAATAAAAGGGAGCAAGAAACTGGATTCTCACTCCCTTACCAAATTAACGCTTGATTCCTCTCCGCTGTTCTTGTCCAATCCCGAATTGCTCCTTGAACCATTGGGTAATGGGTGTCTCGTTGATATGTAGAAACAAGTTCCGCTTTTCATCCCTAATCACTTGTGCCGTTACGTTATTGGCAAGTGCATTGCGCCTGTACTCATTGGAGTGTAGCCACCCGCTATTGTTGACGGTCTGCCCGTGTAACAGTTTGTCGGTTTGTTCAGCGGTGAAACCACATTGCAGACACTCACGTTCCATATTGAGAAAACGTTTGAAACTTGGGAACCATCTATACGCCTTGTCTAAAATGCGCTTCAAGTTGCTCACCTCCTGCTGGTGTTGCTCGTTGATACGGTTGATTTCCCCTTCGTGGTTGTCCTTCAACTTCTGCATGTCGGCGTGAAGTCTCTCAATCTGGTCATTCAAGTCTTCAACCTCCCTATGCAGTTGGGCATTCTCTTTCTCTAATCGGTTTACCTTGTTGCCGCCAAGAAGAGAATTCACTCCGTTGAGTACACTGGTAGCGGTCTTCGTAGCGGAGTTCTTCAGTTCTTCGGTCTTAGTTTCTACCTTGATGCGGGCAAGGTTTTTCTTTGCCTGTTCCGCCTCGGCTATCCACCAGTCTTGCTTTTTCCTGTTCTTCCAGCAGTTGAGCAATGTTAGCCTGTAAGTCCTCGCCTTGTGCAATCAGGCTGCGGTAATACTCATGCGTGGATATGTGCTGCGCCTCTGAGCCTTTGATGCCTCGTTGCAGCCCGTATGCCGCCATTTGCTCGGCGTATGTGTCTTGATAGCGTATCAAGTTGGCACGGCTCATCACCTCGTCGGCACAAAGGCGGGGTGCTGGGGCTTTCGTCCTGTATTTCTTCTTGACGGTCTGCTCCTTCTTCTGCTTCTTCCGCTCCGTCTGCACGATAGGGACGATGGTGGCATGGATATGCGGTGTTTCCTCATCCATGTGCAATACGGCTGATACCACATTATCCGCTCCGTAGGTCTTGCGGAGCCAGTCAATGTTATCCTTGCACCATTCATCCAGTCTGCCTGTCTGTTCTATCTGCTCCATATCGGCATGGGTGCCAGTGAGTACGATGCGAATAGCTTGTACCTGATTCTTGCCTATCTTGCGTTTTAGCCCTGCCGTATCAAGGCGGTGATGGATGGCTTCCGTCCTGTTACTAACGCCATCGGGGAACTGGATAAGTTCCCGGTTGAGGTGTGTCCGCTTCGGATTGGCATTCTTCGGCTCCTGCCGACGGTCTTGGCAGGGTGTCCAGAGGGGTGCAACCACTCGGCCTATTGGGGATTTTTAGCACGAACTTGTTTGTGCGGCTCGAAAAATCCCCTAATAGGCTACGGTAAGAAAAACGCAGAATGTGAAAACGGTTCGAACTGCCGAGAAATGCCGTGATTTGCACAGATCGTTAAGAAAGTTTAACTATCCGACATAGGGCTATCGGGGGTTCTTCGACGAGCGAAGCGGCAAAGCCGAGTCCGAATTGGAGACCTAATTCGTTCCGCAATCTGCATCGATTTGCTTAGTGGCACCGTACGGACTTTCCCCAATTTTCCTCGAGTTGCCTTTATTTATGGGGCGAACTGCGTTAATCTTCCAAAACAGCTTCTGTATGTCAGATTTATTTCGTAACTTTGCAATCGAATAACTAAGATTCAAAATGAAGAGACAGATACTAACCATATTGTCAGCCGCTGTGCTGAGTTCAGGGGCGGCTGCACAGGAGGTGATGCGCGACACCACGATACAGGCCGTAAGGATTGGTTACCTGGACGTGAGCAGGAGTGCGCTGGCCGGTGCCGTAGACCAGGTGACGGCGGAAAGGATGAACAAGGGTCTGATCACCTCGTCGCTCGATGCCCTGAACGGACAGGCTGCCGGCGTCCAGATTACCGGCAATCAGGAGGCGATGGTGTCGGCTGTTCGCGTCAGGGGTACCACCTCGCTGACAGGCGGCAACGACCCGCTGGTGATTATCGACGGCGTGATGACCGATTTGGGTGCCCTCTCAGCCATCTTCCCCTCCGACATCCAGAGCTTCACCATCCTGAAGGATGCCTCGGAGACGGCACAATATGGCAGCCGTGGAGCTGCAGGCGTCATCGAAGTGGCCACGAAGAAGGGCAAGGGGCAGCAGTTCCACATCTCATACGACGGAACCGTGGGCTTCGAGCAGATATACAAGCGACTGGAAATGCTCAGTGCACAAGAGTTCAGACAGACAGGTGACGAACTCGGCATACCCTACTTTGACCAGGGAGGCGATACCGACTTCGGCCGCAGCATCGAGCGTACGGGATTCGTACACAACCACCACGTGGCCTTCGGCGGCGGTACTCAGACGGCCAACTACCGTGCGTCGGTGGGCGTAATGGAACACCAGACGGTGATTCGCAACAATAAATACCGCAGCTACTTCGCCAAGCTCGACATCAGCAACAAAGCATTCGACAACCGTCTGAAAGTAGACCTGGGCATCTTCGGCTCCATCCAGAAGAACGACGTGCTGCCCTTCAAGCAAAAGCTGCTCTACTCGGCTGCCACCTTCAACCCCACCGTGCCCGAAGGCCCCAACAACGACGGCAGCTACACTCAGATTCCGGAGGCCGTATGGATCAACAACCCCTACTCGCTGCTGAAGATGAAACAAGACGAGGACAACAGCCACATCAACCTGCATCTGAACGTGACCGTCAACCTGGCCCGTAACCTCGACCTGAGTGCCTTCGGATCGTATACTTACAGCAACGTCAACAACGGCCACTTCTATCCCTCCATTGTCTGGAGCCACGGAGAGGCTTACCGAGGGAATAACAAGGATGAAGACCTGCTGGGCAACTTGTCGCTGAACTACTCGCTCGACTTCGGGAAATCGGCCCTGAAACTGATGGGACTTGCAGAAGCCAGCAAACAGAAGAAGACAGGGTTCTTCACCACCGTGACCAACCTCTCGTCAGACGATTTCAGCAACGAGAATCTTTCCGCAGGTGCCGCACGCCCATGGGACGGCACCGATTCCTACTATATCGATGCGCACATGGAATCGTTTCTCTTCCGTGCCCAGTATACTTTCGACAAGCGCTACACGCTGACGATGAACGCCCGTGGCGATGCCTCGTCGAAATTCGGTAAGAACAATCGCTGGGGTTTCTTCCCCTCCGTCAGCGGTGCCTGGGTCATCAGCGAGGAGCGCTGGATGAAGTCGCTGACGAGCATCACCAATGCCAAGCTCCGCATCGGCTGGGGACGCTCGGGAAGCCTCGGTGGCATAGACTCCTACAACTCCCTGCAGCTGGTGCATCCCAACGGCGTGGTATCGGTAGGCGGTGCTCCTGCCACCACGCTGGGCATCATCCGAAATGCCAACCCAGACCTGAAGTGGGAGGTGAAGAATACCTTCAACGTGGGTCTCGACGTGTCACTCTGGGGTGGGCGTATCGCTGCCACCATCGACTTCTACCGTTCGAAGACCACCGACATGTTATATGTCTACGACGTGCCCGTGCCACCTTATACCTACGACAAGCTGTTGGCAAACATCGGATCGATGGAGAGCAAGGGACTGGAAATAGGCTTCGGCATCACCCCATTGAGGACTCGTAACATGGAGCTGGCCATCAACATGAACTGGAGCTTCTCGCAGAACAAACTGCTCTCCCTCGACGGCTACCACAACGGACAGTATCTGACGGCCCCTGCGAGCAAGGGCATCTCCGATCTTTGGGGAGCCGGATTCCACGGAGCCAGCGGCGTGGTGAACCAGGTGGTGGGAGAGCCGCTCGGCGTGTTCGTGCTGCCACACTGCAATGGAGTGGTAGACGTCATCAATGGCTACAAGGTTTTCAACGTGACCAGTGAGAGCTACATCTGCGGACAAGCGACGCCTAAGGCTACGATGGGCTCGAACATCGCCTTCCGCTACCACAACTGGGACGTGACGATGCAACTCAACGGTGCCTTCGGACACCATATCTACAACGGCACGGCCAATACCTACATGAACCTGCTGTCGCTGCCTAACTACAACGTGATGAAAGGAGCCCCCGAACAGAAGCTTATCGACCAAACCATCAGCGACTACTGGCTGGAACGAGGCGACTACGTGAACATCGACTACCTGACCATCGGCTGGAACGTGCCCGTCGCCTCGAAATACATCAAGCTACTGCGGCTATCGGTTTCTGTCAACAACCTGGCCACCATCACCGGCTATAGCGGACTGACACCGATGATCAACTCAAGCGTCATCAACGGCACCCTCGGCATCGACGACAAGAATGTCATTCCCCCATACCGTTCCTATACGATGAGCGTCAGCATCAAGTTCTGATTTGAAGATTGAACATTGAAGATTGAAGATTGAAGATTGAACATTGAACATTGAACATTGAACATTGAAGATTGAACATTGAACATTTATGAGTAACAATAAATATAGAAGACACCGCATCGATTCCGTATACTGCGCCATTTGCGCAGTACTCTGCCTATGCTCCTGCTCTCTCGACGAGAACCCCAAAGACCAGATACCCGAGGAAGAAGCCTACAAGACAGCCGACGCCCTCTACCTGAACACCGTCGCCACACTCTATAGCTACATCGGAGGCTCTGAAGACGGACAAGGCCTGCAGGGCACCTGCCGAGGCGTCTATGACCTACAGACCTTCGGCTCAGACGAAGCCATGCTGCCTACACGACGCGCCGACTGGTACGACGGCGAACTGTGGCAACACATGTACCGTCACTCCTGGTCGGCTGGGCACGACCTGCCCAAGAACGCGTGGCTATATCTCTACAAGGTCATCACCCTGTGCAACCACTCGTTGGTACAGCTGGAAAACCACCGGCAGCTCATCACCGAAGCGCAGTTCCTGGCCTATACCAGTGAGGTGCGCGCCCTTCGCGCCATCTACTATTGGTATCTGATGGATCTCTTCGGACGTGTGCCCATCATCACTTCTGCCGATCTATCTATCAACGAGGTGCATCAGTCGGAACGCAGCGAGGTGTTCAGTTTCATCCTCAACGAACTGATTGCATCTTACGAATACCTTCCCGAAAGCAAAAGCGCCCCCATCACCGACTACTACGGCCGCGTTACCCAGTCCGTGGCATGCTTCGTGCTGGCCAAGCTGACGCTGAATGCGGAAGTATATTCAGATGATGACTGGACCGACGAGGTGTACCCCGACGGAAAAGAACTGCTGTTCAACGTCTGGGGGCAGAAGATGAACGCTTGGGAAGCTACTGACTATTATTGCGGCATACTGAGCGAAATGGGCTTCGAACTCGAAAAGAACTACGAAAACAACTTTATCGTACACAATGAGAATTCGAAGGAGAATATCTGGACTATCGCCATGGACAGGGACCTCTATAACAACCAACAGCAGAACATGTTCCGCTCATGGCACTCACGGCACGCCGCAGCCTACGGCTTCAGCGGGGAAAATGGCTCGTGTGCTACGCTGAAAACGCTGGAGGTGTTCGGCTATGGCACTGAACTTGAAGACCCCCGTTTCGACTTGAACTACTGGGCAGGTGAAGTATATGACCTCGACTATCAGCCTGTCTTCGACCGGGTGGGCGCCCCCCTTGTCTACGTACCTGAGGCTGTGGAGATGGAACTGACCCTCAGCCCGTATGTTGAGACGGCAGGTGCCCGAATGAAGAAATATGCGGTTGACAAGAACGCCATGAAGGACGGCAAACTGATGGACAACGACATTGTGCTCTTCCGCTTTGCCGATGTGCTGCTGATGAGGGCCGAGGCACTCTTACGCATGGGAGAGGTTGGAATGGGACAAGGCTACTATGACCAGGTGCGCAGAAGGGCCAAAGTGCCGCTACGCTCGCTGACGCTGGACAACATCCTCGACGAGCGGCTGCTGGAACTCTGCTGGGAGGGCTGGCGCCGACAGGACCTGATACGCTTCAGGCAATACGAGAGCCTGTTCGAAGGGGATGAATACGACATGAAAGTTGATGAGAGCGACGGGCACACCACCGTCTATCCCATCCCCGCTGACGTGATGGCACTGAACCATAACTTGACGCAGAATCCGGGATATTGAGAGATTGAGAGATTGAGAGATTGAGAGATTGAGAAATTGAGAGATTGAGAAATTGAAGAATACGCTTTTTGTTTTTTGCGCTGTACTACTCTTGGGTTGTGTACAGCAGGAACCGAAGCATTTCACCCATGAAGTGCTCAACCGCATGACGCCCGTCAAGGATCAGGGCAAGAGTCAGACGTGCTGGATCTATGCCATGCTCGCCACCATCGAGACGGAGCATCTCTCGTGGGGCGACTCGGTCAATCTCTCACCTTATTATATTGAGAAAGCACTGGAGCGCGAGCCGAAGGCACCGGAGAGCAAGCGCGGGATGGGGGCCACCCTGCTGCGGCTGATACAGAAACACGGCATCGTGGGCTATGATGCAATGCGGAGCATCGACACGCCTGCGCCCAGGTTTGTGTTCATGCTCGGTGCCGAATACACGGCGCAAGAGTTTGCACGCAGTGTCTGCAAGCCTGGCGAGTACATCGCCCTGACGAGTAATTCAAGCGAGCCTTATTATAAAGAGGTGGACATCTCCCTGCCCGACAACTGGCTGCAAGACCGGTTCCTGAATATTCCCATGGACTCGTTGTTGGCAAAGACCGAGCGTGCTGTCAGAAAGCATCACGGTGTCTGCTGGGAGAGCAAAGGCCACGCCATGGCCATCGTAGGCATTGCCCACGACGACACTGGAGAAAAGTATTTCATCATGAAGAACTCCTGGGGGACAGACCGTCCTTACAAAGGCCTCGACTACCTCTCCTTCGAGGATTTCCACGAGCAGACGTTGGCCGTGGAGATGACAAGAGAGGCGTATCGGAACTGATATGTCCTTTTTCGGTTTATTTTCCCGGTTTTATTCTAATTCAGCAGCCCAGAATGGCGTTTGCCGGAAAATTTTTCTGCCAGCTCTCCAAAATTAGGGATATTTTCTGAATTACGTAAGAAATTTGGTGGATATCTCCAAACATCGTACCTTTGCATCCAAAATTAGACTAATATGGGGAAATATATTTTGGCAGACAATCAGGAACTGACACGCTTTGCATTAGAGAGCCTTCTCCGTCAGGATGAGCAGAACGTCGTCTACAGAGTCAGCGACAAGGCGGGACTCTTAGAACTATTGAAGAAGCACGAGAACGCATTCGTCTTATTAGACTACACACTCTTCGACTTTGCCGACGAAGACCAACTGCTGATCGTCGCCGAACGCTTCGCCCTGTCGGAGTGGATACTCATCAGCGACGAGCTGACGCCGAAGTTCCTGCGCCGAGTGGTCTACGCCTCCCACCAGTTCAGCATCGTGTTCAAGGACAGTCCACTGAGTGAGGTGCGAGAGGCCTTGCAGAACGTCGCCCATCACCAGCGGTTCATCAGCCAGCGGGCACTGGGGGCAATCATCAGCCAGCAGCAGGAGGACGATCACCCCAACATCCTCACGGAGACCGAGACGGAGATAGTAAGGGCCATCGCCCAGGGCAAGACCACCAAGGAGATTGCCAATGAGCGCTTCTCAAGTGTACACACCATCACCACCCATCGCAAGAACATCTTCCGCAAACTGGGCGTCAACACCGCCCACGAAGTCGTCAAGTACGCCTTACGCGCCGGACTGGTGGACTCGTCAGAGTTCTATATTTAATTAGACGCTGTTCTTGATATCCTCCAGCAGATCCTCGCCGGCTTCAAGGCCGATGCTTAATCGGACAGTCGTATCGAGTACAGACATCTCTGCACACTGTTCTGCGGTAAAAAGGCCGAAGATCGTTGAAGCAGGGTGGATAGCCAGCGATTTGCGGTCGAAGAGGTTCGTCGCACGCCGAATCACCTTCAATTTGTCGATGAATGCCCATGCCCTTTCCTTCGACTCAAGATCGATAGTGAAAACGGCTCCAGGCAATGGGCCGAATTGCTTATGAGAGAGTTCGTAGAAGGGATTATCCTCAAGACCTGTATAGTTCACTCGTTTGATTTCTGGCAACTGCTGACACTGGCGGGCGAGCCACAACGTAGTCTCTGCCTGACGACGGTAGCGGATGTCGAGCGTATCGAGGCCGAGTGTCTCCATATAGGCCACCTGAGGTGTCATCAGTCCACCAAGGTTTGTGATGAGTTCTGTTTTTACACGAGCCGTGAAGGCCAGCTTCTTCCCTACCTTCCTGACCCGTGTCTGGAGGACTTGCGATGGCGACTGGCTCCAGTCGAACTGTCCGTAGTCGATGAGCAGACCACCAAGGCCTGTGCCGCCGCCAGAGATATACTTCGTGCTCGACACCACTTCGATATCCACGCCGAAGTCGGCGGCACGGAAGGCGGAGAACGGCACAATGGTCGTATCTGCAATCAGTGGCACCCCGGCCCTATGGGCGATGTCGGCCAACTTGCGGATATCAGCCACCAGCAGTTGCGGATTGGTGATGATCTCGAAAAACAGCGCACAGGTCTTGTCATCGATCTGCGCCTCCACCTCATCAGGTTTCGTGAAATCGACAAAGCGCGGCTCTACACCGAAATTGCCCAAGGTGTCGCGAATCAGCGAGACTGAGTTGCCAAACAGATGCTTCGAGGCCACGATATTCAATCCTGCGGCACTGACAGCTGTCAGGGCGTAGTGGATGGCTGCCATTCCCGTGTTGAGTGCTGTCACACTCGTAGCGCCTGTCAACTGACGGACCCTTTCTTCCAGATAGGTGGTCGTCGGGTTGGCGATACGGGCATACGACGGCGCCATGGAACGACCGCAGAATGCGTCGCCCATGGCTTTGGCAGACTCAAACTCAAACGCCGCCGTATAGTAGACGGGCATCGACAGTGCCCCGTAAGCATCAGGCTTCTGATACTTCGTTGTCAGTATTTTCGTTTCGTACTGCATTATCGTCCGATTATCTTTTTAACTGCTATTACTAATTTGTCTACGTCTTCGCGAGTATTGTAGAGAGCAAAGGTGGGGCGGACACTCATCTCATAGCCCAGGGCGCGCAGGGCGGGCTGGGCACAGTGGTGACCGGCTCTGACGGCGATGCCCTCCTTGTCGAGCAGCGTTCCCACTTCTGGCACGGGGATGCCGTCGAGTACGAAACTCACTACAGACACACGGTTCTTGGGATTGCCGATGAGCGTCAGCCCAGGTATCTGGCCGAGTTGTTCACGGGCATACTCCGTCAACTGGTGCTCGTGGTGCTCGATGTTGCGGATACCCAGGTGGCTCACGTAGTCGAGGGCGGCACCCAGTCCGATGGCGTCGGCCACGTTGGGCGTTCCGGCCTCAAAGCGGGCAGGCGGCACATTGTATTCCGTGCGTTCGATGGTCACGTCCTTAATCATGTTACCACCACCCTGCCAGGGCTGCATCTTATCCAGAAGTTCCTTACGTCCATAGACCACACCGATGCCATTAGGCCCGTAGATTTTATGGCCGCTGAACACGAAGAAGTCGGCTCCCAACTGCTGCACATCGACGGGCGTGTGGGCTATCGACTGTGCACCGTCTATCAGCACGGGTATCTGGTGTGAGTGGGCGATGTCGATGATGCGCTGCACGTCGTTGATGGTACCGAAGGTATTGTTCACGTGCCCCACGGAGACGAATCTTGTGCGAGGCGTGATGAGCCGTTCCAGTTCAGAGAGGATAAGGTCGCCGTTCTGGTCGGTGGGGATGGCGCGAAGCGTAGCCCCCCGCTCCTGACAGACGCGCTGCCAGGGCACGATATTGGCATGGTGGTCGAGTTCGGAAACGATTACCTCGTCACCAGGCGTCAGGAACTGCCGTCCGTAGGTCTGTGCCACGAGGTTGATGCCCTCGGTGGTACCACGCACGAAGATGATTTCCTCGCTTGAGGCGGCATTGATGAAACGCTGTACTTTCTCACGGGCCTCCTCGTAGGCATCCGTCGCACGGGCTGCCAGCGTGTGGGCGCCACGGTGGATGTTGGAGTTGTACGTGCGGTAATAGTCCGATATCTTGTCGATGACCTGATTCGGCTTCTGCGTCGTTGCCCCATTGTCGAGCCACACAAGGTCATGACCGTTCACTTTCTGATTCAGTACGGGGAAGTCCTTCTTGATCTGCTCTGAGTTCAGCGTGTCGGCCTCCTCGTAATGCAGGTCGCGCAGTTTCTGCGTCTCGGGGATGCCGATGCCGAAGCCGTCCTCATGAGGAATGGTCTTCGTCTGAGCATCTGTATCTCCGAGGTAAGGAAGTTCGCCGTAGCCACTGCCTCCAGCCAGAAGCTGTTTGAATCCTGCTTCCAACTCGCTGAGGTTCAGTTGCTCGTCAGGCAGTATTGCCTTCCGCATTCCCGAGCTATGCTCGCCTACCCGTAGCCTTTCAGCCTGGAGTTCCTCAGGACAGTATTTCTGTGCGATTTCCTTCAGCATAGCCAGCGATCCGCCGTCCTGTGCAGGGAAACTATTTAGTTCTGATATATTGATCATTTATTTCTCAACTTTGTTTCTATGCTGATAGTCATGATAATAGCCCACCTCGACGTTCTCGAGCACGGCGATGGCATCATCGGTGAGGGCAGCCAGCGAGAAATACTTGGTGAGCAGATACGAAGCCACACCAAACTTGTCGAGTCCCATCAGACGGGCTGAGAGTGAGGGTGCTATCTCCCCGGGTATGCCGCTCTGGTGCAGGCCTACGACGCCCTGGCTCTTCTCACCGACACGTACGAGGATGATCTTCGTCGTACCCACGCCACGGCCTGTCAGATACTGGCCCTCCACCTCCACCTTGTCTGAAGGTATCAGGGGCACACCGCGCCACAGGATGACCTTCGTGCCGAAGAGGTCTGTCGTCACAGGGGGCACACCGCGCCAAGTACATTCACGCTCAAAGGCTGCGATGGCCCTTGGATGGGCGATGAAGAAGGCCGGTTCCTTCCATACCAGCGACAGCAGTTCGTCGAGGTCGTCAGGTGTAGGTGCACCATAGCGGGTGGTGATGCGGTAGGCTGGGTTGGCGGCGGCCAGCAGGCCGAACTTCTTGTTGTTGATGAGTTCCCACTCCTGACGCTCCTTGATGCTCTCGATGCTGAGGCGCAACTGCTCTTCCAACTGGTTGTAGGGATTATTATAGAGGTCACTGACGCGGGTATGTACCCGTACCACCGTCTGCAGCGTGTTCAGCGAGTACTCCGTGGGATTCTCCTCGTAGTCGATGTAGGTCTCTGGGATGATGTTGTCCTCCTCATGGCCTGAGACCAGGTCGATGTGCTTCTCGCCATTGTCATTCACCGAGGCCTTCAGGCGCAGTTGTTTGTCGACGGCCTTGTTGAACGTGTCGCGGAAGTCGGGCACCTCCTTAATAAACTTGATGAGTTCCTTCAGTTTCAGGCCCAGGAAGACCGTTGGCGTAATGGCCCTGACGGAGACCGTCGATTCCTGCTCGTCGAGCAAGTCTGCTTCACCGAAATACTCACCGTCACCCAAGAGGGCTATCCGCAGGTCTTCGCCATGAGGACCCTTACTGATAACCTCAGCCTGTCCGCTGGCCACGATGAAGAAGCGCTGCTTGTCCTTGCCCTCCTCCACGAAGAGTTTATCGACATCCACCTCTTTGGCCTCGAACGAGTTCACCAGACGGTGCAGTATCTCGTCGTCGAACTCGGAGAAGAGCGGGATGGCCTTCAGATCCTTGGCCGTAAACGAGGGCTGTCCGTTGACGTATTGGATGGGCAGGCGGTCGTTCTTGCGGAGTTCCACTTTCGTGCGGTTCACGCGGAAGGTGCCGCCAGAGACCTGCACCCAGGGCAGGAGTTTCAGCAGGAGTCTCGGAGTGATGGAGCCCATCTGCGGGGCGGTCTTGGTGGTCGTTGCCAGTCGTCTGGCGGTAGCAGTGGTCACACTGCGCTGTAAATTAGAATCTGCCATAATCGTTTGAGTTTTTTAATGTTATACTTATTTTACCTTTTTACTTTTTTATCACGACCTTATGCGTCGTGCCCTCCACATGCTCCACGGAGAGCACGTTATACCCCTGTTCCTTGGCATTGCGGGGCACGTTGTCGAGGGGCTCGCCCTCACTGAGTAGCACTTCCAGGATGTCGCCCGCCTGAAGTTTCGAGAGTTCGATCTTGGTCTTGACGAAGGTCATCGGGCAGTGTTCCTTCGTAATGTCTAATGTCTTTGTTGCCATAACTTCAATTTTTCAATTTTTCAATTCTTCAATTTTATATAAAGAGCGTCTGTCCGCCTTCGCTGAGCTGCAGGAACGATGCCACGCCGAGCACGTCCTTCACCTCGGGGATGAAGTCCTCCTTCTTCAGACCGAGCACGTGCATGGCCATCTCACAGGCATAGAGGTTGATGCCGAGTGCCTTGGCTGCCTCTACCAGTTCCTCGAGAGTTGCCACATTGTTCTTGCGCATCAGGTAGCGGAATATCTTGGGCCCGGCCCCAAAGAAGTTGAAGCGGCTTGTGGGTGTCGCAGCGAGACCGCCCATCATGAAGCCGAAGATCTTCGTCAACCAGTTGGAGCCGATGAAGGCCCGCCCCTGCTTCTGCTTGATGGCATCGAGGCCCCAGAAGGTGAAGAAGATATTCACCTCATAGCCTACGGCTGCCGCGCCCGTACCTAATGTAAATACTGCCGTCAGTTTGTCGAAATCGCCGCTGAAGGCGATGATGCTTAGTTTCTTGTTTCCTGCCATAATTTTATACGTTTGAGTCTGGGTGCAAAGGTACGGCGGTTTTGGCACTCCCACAATCGCCTGTTATGGTCATATCACATACCTAACGTTTGGTATTTACTGTTTTTGCCTTATACAAATGGACGATTCCTTTGTCAAAACGCGAATTTTATTTTGCTATTTCAGGAAAAATACTTTCCTTTGCAGCCATGAACGAAACTAGACCCATATTGACCATCACAGGATCAGACTCAACGAGCGGATCAGGTATGCAGGCAGATATCAAGACGATCTCTGAACTGGGCGGCTATGCCGTAACGGCCATTACCAGTATCACGGTACAGACGACCCTCGGCATCCAGGAGTTCTACGACCTTCCAGCCGAGATAGTCAGCGGACAGATTGATGCCGTGATGAACGATGTACAGCCAGAGGTGGTAAAGATAGGTATGGTACGTACGCTCGACGTGGTCGATGTGATAGTCCGTGCCCTCCAGAAGTATCGCCCGCGTCACATTGTGTTCGATGCCGTCGTGCTGTCAAGTCAGGGCGACGCCTTGGTGTCCGACGAGGTGATGCAAGCCGTCCGCCAGCGCCTCTTGCCGCTCTGCACGCTGGTCATCCGGCATGATGAGAAACAGATGCACGGTCTGGCCAACCGTTATAGCAGTGCGGTAGCCGTCTATCTGAGCAAGGGTGAGACAGTCGAACAAGCCCAGGCATTGGCACGAACATATATGAACACGCAGATTGTGCGCACTGGTGACCTGCAGGGGAGGGCTTCCGAACTCTATCGTGAATTCCTCGATGCCATCGCTGCACACCTTCACACTAACAACGACGTGCATTTCTATGCTGACAGCCTGAATGTCAGCAGCCGTTATCTGGCACAGGTCACAAGGCGCATCAGCGGGAAGGCACCCAAGGCGATTATTGATGACTATATGATTCGCGAAATAGAGTTGCAACTCAACACGACCAACCGGACCATACAGGAGATTGCCTACAGTTGTGGCTTCTCTTCGCAGGCCCACTTAACTAAATTCTTCAAGAAGATGAGAGGCGTGAGTCCTACATCTTTTAGAAAAGTAAAAAGGTAAAAAAGTAAAAAGGTAAAAACATGCAGAACAGACAAGAACTAAACCGCAACTTGGCTCAGATGCTGAAAGGCGGAGTGATTATGGACGTGACAACCCCAGAACAGGCCCGTATCGCAGAGGCTGCAGGTGCCTGCGCAGTGATGGCCCTTGAGCGCATCCCAGCCGATATTCGTGCGGCTGGCGGCGTAAGTCGCATGAGTGATCCAAAGATGATCAAGGGCATCCAGAAAGCTGTAACCATCCCCGTGATGGCTAAGTGCCGTATCGGTCATATCGCCGAAGCACAGATACTACAGGCCATCGAGATCGACTATATCGACGAGAGTGAGGTGCTCAGCCCGGCAGATAATATCTACCATATAGACAAGACGAAGTTTGACGTGCCTTTCGTCTGTGGTGCCAAGAACCTGGGCGAGGCCCTGCGCCGTATAGCCGAAGGTGCCACGATGATTCGCACGAAGGGAGAACCTGGTACAGGTGATGTAGTACAGGCTGTCAGTCACATGCGACTGATGCAGAGCGAGATCCGACGTCTGGTATCCATGAGCGAAGACGAACTTTATGAGGCCACTAAGCAGTTGCAGGCGCCCTACGAACAGGTGCGTTATGTCCACGAGAATGGCAAGTTGCCCGTAGTGAACTTTGCGGCAGGCGGCGTAGCCACCCCAGCTGATGCGGCACTGATGATGCAGTTAGGGGCAGAGGGCGTGTTCGTGGGTAGCGGTATCTTCAAGAGCGGCAACCCTGCCAAACGGGCCGCCGCCATCGTGAAGGCCGTCACCAACTACAATGATCCCAAACTGCTGGCTGAACTCTCTGAGGACTTAGGTGAGGCGATGGTTGGCATTAACGAGCAGGAGATAGAACTGCTGATGGCAGAACGCGGAAAGTAGTAGGACCTATGACAATAGCGATATTAGCCCTTCAGGGAGCATTTGCCGAACATGCGCAGATGCTCCACCGCTTAGGCGTTGAGACCTTTGAGGTGCGCCAGGCCGCCGACTGGCAGCGACCCAAGGATGGCCTGATCATCCCTGGCGGAGAATCGACCACTCAGATGAAACTTCTGCGAGAGTTGAGCCTTGAGGGGCCTGTCAGAGAGGCCATCCGCAAGGGACTTCCCGTATTCGGCACATGTGCCGGACTCATCCTGTTGTCCGAATCCCATCTCGCCACGATGCAGATGAGTGTCCGCCGTAATGCCTACGGGCGCCAACTGGGCAGCTTTTACACAGAGCAGGATGTGGCAGAAGTCGGGGAGCACATTCCGATGACTTTCATCCGCGCGCCATATATTAATAAGGTGTTGTCGCCCGACTGCAGGGTACTGGCAGAGGTCGGCGGACACATCGTGGCTGCCCGGCAGGGGAATCAGTTGGCGACGGCTTTCCATCCCGAACTGAACGATGATACGCGCTTTCATGAATACTTCCTGTCGATAGTCAGGAAATGGCGGCATACCTAACTTGTGGTATGCAAAATGCCGCAATTGGGCGATTGTGAGTATGAGATTATCGCCGTACCTTTGCAGTCGAATTCAAACTCAAACGATTATGGCAAAGATTTATGTAAATGGAGACGTGCAGGAAGTAAGCCTGCCGCTCAACGTGAGTGAACTGATCAGTCAGTTGCTGGTAGAGAACCCCGAGATGGTCAGCGTGCAGGTGAACGAGGAGTTCGCCGAGCGCGACGACTGGGACAGTATCCAGATCAAGGAAGGCGACAAGGTCGATTTCCTGTATTTCATGGGAGGAGGGTCTTTATAGTGAATAGTGATAAGTGAATAGTGAATAATTATGATAGACTTTACTGAAGAACAGATACAGCGCTATTCGCGCCACATATTATTAAAAGATGTAGGCGTGGAGGGACAAGAGAAGATCATGAACGCCCGAGTGCTCGTGGTGGGGGCTGGCGGACTGGGGGCACCAGTGGCGCTCTACCTCGCTGCGGCAGGCATCGGAACGATCGGCATCGTGGATGCCGATGTCGTCGACCTGAGCAATCTCCAGCGACAGGTCATCCACTTCACGAAGGACGTAGGCGTGCCGAAGGTGAAGAGTGCCGAGGAGAAGATCCGGGCCATCAACCCCGACGTGAAGGTAGAGACCTACTATGAGTTCCTCGACTCGTCGAACGCGCTCGACATCATCAAGGAGTATGACTTCATCGTCGACGGAACGGACAATTTCCCCGTGAAGTTTCTCATCAACGATGCCTGCGTAATGGCGGGCAAGCCCTTCTCGCATGGCGGCATCCTGCGTTTCAACGGCCAGACGTTCACCCATCTGCCTGGCACGGCCTGCTACCGATGCATGTTCAAGGAACCGCCTCCCGTAGGAGCCGTTCCCACCTGTTCGCAGGCTGGTGTGCTGGGGGCTATCGCCGGCATGCTGGGCACCATCCAGGCCGCGGAGACGCTGAAATACTTCACGGGTGTCGGCGAACTGCTGACGAACCGTCTGCTCACCTTCGATGCCAAGACGATGCAGTTCCGCACGGTGCCGGTAAAGCATCGTGACTCATGCGCCATCTGCGGCTCGAATCCTACCATCGACCACCTGATAGACTACGAGCAGGCCGCCTGCGACCTCAAAAAACATTGAACATTGAAGATTGAACATTGAAGATGATTATACCACAGGACATTATAGACGAATTGATTGCCCAGGCCCGGCAGGACGCACCCGACGAGACGTGCGGCTACCTGCTGGGCACCAGCGGCCCTGACGGCGATGTAGTCACCGAGAACTACTGGATGGAAAACATCGACCACTCGCCAGAGCACTTCGCCTTTGCACCCAAGGATCAGTTTGCAGCCCTGCGATACGCCCGAAACAAAGGCCTGAAGATCCTCGCCAACTGGCACAGCCATCCGGCCTCTCCCTCGCGCCCCTCGCAGGAAGACCTCCGTCTGGCCAACGACCCCAGTATCCGCTACGCCATCCTCTCGCTCCACGAGGGCATTCACCTGAACTCCTTCAAAATCCTGAATGGCGAAGTCATAGACAAAGAGGTACATTTGTAACTAGAGAAATCGCTGGCAGGATACCGTTCCTGTCAGCGATTTTTGCGCTTATACCATATTTTTGGTATGCAGAATGCCCCATTGGCGGGATTGCAGGTGTGCGGAAATCGCCGTACCTTTGCACCCAGAAAGTTTAATCAATTAAAAATAACAGTAATTATGAAACGAATGTGTAATATGCAGATGCATGGATGTTGTTGCCAAATGATGATGACAATGACAGGAAAGGAAAGGAGTATATATATAATAGGTACAGAACAAACAACAAAAAAGAAACGATATGAAAAAGATAGCATTAGCCATAGCATTTATACTGAGTCTCAACGCCAGCAACGTCTGGGGAATCGGTAACAGCACCAACAGCGGCACGCGCACCATCAAGGCACCGCGATTCGCCCGTCCACTGGTGGAAAAGTGGATTTCTGAGTATGCCAAGGTAGAGCCGGGCATCCAGTTTATCATCGCAAAAGGCTCTCAACAAGACATCGACCTGAATGTCGTATTCGACAATCAAGAAGCCAACACAAAAGACTTTAGCCATATTGTTTATTTCGGAGAGTTCGCCGTGCTGCCTATCACAGCCAGTGGCAGTGAAGCTGCGAAAGTGCTGCAGGGCAAGCACCTGAACTCGAAGAAGCTGAAGCAGCTTTATTTCCTCGGTGATGAATTCGATGATGAAGTAAAGAAGAACAAACAGTTCGAAAAACTCGTAATCTATAGCGGCAGCAATGCCACATCGGTAGCCTCATCCTTTGCCCATAACTTTGGTGAGGAGAGCAGTAATTTCCGTGGTAAGCGCATCTCTGGCGACGATCTGTTCCTGAATACAGCTCTGGTGAAAGATCCGTTGGGTGTATCGTTCAATGCACTGCCTAACATCTTCGACCTGCAGAGTCGTCACTTGAAGAGCGACTTGGCACTTGTTGGTCTCGACCTGAAAAAAGAACTGGAAAAAAGTTTCAGCGAGAATGGCTCACTCGACAATGTGCTCAACATCCTTGAGAACGGAAAACCCACAGAGATAACTATAGAGAAAGTCGGTATCGAATATAATAATTCCGATGATGCCGTGAACAATTTCCTTCATTGGGTACTGGAGAATGGTGTCAAGTATAACCACGAGTATGGCTTGCTGAATCTCGACAAGAAAGAGACCAATGCACAGATTAGTAAGATACAGAGTGTATTGACCGCACAAAAATAACGGATAACGAAGCAACACAAAGATTAAATAACACAATAAGATTAGTTTTATGGTAAAAAGAATGTTTATTGCAACGCTCGTTGCAATAGGGCCCTTATTGGCCTTAGCTCAGAACGTGATTACAGGTCGAGTAATCGATGCCAAGACGGGCGAGCCCCTGATTGGTGCATCGGTTATTGTAAAGACCGACAGGCAAGGAGTGGCTACAGATGTGGATGGCAACTTTAGTCTTACTACAAATAAAGAGTTCCCACTGACGCTGCATCTCGATTTTGTTGGCTATCGCGGTCTGGACCTGGATGTCTATGACAATTCAGAGCCTGTAGAAATCAAGCTCCAAGAGAATTATCGTTTCACCGAAGAGATTGTAGTCATCGGCTACGGCCAGCAGAAACGAAGTGACCTGACTGGTTCGATTTCTGTCGTATCCGCAGAACAAATAAAAAAGATAGCATCTTCTTCGTTCGATAATGCATTAGCAGGAACCGTTGCAGGTCTTCAGGCAACACCAACAAGTGGTCAGCCTGGTGGCGGCATTAGCTTGCGAATAAGAGGCGGTAACTCTATTCAAGGTGGAAATGAACCTCTTTACGTAATAGATGGTTTCCCGATATATAATACAGCTGCAACGGCAGGAACAGTAAGTGGTGCAACTCTCAATCCACTTTCTGCAATTAATCCCGGCGATATCGAGTCTATTAATGTGCTAAAAGATGCGTCTGCTACTGCCATTTATGGTTCTCGCGGAGCTAACGGCGTTATCATAATCACAACCAAAAAAGGAGCATCTAACCAAGCATCTGTCACCTATGAAGGAAGTGTAGGATGGCAGTCGCTACAAAAAAAGATAAGTGTTTTGAATGCCCATGATTTTGCAGTATTACGAAACGAAGCACTATATGACACCAACCCTGAACGGGGAGCTTATCAATACATGGATCAAGACGCAATAAATTCTCTTGGAGATGGTACAGACTGGCAAGATGCAGCTTTCCGAACAGCGATGGTAACTAATCATCAATTGTCCATCATTGGTGGTAATGAGAAAACTAAATATGCTATCTCTGGAAACTACTATGATCAAGATGGTATTATTATCAATACAGGATTCACAAGATTTAGTGGTCGAGTAAATCTTGACAGCAAGATTAGTCGGCAATTAACTGTAGGAATTAATGCAAGCGTTTCACAAAGCAATGCAAAAGTATCCCCATCAGGAATTGTTTCTGGCCTCATTCTGATGCCAGCGACTGCTACTATCTATGAAGCAGACGGTAGCTATACACTACGAAATCCTTTCGAAAATGATTTTTCTAATCCTATCGCCTCACTTAAAGAGCAAACAAACAAAACCCGCAACTTCAAATTTTTAGGTACAGCTTTTGGTGAGTATTCTTTTCTTCCAGAACTAAGGTTCAAAGTTCTTTTCGGTGCCAATATTGATAATGGTCGTGAGACAAGATACATCCCATCAGTCATTTTCGAAGGTGCTCCATCAAACGGCATTGCTTCTATCGGATATGTATACTCTCAGTCATGGCTGAACGAAAACACCCTGACCTATGACAAAATCTTTAAAAAGGTACATAATTTAAGTCTGTTAGCAGGCTTTACGCAACAGAAAACAACTATTGACATCACCCGCACTGGATCTTCTTATTTTGTTTCTGACGACTTGACTTACAATAGCTTGCAGAGTGGATCTGTAGTAACTACTCCTCATAGCTCTGCTACAGAGAATACGCTGATTTCTTTTATTGGCCGCATAAACTATAATTATGCAGACCAACACTTCCTATCATTTAGTATACGTGGAGATGGATCATCTCGTTTTGGTTCTTCAAACAAATGGGGAGTTTTTCCTTCTGCAGGTTACTCCTGGAATCTAACAAAGGCCCCATTCCTCTATCAACAAAAAGAATGGCTTTCTAATCTAAAGTTACGCTTAAGCTATGGTGTTACAGGAAATCAAGAGATTGGTAACTATCAATCACTTTCTACCATGTCAAGTGTTACATACAACTTTGGCGATACCAACGTTATTGGTTACAAGCCTGATAGAATTCCAAATGAAGCACTGAGTTGGGAGACAACTCACCAGTTTGATGCAGGTATTGACTTGGGATTCTGGAATAACCGATTGAATGTTACTTTAGACTATTACTACAAAAAAACAAAAGATCTCTTGCTGGATGTAGAGATTCCATTGACGACTGGTTTTAGCAAATCGTTGCAAAATTATGGTTCTGTGGTTAATCAAGGTTTTGAACTTAGTATCAATTCTCTAAACTTCACTGGTGAGTTTACTTGGAATACATTATTCAATCTGTCACTCAATCGCAATAAAGTATTAGAAATTGGAAATGGTGCAGATAGCTATTTAAGTGGAAACTATATTGTGCAAGTTGGCCAGCCATTAGGCTCGTTTTATGGTGCACTAACAGATGGCATCTTGCAAGAGGGTGAAGAGTCTTCAAAAGGTACTTACACTGGTAATGGTACACCAAAAGCAGGAGATCGTTTATACAAAGACGTCAATAACGATGGAACGTTTACGACATCATCGGATCGAGTTATTATTGGTTCTGCTCAGCCAGACTTCGTCTTTGGGCTGTCTAACGAATGGACCTGGAAAGGATTTGATTTAAGCATTTTCTTGCAAGGCACTGTTGGCAATGAGATCATTAATGGGAACCGACAATCACTTGAAATTTTCAATGGTCAACAAAATGCAGATACTTATGCTTTGGAAAGATGGACACCTAGCAAGCCAAGCCTTTCGGTTCCACGTGCAAAAATGGACCCAGCTCCAGTCTTTTCCGATCGTTTAGTTGAAGACGGCAGTTTCTTACGCATAAAAAACGTAACCTTAGGGTATACTATTCCCTCAAAGATCGTTAAGCGTTTAAAACTATCTAACGTTCATCTTTATGCTTCTGCAACAAACCTTTTGACTCTAACGTCGTATAGTGGTTTTGACCCAGAAGTTACTTCAGGCGATAATACAATATCACAAGGCACCGACTCTGGCATTTATCCAGTATCTCGTACTTACACAATCGGCATATCTATCAAATTCTAAAAAATAATCGCATTCATATGAAAGTTACATATTTTGTATTAATAGCAGCCTTACTTACCTCATGTGTAAGTTTGGAGGAGAAGCCTGCATCGAATCAAGTAGAACAGCAGTTCTATCGCAACGAAGCTGATGCAATAGCTGCAGTAAACGCTATTTATGTTTCATTACATGCTGACGGTGTACAGTCCCTTTATAATGGACTAATACAAATCAGTACAGAAATGGCAACAGATGATTATGCTGCAGGGCCACGCGCACGTAATGCCCATGTACGAGCAATCTCAGCACTTGTGCATGATGCTTCGAATAATCGTATGGAATCCATTTGGCAAGTTAGTTACGAAGCAATCAACCGTGCCAATGTAGCCATCGACAAAATTGCAGACATCCCAGAAGGAAATATCAATGAAACAATGCGCCAGCGTTTGATTGCTGAAGCAAAATTTTTTCGTGCGCTCCATTATTTCAACCTTGTACGATGGTTTGGAGGAGTTCCCTTAGTTCTACATGAGACAACTACTCTATCACAAGATAATCTGAATGTTACAAATGCTACAGAAGATAATGTATATGCACAGATTATTCAAGACCTGAAAGATGCAGAGAAACTACCCATTCCCTCAGCATATAATGCTACAGATGTTGGGCGAGCTACAGCTGGAGCTGCAAAAAGTTTATTGGCAAAGGTTTTCCTAACACATAAAGAATGGCAGAATGCAGCAGACAAAGCTCAAGAAGTAATTTTGTCTGGCTGGTATGACCTTTTTGATAACTATTCCGAGGTGTTTGATGCAGCTACAAAGAATGGTAAAGAGCATATTTTCTCTGTTCAGTACAAAGGCAATTCCAACTACATAGGTAACTGGTTAGCTTATCGTTCAGCAACGACAGAAGTTCCTGGTGTAAGTGGCGAATACTCAGATATGATAAACCCTGAAAGTAATCTATATGCCAGTTTCACACCTAATGACCTTCGCCTACCTGTCACCTTTGTAACTCAGATGGTAAGCCCTACTGATGGTAAGCTGTATGAACTTTCTGGTCCCCATATTTATAAGTACTTTGACCCGAATGTCATTAGTGATCAAGGGAATTCTTCACGAAATTTTCCTATCATACGATATTCTGAGGTATTACTGATTAGAGCAGAGGCACTTAATGAACTTAGTTCAGCACCAACAGAAGAGGCATACGTTCTAATAGATAAGGTACGAAATCGCGCTGGTATTGAACCTCTCAAGGCAGTAGCTCCTACACTGTCAAAATCAGATTTTCGTGACTCTATATTTCAAGAAAGACGTAAAGAGTTTGTTTATGAACATCAAAGATGGTTTGATTTGTCAAGACGAGGTTCAGAATACTATATTCGTATGCTTAATGCTGCGGGTAAGACAAATGCAGCACCACGTCATGTGCACTTCCCAATTCCCCAGCGTGAACTTGATTTAAACCCCAACTTAAAGCAGAACCCTGAGTGGGAAAAGTATTAATCAATTAAACATTCAAATAAAATGAAAACAATGAATCTTCTTGCTACAGGACTCGCAACCCTGACAGGTGCTATAACAGCACAGGCTCAAAAGTCATCAGACCGACCAAACATCATCATGATTATGGTTGATGATATGGGCTTCTCAGACATATCACCTTATGGCGGAACAGATGTCGAAACTCCTAATTTACAAAAGCTGGCAGATGAAGGAATACGCTTCCGCCAGTTTTACAACAATTCTATTAGTGCACCTACACGAGCCTCACTAATAACAGGACAGTATCAGCATAAGGCTGGCGTTGGATATTTCAATGTCAACTTAGGTCTTCCTACATATCAAGGCTATCTCAACCATGAATCACTCACCTTTGCTGAAGTACTACGCTCGGCAGGTTACACAACATTGATGTCTGGAAAATGGCATGTTGGCGATGAACAAAGCCAGTGGCCAAATCAGCGCGGATTCGATCACTTTTTTGGATTTAGTGGCGGTTTTAGCTGTTACTACGATTCTGAAAACGACAATAACAACCGCTTTAAGATGGAAATTATCAAAGATAATGAGCCTTATAAGCTACAACATAACGAGCACCTGACTGATGCTATCGGCAACCATGCACTTGAGTTCATTCAGGATGCCAGCAATAAGAAAAATCCATTCTTCTTGTATTTAGCCTTTAATGCTCCACATTGGCCTTTGCAGGCAAAAACTGCTGATATCGAGAAATATCGCGGTAAATATACAATAGGTTGGGACTCTTTGCGTCAGCTGCGTTATGAGAATGCTAAACAGATTGGGGTCGTCAGTTCTACCCAACAATTGGCAGATCATGATGAACATCTACAACCTTGGAACAAATTATCCTATTACGAAAAGGAATATTGGCAACGTCGTCAGGAAGTCTATGCAGCTATGATAGACGGAGTTGATCAGCAAATAGGCCGTATTCTTAGCAAACTAAAAGAGATAAAACGATATGACAACACACTCATTGTATTCATCTCGGACAATGGTGCCCAAGGAGGAGGACCTAAGCCACGCGATTTTGATGCTTCTGGCCCTGTTGGATCAGCAGGAACTTTTTATGTTCAGAATGCCTGTTGGTCACAGGCAGGCAACTCCCCATTGCGTGATTATAAAGGTCGTCCTTATGAGGGTGGTATTGGAGCCCCTTTTATCGCTTGGTATCCAAAACACATCAAAGGTGGAAAGATTGTTGATGGTATAGCACACCTCATTGATATAGCACCTACCTTCTATGAGTTTGGAAGGGCTAAATATCCAAAGACATACAATGGTGTGACCACAAACGCCTTACCTGGTCATAGCCTTTTACCCGTTCTAACCGGAAAAAGTGAGACTGTCGAACGAGGTGAACCGCTATTTTGGGAACGTGGAGGCAACTGTGCTGTTCGCGATGGACGATGGAAAATGATTTCTATCTACCCTGAGAATCGCATAGAACTGTACGACATAGAGACCGATCGCGCTGAGCAACATAATGTAGCAATTGAGCATCCGGACATTGTAGCGCGTTTGACAGCTGCTTACGGAAATTGGGCATTGGAAAATGGCGTAATTGACTACAGTCTTTTAGATAAGAGAGCACAGAAGGGTATGGCAAACTTTAAATAACAAAAATACTTTCAACATAATGCAGTTCAACTTAAAAAAAAACTTATGAACAAGAAAACGATCATCTTAACTGGCATCATGACCTTAACGGCATGGACAGTAGCCATTGCGCAACGTTCTCAAAAACAGCCAGAACAATCGCAACAGAATTATACTGAGACTGAAATAGCCAAACGTCTGGCAAGAGTCAAGAATCCACAAATCCTGGATGTGCGTGATGCTCATGAGTATGCAGTAAGCCACATCAAAGGAGCAATCAATACGACACGTGACAAAGCACGTACAGATAGTATTATCGCAACGCTCGACCCAAATCTTCCTACACTTACCTACTCTAACGTAGGACGTGGACGCGGCGTAACACTGGCTGCAGAACTTAGGAAACGTGGATTTAAAGAAGTCTATCACCTTTCTGGTGGACTCGCTGGATGGGGTGGGGCTGGTTTACCCATTGAATCGGCAGCAACTGGAGAACGCGCAGTGCCTACAGACAAGTTCCACCAGGCTGTCAGTCAGAGTGATCTTCTTCTGGTAGAGTTCTCAACCATCCATTGCCCAGGGTGCCTTCGTTTGAAGCCGATTTTAGCAGAACTTCAAAACGAACATAAGCAACTTGAGGTTATTAATGTAGATTTCGACGACAATGTGAACCTGTTCAAAGAAGAGAAAATAAAAGCTGTACCCATACTGCGCCTTTACAAAAAAGGAGAGATTGTTTGGGAACATTTAGGTTTTACGGAGAAATCTGTAATTGAGTCGGAAATTAATAAATTACTTTAAGGTCTTATGGCAAAGTTTAATATTTCAGAAGACTGGACTGCCACAATTGTCGGCCTGACTTTTGTGGCAGCAGCACTCATATTATTTATTACAGGAGGCGAGTTTATCATACCGGCAAATTATAAATGGACAAACACGGAAGAGCTTTATTTAATATTCGATGCAAGTAATATTCTGAATATCGTTCTATGGGGATTTGTTGCTTGGATTGCCACTGTCATCATTTTTGTGCTACAGGGCAAGTCTATAGCTGGTACTCGGGGATTTGCAATGCTCTATCTGATTGCCGTCATAGCATCATTGATAGGTGGTAATGGTATAGTAAATGACTTAGGACTTGAAACTGTCATTTTCAGCCTAATCATTGGTCTCGTTATCAACAATATATGGGGGACACCAGAATGGATAAAACCAGCACTGACCTCTGAGTTATATGTAAAGGTGGGACTGATTTTTTTAGGAACCACCATACTCTTCCAAGACTTATTGAAGTCGGGTGCACTCGGATTGATACAAGCCGTCGTCGTGGTGTTTACTGTATGGAATTTCGCCTTTTGGTTGTTCCGAAAGCTTAAACTCGACAAAGAATTATCGTTGATGATGGCCAGTGGAGTGAGTATCTGCGGTGTGGCAGCAGCCATCGCCAGTGCAGGAGCCATCAAAGGTGACTCCAAGAAACTTTCTTTCGTTGTTTCGTTAGTGCTGGTCATCGCCATACCTATGATTGTGCTTATGCCATTCCTTGCCCATCTGATTGATCTCAATGACACACTCGCTGGCGCCTGGATTGGAGGTACCATAGACACAACTGGCGCAGTAGTTGCCACAGGAGCTCTGTTTGGCGAGGAAGCTCTGAAAATCAGCACCATCGTCAAATTCTCACAAAACGTTCTGCTGGGTATTGCAGCATTTGCCATCGCTATTTATTGGAACTTCACCCAGCAAACCGATCGTCGTGATTTGGAAGGAAAGAAACCCAGTGCCAAACTTCTGTGGGTTCGCTTCCCCAAGTTTGTACTTGGCTTTGTGCTGGCATCGTTGGTATTCTCATTCTTCTTTGCCGGCGAAGAATTCAAGCCATTAGCCAAGTCGCTCAAAGCGTTCCAAACATTATGGTTCATATTAGGATTTGTATCAATAGGTTTGGAAACTAACTTCAGACAGCTTTGGAATTCTGAAAACAAAAAGGCTACGTTGGCTTTCATCGGTGCACAATCATTTAATATAGCCTTTACACTCGTCGTAGCTCTCATCGTATTTGGATTGTAATGGAGCAACACCGCAAAGATATTAAGGCTGATGAGTTCTAAATAACTCTAATAGACTACTGCATCTTCTCACTCTGAGATGATGCAGTAGTCATTTTTTTGTGGTTCTGAGGAAGTATGTTAAACATGCTGTAGATGTATTGTTTTACTGTGAGGGATGGTAGTGATTGATGATTGAAAAAATACCATACTCTTGTGATTTTACATTTCAGAAAATGTGCGTACCTTTGTAACCTAGATTATAGATGTACGTAAAGACAGAAAAGAAATGGCTACCATTGCACCTTTTGCCAGTCCGCTATACGTGATGCTCAAGCCTGCAGGATCGCTTTGCAATCTGGCATGCAAGTATTGCTATTATCTGGAGAAACAGAAATTATATCCTTTGGATAAATCAAAGGTTATCAGCGACGAGTTGCTGGAGGAATTCATTAAACAGTATATCGAGGCACAGACGATGCCTCAGGTGCTCTTTACCTGGCATGGAGGTGAAACGCTGATGCGCCCTATATCATTCTATAAGCGTGCTTTGGAACTTCAACAGCGCTATGCCCATGGGCGGCAGATTGATAACTGTATTCAAACTAACGGCACACTTCTTACGGATGAGTGGTGCGAGTTTTTCAAAGAGAACCATTTCCTGGTTGGTGTCTCGATAGATGGTCCTCAGGAGTTTCACGATGAGTATCGACGCACACGTCTGGGTAAGCCTTCATGGCGGGATGTGATGCGTGGAATACGGCTGCTGAACAAGCATGGGGTGGAATGGAATGCGCTGGCTGTAATCAATGATTATAACGCTGACTATCCTCTGGAATTCTATCGGTTCTTTAAAGAGATTGGGTGCAAGTATATTCAGTTTACACCTGTGGTGGAACGAGTGGTAAAGCGAGCCGACGGACTTACACTGGCTCCAGGTCTGAAAGAAGGCGGTAAAGTGACAGACTTTTCGGTGTCGGCTGAACAATGGGGTAATTTTCTGTGCACGCTCTATGACGAATGGGTGAAGCAGGATGTAGGCGAGGTGTTTATACAGTTGTTCGACGCCACGTTGGCCAATTGGGTTGGCGTGGCGCCTGGCATCTGCTCGATGTCGGGAGAATGCGGACATGCAGCTGTGATGGAGTTTAATGGCGATGTGTATTCATGTGACCATTTCGTTTATCCAGAATATCGCCTTGGGAACATTCGCCAACAAACGCTCACAGGGTTAATGTATAGTGAGAAGCAAAGGGCTTTCGGTCGAATCAAGACTGACACGCTACCCAGACAGTGTAAAGAGTGCCGATTCCAGTTTGCCTGTAATGGGGAATGCCCTAAGAACCGCTTCGTCCGTGACAGATATGGAGAACCAGGGCTCAACTACCTATGTGCAGGCTATCATCAGTTCTTTGAGCATGTAGCGGCTGATATGGACTTTATGAAGGCGGAGTTGGATGCCAAGCGCCCTCCATCAAACATTATACTAAAGAAACGCTAGAGAAAAGGGTGTCGCGATTTGCGACACCCTTTTTTTAATGCTTCTGATGCAATCCGCATTCACGATGATTGGGCGACTCCCACCACCAGCGCCCGGCACGCACATCCTCACCAGGCTGAATGGCGCGTGTACAGGGTTCGCAACCGATACTGGGATAGCCTCGGTCATGCAGTTTGTTATAAGGAACATGATGCTGCTTGATATAGTCCCACACCTGCTGTTCCGTCCATGAGATAAGGGGATTTACTTTTATAAGCTGGTGCATCTCGTCCCGCTCTACCACTTGCATATCCTGACGCGTCACACTCTGCTCTCTACGCAGTCCGCATATCCAGGCATCAAGCCCTTGGAAAGCACGAGCCAGAGGCTCCAGCTTGCGTATCTGGCAGCAACGATGGCGACTCTCTATAGAGTTATAAAAGAGATTGATGCCTTCTTCTCTTACCATGCGTTGCACCTCCCGATAGTCAGGAAAAAACACTTCCAACTTGATATTGTATGTCAGGTTGGTTTTATCAATCAGTTGGTAAGTCTCAGGGAAAAGCCTACCTGCATCGAGTGTAAAGATGCGCGCTCCTCCATTCTTCACAATGATGTCCGTGAGTGTCTGATCTTCAATGGACAGCGATGAAGAAAGGGCGATGCGCCCCTTGTAGGCCTCAAGGAAATAGCTGATGATCTCTTCGGCAGGCGCATCACTGAAGCGATTATTCAAATCACGTATGAGTTGTGCTCTTTCCATACTGTATCTGTTTTAATCATGCCAGCACCCACTGGCCAAACTCATCACGATGGCTGAAGAATCGCTCCTTTGCTCTCGCCTTTTCCTCGTCGCGACGTGCACCACCAATGGCTGCATCGAAGTGATACTTATCTATCGTATCCAGCAGCGTGGTGGTCTGCAACTTATTACGCGAAGCATAATAACCGGTTTCCTCCTTCACACGCCCTGTATCTATATTTCCTGCACAGAACCAACTATCAGTTCATTACTATAGAGTCTTTACCGCCAGAAAAGAGAATTGCCGGGCGCTCAAACTGTGCTGCCACCTCGCGAAGGACATATATACTCTATGATTCTAATTCTTTCAAATGTGTGATTTAACTCATTTTATATTAATATGTTATAAGACTCCGTTTCCGACAAACCCCACAATCAGCATCAACAGCACCCCGACTGTATAAAGAAGGGCACTACGCCAATCCTGTGGCTCATCATCGGTTGGAGAATAATTGAATGGATTATTGAACACCATGGTTATAGAAATCAACTGATACTACCACTTAAATATTTCTTTGTAAGTTCATGCTTTGGATTATTGAATATATCCTTAGCATCACCCTGTTCAATCACCTCGCCAAGATACATAAAGATGACGTAATCGGCAATACGCTGAGCCTGACGAAGTGTGTGAGTGACCATGACTATTGAATAGTCTTTCTTAAGTTTCACGAACAAGTCTTCTACTGTCTTACTTGATATGGGATCAAGGGCGCTTGTTGATTCGTCGGCCAGCAGATAACTTGGCTCTACTGCTAACGAGCGCGCCAGACAAAGGCGCTGCTGCTGACCACCGCTGAGCTTATTGGCAGGACTGTACAAACGGTCTTTCACTTCATCCCACAATCCTACTGCCTCAAGATAATGCTTAACAACTACATCCAGTTTACTCTTACCGCGCACACCATGAATACGGCATCCATAAGCTATATTATCATAGATGCTCATAGGAAGCGGACACGGACGCTGGGGAACCAAACCGATATTGCGTCGCAATTCTGTCATCTGACTGGGGCCTGCTCCTACAATGTCTTGCTTACCAAGATTCACCTCACCGTCTATCTTAACATTCTCTATCGAATCGACAAGGCGATTGAAAGTGCGCAGTAAAGTTGTCTTACCACAGCCAGATGGACCTATAATACAGGTTATCTTGTTTTGTGGAATTTCCACATTGACATTCTTCAGAATGTGTGACTTGCCTATTCGGATATTCAAATCACGAGTTGCCAGACGGGTATCTTCTAATTTGGGAAATTTTCTATCGACCACAAAAGGTACTTGCACCGTCCAGGGGACGCGCCGACTGATACTGCTGCCAAGCACATGTGAAAGACTAATTGAAAAACTCATACTCTAACCTTTTATTACTTACATGATCTGGGTGCAAAGGTACTATGTTTCAAGCACCTGAGCAATACCTATTCAGCAGTATTAAAGATACCCAGAGTATGGTATTTTACCGTTAAATCTTGTTCCGCGAGAAGCGATTCATAATAAATCTGCCACTCAGACTGAGCACAAGAACGATAGCCGTCAGAACCACAGCAGCAGCATAGGCACGGTCCTGAACCTCAATCTGCGGCGCACTGAGCTGAAAGAAAACGCTCAGTGGCAATGATGCAGTTTGCTGGGTAAGACTCGTAGGAATGGTATCACTGAAACCAGCAGTAAACATCACGCCTGCAGCATCGCCGATGGCACGGCCGATACTGAGCAGTGTGGCTGTAGCTATGGCTGGTGCTATCTGGCGCACCACCACACTGATGGTCTCCAGGCGGGTTGACCCCAGACTATAACCTGCTTCCAACATATCCTGCGGGATGGTCTTTGCCACCTCATCCATAGAACGGATAAAGATGGGGATGATAAGCAGTGTCACCACGATGATACCACCAAGGAGAGATGTGCGCAGACCGAAGAATATCATGATGGTAAAACCAAATGCGCCATACACAATACTGGGAATACCGAACAGCACATCGTATGCTAATCGGGCAATAGCACCAAACTTGGAATACGGCTTGAGATAGACGTTAAGATAGAATACCACAGGAATGGAAATCAACAATCCTAAGACAGTGGCACCACCCACGATATATACAGAACCAATGATGGCATTGAGGAATCCTCCCTCCTTACCTATGTAAAATCCACCTCCAGGCAGCGATGACACCATCTCCCACGAGAGAACTGGAATGCCACGCTTGAACACAGACCAGATAACACTGATCACGAAGAACAATACCAATGCTATTGAGGCATACATCAGCACCTTCCATATTTTTTCTACAACTATTGCTCTCTTCATTTGTTTTGCATGTTTCGTAAGATTATTCGCGACAAGAGATTGAATGCCAGCACCACGAAGAAGAGTATGAAAGCCGCAAACATCAGTGCACTTTCATAGAGTGGCAGTGACAGCATCTCACCGTAGTTGTTGGCTATCAGGGCAGGAATAGGATAGCAGGCATCAAGCAGCGACCCTGGCACGATGGCCAGATTGCCACATACCATTATCACAGCGATGGTCTCGCCCAGTGTTCTACTGGCAGCCAGCACAATGGCAGCAATCACGCCCGGAGCAGTCTTGCGCAGAACAACATCCTTGGTGGTCTGCCAGCGTGTTGCGCCGAGCGACCAAGCTGCTTCGCGATAGTCGCGCCCCACATTGCTGAATATCTCGATAAAGAGGCTGACGAGCAATGGTATCACCGTCACGCCCAGCACTACTCCTGTGGCCAGAACAGTGTATCCACTGCTGTTCTTGTTCAGCGATGGTGCCACCACATCGGCCACCCACGGCACAATGACCAGCATGCCCCACACGCCATAGATAACCGACGGCAGTCCTGCCAGGATGTCGAGCAACGGAAATATGTAGCGCTTCATGGCGGAATGGGCATACTCCGTGAGATAGATAGCCATGAGCAGCGAGATGGGGATAGCTATGCTTAGAGCCAACAATGAAACATAGAGCGTGCCCATCAGGAAGGGGAAAAACCCGAACTTGTTGCTCATCGGGCGCCATTCGCCTTCTGTCAGCAGGTTCCAGAGCGAATGCTCCTGCAGGATAGGCGCGGATTTTAGGTACAGTCCCACCGCCATTGCCACCACTAACAGCAGACTACTGATGGCAAGAATAGCCATCAGTAGCTCTGCTATGCGATCTTTCAATAATCTTTTGTCTTTCTTCACCATGATTATTCTTTTACGCCCAGTTTCTTCAGTCCGGCATCAAGTTTATCCTGCGGAATGCCGATATAGCCCTGGGGACCATTCTCCTTCTGTCCGTCTGTCAGGATATACTGTAGGAAAGCGATAACCACTGGGTCGGTAGGCACACCCTTAGAAACAAAGTAGAGGTCGCGAGCAGGAGGCGATGGATAGCGACCATCTTTAATGGCCTTCACAACACCTTCCTTTGTATCGTAGAAATCTTCTTCAGGATCAATCTGGCCGTTATTATTTACGTCGATTGGAGCGACGGCTAAACCCGGGTTAGGCTTACCAGTCTTGGTATCGTAGGCATAACCAATGTTGTTCAGCCCCAAGCCATTAACGTCCTTCTGAATGGCAGCAGCCAATCCAGGATCACCAAACACAGCTGTTCCCTGCAGGTCTTCTTGTTTCTTGCCGAGATACAGTGCCCAGGTTTCGGCAGCACCACAGGCATCACTACGTGTATATACCGAAACAGGTGTTTCATCCTGACTACCAGCCAACTGGCCCCATGTCTTCTTCTCGCCATTTATCCACAGCGCGATCAAGTCGTCTCGCTTCACACCATGCTTCTTCAAGTCGCTGATAGCAGGGTTCTTGGCATTGATAGTTGGCACTACAGCATCCTTTGCAACAGCAAAACCAACAGCTCCACGCTGTATCTCAGCCTCACTCAGTTCACGGCTTACCATGCCAAAATCCACTACGTTAGCAATCGCATCGGTCACTCCCTTACCTGCGCCGCCTGCCGACACATCAATCTTTACATCTGGATGCAACTTCTGAAACTCATCAGCCCATTGTACAGCCAGAGGATAGAGAGCAAAAGCGCCCGACAAAGAGATTTCACCACTAAGTTCGCCATTAGGTCCCACCTTTGATTGTTTCTTGCCGCCGCAAGCCATCAGCGACACAACAAGTGCGACGGCACCTGCTATCGAAAGAATATAATGTTTCTTGTTCATTGTTGTCTTGTATTTAGTTTATACGATGTTGTTATCAGTGTTTCTGATGCAATCCACACTCACGGTGGTCGGGAGACTCCCACCACCAGCGCCCCGCACGCACATCCTCACCAGGCTTTACTGCGCGAGTGCAGGGCTCGCATCCAATGCTCGGATAGCCCTGCTTGTGCAGCTTATTATAAGGAACCTGATGCTCCTTGATGTAGTCCCATACCTGTTTCTCAGTCCACGAGATAAGCGGATTAACCTTAATGAGCTGGTGCATGGCATCCCACTCCACGACCTGCATATCTTGACGGGTAACACTTTGTTCACGACGCAGTCCACAGATCCATGCATCGAGACCTTTGAAGGCACGTTGCAGTGGTTCCAGTTTTCGAACCTGGCAGCAACGATGCCGACTCTCTATGGAGTTGTAGAAAAGGTTGATGCCCTCTTCTTGCACCATACGCTGCACTTCGTTATAGTCCGGGAAAAACACTTCCAACTGGATTCCATACGTCAGGTTCGTCTTGTCGATGAGCTGGTACGTTTCCGGGAAGAGTCGCCCCGTATCGAGTGTGAAGATACGCGTTCCACCCTGACGGACTATTATATCCGTCAGTGTCTGGTCTTCGATGCTGAGCGATGAAGAAAGTGCGATGCGCCCTTTATATGCCTGGAGGAAAAAGCCGACTACCTCTTCAGCAGGCGCATCGCGGAATCGCTCGTTCAAATCACGTATGAGTTGTGTTTGTTCCATATCGTCTCTGTTTTTATCATACCAGCTCCGACAGTCTCATTCGTATCCGGGTCAATGAAGATGACACTACCGGTAATACGATTCAGCCTGTAATCGTCAAACGCCAAGGGTTGGGCAGTATGGATGGTGATTTCGGCAATGTCGTTCATCTTTATCTCTGCTACACCGGGTTCTTTCTCGAGTGTATTGATGTTTTGGCGATAATTGATGGATCTGACGATGCCGAGTGATTCTTTGGTTGTCTGGCGCACAATATACTTTGCACGGGGATGCAAGGGATGTTCGTTAAACCAGCAGACGTCGAGTGTCAGGTCTTGTTCCTGATGGGGCTGGGGCTCATCGTTCTTCACCAAGATGTCACCGCGGGAGATATCAATATCGTCAGCAAGCTGAATGGTGACACTCTGTGGAGGATTGGCCTCTGTGAGTTCTTCGATAGCTTGGGTGATATGTGTCACGACAGACTCTTGTCCACTTGGTAGCACCTTGATACGGTCACCAACATGGATGACTCCGCTTGCCACGCGACCAGCATAGCCGCGAAAGTCTGGGTATTTGCTGCTGATGGGGCGTATGACATACTGGACTGGGAAGCGGAAGGCACGCAGTACGTCGGTCTCGACATTGGAGGCAGACTTGATGACAGGTACAGTTTCGAGGTACTCCAACAGGGGTGCTCCCGTGTACCACGGCGTATGTTCAGAGCGGTTTACTACATTGTCGCCTTCTTTAGCAGAGATGGGTATAAAGGTGACGTTCTGGATATGGAGTACCTGTGCCATTCGCTGATAGTCGGCTACAATCTGATTGAAGACTGTTTCCGAGAAGTCGACCAAATCCATTTTGTTGATAGCGACGACAATATGGGGAATGCCGAGCAGTGAAGAGACGTAGGAGTGGCGAACGGTCTGCTCAAGAACACCATGACGGGCATCAACCAATATGATGCTAAGGTCTGCAGTGGAAGCACCTGTCACCATGTTACGGGTATACTGAATATGTCCCGGCGTGTCAGCAATGATAAATTTCCGCTTGGGAGTAGCAAAGTAGCGATAGGCCACATCGATGGTGATGCCTTGCTCACGCTCGGCACGCAGGCCGTCAGTCAGCAGGGCGAGGTTGACCTCCTCGTTGCCACGTGACTTCGAGGCAGCCTCTACTGCCTCCAACTGATCCTCAAATATTGACTTTGAATCATACAGCAGTCGGCCTATCAGTGTCGACTTACCGTCATCAACGCTGCCCGCTGTCGAAAAACGCAGCAGCTGCATATCTAAATATCCTCTTTCTGTTGCCATAATTCTTCTATTTAAATTATCGATTAAAAGTAGCCTGCTTTCTTGCGGTCTTCCATGCTGGTTTCGCTGCGCTTGTCGTCGGCTCGTCCGCCGCGTTCGGTGACGCGGGTGGCGGCAATCTCTTCGATGATGTCTTCCAGCGTGTGGGCTGTGGAGAGTGTCAGTCCTGTGCAGGTGATATCGCCGATGGTACGGCAACGGACTTGTTTGGTGACGACCTGCTCGGTGGGTTTCAGTTTGATGCACGGTTCGGCGGCGAGCCACTGGCCGTCGCGCTGAAAGACCTGCCGCTCGTGGGTGAAGTAGAGGCTGGGCATGTCTATCTTCTCCTGCAGGATATACTGCCAGACATCCATCTCGGTCCAGTTGGAGATGGGGAAGACACGGAAGTGCTCGCCCATCGCCTTGCGACCATTGAAGATGTTCCACAGTTCCGGTCGCTGGTTTTTGGGGTTCCACTGTCCGAACTCGTCGCGATGACTGAAGAAGCGCTCTTTGGCGCGTGCCTTCTCTTCGTCACGGCGTGCTCCGCCTATAGCAGCGTCGAAGTGGTACTGATCGAGGGTGTCCAGGAGGGTGGTGGTCTGCAACTTATTACGCGAAGCGTAGTAGCCGGTTTCTTCCTTGACGCGTCCCTTGTCTATTGACTCCTGCACGGACCCGACGATGAGGTCTGCTCCGAACTTCCTGACGAGTGCATCGCGGTAGGCGATGGTCTCGGGGAAGTTGTGGCCTGTGTCTATGTGTAACAGGGGGAATGGAATCTTGGCGGGGTAGAACGCCTTGTAGGCGAGGTGGACGATGACGATGGAGTCTTTGCCACCAGAGAAGAGGATGACGGGGCGCTCAAACTGTGCCGCCACCTCGCGGAGTACGTAGATGCTCTCCGACTCCAGTTCTTTTAAATGGGTGATGTTGCTCATGCTATACTTTCTTTAATTGATTTCAATACATATTCTAAGATGTCGTCGGTATGACACTCGGAGATGAAGTTGCCCTCAAACTGCGACGGCGAGACGTAGATGCCATGTGCCAACATGCGTTGGAAGTAGCGGGTGAAGCGTTCCTGGTTGCTGCGTCGCGCATCGGTGAAGTTACGGACGGGGTCGGGGTTGAAGAACAAGGTGAACATGGAACCGAAATGATTCAACTGGATATCCTTGTCGCGAATGATCTGCTGCAGTTCTGCGATAAACTGACTGCTTCGCGCCTCGAGCCGATCGTAGAATCCTGAGGTGGCGAGTTGGTGGAGCGTCGCCAGCCCAGCTGCCATTGCCACGGGATTACCGCTGAGGGTGCCAGCCTGGTAGACGGGACCGTCGGGTGCCAGAAGAGCCATGATGTCAGCACGTCCGCCAAAGGCTGCTGCCGGGTAGCCGCCACCAACGATCTTACCGACGGTCGTCATGTCGGGTGTGATGCCGAAGCGCTGTTGGGCACCGCCATAGGCCAGTCGGAAACCCGTTATCACCTCGTCAAAGATGAGCACTGCACCATACTGGCTGGTCAGTAGGCGGACAGCATTCAGGAACTCCTCAGTAGGTACGACGACGCCCATGTTACAAGCCACGGGTTCGAGGATGACAGCGGCGACGTGGTTGCCGTGCTCACTGAAATACCGTTGCAGTGCTGCCACATCGTTGTACGGCAGACAAACGGTATGTCTGGTGAAGTCGTCGGGAACCCCGGCACTGGATGCCGTACTGATGTTAGCCACCGCCGATCCGGCACTGACCAGCAGGTGGTCGGCATGTCCGTGATAGTTGCCCTCAAACTTGACGAGCGTGTCGCGACCGGTAAAGCCACGAGCCACACGAATGGCCGACATGGTAGCCTCTGTACCGCTATTGACAAAGCGCAGGCGTTCCATCGACGGGAACGCATCGCGGACACGCTCAGCCAAGAGAGTCTCGTTCTCAGTGGGTATGCCATAGCTGGAACCGCGCTGTATGGCCTCGATGGCCCGTCGACTGACAGCCGGGTTGTTATGTCCGAGGATGAAGACGCCCCATGACATGCAGAAGTCGATAAACGTGTTGCCGTCGATGTCGGTGACATAGGCACGATTGGCCCGTTCGATGAAGAGTGGTGTGGTACCCACACTGCGCAGTGCGCGGACGGGACTGTTTACACCACCGGGAATAACCTGCTGAGCCCGCTTAAAGGCAGCAGCGGATAAAGGTCGGTTGTTTATGCCCATCGTTGCTGATATTCTTTAGCGTAATACGTAATGATATAATTTGCTCCTGCGCGCTTGATGGCGATCAGACTCTCGTAGACGACACGCTGTTCGTCGAGGTAGCCAGCCCGTGCAGCAGCCTTCAGCATGGCATACTCTCCGCTGACCTGGTAAGCAACCATGGGTACACGGGGAAAACGCTCCACGGCACGAGCTATGACATCCAGATAGGGCAGGGCAGGCTTGACCATCGTCCAGTCGGCACCCTCCTCAAGGTCTGCCGCAATCTCTTCCAGTCCCTGGTCGTGGGTACGATAGTCCATCTGGTAAGTCTTGCGGTCGCCAAAGGATGGTGCGGAGTCGGCAGCATCGCGGAAGGGACCATAGAAAGCGGAGGCATACTTGGCAGAGTAGGCCAGTACGCGGGTGGAGAGTCCTGCCACGCTGAGTCGGCGTTTGATGGCCTCTACCTGTCCGTCCATCATGGCAGAAGGTGCCACGAAGTCAGCACCAGCTTTTGCGTGCTGATACGCCATTTCGGCCAAGAGCGGCAGGGTGGTGTCATTGTCCACATCGTGATGGTGCAAGAGTCCGCAGTGTCCGTGACTGGTGTATTCGCAGAGGCATACATCCGTGAAGACAATCGTCTCGGGCGAAGCCTTCTTGATGGCTCTTACTGTTCGCGAGATGAGGTTGTCCTCAGCATAGGCGGCAGTGCCTCGCTCATCTTTCACCTCATCACTGACGACCCCGAAGAGCAGCACTTTGTCAATGCCCAAGGCCTTGACCTGCAGCACGTCATCAACGAGCGTGTCAATGCTGTAGCGGTTAATACCCGGCATCGTGGCAATCGGCTCCACAATGCCCTCTCCTTCCACCACGAAATACGGGTAGATGAAGTCTTGAACGTTCAAGCTCACATCGGCATACCTATCCCGTGTGGCTTGGTCTGTTCTGAATGTTCTGAATCTTTTCATTTTGTCGGCTTTTTAAATGTTGGGCGGTAATCCTGCCTCGCGTCACATAATCGATATGCGAGGGCAGACTACCATATGTCTTGATAAAATTGTCAATCGTTGAGGGTGACGTGAATACCACGCGCTGGATGTTCGTGAGGTTAACACGACGAACATGGTGGGGGTACACATTATTATATATAGTAAGGGTGATGACCTCAAACCCTAATTTCTGCAGTCCGTCGGGGATGATGTCAAGAGCCAGATTGGAACGGGGTATCAGTACCCGTCCGCACGGTTGACTGCTGAAGTAGTCGATGACCCCATAGCTGTCAGCTATTTCAACCTGTTCTATGTCAACGGCACCAGCCTCCTTCAAGGCTTGCGTTGTTGTGGAACCAATAGACACGATATGGTGCTGGAAACCGCCTCTCCAGTACTTCACGGCATAGCGGCTGGTGAAGAGCAGGTAGTCGTAGTCCTGAGTGGGAACAGCATAGCTGATAGGCTCAATAGCAATCAGCGGCGTATGGATATAGCTGGCATTAGGACATTCGGAACCCGTGTAGAGTGTCCGCTTCACGTCGGCAGCAGTCTGATGGCGCAGTCGGGCAACGTCACCTACCAAAGCAATGACGGGTGTAGGATAGGATGCGCTGCCCAACTGTCCGACTGTTGTCTCGAAAGTCTGTTCGTCGGGCAGTGATACGTTGTGAACCAGGAGAACGGGTGTCGTGTCAGCCCATCCGGCAGCCTTCAGCGATGCCTGGATGTGGGAAAGACGACTACCACCCATATAGTAGATGATCGTATCCGTATCAGGAACGATGGGACTGTCGGCATGACCATTGACCAGCGACACACTGGAGCTGATGCCTCTCTGTGTCAGGCTGACCTTGGTGGTGGCAGCCAGTGCGGACGCCGTCGTGATGCCTGGAATAACCGATACGCTGACGAGGTTGCTCTGCAGATATTCTATTTCTTCGCCGGCATGACCGAACACCATCGGGTCGCCACCCTTCAGACGAACAACTTCCTTACCCTCACGAGCAGCCTTCAGTAACAGTCTGTTGATGTCTGACTGTTCGGCATGATGCTTTCCACTACGTTTGCCGACATAGATTTTCTCAGCGGTCAGCGTTTCCAGATAGTCCTTGCCTATCAGGTCATCATAGAATATGACATCAGCCTGCTGAAGCGCCTTGACAGCTTTGACGGTGAGCAGTTCCGGGTCGCCAGGACCGAAACCCACCAAGGTGACCTTTCCTTGACGGTTTAACACATCATCACGCTCGAAAAGCGCCTTTAAGTCTGTACGTCCACGACGGGCAGTAATGGCCAGATAGCCCTGCAATGGATGAGTCTCAAAGGGTAGCACCTCACTGATGTCGCCTTCCATGCCCAGACGTTTCAGGGCGCAGGTGGCGACAATAGCTGCGTCAATCTCGCCGTCGCGCACCTGACGGACACGCTCCTCTATGCAACCACGGATACCAACAATCTTCAGGTCAGGACGCAGGGCAAGCAATTCACGACGACGCATGGGGGAACTGGTTCCTACGCTGCTGCCTGCAGGCAACTGCGCCAGCGTCAGGTGTTCTCTGCTTACCAGCGAATCGCTCTGGTCAAAAGGCGGGAACAGGGCGATGACCTCCAAACGGTCGTCCAGCGGATAGGGCAGATCTTTGGCAGAGTGGATGGCAATATCGGCACGTCCATTAATGAGTGCCTCATCCAATTCACGTGTAAACATATCAGCAGGAGCCTCGCCATTGAGCAGTGATATCTGCTGGTGCTCGTCGCCATACGACGACAGTGTCTCCAGCAGATAGTCTGTCTCTGGAAAACGTGCCATTGCCTCTTGCACTTGCAGTTGCGAGAGACGGCTCTGTCGTGCGATGACTCGTATACTCATATTGCTTGTCTCAAATATTGTTTGCGTCTGCGCAGGATATCCTGCAACTCTGTTATCTCTTCTTCAATGATAGCCTCTGCGCGCACCACCTCAGTCTGACGGACAGAGATGTTCCGACGAACACGCTGTTCCACGTCACGAATGTTGTATAGCTTAACGTTAGGCAGTGTACCCACAAGGGCATCAATGTCACGTGGGAAGGCCAGATCAATAGCCAACAGCGTCTTCTCTGCAGGAATATCCTCAGCATGAATCAGGGCATGGGGCGCTGAGGTGGCACTGATGAGGATATCGGTCTCTGCCAGAAATCGCTTCTTGTCACGTAGCTCATAGACGCTGATGCCCAACGGATCAGCCAACTGATGTGCTTTGATCTGACTGCGGTTAGCCAGGAAAACCAGCTGAGCACCTTTGTTCTTCAGGAACTTCAAGATGTCAGATGTCAGCTTGTTGACACCGATGATAGTGATGCGACTACTACTCAGGTCTACCTGTTCCTGCTCCATAATCTCGATGGCAGCCAGCGAGTGACTGACGGCGCCCTGCGAAATCTCCGTTTCCGTACGGACACGCTTGCCAACCTGCAAAGCGCACGTGAACAGCTTATGAATCTCTGCTGGCAGATGGTATTGGCGCTGGGCCTCCTGATAGCTGTCCTTCACCTGACCTTGCACGGCACGTTCGCCAATCAGTGCCGACTCCAGACCAGCCGTCACGCGGAACAGGTGACGTGCCACGTCGTCAGGTACATCGCCCTCGCCATAGTAAAGCTCCACACGGTTGCAGGTCTGGAGCAACACTGCCCCCTCCTGCTTCTTCAAACCATGAAAGTAAGCCTCACGCTCCTCCAGGGAGAAGTTCTGCTGATTAATCGATTTGTAAGCTATCATGTTCTATTAATTCTTTTATGCTGTCACGTACTCTGATACTTCGTTTCACATCTTTACTATCAGAGGCAACACTGATGGTCAGGTCACCATTGCGATAAATGGCTGGTGAGGTAAAGTCACACTCGGCAGGCGAATCGCAGACACTGGTCAGGATGCCTCGCTCACGGGCCAGTTGGTGTATCTCGTGGTTCAACGAATGATTGCCTGTACATACGAACAATAAGGTAACGCCCTCTAGGTCGGTTTCAGCAAAGTTGCGCTCCACCCACTGAAACGGAAGAGACTTTATACCATCGCTCACCTCGGGAGCAATAACAGTAGCTCTGTCTGTGAAGCGGCTCAGTATCGAAGCCTTGTGTGTGGCTACTCGTCCACCACCGACTATCAATATCCGGGCACCGCTGATACGTATGTTGATAGGCAGGAAATCCATTATTACTTCTTCTTGATTAAAACTTTCCAATAGTTGTCAACCTTTTCTGTAGACAACACCTCATGGCCCTCCTGACGCACGCTGCCCGGCACATTCTGTATGGGCTGACCATCGTCCAGCAGTATCTCTAACAGCTGACCACTCTGCATGGTCGAGAGTTGTATCTTTGTCTTCACGAAATTCATAGGACAAGCGACACCGCGGAAGTCCTTCTTCACATCGACACTGTCTGTCGTGTTCTCTGTTTGGGGCTGGTTCTCTTTCTTCTGCTCCACGGGAGCTACTGCCTTGAATTGCAGTGAGTCATCCATCGAAGCATAGAGTTCATTGACCTTAGCAGCCAGTGTTTCCACCTGGATTTTATCAGCTGCCAACGACTCACCATGACGGGCTTTCTCAACAACAGTTTTGAAGGTCTCTGGAACGATACCAGCATTAATAAACAATTCTTCGAAACTGCTGTATACCTCGTCGTCTGTTCTGGGGTCTGAACCACGTGTCACCAACAACATGCGAGAGGCTGAGAAAACGATGTCACGCAACAGCTTCTCCACATCGGCGCCAGCTGAAGATAGTGCATCCTGTTTCTCCTTGATGGTTGCCTGGTCTAATTCGATGATGTCGAAAAGTCCTGCAGAGCACTCTGCCTGTCCGTGGCTGGTCAGCGAGAACACCTCGTCAGCACCCCAGTCAAAATAGTAGTTCTTATCCTCGTCGAACGAGGGGACGTCCTGATAGCGAGCAATGGCTTCTTTGATGACCTCAGCACCCTTGGCACGCACAAAGGCATCATAGCTCTCGTACTGCTCTTTCACCTGCAGGTAACTGCCAAGATAGTCTACCACAAATGAAGGGATATCCTTGGCAGCCAGATAGCCTAAAGCTTCGGCCAGCTCTGTTTTTCCGTTGATACGGGCCCAGACGGTATAGGCAGGATAAGGATGGTCATCAACGCGTCCTATACGTCCGCTGAATCCTAAGTCGCTCCATGCGTTCTGCGCACAGGAATTAGTACAGCCGTTGATATTGATTTTCAGATCGGGCAACTGGTCCAGATCAAGTCCGCTCTTTTCCAGCTTGCGACGGATGCCTTTTACGAGTCCCTTAGGCAGACAGATGCCCAGTCTGCAGGTGTCAGCACCCGTACAAGATGTCAGGTTATTGAGGATGACAGGCTCGTCGAGTAACAATCCCAATGACTTAAAGAACTGGTAGATATTGGGCAAGTATGCTTCTGGGATGTTGCGTAGTTGCATGTTCTGGCGAGGCGTAAAGCGAATCACGTCGTTGCCAAAGGGTTCCAGAAAAGCAGCAATCTTACTAAAGATGTCTGGCGAGGTATTGCCGTGAAGGAAGGGAATGATGACAGCAAAACCGTTTCCTACCGTCTGACGCTGTGCATAGCGCTTCTTCCACGTCTTAAAGGCTTCGCTGTCGTCATCAACAGGAGCAAACGCTGGTGTCTTGTATTCGAAGGGCAGCGTGGCAGGTACGAAGTCTAACGACGCATCGTCTACAAGTTTCTGATACTCCTCTAAATACAATTTCCGTGTTTCTTCCTCACCATTCTTATAGAATATGTAGCGTATGCGGGCCTTGTGCCTGTTCTTTCTGTTACCATTGAGGTTAAAGAAGTTCTTGGCAGCCTTGGCAGCACGGAACAGGTCTTTCTCTGGCAGGAAGTCGAAAACCTGCCAACCCTTATGAGGATGACTGGCTACCGAACCACCCAGCAAGACGCGGAAGCCGCGTTCTCCATTCTGTAGGACGGGTATCAGACCCAGATCGGCTACCAGCGAGAAGTTGGCATCAGCCTCGTTCATGTCGAAAGCTATCTTCAGCTTGCGCGGCATAGACCATGAGTCTTTCTCGGCTATCAGACGGGTCGTCAGACCAATGGCATAGGGGTAAGGGTCGAAAGTCTGACGATTGTTGATGCCGCCCTGCTCGTTCACCAGCATGTTACGGATGGTATTACCGCCACCACCCTGCGTGGCCAGTCCTTCTTTCTGTAAAGACAGCAGCGCAGGCGTGGCCTGGTCAATGCTGACGTCATGAATCTGTACCTCCTGACGCGTGGTGATATGGATATGTGAACAGTTTACCTGCTGGGCAACTTCTGCTACACGTTGTAACTGTCGGGGGGTGATGAGACCACCTGTGCAACGGATACGCAGCATATAGTGACCATCCTGTCGCTGTTCGTAGATACCCATGGGCACACGGTTTGACTTGAGTCGTGCGCCACTGATCTCACCCTTCTTAAACTGTTCGATGAGCCTCTGATTATACTGAATGTCTGTTATCAGACTTTTGGGAATGATATACATAAGTTTCTGTGTTGGTTTGAGTATTTTCCTTATTTATAAGCTACAACCTCAATCTCTATCAGTGCCCCTTTAGGGAGTGATTTGACGGCTACTGCAGAACGTGCCGGATAGGGTGCGGTGAAAAACTCTGCATAGATGCTGTTTACCTCTGCAAAATCGTTCATGTCTGCCAAGAAAACGGTTGTCTTTACTACATCATTCATATTGAGCCCTGCTTCCTCCAATATCGCGCGAATATTGTTTAATGACTGACGTGCTTGAGCCTGGATGCCCCCCTCGGGAAAAGCACCTGTGGCAGGATCGATGGGAATCTGTCCTGATGTGTAAACGAAATTACCTACTTGGATGGCCTGGCTATATGGGCCAATGGCGCTCGGTGCGCTTGTCGTGCTAATTACTTTCATATCGCAGATATATTTATATTTCAGGCACAAAGGTACAGCCTTTTCCCGATAAACGTATATGTTTTTTGATGCAATTTCAAAATATACCATACGTATGGTATTGTTGCATAACATATACGAGGGATTGTGGGAGAAGAAAAATCGAGTTGTAAAAAACAAATCGAATTCTAATCAGATTTTGTGCTGTCTTGAATGACTAATCCAGCCAGCATAAAACCGAAAATGGCGGTAATGTGAGCCAGGGTGCCGTTAATTTGGGCTTTCGAAGAGCACCATTCGTGATTCAGCAAGGTAGGATCGCCTGGCCCGATCTTTGCCTTTGGACACATACATTGTTCAGTACCGCAGGTGGCGTTATGGCCCTTGTTCTCAAGAAGTTCATCCGAATACACGCACAAGAACTTGCGCTTGGGATATTGTCCGTCGCGCTTGAAACGTTTACGAAGGGCACGTGCCAGCGGGTCACCTTGAACCTTCCAGAACTCAGCAGTCTTGATCCTTGTGGGGTCGAGCTTCAGTGCTGCTCCCATTGAGGAATAGAACTTTGCCTGTGTCTGTGTCGCCATCAGAATCAGCAGCGTCTTGTCTTTCAGCGAGTCGATGGCATCGATGATGTAGTCGTAGCTCCCGATATCGAAGCTGTCGGCAGTCTCGGCTGTGAATATCTGTTGCAGGGCAGTGATCTCTGCCTGAGGGTTGATACTGAGCAGGCGCTCCTTCAGGGCTTCTACCTTTACCTGCCCTACGGTCTTCGAGGTGGCCATCAGCTGGCGGTTGATATTGGTGATGCAGACGCGGTCTGAATCGACGATAGTGAGATGCGTGATACCTGAACGTACCAGACTCTCGGCGCACCACGAGCCAACACCGCCCACACCGAAGATGATCACACGCTTCTGGCCGATGCTGCTCATCACCTCATCGCCCAACAGAAGTTCCGCCCTGCGGAAAATAGGTTGTAATGCCATATTATTTCTTCGTAGCACCTGTTTCGGCATCTACCTGACTGGGTGAATTCCCCTTCACCTCACAGGCTTCGTACTTAATCTTCTTGAAACCTTCAATGATGTTTTGGACATTGGTCTTGTCGGCATCATATTCGATGACCACTGTCTTGTCATCAAGATTGGTCGTAATCGACTTGATGCCTTTCTCAAAGCGGATGTTGTCTTTGATCTTCTTCTCACAACCAGTGCAGTGCATCTCCGGATTGGTGGTAAGCACAACAGTCTTGATGTCCTTGGCGGTGCTCACGGCAGCCATAGCCAGAGCCATGAATAATACTTTTGTTCTCATAATGATCTTTACCTTATTATATATATTTATATCTTGTTCCAATTAATTCGTGCGCCGATGTAGAATACGGCACCATGCACCGGACCATAGATCATGGTGGCATCATAGTTGGGTCCCCAAGGATTGTCGGCACTGATAATGGCATTCTTCTGCTTGAAGCCCGTCAGGTTCTCGCCTCCAGCATAGATGCTCCAGTGGCGGAAGAAGCGGGTTACCTGGGCACTCACCTGCTCGTAAGCCTTGAAGTGCTCGGGCATTAAAGTGGTGTCATGATTGTCGGGCAGGCGCCCACCACCATTCAGCTGCACGGTAGCATCAAACTGCCACTTGCCCAGTCCTGGGGCGAAGGATGCTGTGAGCAGACCCTTATAGCGGCTATTCATGGGCTTCTGTCGCAGTTTGCCGTTGTATGTGGCCTTCACATCGTTCCATCGCCAGGCGGCGGTCACGTTCAGCTTCGGAAGTATCTCGTAGGTGGCGTCCACCTGAATGGTGTGAGAGTATGACTTTTCATGATCGTTCAGGCCATGCACCTCAATCATCCTTTCTGCCACATCGTAGTCGATGATGGCCTGCTGGTTGAAACGGGTGTAATAATACTCGGCATTCAGATCGAGTGTCCGCCCGCCAACGGGAATCTTCAGCTGGGTGCTGAGGCCGTAGTTCCAGGCGTTCTCCTGCCCGATATTCTCGTTGATGATCAGTTGGCGGCTACTGGCCAGCAGATAGCTGTTCTCTGCAAGGATATGGGGCGTGCGATAGCCTTTGCCCACAGAGCCGCGTAACGTAAGCCATTCGGTAGGTGAATACTTGACATGCATGCGAGGGGTGACATACGAGCCCCACAGCGAACTGTGATCCCAGCGCAGCCCACCCATCACTGTGAACGTCTCACCTATCTTATAAGTATATTGGGCATATACGCCTGGCATTGTCTCGTCTGTGTCAGAATCATCACTCAAGTAGTCGTGGTTGAGGCTAAGACCGGTAGAGAGGTTGTGGTGCTCATCAAGATCGGTCTCGAACATCAGCGAAGCATAGCCGTTGCGCTGATCGGCATCGTAACGCTTGTGGCCATAGCTGCTCCTTTCATGATGAATAGAGCCACTCAGGATCAAGGCGATGTTCGTCATGAGTTCAGGGTTCAGGATGAGGGCGTTCTTGGCAAAAGCCTCGTAGCGCTCATTGGTGATGTCGATGAGATAAGGATTGTGGGCCGTGTGTCCATGAGCAATCTGTCCGCCCTCGCGATGCTCCTTCAGTCCCTTGATGGCGAGCTGAAACATATACGTGTCACTGATATAGGCCCATCGGCTCATGAGTGAGCCTTGTCGCATCTTGGGCATGTCGGCAAAGCCGTCGCCATTGTCATCATGGGCCTTATCCAGTATCTCGTAGTGGCCTAATAGCGCTGTACTCCACTTGTCCGACAGTTTGAGATTGGCTCCAAGATTTGCCTCAAGTTTCAGGTCGCTGTTAAAATATAGATTTGCATCAGCCCATGGTGTGGCCTGGGGCTTCTTAAACTCCAGGTTGATCTGTCCCGTGATGCTCTCGTAACCGTTCTTTACCGATGAGGCACCCTTCGACACCTGTATGCTCTGCATCCAGGGGCCGGGGATATAGCCGAGGGCATAGGGGGCTGCCAGTCCACGATAGTTTGGAATATTCTCGGTGAGCATCTGAACATAAGTGCCCGAGAGTCCCAGCAACTTGATCTGCTGCGCACCTGTGGCAGCATCGGCATAGTTCACGTCTACCGATGGGTTGGTGGTGAAACTCTCACCAAGGTTACAGCAAGCGGCACGCAACAGTTCCTTCGAACTGATAAACTCCGTATTGCCAAGCCCACCGGTCTTCACCCTCCCTGACTTACGCGACGATATCGTTACCTCACGGACAACCTTCCCGTCGAGTGTTTCGACATCCGACGAATCCTGCACTGCAGCGACCTGAGCGGAAGCGGCATTGCACAGAAATAGTAAAGCTAAGACAGCCAAGAATAGTTTCACGGCTGCAAAGTTACGACTAATTATAAAACTTACCGCCAATTATATACATTTTTTTGCAAAATACTCTTATATTGGTATTCCCGTTTCGCGATTTGTTTGTATCTTTGCACCCGTTAAGGATGGTAGATCACGACCTAAGCAACTAAGAAAATCCCCGCTCTCTACCAAGCGGGGATTATCTTTTTCACTATTTGTTCAGTTTCCAGGTGACACCGTCCTTGGTGTCCTTCACCTCGAAGCCGGCTTCCTTCAGCTCGTCGCGGATCTTGTCGCAGGTAGCCCAGTCTTTCTCGGCACGAGCCTTCGCACGCAGCTCCAGCACCATGTCCACCACCTTGCCATAGGCCTCCTCGCGGGCATCACTGCTATTGCCTTTCTCGGCCTTCAGGCCAAGGATGTCGAAGGTGAAGAGATGCATGGTCTCCTTCAGTTTTTTCAGGCAGTCGGCGCAGATAGTGGCCTTGTGGTCAATGAGCTTATTCACGACGGTGCAGGCCTCGAAGAGGTGACTGATCACCTGCGGGGTGGCAAAGTCGTCGTTCATCGCATCATAGCACTTCTGGCGCAGGCTCTTCACCACCATCTCGGTCTCAGCATCGCATTTGTCACCGGCCTGAATGCGCTCCAGGTCACTGATGGCATTCAGCAGTTTGTCGAGTCCTTTCTCGGCAGCCTCAAGGGCCTCGTTCGAGAAATCAACCGTGCCACGGTAATGGGCAGAGAGGATGAAGAATCGGATGGTCATCGGCGAATAGGCCTTCTCGAGCAGTTTGTGGTTGCCCGTGAAGAACTGCTCCAAGGTGATAAAGTTGCCCAGCGACTTGCCCATCTTCTGTCCGCCGATGGTAATCATATTGTTGTGCATCCAGTACTTCACGGCCTGATGCCCCATCGAGCCGAAAGCCTGAGCTATTTCACATTCGTGGTGGGGGAACACCAGGTCCATGCCGCCTCCGTGGATGTCGAACTCCTCGCCCAGGTACTTGCGCCCCATGGCCGTGCACTCACAGTGCCAGCCAGGGAATCCGTCGCTCCAGGGCGACGGCCAGCGCATGATGTGTTCGGGCTGTGCCTTCTTCCACAAGGCGAAGTCGGCCTGGTTGCGCTTCTCACCCACACCGTCGAGATTGTCGCGGCTGGCATCCTTAATGTTCTCCAGACTGCGACCTGAGAGGATGCCGTAGTGATACTTCTTGTTGTAGGCCTCAATATCAAAATAGATCGAGCCGTTCGACTCGTAGGCGAAGCCATTGTCGAGGATCTGCTGCACCAGTTGCTGCTGCTCGATGATATGGCCTGTGGCATGGGGCTCTATCGACGGGCGTTCGCAGCCCAGGGCATCCATCGCCTGGTGGTAGCGGTTGGTGTAGTACTGCGCAATCTCCATCGGCTCGAGCTGTTCCAGTCGTGCCTTCTTGGCTATCTTGTCCTCACCCTCGTCGGCATCATGCTCCAGATGGCCCACGTCGGTGATGTTACGCACATATCTTACCTTATATCCCAGATGCTTCAGGTAGCGAAACACCAGGTCGAAGGTGATGGCGGGACGGGCATGGCCCAGATGGGGGTCACCATAGACCGTCGGGCCGCAGACATACATGCCCACATTAGGGGCATGAAGAGGTTCGAAACGCTCCTTCTGTCGTGTCAGTGTATTGTAAATGACTAGTCTTGATTCCATATTCTAAACGTTTAGCGGTGCAAAGTTAAATAATAAAAATGAGAAAACGAAAGAATGAAAGCATAAAATAACTATAAGCTATGAATTATGCATTATATACAAGTCGGCCTCGAAGTGATCTTCATCCTCACAGTCGAGCCAGCCTGTCATCATGCTTCTGGTGTCGGGATCGCAGAATGTCGCCTGCTGCACCATCCGGATGATTGCTTCGTCGCGCCGTGGCAAGATGTAGAAAGAGGTCTCGCCGTGATAGTGGTTACGGATGGCTATCTCGCCCGTCACAATATTGGGTAGGGTGTAGACGAATAGCGACGGACTGGGATAATAGTTGTCGGCATCACGTATCGATTCCAGATAGGCCCTGTCGGCATGTATCGACGAGGAGTGGTTGAAGAGGACAACGGCACGGCCGTCGCATTCCACAAATCGTTCCTTGCCTTCGCTCGCCAGCAACAGTTCCGAGGCCACAAACCCCAGGCGGCTCAGCAGGTCCATCTTGTAGAAGCGGGGATAGTCACCGATGTATCGTTTGTAGAGATTGGTCAGCAGGGCCTTGCCCGTGCCTTCGCACTCTATTCGCTTGCCATCCACGGTGACCTCTGTAGGCGAGATTTGCACGCGATGTTGATCACGGGGACGGTTCTCCTGATCAATCGCTTCGCGAACGAGATCAGGAGAACCGTCCCCGTGATCAACGTGATCAACGAGCAGTGCAGCATTACCCCCGCCAAAGCCGGAAATCAACTTCACAAAGGCGGTCTTGTCAGTCGACTGATGACTGGCACTCACCCGTACATTTCCCGATACACCCAGTTCCTCAAAGCCCTTGGTTCCGAGAATGATATGATCGTCGAGGGCTCTCATCGTCAGTACTGTCTCCAGTATCCCGGCAGCACCCAATGTGTGACCATAGTAGCCCTTCAGACTGTTCACTGGCACATCGCCGAGCTCTGCTTTCGTGATGGCCACCGACTCCATCTGATCCATAAACATCGTCGCCGTACCATGGGCATTAACCATCGCCAGATTGTCGGCATCCATGTCTCCGAGTGCAACTTTCAAGGCCCGTGTGGCCCCTTCAGCCGTTCTCGAAGGGGCACTGATGTCGTAGCCGTCATTACGGATGACACCTGTGCCGATGGCCCAGGGATTCGTCTGTCCCATGGGATCCTTGGAGAGGACTATCGTGGCAGCAGCCTCGCCGAGGTTCATGCCTGTACGCTCCATATCGAAGGGGCGGCAGGGGGCAGGCGAGACTGCCTTCAGCGACTCGAAGCCTGAGGTGATGAAGGGACACAGCACATCAGCCCCACAGACCACAGCCAGGTCGTAAGCGCCAGTCGCCATCAGCCGGGAGGCGAGGATGATGGCCGAAAGTCCAGAGATACAGGCATTGCAGACCACAATGGGCGCAGTCGATACCCCCAGACGGTCGGCTATCCGCTGCGCACTCTCACCGGGACAAAGCATGGACGGCTCTGCGTCTGCGCTACCCAACAGCCCGACATTAGCCTTGGTGGTGCTGAGGATGAACACCAGCCGACGACTGCCGAGGTCTATCGGCAGGTCGTGCGTCGCCTCTCTTACCGACCTCACCACCAGCGACTCGAAACAGTCATAGGGACGGGCATCTGGACTTTGGAACCTGTCTCCACGACCATCTCCAAAGTTCAGAGCAGAACCACCAGACACGACGGCCTGATAGTTCTGCTCAGTGGTTTCGCCCAAGGGCGAGAGGATATTATCTGCTACCTTATAAATCACTTCTTCACGTACTCCGAGAAGTCGGTCAGACGCATGTCACCCTTGCGAGCCAGCGTGTCGTGCATGGCGAAGGCAGCCGTCAGGCAGTGACGGGTATGTCCACCTGTGCCCAGCTTCAGATAGTCCCAAAGCAACTGCTTGTAGTCGGGGTGGGCACAGTTCTCAATGATGGTCTGAGCACGCTGCATGGGGCTCTTGCCGCGCAGGTCGGCGATACCCTGTTCGGTGACGATGATGTTCACGTCGTGCTCCGAAGAGTCCTGGTGGGTTACGAAAGGAACGACCGACGAGATCAGGCCACCCTTGGCCACTGAGGGACAAGTAAATATAGAGAGGTATGCATTGCGGATGAAGTCGCCTGAGCCTCCGATACCGTTCATCATCTTCGTACCGCTGATATGGGTAGAGTTGGCGTTGCCATAGATATCCACCTCGATGGCAGTGTTGATGGCAATCACGCCGAGACGACGGATGATGGCCGGATGGTTCGATATCTCACTCTGACGCAGCGTCAGGTGATTCTTCATATAGTCCATGTTGTCGTACACCTGCATCAGACATTCGTTGGATACAGTCAGAGAACAGGCCGAGGCATCCTTCACACGACCTGTGAGCATCATGTCGATCACGGCGTTCTGGATTACCTCGGTATAGATGTTGAAGTCAGGCACGTGCTTGTCGGCACCCAGAGCACCGAGGATGGCGTTGGCCGTAGAGCCCACACCGCTCTGCAGGGGCAGGAACTCCTTGGGGATGCGACCCTTGTGGAGCTCGTCGACGAGGAACTCAGCCGTCAGGTAGCCGATCTTCTCGGTCACGGGGTCACTGTCCTTGAAGGCACGGGCCTCGTCGGGGATATTGCACTCCACGACGCCCACCACCTTTTCCTTCGGAATCGACACGTAGGGCACACCGATTCGGTCGCTGACGTTGAAGATGGGAATAGGCTTGCGATAAGGGGGGTCGGCAGGCTCATACACGTCGTGGATGAACTTGGCGTTGGGGCTGTGGAACGAGTTGAGCTCCAGAATGACCTTCTTGGCCAGACGGGCTGCTGTGGGCGAGATGCCGCCGGCGGCGGTCAGGTAGACATGATAGTCGTTGCCCACCTCCTCAATGTCGCACACCTCGAGGATGGCCCAGTCGAGGTCGCCGTAGAAACCATAGCGCAGCTCCTGTGCCATGTGGCTCAGGTGCAGGTCGTTGTAGGGAATCTCCCCTGCGTTGACATGCTTGCGGAAGTCGGGGTTGGTGGTGTAGGGGGCACGGTACTTGATGGCCTGGGCGTTGGCCAGGTCGCCGTCGGTAGACTGTCCGGTGGAAGCACCGGTGAAGATGGCCACCTTGAACTCACGGCCAGCCTCATGCTCAGCCACGGCCAGCTTGGCAAGTTCCTTGGTCGTTGCCTTAGCCACACCGGCGGGTGTAAAACCACTCATGGCGATCTGATCGCCATTCTTAATCAATGCTGCAGCCTCTGCAGCGGTCATACGTGTATAAGCCATAATCTGATGTAAATTTGCAAATTTGCCTGCAAAATTACATCTTTTCACTCAAACAACCAAACAAATTATGAATTATTATAAGTATTCCATCAGCACGTCCCAGACGGCGATGATATGACAGACAGAGCCTGCCAGCACGAAGAAATGGAACACGGAGTGCATATACTTCTTCTTGTTCAGGGAATAGAAGACGGCTCCCGTGATGTAGCAGACACCCTCAGCGATAATCCAGATGACCGCTGCCGTCGACACTGAGTCGATCAGCGGCTTGAAGGCCACCAGCACCGACAGACCCATGCCCACGAAACAGAATGTCTCAAGGTTGGAATGTTCCTTCAGACGGATGAAGCTCACGATAGTGCCTGCTATGGCACAAGTCCAGACAAACGTGAAGAGACTCCAGCCCCAGTAGCCCTGCTCCCGGAGTGCCACCAGCGTCAGCGGCGAGTAGGAACCCGCGATGTGCCAGTAGATGGCTGCATGGTCCCAGCGGCGCAAGCGCTCCTTCCACTTCGAGTGATGCTTCATCGAATGATACAGCGTAGAGGCAGCATACGAGCCCAGCATGCCGAAGAGATAGAGTATCACCCCCACCCTCGCCCAGTCGTTGTCGCTGCGGAAACACCACACGAGGAAGATGATGCCGAACACCACCCCCATCAGAATGCCTCCACCATGGGATGCCGCATTCCAAATCTCCTCGCGCTTCGTATAGCGTATCATCGCTCAATGTTCAATGGTTGACCCGACAAAAGTACTGCTTTTTGGCCAAATACCAAAAGTTTCGTCCGAAAAATTACCGAATCTCAATAATTCTTCCTAACTTTGCCCCCACTTTCGGAGCATTAACAATAAAAAGAAGATAAGGAACATGAAGAAAATCATTCTTGCCGCCCTCGTGGCTATTGGCATCACGGCCTGCAACCAAAAGGGCCAGAACACAGAAGACAAGACGGCCCAGTGGAAGGAGGGCGTCGTCGGACAATGGGTCTACAAGACTGCTGCAGGCAACAATCCTGAAGACATGCACTATCAGATAACGCTCGACATCAAGGCCGACGGCCACATGACCGAGACGGAACACTACACCCAGGCGGCTACTGCCGACAAGCCTGCCATCGATACCGACGGCAATATCTTCAACGGCACATGGGAGCTCCACGGCGACTCCCTCGTGAAGGACGGCCAGATGTCTGTCCTCGTGGGAAAGGAGATCCGCCCTGAGGCAGAACAGGTGCGCACCGACCGCAAGGTGAACGGCTTCACCCGCCTCGTTGACGTCAAGCCCGACTCACTCGTCACCGTCGACATGAGCGGCCACACCATCGTCTTCGTCAAGAAACAGGCCGAATAGCCCGCGCAGTCGAGACTTTCATGGAGAACAAGATCCTGATAAAGGCGTTTCAACAGGTCGGCATCGACTTTGCGATGATAGTCAAGCAGGAGGCACTGCTCTGCTTCAGCCGTCATCAAATATGAAATCGAGCCGACGTGTCCGATGGAGGAATCAGGAGCTGAAGCCCACCTTGCGGCGGGGCTTCAGTTCGGTAGCCTTGGAGTTGAATTTTTCATAAGCACTGCGTACGTCGCAGGTCTCGACGTGCTGATAGTCATCGGAGCCAGTGGCGGCAATGCGGTTGGCCATCGCAGGGATAATGCCTCCAACGATGTACTGCTCTATCCAGCGTGCATTGCCGAAGTTAGGCGTGCGCTGGCTGAGCGTCATTACGATGGAGGCACGTAGCACGGAGGCGGCCTCATCAGTCAGGATGTAGTCGTCGCGCTCCAGCAGCCGTTTGGCAATCTCCATCAACTGGTCGGCATCGTAGTCGGCGAAGCGGTACTTGTAGGGGAAGCGGCCCATCAGTCCGGGGTTAGTGTTGAGCATCGCGTCCATCTCTTTCTCGTAGCCGGCGAAGACGATGAGCATATCGGGGTCGGGCTGAGAGAGCACGGTGAGCAGCGAGTCGATGACACGCGCCCCGAAATCCTTACGGTCTCCGCTGCCGTCGTAGAGATTATAGGCCTCGTCGATGAAGAGTACATTACCCCGGGCCTCTTCGAGCACGGCCTTCATGTTCTCCTCCGTCTCACCGATGTAGCGCCCCACGAGTCGGGTGCGGTCAACGGCGATCACCTCTCCCCGCGAGAGTAGTCCCATGGAATGGTAGAGCCGTCCCAGCTGCCGTGCGACGGTGGTCTTCCCCGTGCCAGGATTGCCCGTGAAGATGCAGTGGCAGGCCATGTTGCCCGAGGTGTGCAGTCCCTGCTGGCGCCGCTTGAGATTGAAGCGGGTGCTGTTGGCCATGGTGATGACGCCCTGCTTCACCTCGTCGAGTCCCACCATCGCGTTGAGTTCGCCCATGCACTGCTCGAAGGTGTCGGCAGTGGCAGCAAACAGGCTGGTGTCGATGTCGGCGGCCTCCAGTTGTGGCACCTCGTCGAAACTCAGTTCATCCAGTGCCCGCTGCACATAGCGGGGCCGTATGTTCTCGGCGATGACACGCCGGATGTCGCTAAGCGACCAGTTGGAGAGCGAGCCGTGGTGGTATCCCTTGAGGATGGCACGCGTCACCTGGTCCTTCACCTCGTCGGAGGGTTCCAGGTGTTCCTCTTCCAACTGACTGAAGAAAGCCTGCACCAGTTCGAAGTCGGTGTAAGGCTCCTGCATGATCCAGCTGTCGCTGGTGAAGAAATCCTTGAACGACGGGAACTGGTCCATCAGTGCCATCACTTCCTGCCGGCTTCCGCAGAGCCAGAGGTTGTTGTCCGGCTGCGAATTCCTGATCTCGTCGAGCACCCGTTTCACGATGGTCTTACCACCAGTGGTAAGGAGGGCTCCCAGGTGGGTCAGGCACACCACCTTGCCGCCGAATAAGTACAGCACCTCTCCCAGATGTTCAAAGGGATTATTGCATGTGGCGTCGTAGAGAGTCGAACAGTCGACTATCTCCAAGGAGTTCCGGATACCCATCTGGCTGCAGAAATTGTAGAGGAGACTCTTGGTGAGATCTCCATTGCAGGTGCAGAAGATATAGTTGCTGTTCTGCAGGAGCGGAAGGGCATTCAGCTGCTTTCTCACCTCGTTGAAGATGAAGAAGCGCCCCGAGTCCAGTATCTTCCTACGTAACTGACGGAATCCGGGGAGGGGGGCCAACCGGCACCAGTCATTAGAACTTGTGGAACAGAAGGCCAGCATATCGTAGGTATCACAGGGCTGCACATAGGCGGCCTGCTCATAAGAGATGTTGAGATGGTCGTCGAGGCGGAACTCCAGCTTCACCACAGAGTTGCCGTTCTCCTTGTCGCTGACCAGAAGGGTATACACGCCAGGCATCCAGATGTGGGTGCAGTCAATCTCATAGTCCAGTTCATTGTCGTCACGACTTACCTCGCATTGTGGCTCGCTAGAGCAAACGGGGTAAAAGTCGCTGGTGTAGACATCACACCTGAAACGGTCGGGACTGGGCAGTACATCGTCGGTAGTGGCAATTCTGACCATCAGGGAATAGTCGCCAAAGCAATCGTCGTCGCAGTCCTTGAGAATGTTGACGGCCAGTCTGAGCGGCGACGCGCGTTCACCCTCCTTGCCGGCGTTCCTCTTCACGTTCTCCCTCAGCAGCGCCACGGCATTGTCGAGTGTCTGTGTGTCTGTGTTCTGAGTGTCATCGCCGTCGGCATCGTCGGCAGTGTCTTGAGGGTCATCCAGGAGGTCTGGGTCAGTCTCGCCGAGGACTTCCTGGAAAATCTTTTCGAACTCATCTTCGAGAGCCTCATCCTTGAGGCTGTTCAATTTCTTGTCTTTCATAAAAAGGGATTGGAAACATAGTAATAAATCGTTGGCATGCCCCGCAGAAGGGGGCGCAAGAGTTGTTTGGGCAACGACCGCTGAGGTCAGTGCCCAGTGAGCTTCATAGAAACTGTTGTGGAGTCACTATCACAAGACATAGTTGTAGCAGTAAGTCAAAGATCGCACGTCAATACGCATTCATGCAGTCCTCTGCCGACGCAACGGATGGACATAGCCCGGGGCTATATCTTCAGTTGTGCCGAGCGGCGGCTGGCTAAACGTTTGAGGGCTTTTCTTTGTTGTTGCATTTAACTTTGTTTGTGATAGATTTAAATTTCCGGGGACAAAGATAGACAAAAATCCCGATATCTGCCAAACAAATACCGGGATTTTTTTATTGTCATGCTACTTTTTAACATTTCCTCGTGTGCGAAGAAATATAAGGTACGCGCTAGTCGTCGGCCAGCGTGAAGTCGAGCTGACGTCGCTCGATGTTGGCACGGGCCACCTGAATGCGGATGGGGTCGCCCAACTGATACTTGGTGTGGTGACGACGGCCTATGATCACGAAGTTCTTCTCGTCGAAGTCATAGTAGTCGTGCCCCAAGTCGCGGATAGGCACCATTCCCTCGCAGTGGTTCTCATCGATCTGAGCATAGATGCCGTAGCTGGTGAGGCCAGAGATATGGGCATCATAGGTATTGCCAATCTTGTCGGCCATGAACTCCACCATCTTATATTTTATGGAGTCGCGCTCGGCATTCTGCGAGATCTGTTCCATATCGCTGCAATGCTCACAATACTCCTCGTACTTCTCCTTGTTGGCAGAACGTGCCCCATCTTGATATTTCGTCAGCAGACGGTGTACCATCAAGTCGGGATAGCGACGGATGGGCGAAGTGAAGTGGGTATAATAGTCGAAGGCGAGGCCATAGTGACCGATATTATGGACACTGTACTTGGCCTTCATCATCGCCCTGAGGGCAACGGTCTCGATAGCATTCTGCTCACGTGTGCCCTCGGCATCGGCCATCAGGGCATTGAGCGACTTCGTGATGGCTCCCTTGGTGCCGCTGGTCTTCACCCTATAGCCGAACTTCGACACGAACTGTCGCAGGTTCTCCAGTTTTTGCGGATCAGGCTGGTCGTGGATACGATAAGGCAGCGTCTTGGCCTTTGCGCCCTTCTTCACCCTTCCGATGCTCTCAGCGACGGTCTTGTTGGCCAGCAGCATAAATTCCTCGATGAGTTTGTTGGCATCCTTCGACACCTTGAAGTAGGCTGTCACAGGCTTTCCCTGCTCATCGACGTCGAAGTGGAGCTCTTCACGGTCGAACTTCACGGAGCCGTTCTTGAAGCGGGCTGCGCGCAGCTTCTTGGCGAAGGCGTCCAGCTGGATGAGTTCGGCAGCATACTCGCCCTTGTAAGGATGGTTCTTGGTGGCAGGGGGAGCCGGCTCGCCCGTACCGTCCTTCACCCCATTGTCCTCCAGGATCTGCTGCACCTCCTCGTAAGCATAGCGACGATCACTCCGTATCACGGTATGTGCCAAGTGCCACTTCTTGATGTTGGCATCGGCATCGAGCAGGAAGATGACACTGTAACACAGTTTCTCCTCGTCAGGTCGCAGCGAACAGATGAAGTTGCAGAGGCGTTCGGGCAACATCGGTATGGTGCGGTCTACGAGATAGACGCTCGTAGCGCGGCTGTACGCCTCCTTGTCGATGGTAGATCCTTCCCTGACGTAGTGGCTCACATCGGCGATATGGACACCTACCTCCCAGAGATTATCTATCTGTCTGATAGAGAGGGCATCGTCGAAGTCCTTGGCATCCTTGGGGTCGATGGTGCAGGTAAACACATCGCGGAAATCCTCACGCCTGCTGATCTCCTCCTGAGTGATGGCGGCATCGATTTTCTCAGCAGCTTCCTCCACATTCTTCGGATACTTATAGGGCAGGTTGTACTGGGCCAAGATGGCATGCATCTCAGCATTGTTATCGCCCGTCTGGCCGAGGATATCAACTACGGAGCCAATGATATTCTTATGGTCTGCATCAGGCCACTGGATGACCTTCACCACTGCCTTGTCGTCGGTCTTGCCTCCCTTCAGCTTACGCTTGGGGATGATGATGTCGTGAACGAACGTCTGGTCTTGAGGTATCAGCATGGCGAAGTCTTTCTCCACACGGAGCTTACCCACTATCTGGTCGTGGGCACGGCTGACGATCTCGATCACCATCGCCTCCTTGATATGCTTGTCGCGACGGGCCATATACGACACCTTCACCTTGTCGCCGTCCATCGCCGACATCGAGTTACGCTCTGCTACAAAGACGGGTGTACCGCCGTCGGCAGGCAGGAACGAGTTGCGCCCGTTGGCCTTGCGACGGAAGGTGCCCTCCTGCAACTGCGTCTTCGTGTTCAGGCGATAGCTGCTGTCGCTAACCTTCAGCAGGAAGTCGTCCCATGCCATCTCCTCCATCACGTCGATGGCGAGCATCTTCAACGGATGGGTGTCGAGCTTCAGAGCCTTGAATATCTGTTTGAACGAGAAGGTCTCATTCGGATTGTGCTGGAAGAGGTTCTCAAGCAATTCACTAACCTGCTTCTTACCTAAGCGTTTGCCACTATTCTTCTTTCCCATAGACTGTCGTATTTTGGTTTCTTGTGGCAAAGATAGCAAAAAATTATGAATTATGAATTACGAATTATGAATTATTTCGTAACTTTGCACCCAAATTTAACAAAATGAAGATATTAATCACTGGTGCGAGCGGATTTATCGGCTCTTTTATCGTGGAAGAGGCCCTCAGGCAGGGATTCGAAACTTGGGCTGCAGTACGCCGTAGCAGTTCAAGGGAATACCTGCGGGACGAGCGAATCAAGTTCATCGAACTGAACCTCTCATCGAAGGAAGAGCTCGTGGAACAGTTGCGAGGCAAGGACTTCGACTACGTGGTACACGCTGCCGGAGTGACGAAATGTCTGCACAAGGAGGACTTCCGTCGCATCAATACCGAGGGGACGAAGAATCTGGCGGATGCCCTGCTGGAGTTGCAGATGCCGTTGAAGCGCTTTGTGTTCGTGAGCAGCCTGAGTATCTTCGGTGCCATCCGCGAACAGCAGCCTTACAAGGAGATTCGCGAGAGTGACACTCCTCAGCCGAACACGGAGTACGGGCGCAGCAAACTGGCTGCAGAGCAATATCTGGAGCAACTCGGGAACCGCCTACCTTATATAATATTAAGGCCAACAGGAGTCTATGGCCCGCGCGAGAAAGACTACTTCGTGATGGCCAAGAGCATCAAGCAGCACTCCGATTTCGCCGTGGGCTATCGCCGTCAGGACATCACATTCGTCTACGTCAGCGATGTGGTGCAGGCCATATTCCTCGCCCTGGATGCACCTCAAGTGGGGCGCAAGTACTTCCTCAGCGATGGCGAGGTATATCAGAGTACAACGTTCAGCAACCTCATCCACGAGGAGCTGGGGCGCCCCTGGTGGATTCGGATCACGGCACCTGAGTGGGTGCTTCGCATCATCACCTTCTTCGGCGAATACACAAGCAGACTGACGGGTAAGGTGAGCGTGCTCAATAAAGACAAGTACAACATACTGCGCCAGCGCAACTGGCGCTGCGACATCCAGCCAGCGATCGACGAGCTGGGGTATCAGCCGACAGTGAAACTGGCAGAAGGTGTCAAACGTACCATCAAATGGTATAAGGACAACGGATGGCTGTAGAGCATTGAAGATTGAAAATTGAAGATTGAGAATTGAAGTATTTTAAGTTCCTGTTTGAGATAGAGAAGAAGCCCAGGAAAGGGTTGCTGACAGTGGAATGGGTCGTCATGGGCTACCTGTTGCTCACACTGCTGATGATACTATTCTGCTATACGAAGATGCAGAACCCGGAGTCGATGATCTGGGGCCGCTTTCACATAGTGATGATGACACTGGCCCTATGGCTTGTCTACAGGCTGATACCCTGCCGTTTCACCCACTTATGCCGTATCTTAGCACAAATGTTCCTGCTGGGGTGGTGGTATCCCGACACGTATCAGCTCAACCAGGCATTCCCCAACCTCGACCATGTTTTCGCAGGCTATGAGCAGCAACTCTTCGGTTGCCAGCCAGCGCTACTCTTCTCACAGGCAATCTCCAACCCCGTGTTCAGCGAACTGATGCACATGGGCTATGGCTCCTACTATCCGCTGATTGTACTGGTGACGCTGTTCTACTTTTTCTTTCGCAACAATGATTTCGACCGTGCGGCATTTATCATCATAGGGGCATTCTTCACCTATTACATCCCATTTGTCCTGCTGCCTGTCACTGGTCCGCAGTACTACTACCTTGCCGCAGGCGTCGACAATATTGCCAAGGGCGTGTTCCCCGACATAGGGCACTATTTCGCAACGCATGACGAAGGCCTGCCTATTCCCGGCTATGCCCAGGGCTTCTTCTATCAGTTCGTGGCCAGTATGCACGAGGCAGGCGAGTGCCCCACAGCAGCCTTCCCCAGCAGCCATGTAGGCATCACCTCCATCCTACTGATGCTGGTCTGGCATAGCAAGAACAGGCGCCTATTCCTGTCTATCATCCCCTTCTTCCTGCTCATGTGCTTTGCAACGGTCTATATACAAGCCCATTACGTCATCGACGTACTGGGAGGCTTTCTGTCTGCCATCATCATCTATTTCGGGCTAAGCCAACTGTGGAAATTGCGAATTTTTAACAAATGAAACCATTTTTACGCCTCGAAATTTGGCTGATTCGAAAATAATTCCTACCTTTGCAACCAGAAAAAGTAAGGATACAGACATGATAGCATCAAGGATTCCGACACGGTGAGATTGTCGGGATTCTTTTGTTTTTTGTCTGTCAAGGCAATTTGTGAATAGTAAATAATTAAAAAAATACATCATTATGGCATACATGTCACAAGAAGGCTACGATAATCTGATAGCCGAACTGAAGCGTTTAGAGAGCATTGAGCGCCCGAAAGCCTCAGCAGCCATTGCAGAGGCCCGCGAAAAGGGCGACCTGAGTGAGAACAGCGAATACGATGCCGCCAAGGAAGCACAAGCCCACTTGGAGGACAAGATCAATCGTCTGAAAATGACCATTTCTGAGGCCAAGATTGTGGATACCAGTCGTCTGAGCACCGATGCCGTTCAGATCCTGTCGAAAGTGGAGATGACCAACCTGACCAACAAGGCCAAGATGACCTACACCATCGTCAGCGAGAGCGAGGCCAACCTGCGTGAAGGCAAGATATCCATCAAGACCCCCATCGCACAGGGTCTGCTCAACCATAAGGTTGGCGACGAGGTAGAAGTGAAGATTCCCCGTGGCACCATCAAGCTGCGCATCGACAAAATAACCGTCGGCTAACGGTTATTGATGATTGTTTAACGGTTATTGTATTATTATGGATATATTCAGTAAGATTGCTGCTGGTGAGATTCCCAGCTACAAATGCGCCGAGAACGAAGAATTCTACGCATTCCTCGACATCAATCCGCTGGTGAAGGGTCACACCCTCGTGATTCCGCGCCGCGAAGTAGACTACATCTTTGATATGGACGACGACGAGATTGCCCGCTATCAGGTGTTTGCCAAGCGCGTGGCCCTGGCTGTCGGCAAGGCTTTCCCATGTAAGAAGGTAGCCCAGGTGGTGCTCGGGCTCGAAGTGCCCCACGCTCATATCCACCTGATTCCGATGCAGTCGGAACAGGATGCAGACTTCCGTCGCGAGAAACTGAAGCTCACAGAGGAAGAATTCAAGGAGATTGCTGCAAAGATTCGTGAAGAGTTTGTCTGATTAGACAAACTCTTCACCATATTTCATCCGTACTTCACTGACGTACTTACGCACCATCGACGAGGAGTCGCCCTTCTTGCAGATGAACAACACATTGTCTTTCTCAGCCACAATATAGCCGTCAAGTCCGTTGAACACGCCAAGTCGTCCCTTGGGCAACTTGATGACATTGTTGTGACAATCCTCCATCATAACCTCAGAGTCGATTACCACGTTGTCGTCCTCCACCTTGCTCATCGATTCGTATATGGCGTGCCATGTGCCAAGATCAGCCCATCCGAAGTCACACTTCATCACGTAGACATGTTTGCCTTGCTCCAGGACAGCATAGTCGAGCGACAGGTTCGGGTAGCGGGGGTAGTTCTCACTCACGAATTTCATCTCCTCCTCATAGCTGTAATTGATCCGCTTGTACCGCAGACTCCTAAGCACGTCGGGGAATATATACTCAAACGACTTGAGCAGATACTGCACATTGGAGAGGAAGATGCCCGTATTCCAGTAGAACTCGCCACTCTCCATAAACATCTTGGCAAACCCACGGTCAGGCTTCTCCGTAAACGACTTGACGGCATATACATCGGGCTTGCAGCTTTGTTCACCTATCTGTATATAGCCGTAGCCCGGCTCTGGCCTGGAAGGTCTGACTCCCATCACCACCAACACATCGTTTTCCGTCACATAGCTGATGCCTATCTCCACACTTCGTGCAAACTCAGACTCATTGAGTACCATCTGGTCTGAGGGCATGACAATAACGTTGGCCTCCGGACACCGCTTCTGGATACGCATTGCAGCCCAAGCCACGCTTGGAGCAGTATTACGGTGAATAGGCTCCACCATGATGTTGCGCTCTGGCACTTCTGGCAGCTGCTCGCGAGCCATTGCAAGATATTCCCGGCAGGTACAGACGTAGATGTTTTCTCTGGGCAGCAACTTCACCATCCTGTCGAAGGTAGCCTGAAGCTGAGTACGTCCCGTACCAAAGAAGTCGATAAACTGCTTAGGATACAAATCACGACTACAGGGCCACAGCCTACGGCCACGACCTCCTGCAAGGATGATGCAGTAGTTTTTGCTATCGGTCTTTTCCATGCATAATATTTATAGTTTCATTTTCTGTGGGCGAAGATACGCAAATTATACGATATAAGCAAGCTTTTTTTATTTTTTTATCAGAAAACTTGGTTATTTCAGATTTTTATATTACCTTTGCGCCCGATTTCGGTGAGTATCCAGCAATGTGCATCATGCCCAGATGGCGGAATCGGTAGACGCGCTGGTCTCAAACACCAGTGGGGCAACCCGTGCCGGTTCGACCCCGGCTCTGGGTACTTAGAACATCTTGTAAGTCATTGATTTACAAGGTGTTTTCTTTTCTAGAATGTTAAAAAGGTGCTATTTTTCATATAACAGACATACTAACAATGAAAAGCCCAGCTGACCAATAAACCAGTTGGGCTTTTTACTATATTGTTTGAGCACCATAGCTTAAACTATTACTTCCCAAAAACCGCCTTTATCTGGACCTACTCGACGAACGGCACCTTGCTCTTGTAGTTTCTTGATGTTTCTTGCAATGTTTCTCCTGTCAACACCTATGATTTCAGCCATTTTAGTGGTTGAAATATAAGGATCCTCCTTTATCAAGTCGATAATTTTCTGTGACGTTTTCTGTGGCATTCACCTTTTCTGTGACGTTTACATTCACCCTTTCATCATTTACAGCCACCTTTTCTGCAACCTTTGGCACTGTAATCTTCAGGATGAACTCGTCAGTTCTGAAAGATGGAACATTCGCACCATTAGCCTCTTGTTCACGACAGATACGATCAAAGCCATCGCCAAACTCCTTGACAAAGTGATATGCTTTGAGGAAGGCTGCAATCTTGGGATTACGAGAGAAGTGGGTATGCCGGATGTTGGTTGGTTTCACTTGTCCTGGGAGTTTGCCCGGAGATTCAAACACCAACCGGTCATCAAACATTTTGATATCCATAAGTTATTCTTTTCTTAATGAGAAGATAGATTATTTCTTCTTGTTCTTCAGCATTTTCTTCTGCTCACTTACCAAACGGCGTTCTACCTTTTTGACATCCTCTGCAGGAGGAAGATTTTCTGGGATAATACCTCGCTCTGTGAGCATCTTACGTACTGCGGCATTATTGTCAACATGTTCCCGTGTGATGGATGCTTCACCTTGAAGGTCTTTGGCTTGCACATTGACACTTGTCATCTCCGCAGCGAAGTCTTTTGCCTTGATGCTTATAGTGGGAAGGAAATCGGCAAGAGGACGGCCTTGTGGCATCCCCAACTTACGTTTCATCATGTTTGTGCTCAAACGGAAGAGTGCCTGATCCCCTTTGGAACGGATAACAGCGAAAGTCTGGTCATTTACTCCACGTTCATACAAGATGCCTGAAAGTTTTCGTTCTGTCTCCTGCAATTTGGCTCGTGCTTTAACTCGCTCTACTTCCAAAAGACGTTGCTCTATCAGTTCTGCACGACGGGTTTGAACTGCAAAATAAGTCTGTGCAAAAGCAATCTGCGGCTTTCTTGGGTCGCCATTCTGTGCGACCAGATAGCAAGCATAGCGGGTAAGCATAATGTCATCCACTTCTCGCTGTGCACCTTTTCCTGCAGTTATCATCTTATTGACGTCAATAAAATGGTCTATTACATTCTGTCCTACATTGGCACATGCCTCTTTTGCCTTCGCAATAACATTTGTAAAGTTTTGCCAAAGACTATATCCGAATAACTTTTGCAAATCCCTTGCACTCCAGCATTCAGTTTCGTCAAGAGGCTGGCAACGGTCTTGATATTGGCACCATTGTTGAGGATGTTCACGGCGAAGGAATGGCGAGCACAATGCCAACTGATGTGCTTGTCGATGCCGGCACGTTTCACCCACCGCTTAACGGACTTGCAGCAGCTTTCGTATGATGGGAGGTTGAAAACGAGTGATTCCTTTGTCTCTCCTTCTTTTGGCCAGTTCGTCTTCGCTGAGAGTAGACTCATACTTCACCCTGCCATACCATTTACCGTATGAACTCTGATTCGCAATGTTGTTTCTTCCTAACTTGATTTTCATACCTTGTCTTTTTTAATTCTACAATTCTTCAGTTCTTTTCACATACCATCCCCTAACGCCTCTTATCGCTCCATACCTGAAGTGGAGGCGCTTCAGGGCTGTTGTCAGTGCCCTGATGGTTGGCACATCGTTCTGCTTCAGGTGTGTCCGTAGTTCTTTCTGGATGTCAACGGCACGCATGAAGTTCTCTTTCCTTGGTTCCCCAGGCTTAAAGTAGGAGAGCAGTACCGCCTCGGCGGTCGACTCGCACAGGTACGTAAGGTTGTGTTGCTCGATGGCAGCCTCTTCGTCCTTCGAGAAGTGGTAAGGCTCACCATGGCTCAGTTCGTATATCGCCTGTGCGTACATCTGACGGTAGTCGACAGGCGTCTCGGTGTCGATCATCCCCGTGACCTCGCAGCAGAGATAGCGCCGGGAGCCAGTCGCATCGCAGAGCGGCTCGCGGTCGTTGGTGGTGGCTATGAACGAGGCCATGCGGGGGCGCAGTTCATACTGGTCGCTGCGCATGCGGCGCGTCTGAACGTCCTTCTCGGTCAGTATGCGCTTGATCTTCGCCTGTTCGCGGTCTGTCTTAGCGTTATACTCATCGATGTTCACCAGCAGCATCCGGCAGAGCATGCGCTCCACCTGTTCGGCGGCGTCAAGTTTGATGTCGTCGATGTAGTATTCGCGCAGTTCCGGCGGCAGAAGCAGTCGGCAGAAGGTCGACTTGTGGGTGCCCTGTGCCCCGATGAGCATCGGCACCACGCTGTTGCCGTAGTCACGGGAGAGATTCATCCACTGGGCCACTACAGCCAGCATCCAGCGGTGGAAGTGGTCGGGCCAGCAGTCGTAGTCGGTGGGCACGCGCCGCGCCATCAGGCGGATATGGTCGGTCTGTCCGTCCCACTGGCCGCAGTGGTCGAGGAACTCCTTCACGGGATTATAGAGCGGTACGAGTGCGCTGCGCACATACAATTCCACGTCGATTGACCAAGCCACGCCCACCTGTTCCATCTGCTCGATGGCCATGCGCCTCAGTTGCCGGTCGGTCAGTTGCTGCCAAGCGGCATTTTCATGGCAGCCGTAAAGAGGCTTCTTTCTGCTCCATGGAAGCT
>DDQK01000024.1:0-2117 GCA_002342665.1 Prevotella sp. UBA2444
TGGCCTCTTGAAACAAAATGAGCCTATATATTAACGAAAGAAGGAAAATGTATGTCGAAAAAGACAAATCTACATGAAGCGCTGAAGAAATATTTCGGCTTTGACAAGTTCAAAGGCGATCAGGAGAAAATCATACAGAGCGTGCTCGACGGAAAGGACACGTTTGTGCTGATGCCCACCGGTGGTGGCAAGTCACTCTGCTATCAGTTGCCCTCGCTTCTGATGGAGGGTGTGGCCATTGTCATCTCGCCGCTTATTGCACTGATGAAAAACCAGGTGGACTTCATCTCTCAGCTCAGTGAGCAGGAGGGTACGGCCCACTACCTGAACTCTTCGCTCAACAAGGCTGCCATTGATCAGGTGAAGTCGGACATACAGGCTGGTATTACTAAACTGTTGTATGTGGCTCCGGAGTCACTCACAAAGGAGGAGAACGTGGAGTTCCTCAAGTCGGTGAAGATATCATTCTACGCCGTCGATGAGGCCCATTGTATCTCTGAATGGGGACACGATTTCAGACCGGAGTACCGGCGTATCCGTCCTATCGTCAATGAGATCGGCCAGGCACCCATCATAGCCCTGACGGCCACTGCCACCGACAAGGTGCGCTCCGACATCAAGAAGAGTCTGGGCATCACTGGTGCCGTGGAGTTCAAGAGTTCGTTTAATCGTCCAAACCTGTATTACGAGGTACGTGCCAAAACAAAGGACGTGGACAAGGATATCATCAAGTTCATCAAGAAACATCCTGGCAAGAGTGGCATCATCTATTGCCTCTCCCGTAAAAAGGTAGAGGAACTGGCTGCCATCCTCAGGGCCAACGATATCAAGGCTGCTCCTTATCATGCCGGCCTCGATTCGCCTACCAGGACCCAGACGCAGGATGACTTCCTGATGGAGAACATCGACGTGATTGTTGCTACCATCGCCTTTGGTATGGGTATCGACAAGCCTGACGTTCGTTTTGTAATCCACTACGATATACCTAAGTCGCTGGAGGGTTATTATCAGGAGACAGGCCGTGCAGGCCGTGATGGTGGTGAGGGCATTTGTCTGGCCTTCTACTCGAGCAAGGACCTTGACAAACTGGAGAAGTTCATGGAAGGTAAGCCCGTAGCAGAACAGGACATCGGGCGACAATTGCTGGTGGAGACGGCAGCCTATGCTGAAACAAGCGTCTGCAGGCGTAAGATGTTGCTCCATTATTTCGGTGAGAATTATGACCGTGAGAACTGTGGCAACTGCGACAACTGTCTGCATCCAAAGACGAAGATTGAGGCTAAGGACCAGTTGGTGACGGTCCTGAAGATTATCCAGCTCGTCAAGGAGAATTTCCGCAGCGACTATATCATCGACTTTATCATCGGCAAGGAGACCGAGGAGATCATCGCCCATAAGCACCATGAGATGGAAGAGTTCGGCATTGGTGAGGATGAGGATGAGAAGATATGGAACCCCGTGATCCGTCAGGCTCTGTTGATGGGCTATCTGAAGAAGGAGGTTGAGAACTACGGTCTGTTGAAGATAACGGCAGCAGGCAAGAAGTTTATGAAGAATCCCCAGTCGTTTATGATTGTCAAGGATGCCGAATTCAATGAGGACGAAGAAAGTGCTTCCGACCACGAAGCCACTGCCGGGGCTCTCGACCCCACACTGGCCTCGATGCTTCGTGACCTCCGTAAGAAGGTGTCGAAGAAACTGGAGCGCCCGCCATACGTCATCTTCCAGGATGTGAGTATTGACCAGATGGCTACCGACTATCCTGTCACCTTGGAGGAACTGAAGAACATCCAGGGTGTCGGTGAGGGCAAGGTGAAGCAACCTTACGCTCAGGATTTTGTAAACCTGATCAAGAGGTACTGCGATGAAAACGAGATCGAACGGCAGGTAGACCTTCGTGTCCGTACCGTGGCCAAGAAGTCGATGCTGAAGGTGAAGATTATACAGAGTATCGACCGTCAGATAGCCCTCGACGATATTGCCAATGCGCAGGGCATTGATTTCGATGAGCTGCTCGATGAGGTGGAAGCTATTGTCTATAGCGGTACGAGACTCAACATCGACTATTTCCTTGACGAAGTGATGGATGAGGATCATATCGATGATATCTATGATTA
>DDQK01000024.1:2153-3418 GCA_002342665.1 Prevotella sp. UBA2444
CTGAAGACGAGATTCGTCTGGTACGTATCAAGTTCCTCTCTGAGATGGCGAACTGACACTGAAACAAGAAGTCTTTAGGACAAAATCTCCAAAAATCTCACAAAAATTCTTATTACCCGAGGATTTGTGATAGATTTTTGGAGATTTTTGTTCCTTATCTCATATAAAATTTGTACCTTTGCACGCAATATTTAAAGAAAGGTATTAATTATGGCTTCATTTATTGCAGACAAGATTGTGATGGACGGCCTGACATTCGACGACGTCCTGTTGATTCCCGCTTATTCGGAAGTATTGCCTAAGACGGTAGAGTTGAAAACCCGTTTTTCCCGTCATATTCAATTGAATGTACCTTTTGTGACGGCTGCCATGGACACCGTCACGGAGTCACAGATGGCCATCGCTATAGCCCGTGAAGGAGGCATCGGCGTGATTCACAAGAATATGTCCATCGAAGATCAGGCCCGTCAGGTGGCTATTGTCAAGCGTGCCGAGAACGGTATGATCTACGACCCGATTACCATACCCCTGGGGTCGACGGTGTCGCAGGCCCTTGAGATCATGTCGGAATATCACATCGGTGGTATACCTGTGGTCGATGACGATCGTCGGCTGGTGGGTATCGTCACCAATCGCGACCTGCGCTTTGAACGTAAATTAGACCGTCTGGTCGACGAGGTGATGTCGAAGGACAACCTTGTGACCACCCATCAGCAGACCGACCTGACGGCAGCTGCACAGATTCTGCAGGAGAACAAGATAGAGAAGCTCCCCGTGGTGGATAAGGATAACCGTCTCGTGGGACTGATTACGTATAAGGACATTACTAAGGCCAAGGATAAGCCCATGGCTTGCAAGGATGAGAAGGGACGTCTCAGAGTGGCTGCCGGTGTTGGTGTTACCAGTGACACCCTCGATCGTATGCAGGCTTTGGTAGATGCCGGTGCCGACGCTATCGTCATCGACACAGCCCACGGACATTCTAAGTCTGTCATCGAGAAACTGGTGGAGGCCAAGAAACACTTCCCCGGCATCGATATCGTGGTGGGCAATGTGGCTACCGGCGAGGCTGCCAAGATGCTCGTCGACAATGGCGCCGATGCAGTGAAGGTGGGTATCGGCCCAGGCTCTATCTGCACCACCCGTGTGGTAGCTGGTGTGGGTGTGCCCCAGTTGAGTGCCGTCTATGATGTCTACAGTGCTTTGAAGGATACTGACGTGCCTCTCATCGCGGATGGCGGTTTGCGCTATTCCGGCGACATCGT
>DDQK01000024.1:3572-5348 GCA_002342665.1 Prevotella sp. UBA2444
GAGGGTATCGCTGGTCGTGTGCCTTATAAGGGAACAGTTCAGGAGGTAATCTATCAGCTCACCGGCGGTCTTCGTTCGGGAATGGGCTACTGTGGCGCTGCCACTATCGAAGCCCTCCACAATGCGAAGTTCACCCGCATCACAAATGCCGGTGTCAACGAGAGCCATCCGCATGATATCACCATCACTTCGGAGGCTCCCAACTATAGTCGTCCCAACGATTGAAGATAGCAATGAAGAAAATCATCCTCATCCTCGTCGCTCTCATCCAGTATACTGCGCTATTTGCACAGTCTGCTGCAGGCGATCCCGTCATCATGACCATCAATGGCAAGCCTGTCCCTCGCTCTGAATTCGAGTATTCATACAATAAGAACAACGGTGTCGACGTCATCGACAAGAAGACGGTGGCCGAGTATGCCGATCTTTTCATCAACTACAAGCTGAAAGTCTGTGCTGCCCTCGATGCCCGTCTTGATACCGTCAAGGCTTTCCGTGATGAATATACGATGTATCGCGACCAGCAGATTCGTCCTACGATGGTTTCTGACGCCGATGTGCTGACTGAGGCAAGAAAGGCTTATGACCGGGCAAAGGAACAGATAGGCCCCAAAGGACTTGTGCAACCGGCCCATATCCTTATCCGTCTTTCTACCCAAGCGTCTCAGGCCGAACAGGATAAAGTCAAGGCTCGTGTGGATTCCGTTTACCGTGCCTTGAAGGGTGGGGCTGACTTTGCAGAATTGGCAAAGAAGGTGTCTGACGATAAAGGATCGGCCGTTCGGGGTGGATTGCTCCCATGGATTGCTACCGGTCAGACACTCCCTGAGTTTGAGGAGGCTGCATTTGCCCTCCAGACAGGACAGATGAGTCAGCCGGTCCTTTCGCCTGTGGGTTGGCATATCATCCAGATGAAAGGGCGCAAGCAACTCGAGCCGTTTGACTCGTTGAAGACGCAGATTGTGCAGAGCATCGAGCAACAGGGCATCCGTGAACGGATTGCTCAGGAACGTATCCGGCAGGAGGTGGCTGCCTCTGATGGTGCACTGACGCCACAGTCGGTGATGAACAATCGTGCCGACTCTCTGGCCGCTATCGACAAGGATATGAAATACCTGATGCAGGAGTACCATGATGGACTGCTGCTCTATGAGATCAGCAAGCGTGAGGTCTGGGACAAGGCTGCAGCTGACGAGGCAGGGCTTGATGCCTATTTTAAGGATCATAAGAAAGAATATGTGTGGGATGCTCCACGCTATCGTGGAATCGCTTATTATGCCAAGACCAAGGATGATGCCAAGGCCCTCAGGAAACTGTTGAAGAAACTGCCTTTCGATCAGTGGACGGAAACGCTTCGTCACACCTTCAATCAGGACTCAGTGAAGCAGGTACAGGCACAGGTGGGCATCTTCAAGCAGGGTGACAATATTCTCGTAGATACCAAGGTGTTTAAGGTCACTCCTGACGCTGCCAGTAAGAAGAAGGCCGATGCCATCCTCACGGATTTTCCCGTTTCCGATGTCTACGGCAAGAAGCTGAAGAAGCCCAAATATTATAATGATGTTCGCCTACAAGTGGTGGAGGACTATCAGGATTTGCTTGAGAAGGCCTGGGTCTACGACCTGCGCCAACGCTATAAGTTCACAATCAATCAGGAAGTATTGAAAACGGTAAATAATCATCAATGAAGCAGACAAGAAATCTTATTCTGGCAATACTTGTGGCAGTTCCTCTTCTGGGAATTGCCACCATTCCTAATTATACCGGATTGCCCGG
>DDQK01000024.1:5408-6990 GCA_002342665.1 Prevotella sp. UBA2444
GCCATCCCTCAGCATGCCATCATCGATGAGGTGGTTTGGGTGGTTGGCGACGAGGCTATCCTCAAGTCCGACGTGGAGGCCTCTCGTATGCAGGCCGCCATGGAGGGAAGGAAGTGGGGTGGCGACCCCGACTGTACTATCCCCGAACAGATTGCCGTTCAGAAGCTGTTCCTCCACCAGGCCGACATCGACAGTATCGAAGTGACCGATGCCGACGTGGCTCAGGATGTGGAGCAACAGATCAATTACTGGCTGGAGATGGTCGATGGCTCACGGGAACGCCTGGAGGAATACAAGCATCAGAGCATCTCAGAGATGAGAACTCAGATGCGTCAGGAGTTCAAGGACCGTCAGAAGGTTCAGAAGATGAAGATGAAACTGGTGGAGGATATAGCCGTCACACCGGCTGAGGTCCGTCGCTATTTTGCAGAATTGCCGCAGGACAGCCTGCCCTTCGTTCCGACGGAAGTGGAGGTACAGATTGTCTGTATGACACCACGTATTGAACCGGAAGAGATCAATCGCGTAAAAGAGGAACTCCGCGAGTATACTGACCGTGTCAATAAAGGTGAGTCTACATTCCAGACCTTGGCACGCCTTTATTCTGAGGATCCTGGTACAGCCCGAAGAGGCGGTGAACTGGGACTGACGGGGCGTGGTACGCTTGACCCGGCATTTGCTGCAGTGGCCTTCAACCTGACTGACCCGAAGAAAATCTCCAAGATCGTGGAGTCTGAGTTCGGCTTCCATATCATCCAACTTGTAGAGAAACGTGGCGATAAGGTTAATGTACGTCATATTCTGAAAAAGCCCATCGTTTCCGATGAATCCGTCAAGCAGGCTTTGGGACGCTTAGACTCTATTGCCAACGATATACGTGGCGGAAAGTTCTCTTTCGAGGATGCTGCATCAATGCTCTCCGATGATAAGGACACCCGTAATAATAAGGGGCTGATGTCTACCAATGCCATGCAGACAGGTAAAGCCACTTCGCGCTTCCAGTTGCAAGACCTGCCACCCGAGATTGCCAAGGTGGTTGATACGATGAAGGTGGGCCAGGTGTCGCGGGCTTTCCAGATGATTAACCAACGGGGCAAGACGGTCTGTGTCATTGCCAAGTTGAAGAACCGCGTCGAGGGCCATAAGGCTACTATCACAGAGGATTTCCAGGTGATGAAGGAAGTGGTACTTGGTAAGCGCCGCGATGAAAAGCTCCATCAGTGGGTGGTCGACAAGATCAAAACCGTCTATACCCGTTTGAACGACAACTACAACGGCTGTAAGTTCGAATACGAGGGCTGGTTTAAGTAAATAAGCGTATGAAGGCAGGATTAAGTAAGGCATTCCTGTTTCTGGTAGTGAGCGCAGCCTTCTGCCTCGCATCCAGTATACTGACGTGTTACGTCAGCCTCCCCGCCTATGCCCAGAAGTCCAAGCCTCGTAAGAAACGTCCGCCCCGCAAGGCCCAGCCTAAGGACGACCGCGTATATCTGGTTCATGCAGATGTGCTACACTTCGACCAATACAAGAATCCTGATGCCACCATTCTCAATGGCAAGGTGCATTTTACTCATGTCGGAGC
>DDQK01000039.1:0-4351 GCA_002342665.1 Prevotella sp. UBA2444
CCTCCATTTCCCTGATTAATGCAGAGAGCGTGGTGACATCACATTTGCCAATGTTTACGCCTATGCGGCTGTTTATACTTATGCTTATATTCTCAATGACACGAAGGACCTTGGTTGCTTGGGGCTTAATCAGAGTCAATCTCGAGAGATCTTCTTTGGCCGGTTCTTGCTCGCCAGGCTTGTCTATCACCAGCTCTTTCAGTTCCAAAGACGGAAGCAGAGGTCGATCTGGTTCGACTGCCTTTATTGGTTTATCACTCTTTGGTTTGCCAACTGGATGATATTGGTGGTTTGTCCGTCCAAGACAGTTAAGCATCTTGTTGTAACTGACCTTCTCTGCCTTGCAGAACTCCTCCAGCGGTATCCCATCATACTCATTGAGAAACAGTCTCACTTTTGAGGCGTAGAAGCCTCCTTCTTTTTTCTTGTTGATCATTCTTTGTTGCGTTTTGGATATACGCCGCAAAGATAATCATTATATATTAGGTACGCAATACGGTCTAAAATGACCGCTTACAATTAGAAAAATATTTTATCTCAACCAAATTAGACTTGGCCCAAGGTTCGGACGCTTACGCATAGTCCTTATTTCCACGGTTCAACTCTGAGAGGACATAGGTCAGATAGTCCTTGACCATAATACCGGCCTGCTTGCAAGTCTCGATGATAGTACAATCGTAAAGATGGCTGATGGCTGATGGAAGATGACTGAGTTAACCCTTATTCATTAGTAGGAAATCACTTGGAGATAAGACGGGCAAGAGTGAATGAGGATAGTCCTTAACATTGTAGGTTATGATGCACTCACAGCCTTTCGCAACTGCAGCCTCATGCTGACAACTGTCCTCAATGTCCTTGTACTGGATATTTTCAACTCCACGCAACAAGCTCTCACTGTCATGTCCAGCAATACTTATAGCCTTTACTATTTTCAATGCAAGGGAACGAAGTGTGGCAATGCGAACATCACCTGTCAGCCCGAGTTCTTTCCTCAAATACTTATCAATCAGGAACAGCATCGTATAAAAACTTCCGACCGACATGTACATTTCGGCCTTCTCCTCCATCAGTCTTTTGAATAGTTGGGCTGCAGTCCGGACATCTTCACGCTCAATGAATAACTCCAGGATGACATTTGTATCAAGGAAACCTTTCATATGCCATATTTGTCTGAATATGCATCCTCGCGCAGCTCTTCCCAAGAGAAGGACTTTCTCTGCCTACCAAGAATGCCGTCAAGCTTCAGAAAGCTTTCTGGCGTATCAGGCAGTGCATTCAGCTTGCTAAGCAAATGATTCCCATCAACAGCAGGACTCTTAAACTGAGCGGCGTATTCAAGCATGAGATGCTCCATACTGACCTGCATCCACTTCAACAGGGACTGTTCGTCCTTGAAGTGTGGCAGCACCTCGTTTACGATAGCATCATCGAATGTCATATTGTATCTACACATATTACTTGCAACAAATTCAGTTATTCTGACTTTTCGGTTGCAAAAATAAGCATTTTATCCGATATCTGCAAGAATTTTGCTGTTTTTCTGCAACCACGATGTATTTAGCGACGATGCGGATGACACCGTGAGTAATTTATTATATTAATAATTATAAATTAATTAATTAATTATTTGCCCCCTTATAGGGGCAAATATAATATAATTAAATTATTAAGAGAAAAAATTTCTGAAATTGCCACTTCCTCGTTCCGCCTCCTTGGTCGCGAGCTGGGGTCAGGTCCGAAGTTATAGTTTCCTACCGAGAAACTGGTGGTTTCCTACCGACAAACCCATAGTTTCCTACCGACAAACTCCATCTTAGAATCTCTCAATTTCTCAATATCTTATCAACCACCCCAACCCCTCCTTATCGTAATGAGGGGGCTCTCAACTCTCCCAACCCTCTCTTACCGTAAGAGAGGGCTTCGACCTTAACCCCAAACCCCTTTGCCCTCTCCAGGGCAGGGGCTTAACTGCTCAGGTGGGAAGACCCACCTTCACAGAGTACATTAAGGTAAAAATGACCGTCAAAGGTCATTTTTGATATCATAATCATTTGTCGAGCTGCTCGTAGATGGAGTTGTTGCTCTTGTATTCGGGGACGATCTCCTTCATCTTCTTGACGGTGGCCATGTTGTCGTAGGCCTTGGCAATGGTGATAAGCTCGTCGATATGCTTGCAGGCGACGGAATAGTCGTACTCACGAACCTGGGCGATGCGGATCTTCTTGTTGAAGGTGGGCTTGGTGCCCTCGAGCTCGTTGAGGACTTCCTCGTAGAGTTTCTCACCGTCACGGAGGCCGGTGAACTTGATCTCCACATTCTTGGCACCTGAGAGGGCTATCATGCGCTGGGCAAGGTCGACAATCTTGACGGGCTGTCCCATGTCGAAGACGAAGATCTCACCGCCATTGCCCTTGGTGCCGGCCTCGAGGACGAGTTTGCAGGCCTCGGGGATGAGCATGAAGAAGCGGACGATACGCTCGTCGGTCACCGTGACGGGACCGCCATTCTTGATCTGTTCGCGGAACAGGGGGATGACGCTTCCGTTGCTGCCCAGCACATTGCCGAAGCGGGTGGTGACGAACTGGGTGTAGTTGACATAGCCAGAGCTGCCCTGAATCTTGGCATTGGCCTCACTGCGCAGTTTGCGGTTCAGGCTCTGGACATATATCTCACAGATACGCTTGGAGCAACCCATCACGTTGGTGGGGTTGACGGCCTTGTCGGTGGATACCATGACAAACTTCTTGACGCCGTACTTGACGCTCATGTCGGCAATCACCTTCGTACCATATATGTTATTAAGCACAGCCTCAGAGGGGTTGTCCTCCATCATCGGCACATGCTTGTAGGCTGCGGCATGGAACACGTAGTCGGGCCTGTACTTGCTGAAGACGGCATCCATACGTGTGACGCGGTCGATGCTGGTGACGATGGTCTCGGCCTGGATATCGGGGAAGTCCTTGGCCATCATCAGGCGGATATCGTGCTGCGGGGTCTCTGCCTGGTCGATGAGCACCATGTTCTTGGGCTTATAGGCCGCTATCTGGCGCACCATCTCGGAACCGATGCTGCCGGCAGAACCCGTGATGAGGATGGTCTTGCCTTCGAGCAGCTCTCCCACCGACTTCATGTCGATGTCGATCTCGGCACGGGGGAGCAGGTCTTCGACGGAGACCTCCTTGAGCTGCATGCCCTCAATCTGTTCGTCGGTCAGCTGTCCGTCCTCAATCTTGGCCTCCTTGGCCGCCTGTGCCATGAAAATCTTACAGCCGGCACCTATCAGCAGGTTCTGTATCTCCTGGTTGTTGCGGAACTCCCTGGCACGGAGGGGTGAAACGAGGACTCCCTCGATGCGGTTCTTCCGGATCACCTCGACAAGGTTGTCGTCCTCCACATTATAAACGCGTTGCCCCATCAGTTGCATGTGCTTGGCCCTTTTGTCGTGGGAGATGAATCCACAGAGAGTAAAGCGTCTGGGGCGCTGGGTCTGGATGTTCTTGGCCAGTCCGACGCCACCGGAGAGTGCGCCATAGATGAGGACGCGCTGAGTACGGCTGTCGGAGACGGACACGTCGTAGAGGGTCTTCACGATGATTCGCACGGCGAACATGGCGAGTGTCGCGAGGAAAAAGGCGACGACCGTCTCTGTCTGCGTGAGTGCTGCGAAGTCGTGGATGCCGTTTCTCTGGAGGATCTCCGAGAGGATGACGGCGAGGACCATACTGAGCAGGTTGGCATAGCCCACCTGTAGGAGGTCGACGAAGGAGGAGTAGCGGAGCACGCCGGAATAGGTCCGGAAGGCTCTGGCACCGATGATGCTCAACAGGGCGTAGACGACGGCTGTATAGATCACGTCGAAACGCTGGTCGAACAGGAGCTGGGTCTTCTCGAACATCCAGAAGGTGGCGACTGTGGCCAAGAAGACCATCAGGCAGTCGTTGAGAAGGAGGACCCAATATGGGAGTGAGTTTTTGCTGAAATACCAGCTTAGTATTCTCTTAAAAGGGGTTTTTATCTTCATTTTTATTCTATATCTTCGCAGTGCCTCTAAGGGGGCTTTTGTATTTTGGGTGCAAAGGTAGGAATTATTTGTGAAAGTTCCAAATTTTTTTGGAGGTTTCCTCCAATCCTCTTGTTTTTTTAGTTTCGGATGAGGGAGAGGAAGCGGCGGAGGTGGGGGGAGGTCAGGGCGTTGTCGCGGATGAGGGTCTTGGCGGCGGTGCGGTGACGGGGGTCCTGGGTCGCGATGTAGAGGGCAATGTGCAGCATGGTGAGGGCAACAGGAGATTGGGGGCCTCTCACTGGGGACAGGGCCGTTGTTTGAGTCTGCGACGTCAAACAGCCGGACCTG
>DDQK01000039.1:4436-72761 GCA_002342665.1 Prevotella sp. UBA2444
ACAGCCGGACCTGTCCCCAGTGAGGAGGGTCTGGACGCGGCGCTGGAGGAGGGTCTGGCCTTCCTGATCGAAGCGGAGGCGGGCGACGATGAGCATCAGGGATTGGAAGATGGCATCGGAGTCGTCGTCCTGGATGGTGCTGTGACGGTAACCGTAGAGGCGGCTGAGGGTGCGGGCATCAGCAATGCGGGTGGCATCGGTCTCCTTGTGATGGACACGACGGGAGAGGATGGAGAGCACCTTCGACTGGATACGGTCGATGAAGTCGGGACCGATAATGTCGGCCCCATCGCCTATCACTGACACCATGTCAGGAGTGTAGTCGGTCAGGTAGATGTCACGTGAATTGGCGAAGAAAGGGATGGAGAGGGTGAGACGCACACCATGGTCGGTGTGGTGGACCTCTGTCACATTGGCCTTGACAGACTTGAAAGGTCCCCGGCGGATGACCACCTCGGTATCGACCATGATGGTGGCCACGGTGGGTCGGAGTTCAAACTTCTCCATCTGGTCGGTACAGGCCCGGATGAATCGCTGCATGATGAGTTCGGGAACGGTAGCCTCCCGTCCGAAGGCATCACGGTAGTGCTGCAGGTGGAGCCGCGAGAAGCGGTTCCAGTCGGCAGTGACGAGCGCCCTCATCTGCTGGACGGTGCCGCGGATGAAGACATACCGTTTGAGTTCGGAGCGGATGGCATTGTTCTCACTGACCTCCAGCGGGTCACGCCACCCTTGGAACGCATCATTGTCGGCTTCTGCCGCCCCATGGTCGGCCAGTCGGCGCTTGATGAAAAGATACGGGATGAAATAGGTCTCGAAGGCCTCAGCGCCCTCGTTCTCCCTCACCCTACGGAGGTTCTCATCGATCTCTGCCGGTTCCAGATGGGTCATCACGTACCAGTGAGCCCCGTCATCCGTATTGATAGTATCTGTCAACATATATACATATATCTCTCCCTTGTCTGGAAACCCTAAGATTTCCATACCTATCTTATTATTATACCCATTGGTCAAGGCACAGACGAAAGAAATCGTCCCGGCCAAATCCTGAGTCTCAGCCTACTCACAGGAGGAACAGGCAGCTCATTGGACCCATGCCAAGACCTGTCATTAAATCAGGGTGGAAGTGGAGGGAGTCGAACCCTCGTCCGCACAAGGAAACCATACGCTTTCTACACGCTTATCTCAGACTTCGGTTTTCGAGCTGCAGCAAGACCTGAGCCACCAACTACAGCCTTAGCTCCTAAGTTTCATCGCTGCATCGGAGCCTGCAGCGACTATTTCCGATTTTGCCTGCGCCGCTTGATCTTCGGATTCGGAACCAGATCCTCGGAGCGACGTCTCGTTCCTCTACCTTGTAGTGGAATAAAGCCAGTAATCTACTATACTTCGATTAGGCAGCGAGAGCATACTCATTGTTGCCAATTAAATTTTTGTTCACTCAGTTTAAGGAGGTAGCCAACGAGCCTCCGCGTGCTTACGTACCATCTCGACTTGCCGTCAAATCCAGTCACCCCCGGATGAGATTTTCCGTAATTCGGGTGCAAATTTACGATTATTTTGAGGAATAGGCAAATATTTCAGAGAAAAATTGTAATTTTGCAGCCAAAAGAACGTTATTAAGGAAATTGAGAGATTGAGAGATTGAGAGATTGAGAGATTGAGAGATTGAACATTGAACATTGAAGATTGAACATTGAACATTGAAGATTGAGAGATTGAGAGATTGAACATTGAACATTGAAGATTGAACATTGAACATTGAAGATTGAGAAATTGAGAAATATGAAGCAAATTTACGCTATTGGAATCATTGCGGTGGGAATACTGATGACGGCGTGCAGAACGCCGAAGAATGTGACCTACCTGCAAGACCTGAAGGACGGTGAGACCGTCAAGGTGCTGAACTACAAGGGGATTACCCTCAGACCACAGGATGCTGTGTCGATCGTGGTGAATACAAAGACCACGGAGCTGACCAACCTGCTGAACCTGCCCCTGTCGACCCAGGTGATCGGTGCCCCGCAGACAGCTGCGCTGGCCCAGAGTCACGGTACGTCGGGCTATACGCTCGACAGTGAAGGCAACGTGGACTTCCCCCTGGTGGGCAAGATCCATCTGGCCGGTCTGACACGTGAGGAGGCTGCAGCACGGGTGAAACAGACGCTGGAGGAGAAGCAGGTGGCTGCCAACCCCGTGGTGACGGTGGAATTCCTGAACCTGAAGTTCTCGGTGCTGGGCGAGGTAGGCCATGCCGGAGAGTTTGGCATCAACCGTGACAAGACGACCCTCATCGAGGCCCTGGGCATGGCCGGAGACATGAACCTGTACGGTAAGCGCGACAGTGTGTTCGTGTACCGTCAGGAGGGAGACCACCAGCGGGTCTATGCCCTGAGCATGCTCAACGGCCGTGAGCTGCTGAGTTCGCCCGCCTACTATATCCAGCAGGGCGACGTGGTGTATGTGCAGCCCAACAACTACCGCAAGCGCCAGTCGTCGGCCAATGCCACCGAGGTGACCACCGCCTCGTTCTGGCTGTCGGCCCTGTCGGTGCTGACGACCCTCGCCGTGCTTGTATTCAAGTAAAGAAATGATTAAGAATATGACTGAGAATAATACCCTTACGATTGGCGGATTCTTCCGCAAGTGCATCGAGAAATGGAAATGGTTCGCCTGTAGTGTGGCCACCATCCTGTTGTTGGCCGTAGCCTACCTGGTAGTGACCCAGCCCAAGTACTCCCGTAAGGCCCAGATACTCGTCAGAGACGAGGGCGGCATGGGCGGACTGATGGGCCAGCTCGGAGGTCTGGCTGAACTCGGAGGTCTCATTGGATTTGGCTCATCCAACGTCTACAACGAACTCTACGCCCTGCAGTCGCCCTGGCTGTTGCTCAACGTAGTGAACGACATGCACTTGGACATGAGCTACGTCATCAAGGGCATCCGTAACAAGGATCTCTACGGTGAGGAACTGCCCGTCACCGTTGAATTCAAGGACATCACCAGCGAGGATGATGTCAGGATGAAGATGGACCTGAAGCGCAGTGGTGACTTCACCCTCTATAAATTAAAGAAAAACGACGACAAGTACGATGATGAGCTGACAGGTCATGTTGGACAGACACTCAAGAGCAGCATTGGACGGATAGAAGTGAAAGCCACGCCCTACCTGGGCAAGCAGAAAGACGACGAGGTGAGCATCACCGTGAAGCGCACCGAGCCCATGGCCGTGGTGGAGCAACTGAAGAAGCAGAAACTGAATATCGTAGTGGGCAGCCGCGATGCCTCCATCATCGACGTGACCTGCAAGGACGTGTCAAAGCAGCGTGCCACCGACATCATCAATGCCGTGATCGCCGAATACCGCAAGGAATCGGACGAAGACAAGGACGCCCAGGCCGCCGTCTCAGAGAAATATGTCACCGAGCGTCTCGCCTCCTTAGAGAACGAGTTGAAGACGCTGGACTACCGTGTGGCCGACTACAAGAGTAAGACCATGATGCCCGACCTGGAGGTGATGGCCAAGGCCTACGCCGAAGGCGCCAAGGACATCTCACAGGCCCTGCTCGAGGTGAGTGCCCAGTTGAACGTGGTGCAGGCCATCCGCGACTATCTGCGTGACGAGTCGAAGAAAGACGAGCTATTGCCTGCGCTGCTCATCAGCGACAACAAGGGACTGGCCGACGAGGTATCAAGATATAATGAACTCCAGCTGCAGCGCAACCGCCTGATAGCCAGCAGTAGCAAGGAGAGCCCGTTGGTGAAAGAGCTGGACCAGCAGTTGGCTGCCATGCACAAGGCCGTGCTGACCTCGGCCAACAACGCCATCAAGCAGTTGCAGATCCAGCAGAAGACCGTCCAGGCCAAGGAGAACGAAGGCAAGCAGCTCCTCTCGTCAGCCCCCAAGAAAGCCATTGGCGGACTGGGCGACGAGCGTGACTGGCGCGTGCTGAACGAAGTCTATGTGTTTATGCTCCAGAAGCGGGAGGAAGCCCAGATGATGAAGGCCATGCGCACCGACATTAGGGTGCTGACACCGCCAGTGGGCGTGAAGGAGCAGTCGTCGCCGGTGAAGCGGAACGTACTGTTCGGGGCACTGCTGCTCGGACTTTTCATACCGGCATGTTGCATTTTCATCAGGGAACGTAACCGGAAACAATAAGGTAGCGCATGACATTCCTCATCGTTGCACTGATCATCGTCCTGCTATGGCTGTCGTGGAAATATATCCTGCGGCTTGAGCCGGCAGGAATATTCGTCGCGATGTGGTCGATCCTAATCATTGTAATCCTCTGTTGTCAGGAGTTTATCATTGTCAGGTTCACGGGTCTGTTGTTCATTCTGGCCTGTGTCTATTCATTCACCTTCGGCACCATCTTTTGTGAGACCTGCTACAGGCCCCGTCAGGACCGGGAAAAGCAGCTAATCTTCAACAGCGAACGTGCTACTGTTCTCATGGCGGTCCTGTTAGTAACAGCCTTCGTCAACCCCGTGTACACCATTGTGCTACACGGGTTCAGTCCAATGGGGATCTTTGACATAGGGACTCTCCTGAAGATGAACAACACCATCTCTGTCGACAGATATTCCGGTTCTGAATACACCAATCCACTGAATCAGGTATTCCTGGTCTTCTCGTATACCGCCCCACTGTTCGGGGGCTTCTGCTACCGGCTGTCAGGGCGCTGGGGCAAGGCATTGAGCCTGTTGTCCATCATCCCCTGTCTGTTTATCGCCTTTACCCAGGCCATGAAGATGGGACTCATTACAAGTGTCTTCCTCTGGACCTGCGGTTTCCTGGTCTGTTCCTACAGCTATGGCCTGAGTCTGAGGGTGAAGCCCAGGAACCTATTGCTCATCAGCTGTGGGGGACTGCTATTTTTCGCCATCCTCTTTACGTCGATGGTCTTAAGGACGGGAGAATTGAGTGAAAGGATAGTGGAAGACATCACCAATAAATTTTACACGTATGCCTTTGGCTACGTGCCCTGTTTCGACATCTGGTTCGACGCCTCCGATGTGAAGGAGTATTCCTACGGTGCGAAGACGTTCTACGGTATATCCAACGCCTTGGGCATCCTGGAACGGGTATCCGGTATCTTCCAAGAATGGATACCCTTCGGGAAGAACGGTTTCAAGGGAGAAAGCAATGTCTACACGGTATTCCGCGTGCTTGTAGAAGATTTCGGCCCCGGTCCAACCTGTCTGGTCATGATGCTTACAGGCGGTTGTTCCAGCGTAGCCAGCCAGCATGTGAAGGCCAAGCGAAACATCTGCCTGAACCAGATCATCTTATCGGCCCTCTATGCCTACGTCATGTGGTCGTTTGTGACCTCCTTCTTCGCCTATACCAGCTATCTGGTGATGTTCTTTATCACCTATTTCCTATTGCGATTTGTTCAAGATATCAAGCCCACAGAGACCGGGAGTCATGATTAAGGCCATCCAACAGAAACTGAACTCAGGCATGGGCAAGGATGTCATTTGGACATTCGTCCTGCAAATCACCATCATGCTCTGCTCCTTTGCCATCACCAAACTGCTGGCCAGCCGCCTGAGCATCGACGACTTCGGACAGTACAACGTTGTGAAGCGTTCCGTACAGGTACTCTCCTTCGTGATGCTGGCAGGCGTAGGCATTGCCCTACCCCGCTATATCCCACTCTATCGTCATGACAATCCTCCACAGAGGATAGTACCCCTACTTGGTGCCTCCTTAATATACATCATAGGTGTATCGCTCACGGTGCTCACCATCTGCATGCTATTCTCCAGCCAGATGCAGCATTTCATCATCGGGCAATCTGACAATATGGGACTGCTGCTTGTGGCACTGGGCTACGCCTTTGCACTGGCGATGGCACAAGTGGTTTACGCCTATTATCGTGGTACAGGCGACTTCAAATGGTACAACGGCACCCAACTGGCAGTACAACTGGCCATTGTGTTGCCGCTGATACTCCTGCCAGCACTGACGGTCTCCAGTGTTTTCATCTCCTGGCTCATCATCACATCCCTGCTGGTATCGTTCTTCCTTGGCAGGGAACTCTGGCAGAGACGCAATAGTCTGTTTCCCATCTCGACGCCAGATTCACCTGTCTCGTCGCACCTGAAGACCATCGTCAAGTACTCATCAGGACGACTCGTGGCAGATTTCTTCCTGTTCTCGCTGGCAGCATTCCCCCTCATCTATATCAGCAACACCCAGGGCCTACAGTCCACTGCCTACTACTCCGTGGGCATCACCTTCGTTACGATGGTAACACCAGTGTTTTCATTCATGGGTATCATCCTGCTTCCTTATGTCTCAGAGTGTATTGCCAAGCATGAACATAGAACAGCCGACAGATTTGTACGCCACCTGGCTTTGCTTTACTTGGGTGCTTCACTACTGGCTATAGCAGTCCTCTATCTTTTCATGGATTTCCTTACGAGCCTCCTCTTTACCGACAGTTATCTCGTAACAGCAGACATCACCCGCATTATGATTCTCTCCATCCTACCCCAAGCCATCTATCTGCTCTACCGCAACCCCATTGATGCCGTATCGGTAATCCCCTACAACACCATCATCCTTGGCATCTGTCTCGCTGGGATGGTTGCCGGTTTTGCGCTCTCCACTACCCTCACCCAGTTTGCCTGGGCCTATCTGATAATATCGTGTTTGCAAGGTTTGCTTTCATTTCTCACATGGCAAGTTATCAAAAAATAGCAAAAAAGATATATACATGAAACAAGTAGCAGTATTTTGCGTATCTTACAATTCTGACGAAGCGTATAGGCAATACAGGGCCTCCCTTTTGAAAGCAGCCCAGAAATCCAAGGACGAAATAAGGCTCGACATCTTCCTGGTCCGCAATACCGAGGAAGATAACCCGGGCTATTTCGGCGGCATCCAGCGACAAATGAAGAATCTTGACATAACCTCATACGATTACTGTATATTGAGCAACGTCGATTTAACTGTTGAAGAAGACTTTTTCATCAAACTGGCTGCATACGACTGTGCAGAGGATACCGGCTGGATAGCTCCAAGAATATGGTCGAAGAAAGAGAACCGGGACCTCAACCCTAAAATCAGGACCCGATATTCACGAAAGAAGCTATTAATGCTCAGGTTCCTGCACCGTCACCATGTGCTTCACGCCCTGTATAGCAGGACATTGTACCACAGAAGGCGGGAGACAGCAATGACCCATACAGGTCCTACGTATGCAGGACACGGCTCGTTTATCATCCTGACCAGACGATTTTTCAAAGAATGTGGCATCATCAACTATCCTGTATTTCTGTTCTGTGAAGAAATCTATCTGGCAGAGCTGTGCAGAGATGCTAACCTTCAAGTCATTTATGTTCCCGACTTGATCATTAACGATAGCGAGCACATATCCACGGGCCATATGCCGTCCAAAACATACAGCCGGCTCAACTATCAGGCAGTAGACTACATCCTTAACCATTTTTATCAAGAATAAGCACGCATCAGTGGAATTTAAGAAAAAATATGGGGAAAAGGGGCTGAATTAGAAAAAAAAGTTGTACCTTTGCACGCTTGAATGGGTAAGGGTGAAAAAAAGTCCCTCCCAACACAATAAAAACGTATAGTATACGTTTAGAATAAAAAGACTTTGGATGGCTATCAAGTTAATGTACATAACGAATGAGCCCGCAATCGCTCATATCGCTGAAGAAAGTGGTGTCGACAGGATTTTTATCGACCTTGAAGTTCGTGGAAAAGAAGAGAGACAAGGACATCTCGATTCCGTGAAGTCGCACCACACGCTGGAAGACATCAGCAACATCAAGGGCACGCTGACAACCTCGGAGTTGTTGGTGCGTGCCAATGCCCTTTATTCCCGTAGTCAGGAAGAGATCAACGAGATTGTCAGTCGCGGTGCCGACATCGTGATGCTCCCGATGTGGTCTTCCATCGACGATGCGTGCCGGTTCCGTGACTATGTAGGAGGCCGCGCGAAGGTGCTGCTGCTGCTGGAGACCATCCCCGCCGAGAAGTGTCTCGACGAGGTGCTGGCCCAGGAAGGCTTTGATGAGGTACTCATCGGTCTGAACGACCTGCACCTGCAATATCACCAGAAATTCATGTTCGAGCTGTTGGCCAACGGCAAGGTAGACGAGATCATGGGCAAGTTGAAGTCGAAGGGAAAATTCTGCGGCTTCGGCGGAATAGCCAGTCTGAACCAAGGCATGATTTCCGGCAAGAACATCCTGACCGAGCACTACCGTCTGCACTCCGACATGGCCATCCTGTCGCGCAGTTTCTGCGACACCTCAAAAATCACCGACATAGAACAGATCAAACGCATCTTCACCCAGGGTATGAAAGAGATACGCGACTATGAGCAGACGCTCACCACCCAGTCGGCTGCATTCTTCGAGGCCAACCATCAGGAGGTGATCAGGAAGGTCAGGGAAATCGTGGAGAAATGAGAGGTGGGAAATGGAATTAGACATCAAACTACTTAGGGCCATAGAGAAGGAACAGGGAGGATCATTCTACCTCCTTGACACACAGCAGTTCGCGACCAACTTCGATGAACTGCTGTCGGCTTTTCGTGCGTACTATCCCCATACGGAGATCGCCTACTCCTACAAGACCAACTACACCCCGAGGCTCTGTCAGCTGGCAGACCAGCTGGGCGGCTATGCCGAAGTGGTCTCCGACATGGAGTACGAGATCACCCGCAGGTTGGGCATCGCCACCAGCAAGGTACACTTCAACGGGCCCTATAAAGCCCCAGAAGCCGTCAGGGAAATCATCCTGGGCGGCGGTACCGTGAACCTGGACGACTACAGTGAGGTGCCCGCCATCCTACAGTTGGCCGACGAGCACCCCGGCAAGACCATCCGTATCGGCCTGCGCTGCAACTTCCAGATCAACGACGGTGTGACCTCACGCTTCGGTTTCGACACCACGAAACCCGCATTCCGGGCCCTGCTCAGTGAGTTGCGCCAGAAAGGCAACATCGAGATAGCCGGTATCCAGTGCCACTTCGCCTCGAGAGCCCTCCAGACCTGGCAGCCCCGGGCCGAAGGCCTCAGCAGACTGGCAACAGAGACTGGGTTGGACACCCTGGAACATATCGACCTTGGAGGAGGACTCTTCGGCAAGATGAAAGACTCGCTCAAGGCACAGTTTGACACAGAGATCCCCACCTATCAGGACTATGCCCGGGCCGCTGCCGCCTGTATCGCCCAGCACTTTGAGGGCAAGGCCCAGCAGCCCACGCTGTTTATCGAGCCCGGCAGTGCACTGGTAGGCGATGCCATGCGCTTCGTGGCCCCCGTGAAGAGCATCAAGGACATCCGTGGCAAGGCCATTGCCACCCTGTTGGGCAGCGTGTATAACATCAACCCCACGCTGAACAAGAAGAACCCGCCCATCACCGTCTACAGTGAGCAGCAAGGCCCGATCTACCACGACCTGGACTTCGCCGGATATACCTGTATCGAGGGCGACTACCTGTACAGAGGCTACACAGGGCCACTGTCGACAGGCGACCTGGTGGTGTTTGAGAATGTGGGGTCGTACTCCGTGGTGCTCAAGCCCCCCTTCATCCTGCCCAACTTCTCCATCGTGGAGTTGAACGGCGGTCAGACGAGAGTGGTGAAGCGGAAAGAGACCTTCGACGACCTATTCCACACATACGAGTTTTAGGGACATGCAGCAGATATGGACAGGCATCAACAATGTGGTGAAGCGGGTGTTCGACATCGTGGCTTCAGGACTGGCACTGGTGGTGCTGTCGCCCGTGATGCTGGTCTGTGCCATCTGGATCAAGCGCGACTCCGAAGGTCCCGTCATCTTCAGGCAAGACCGGCTGACCAAGGACGGACGGGTGTTCAAGATGCTCAAGTTCCGTTCGATGGTCCAGGATGCCGAGAAGCACGGTACGGGTCTGTTCAACTATGAAGGCGACCCCCGCGTGACCCGTAGCGGCCGGTTCCTGAGAGACCACAGCCTGGACGAGCTGCCCCAGTTGGTGAACATCCTCAAGGGCGACATGAGCGTGGTAGGTCCCCGTCCCTGCGTGGTCTATGAGCTGGGAGACTATGCGACGCTGAATGCCCGATTCAAGAAGCGTTTCAGCGTGAATGCCGGTCTGACGGGCTATGCCCAGGTACAAGGTCGCAACGAGCTGCCCTGGGACGAGAAGGCCGACCTGGACAACCGCTATATCGACCTCTACCGGAAGTGGGGTTTCGCGCTGGATGTCTACATCATCCTGAAGACTGTGGCCGACGTGTTCCGTCACAAGGATATCTACGAGAATAAGATAGACGATGGCCTGAGCGACCGTGAATCGGCGGAAATGGCGCAGGCGAGGGTGATTGAAATGGCACATGAGAGAGATTGAGAGATTGAACATTGAATATTGAACATTGAACATTGAAGATTGAACATTGAAGATTGAGAAATTGAAACTATATAATAATGGACAATAATAACCGACTTATATGGCTGGGCGGCAAGATGATGCCGGTGACGGAAGCTAAGATCAATGTGCTGTCGCCGACCGCACAGTTTGGTGCCAACGTGTTTGAAGGCATCCGTTGCTACTGGTCGGAACAGGAGCAGCAGCTCTTTGCCTTCCGGTTGGCAGCCCACTACAAACGACTGCAGCAGTCGATCAAGCTGATGCGTCTGAAGAGTCCCTACACGACCGAGGACTTTGAGCAAGGTCTGAAGGACATCGTGAGAGCCAACGGCTATCGCGAGGATATCGCTGTGAGACAGACCGTCTTCGTGGACGGACTGGGAGGCACGTGGAACTCGTGTGAGCCCATCAACATGTTTATCGCGCCCATCGCCAAGGCCTACCAGCCCATCGCCGAGAAGAAGGGTTTGCGCTGTCAGGTCAGTTCATGGGAGCGCATCAGTGACAAGAACCTCTCGCCCCGTGCCAAGGTAGGAGCGAACTACATTAACAGTCGCATGGCCTATCTGGAGGCGCAGCAGAACGGTTATGACACTGCCCTGATACCCAACTACCAGGGCAAGATCTCCGAAGGACCGGGAGCCTGTTTCTTCATGGTGCGAGACAACACCCTCTTCACCCCTCCCCCCACAGCCTCCGTGCTGGAGAGCATCACCCGCGACACCATCATCAAGATGGCGCAGGAAGTGCTGGGCATCAAGACCGTGGAGCGCGACATCGACAGGACTGAGTTGTATATCTGTGACGAAGCCTTCCTCTGCGGTTCGGCGATGGAGATCACCCATATCACCGAGGTGGACGGCTATACCATCGGATCAGGAGAAGCAGGAGTCATCACCCGGCAGCTGTCGGACACCTACTATCAAGTGATCACTGGTCAGCTGGAGCAGTACAGGCACTGGCTGACGGGGGTTTATTGAGATTGAGAGATTGAGAAATTGAGAGATTGAGAGATTGAGAGATTGAGAGATTGAGAGATTGAGAAATTGAGAGATTGAGAGAAGGGGGACAGACATATCAGCAGGGACTCGTATCTATCGTGACGCCAGTCTATAAGGCGGCCAGATACATAGAAGAGACTATCCGGTCGGTGCAGGCTCAGACCTACAAGGACTGGGAGCTGCTGCTCATCGACGACTGTTCGCCCGACAATTCTGGAGAGATCATTGAGCGCCTGGCACAGGCGGATGCCCGCATCAGGTATCACCGTCTGGAGCAGAACAGCGGAGCGGCCGTGGCCCGTAATACCGCCATCGGCATGGCCCGAGGCGAATACCTGGCCTTCCTCGACAGTGACGACCTCTGGGAGCCGGAGAAACTCAGCAGACAGACCCGGTTCATGCAGGAGAAGGGATGTGCCTTCAGTTACACCCGTATCCGGATGACAGATGCTGAAGGGAACACCCTCAAGGACGATATCCATGTGCCAGAGAAGATCAGTTACCAGGGTCTGTTGCGCCAGACCGTGATAGCTACCTCGACCGTGATGCTCAACCGGACAAAGTTGCCCGACTTCAGGATGCCCCTCCGGCGCGGTGGCCAGGACTATGCCACCTGGCTGCAGATACTCCGTGAGACCGGTTATGCCTACGGTCTCAACGAGACGCTGACCGTCTATCGTACGAGCAGCGACTCCCTCTCATCGAACAAGTTGGACAGCGTCAGACAGGTGTTTGAGATCCAGACGCAGGACGAGCACATCAATCCCCTGTCAGCAGCGCTCAACACCCTCTGTTTCTGTTGGTACGCCTTTAAGAAGCACTATATGTAACCCATGCTGAAAAGGACCCTCGACATCATCATAGCCATCGGCTGCCTGTTGGTCTTCTCGCCACTGTTGCTGCTCTGCTACTTGGCCATCAAGATGGGCGGAGGTCCAGCCATCTACAAGCAGGAGCGCATCGGACTGGGAGGCAAGCCCTTCTATATCTATAAGTTCCGGAGCATGGTGGTGGATGCGGAAAAGGAAGGCGAGGAGCTGTTGCAGCAGGAGAACGACCCGAGGCTGACCAAGATAGGCCAGTTTCTGCGGAGTCACCATCTGGACGAGTTGCCCCAGTTGTGGAACGTGCTGAAAGGCGACATGGCCTTTGTGGGACCGAGACCCGAACGGAAATACTATATCGACCAGATCATGCAGCACAATCCCCGCTACCAGCGGCTCTATGCACTGAGACCCGGCGTGACCAGCTATGCCACGCTGCACAACGGGTATACGGACACCATGGAAAAGATGCTGAACCGACTGGAGATGGACCTGTACTACCTGGAGCACCAGTCGTTGTGGCTGGATGCCAAGATCCTGCTACAGACGTTTTTCAGTATCGTGGGAGGAAAGCGATTCTAATACTTCCGGAAAGAGAGTCTCAAGACAGGAGACTCGAGCACCAAGACTTCAGACTCCAGAGACACGATGCGGAACTGTTCCTGAAGAGCATTGACGCCATAGGGACGCAGGACCTCCAGATCAGTGATCGGGGTATCACCATCCGCACGGTCGAACATACAAGGCTGTTCCAGGAACAAAACCCTATTCTCCTCCTTCAGGCGATATATGATGCTATTGTCGTGAAGGTTAGACAACTCAATCAGGTCGTGCTGGAAGCTCCAGAAAATCTGCTTATCCGCATAAGCCACCCCCTGTCGGCCGTTGAGGGAATCGACCTGCTCCAGCCGCCAATAACCATCGAGGTCGCCATTGCCCGACGACTCTATATCACAGGCAGACAGAGCTGCCAGACAGACTATCGAAAAAAGGAAAAACAATCTTCTCATTTTGCCAAGATACCCGTTTTAATGATTGATAGCTGAAAACCATAGTTATCCCCCAGCAGTCGCCCTTTGTCCATGGCGAGAGCGCCCCGCACCATCCAGTCATGCGGGAAGCGCCAGGAGGCCTCGGCCAGGAGGCTCAGGTTGTAGTGCCTTCCCGGCAGCGGGTCAGCATAAGTGCCCAGGCCCGTCTGATACGTAGCCAGGAAGCGGTAATGCAACGGTGCCAGCGGTTGTCCGCCCACCCCAAGATGCCAAGCCACAAAGCGGTTGTCGGTCACACGGATGCTGCCATTGTCATTATACAGCGGAGACCGATAGAGCGGGTTGCCCATGACCTGTCCCCAGTGCTGCCAACCGGTAAAGATATGGTGGTTATAATAGTCGTCACGTCCCCCCAGGTGGCTGCTGATATAGGGAGAGTGGTCATGATAGACCGGTCCGCTCTGATACTTGGTATAGAGATACTCCACGACGATATCGTTGAGCCACGGGATCCGCTTCAGTTTCAGTTCGGCCCCGAGCATGATATCCTTCAGGTCGTAGAGGAAGTACCGCCTGTCCTTCCTGGTGTCCCACTCCTGTCCCTGTCCATAGCCATTGTAGTCGAGCATGAACATCGAGGAGTGGTCCTCGAAGAAATGGTCGGCATAGATGCCCAGATACCATGAAGGCTGGTCGATATTCAGTCGGGCCACCCACGAACCGAGCTGATTACCCTCAGAGTTGCGGTAGTCGCTGCCCACCTCATCGGCACCACTGCCCCCCGGCACAAAAGCATGCCAGAAAGCCTTGAGCCCCGCTGCATTTTCGATCACCTCACGCTGTCCGTCGTTATTGATGTCATAATAAGACTTGCCACCGAACTGGCTGGCCATCTCAAGGCCCAGTTCGAGGGTAATGTTCTTCGGGCCAATCTTCAGGTAGCCAGCCTTGGTATGGAGGAGCGTCCCCTCGGTATAGCGGTTGTTGTCAGAGACAAAGTCCTTCTGCCACTTGCCGTCAGTCGTCTTGCCATAGGCGATATGTCCCTTCAGGGAGAGCCATCCCCGTGTAAAGGGAATCGCCCAGTAGTCAGGCAGCGAAAGTCGCACCGACGGCACAGGACGTGCGTTGATACCCAAGGCCTGCGCTCCGGAGCTCAGTTCGGGATTCTTCAGTTCCATGGGTTGTTCCTTGGCTCCCACGGTCAGTACCCCCTTGAGCCATCGCCCCTCGACATACGCCTGCTGGAGCACCAGTGTGCTGGTAAATCCCGCCGCTACTGCAGCATCGATACCATAGCCAACGCCCCACTTACGACCATTGTCGAGAGAGAGCGGTCTGGCCAGTGCCGCCCTCAGAAAGCCGTTAGTCGTCTTGAGCGAGCTCATCCCGTATTTATTGGCATTGAGCCAGAGGGGAGCATGGTCGCCCGAGGCCACAGTGGCCTGCAGTTCAGCCCTGTAGTGGAGACTATCGAGCAAGTGACGCTCCTGGGCCTGGAGAGACCCGCTGCAGAGGAGTGCGGCCACACCTATTATATATATACGTCTGTTCATCGGTGCAAAGGTACGAATAAGTGTGCAAAAAACCAAATATATCCTGCATTTTTCGAAGTATAGGGAAAATCCCCGCTCGTTTTAGGGAAATTCCTTTGTAAAGGTGCCGAAAAAGTCGTTCCTTTGCACTGTGAACAAGAAAATAATGTCAAACGAATAAATACTTACGACGATGAAAAAGATGATGATGATCCTGGTGGCAATGCTGACGATAGCAGTATCAGCCCGCGCAATGAGCTATGAGCAGGCCCGCAACGAGGCCCTGTTCCTGACCGACAAGATGGCCTACGAGCTCAACCTGACCGATGAGCAGTATGAGGCCGCCTACGAGATCAACCTCGACTATCTGATGGGCGTGACGAGCCGTCATGACGTGTTCGGAACCTATTGGGAGCGCCGTAACCTCGACCTGAGCTATATCCTGCTCGACTGGCAGTGGAATGCCTATCTGGCCGCCAGCTACTTCTACCGTCCCCTCTACTGGGAAGCCGGTTACTGGCACTTCGGCGTGTATGCCCGCTATCCCTATCGTGACTATTTCTACTTCGGCCGTCCACACTTCTATGCAACCTACCGTGGTGGACATGCCTGGCACCTGCATGGCAGCAGAGGCTACTACTACGGCCGCCGGAGCCACTTCCGTGCTCCTGGCAGAGTACACGTAGGACTGCATGACCGTTGGACCCGTGGCGACTTCAGAGGTACGCACCGCAGTTCTACCCGTGTGACAGGCCGTGGCGGGTCTCGTGGCAGTATCGGCAACCATCGTGGAATGGACAATCGCCGGATAGGCAGCAGCACCAACCGTGGCGTGAGCCGTGGCTACAACTACGACAACAATGGTGGCAGGAACCGCAGCTACAACTATGACAACAATGGTGTCAGGAGCCGCGGCTATAACTACGATAACAATGGTGGCAGGAACCGCAGCAGCATCGGCAGCAGCGGGATTGGCAGTCGCAATGTGGAGGGTCATCGCTCCTACGGCAGTGACAGAAGTTCCATGGGCAGTTCCCGCAGCAATTACAGCACCCCCAGCCGTAGCTTCGGCAACAGCTCAAGCCGTTCATCGATGGGCAGCAATCGCAGCAGTTCGTTCGGAGGCAGTCGCAGCAGTGCATCCTTTGGCGGCAGCAGGAGCAGTTCATCGTTCGGAGGCGGTCGCAGCAGTGCATCCTTCGGCGGCAGCAGGGGCGGTTCGTTCTCAGGTGGCGGTAGCCGTGGAGGCGGTTCGTTCTCAGGAGGCAGCCATGGTGGTTCCCACGGCGGAGGCCATGTAGGCGGTCGTCGCTAAAGTTGGAGAATACGCACCTCAGCGTTCATCATCCGCTGAACCTCGCTCATTGATTTTCCATAATAGACAGCCTGGACGGCTTTGTTGACAATGCCATGTCCCACGGCCAGCACCTTCTTTCCCGGGAATGCGTCCCTGACGTAGGCGATGAATTCGCCAGCCCGCGAAAGAAGGTTTTCCAATGTCTCTATGTCGTCGGGCCATGCCTCACCCTTGAGGTCAGGGATGAAGCGGCCCGTGAATCCTCCCCAGTCACGTTCGCGCAGCAGTGGTGTCTGGACGACCTCGAGGCCATGGGGCTCAGCAATGATCCGTGCCGTATCTACCGACCGTTTCAGGTCGCTGGAGAAAACAGCATCGAGTGGCACCAGACGCATCTCGTCGGCCACCTGCTGAGCCTGCTGGATGCCATTGGGAGTCAGTTGCCCCTGCGTCTGTCCCTGCATGATTTGTCTGACATTATCGACAGTCTCGCCATGTCTTACCAAGTATAATGTGGTCATAATAAGAAAATTTCGTGCAAATATACAAAATAATTTATAATTCATCATTCAAAATTCATAATTATTTTGTATCTTTGCAGCATCACGTAAGAAAAAACAAGAATATGAAGATACTACAAAGTTCAGTTTTCCGAGCCATCAGTGCCCTTGCCATCGGTATTCTGTTGATCAAGTACCCCGACCACACCGTGACGTGGATCACCGTAGCCATCGGCTGTCTTTTTCTGTTGTCGGGCATTATCTCGCTGGTGGTCTACTACCATGCCACGCGTAAGGTGGGCGAGTACGAGATAACTGATGCAGCAGGTCAGGTGGTGACGAGTACTGAGAAGCCCACCTTCCCCATCGTGGGTGTGGGAAGTCTGATTCTGGGACTGTTGCTGGCCCTGACACCCACCGTATTTGTGAAGGGTCTGATGTACGTGATCGGCTTCATCCTCGTGCTGGGTGCCATCAACCAGTATATGAACCTGCTCAATGCCCGTCGTTTCGGCAAGGTAGGCTTCGGGTACTGGATTTTCCCGAGTATCATCCTGTTGACAGGTCTCTATGTGATCATCAGGCCCCTGGAGCCAGCCGAGATGGCGATGATGATACTGGGTTGGTGTACGCTGCTCTATGGCGTGACAGAGCTGATCAACTCGATGAAGATCCACTCCGAGAAGCGCAAGGCCGCCCAGCGGGAAGAAATACCCGTGGCCGAGGAGGTCATCGAAGAGAAAACGGTTATCGAGGCTGAGACTGTCAGCGATACTGAGACTGTCAGCGAGGAGAAGACTGTCAGTGAGGCTGAGAAGCCATTTCTTCCTTGACCTCCCGTGAGAAGCCCTCGATGTAAGTCTTAAGGATGTTGATGCCGGTCTTGTTCTCCCTTCCCCAGGGGATGATGAGGTCGGCAAACTTCTTGGTGGGTTCGATGAACTGCTCGTGCATGGGTTTGACATCGTTCTCATAGTGGTCGAGCACCATCTCTACCGTACGTCCTCTTTCTACCACGTCGCGCCGGATATTCCTGATGAGACGCACATCGCTATCCGTATCCACAAAGAGCTTCAGGTCCATCATGTCGCGCAGCTTCTTGTAGTGCAGTGTCATGATTCCCTCGAGGATGATGACCGGCTTTGGGTCGACATGAATCGTCTCAGGCAACCGATTGGAGAGTACATACGAATAGGTAGGCTGTTCGATAGGTTCCCCATTCTTGAGTTTCTTGATTTGTTCCGAGAGAAGTTTCCAGTCGAAGGCATCGGGATGGTCGAAGTTGATAGCCTTCCTTTCCTCGTCGGTAAGATCAGAGGTATCGTTGTAGTAGGAGTCGAGAGGTATGACTGCGAAGCAATGAGGGGGCAGCGCCTTGGCAATTCGCTTGACGACGGTGGTCTTGCCAGAACCGGATCCGCCAGCTATTCCGATAATAATCATATTCAATAACCGTTAAACAATAAACAAAAACCGATCTACTTTTGGGCCTTGATGAGATAGACGACAGTGGGCAGATGGTCGCTATAGCCATTGAGCCACTGGCCTCCACCATGGGTGCGGAGAGGCGTGCCCTTGTAGGGGCCCTCCTGCTGGAAGAGGTAGTCACGCCGGAATATCTGATGTGAGAAGAGCTTCAGCGACTTATAGTCGTGCTGTTCCCGGCGGTTGAGCAGAGACGGCGAGAGGATGATCTGGTCGAAGAGATTCCATGCCCCCTTGTAAGAGAGGGTGCCAGTGCCCGAAGCCAGAACATCCCACCAGGGGTTGTACATATCGCCATCAGAGACCTCGCTGATCTTACGCTTTGCCCCGAGGCACTGAGCCATCGACCGGTCATGAGGATCATCGTTCATATCGCCCATCACAATCAGTTTGACGGCAGGATCGTCAGCAATCAGCGAGTCCTTCACCGCCTTGAGCTGTGTAGCCCCTTCTTCGCGATAGAAGGATGTGGAGCCCCTGGAAGGCAGATGGCAGACGATGACGGTGACATGCTCACCGGCCATGGTACCACTGACCACAAAGAATCCCCTCGTGGCACGCAGGGAATCCTGTGGGAGTCTATAAATATAAGGTACGAGACGCGTGTCGCGCACTGAGAAGAGCGAGGGGTTGTAGAGCAGGGCACAGTCGATGCCGCGCTGGTCGAGACCTTCCTCGTGAACGAAATTGTATCCACGGGCCTTCAGGGGCTCTTCAGCGCACAGATCCGAGAGGCACCGGCTATTCTCCACCTCGGCCACTCCGATGACCGCACAGCCGATTTTAGGCAGTTTGTCGGTGCCCATTTCAGAGAGGACTCGGGCGAGGTTATGCAACTTATTGGTATATTTCACGCCGGTCCACTTGAAGGTGCCGTCGGGGAGGAACTCATAGTCGTTCTTGCCATTGTCGTGGCATGTGTCGAAGAGGTTCTCAAGATTATAGAATCCCACGCCATAGACAGCAAATTTCTTCTGTCTGGCCCATGACACGCTAGTGCCAAGCAACAGGAAGACCGCCAGTAGCAATAATTCAATCTTTCTCATTCGTCATTGGATTTATGGATGCAAAGATACAACAAATAATTCATAACAGCAACCAAAAGAAAGAAAAAAGCGAGAAAAGTTTGTGTAATCCGAAAAATATTCGTACCTTTGCACCCGCTTTATGCGAAAATTACATTTCAAACATTAATATTAAACTCAAAATGAAAAAAGGAATTCATCCAGAAAACTATCGCCCCGTCGTGTTCAGAGACATGTCCAACGGCGATATGTTCCTTTCGAGGTCTACTGCGAAGACGAATGACACAGTGGAGTTCGAAGGCGAGACTTACCCGGTGGTAAAAGTAGAAATCTCCAGCAGCTCTCACCCCTTCTACACAGGTAAGAGCAAGCTTGTCGACACCGCAGGACGCGTTGATAAGTTCATGAGCCGCTACGGTAAGGCTGCGAAGAAGTAAGAGATACATCGCAATCAAGATTTAAAAGTGCGTTGATGGTAGTTGCATATGCCATGAGCGCACTTTTTGATTTTGGCAGCTTTAAAACAAATATTTTGGAACAATTATTTGGAGATGCGGAATAAAATGCGTATCTTTGTCGCCACAATCTTACACATTTATTAAAATAGGAAATGAGAACCGTTTATGAATTCTCTGTCAAGGACAGAAAAGGCAAGGACGTATCCCTGAAGGAATACGCCAATGAGGTGTTGCTGATTGTCAATACGGCAACTAAGTGTGGTTTCACCCCGCAATACGACGAGCTGGAGGCCCTCTACAAGAAGTACCACAGCCAGGGTTTCGAGATCCTCGACTTCCCCTGTAACCAGTTCGGTCAGCAGGCTCCCGGCACTGACGAGTCGATCCACGAGTTCTGCAAGCTCAACTTCGGTACAGACTTCCCCCGCTTCAAGAAGGTGAAGGTGAATGGTGAGGATGCCGACCCCCTGTTCAAGTTCCTGCAGGAGCAGAAGGGCTTTGCCGGCTGGGACCCCGAGCATGAGCTGAGCGCCCTGTTGGACGATATGCTCTCGAAGGCCGATCCGGACTACAAGCAGAAGCCGGATATCAAGTGGAACTTCACCAAGTTCCTCATCAACAAGAAGGGCCAGGTGATTGCCCGCTTCGAGCCCACAGAGAAAATGGAGCATATCGAGAAGCAAATAGAGGAACTGCTGAAGTAGACATTGCAGTATACTGGTTACAGAATAGAAAAAGGCTCGTTTCACAACGAGCCTTTTCCTTTAAAAACTAAATTAATCAACCATAAACCTTAACCATTAAAAATCTTTCAGCGGCAAAGGTACTGCAAAAAAAAGAAAGTGAGGTCGAGTATCTATTATTTGAGGTTTAAAATGCGTTATTTAACGGATTTTCGACCTAAAATCACGGATTTTCTACCTTTTTTGCCCTAAAAACACGATTTTCTCCTAAAAAAGATGGTTAATTCGCACATTTTTTCTACCTTTGCAGCACTAAAAACCTACGATATGAATACCCAGACCATTCTGATTGCGGCCATTATCGCGATTATCATCGCAGCTTTCTTCCTCGGAAGAGAGGTTTACAGGCGGAATATACGCGTCAGGCAGCGACTGAAGATGGGACAAATATTCACCGATATCACCCACGACCTGCTCACCCCCCTCACCGTCATCTCTGCCTCTGTTGACCAGTTGCGGGAAGAAGCGCCCAAGTACGCCATGGAGTACGACATGATGCACCTGAACATCCAACGAATGGTGAGATTGCTGCAGCAGATACTGGAGACCAGCAAGTCGCAGGCCGGAGAACTGAAACTGTTGGTATCTCAGGGCGACGTGATGCAGTACATCCACGACACCGCCCTCTGTATGAAGCCTCTGATGGACAAGAAGCATCTGCAGTTCACCATCAGTTGTGAGCCAGAAAGCATGATGGGCTGGATAGATACCGACAAACTGGACAAGATCATCTACAACCTGCTGTCGAACTCAGCTAAGTACACCACCGAAGGGAAGGTATCTCTCGAAGTACGCACCAGTCGCAAGTACGACACTATATATATAAAGGTACGCGACACAGGGTGCGGTATCCCCAAGGACAAGATGAAGAACCTCTTCCAGCGTTTCTACGATGGCGAGTACCGCAGGTACAGGACTTTCGGTACCGGACTGGGGCTTGCACTGACCCACGACCTGGTTTATCTGCACAAAGGCACCATCAGTTGTGAGAGCGAAGAAGGCGTAGGCACCACGTTCAGCATCAAACTCCCCATCACCAAGGAAGCCTTCAAGCCAGAACAGATAGACGAAGAGCACAAGATCGACTTCAGCACCCCGAGCAATGCCGTGAGCGACTTCATCACCATCATCCCCAATATCAATGAAGAGATACTCGACACAAGGCAGAACGAAGACGACGAAGCCTACCGCATCCTGATAGTGGAAGACAATCTGGAACTGCTGATGCTGATGCGCCACGTGCTGAGTGCCCATTACCACGTGCTGATAGCCAAGAACGGCCAGGAGGCCCTCGACATCGTACACAAGACCCCGCTGGACCTGATCGTCTCCGACGTGATGATGCCAGAGATGGACGGACTGGAGCTGACAACGGCCCTGAAGGAAGACACCAGCTACAGTCACCTGCCTATCATCCTACTGACAGCCAGGACTCAGGAAGAAGACCAGCAGGAAGCCCTTCGCATCGGAGCCGACGACTATCTGACCAAGCCCTTCCGCTTGAGTGACCTCAGGCTGCGCATCGACAATATCATCGAGAACCGCAGGCGCCTGTTGCAAGACTATCCCAAGCCAGGCGAAGGAGGACAGGAGAAGCCGCTGACGCCAGAGGAGGAGTTCCTGAAAAAAGCTACCGAATGCCTGGAAGCCCACATGAGCGACCCCACCTATGACCGAGAGACCTTTGCCTCCGACATGGGAGCCAGTCCGTCGACCCTCTACAACAAGCTGCGAACCATCACAGGCATGAACGTGAGCAGTTTCATCCGCGACGTGAGGATGAAAGAAGCACGCCGCCTGGCAGAGCAAGACCCCAGCCAGCGCATCAGCGACCTGGCCTACAAGGTAGGCTTCCAGGACCCGAAGTATTTCTCCACCTGCTTCAAGAAGCACTTCGGCATGCAACCCAAGGAGTTTATGGACAGTTTACAGACAAAAAACAGCTAATTTGTCACGGAGGCGGAAAATAATTCATCATTCATCACTCATAATTCACAATTATTTAGTACCTTTGCAGCGGATATTACCAATCCAAAACTTATTTATTATGGCTAAACAGAAAAAATTCATCCTTCAAGAGAGTGAGATTCCTACACAGTGGTATAACATCCAGGCAGACATGCCCAACAAGCCCATGCCCCCCATCCACCCGGCTACCAAGCAGCCCCTGGGTGTAGACGACCTGGCACACATCTTCCCCCGCGAGTGCTGCGTGCAGGAGTTGGATACAGAGCACCGATGGATCGACATCCCCGAGGATGTGCTCGAGAAATACAAGTACTACCGTTCTACCCCGCTGGTGCGTGCCTATGCACTGGAAGAGGCCCTTGGCACCCCCGCACATATCTACTTCAAGAATGAGAGCACCAACCCGCTGGGCTCACACAAGATCAACTCCGCCCTGCCCCAGTGCTACTATGCCAAGCAGGAGGGAACCACGAATGTGACCACCGAGACTGGTGCTGGCCAGTGGGGAGCAGCCCTGAGCTATGCCGCCAAGATCTACGGTCTGGACTGTGCCGTCTATCAGGTGAAGATCACGATGCAGCAGAAGCCCTATCGCTCCAGCATCATGCGTACCTTCGGAGCTGTCGTCACAGGTTCTCCCTCAATGTCTACCCGTGCCGGAAAGGATATCCTCACCAAGGATCCCACCCACTCCGGTTCTCTGGGCACAGCCATCTCCGAGGCCGTAGAGCTGGCCACCACCACCCCGAACTGTAAGTACACCCTGGGTTCCGTGCTGAACCATGTAGGCCTGCACCAGACCATCATCGGTCTGGAGGCTGAGAAGCAGATGGCAATGGCAGGAGAATATCCCGACATCGTGATTGGCTGCTTCGGCGGCGGTTCCAACTTCGGAGGCATCTCCTTCCCCTTCATGCGCCACAACCTCTTGGACGGCAAGACCACGGAATTCATTGCCGCAGAGCCCGACAGCTGCCCCAAGCTCACCCGCGGACAGTTCCGCTACGACTTCGGTGACGAGGCAGGCTACACTCCCCTGCTGCCGATGTACACCCTGGGCCACAACTTCAAGCCCTCCAACATCCACGCTGGCGGTCTCCGCTACCATGGAGCAGGCATGATCATCAGTCAGCTAATCAAGGACGGACTGATGCACGGTGTGGACATCCCCCAGTTGGAGACCTTCGAGGCAGGTATGCTCTTCGCCCGTACCGAGGGCATCATCCCCGCCCCGGAGAGCACCCACGCCATCGCTGCAACCATCCGTGAGGCCAAGAAGTGCAAGGAGACAGGCGAGGAGAAGGTCATCCTGTTCAACCTCTCCGGCCACGGACTCATCGACATGCCTTCGTACGAGGCCTTCATCAAGGGCGACCTGCAGAACTACACCGTCACCGACGAGATGATCGCAGCGAACCTCGCAGAGCTCGACAAACAGTAATTCGACTGATCATAACAGCAGAGAGGGCATGTTCAAAAAAACACGCCCTCTCTTTTTCATTCTTTCTGAGTTTTCATCTATAGAATTATTAAGAAAAGGAGTGATATGAAACAGGTCCGGAGTTAAAGTAACTTTAAGCTGGGGCCAGGTCCGAAGTTAAAGTAACTTTAAGCTGGGGCCAGGTCCGAAGTTAAAGTATGGGACAAGAAAATCCCTCGGCAATGCGCCGAGGGATCTCATTTATCAACACTCAAAAGACGATTAACTTATGCGATATTGATCTGACGGGAGACCTTCACCTTCTCCTCGACGAGTTTCGGGAGCTCTACGGTGAGTACGCCGTGCTCAACCTTGGCAGAGATATCCTCCTTCTTCACGTCGTCAGGCAGGATCAGCGTCTGCTCGAACTTTGAGTAAGAGAACTCACGACGCAGGTAGCGGGTGTTCTTGTCCTCATCCTTCTTCTCGTTCTTCTGTTCCATCTTGATGATCAGGTTGCCCTCATCGTTGATGTGAACATTGAAGTCCTCCTTTTTCATGCCCGGTGCAGCAAGTTCTACAGTGTAGGCCTTGTCGCTTTCTTTCACATTGATAGCGGGAGCCGTACAATTGGCCTTCGGCATAAAGTCCGTATCAAACAAATCATTGAACACACTGGGAATCCAACTGTTACTTCTCATTACTGGCATCATAATCTTTACCTCCTAATTATATTTTTAATTTGTTCAACTTAATATTCTATGAATTCAGCTCTGTCTAGGAGCATCGTTCACTAAACAAAAGGCAAATTATGTGCCAAAAATAAGCAATGGTTCAGACCACCCCACCCTTCGGCACCCATTCTAACTTAGAAGGGAAATATGTATGTCAATCTGACAGAATAGACCGACAGACTGTCAGTGCAGTCTCCACGGAAGGGATATCGGTGACCACCATCGAGCGCTTGCCGTTGGCTTCACGGAGATTGCAGCGGCGCACGTTGCGAGCCATATAGTCTATGACTCGTCCGAATGTCTCGCTCTGATAGTAGGGGCTTTCCGGACGGCTCACGAAGTAGAGGAACATCTTCTGCTGCTTGAGCATAAGCTTCTCGACGCCGAGCTGCTTGCCAAGCACACGGAGCGACACCACCCGAATCAGTTCTTCAGCCACCTCGGGGATATCGCCAAAGCGGTCTTTCAGTCGGCTGCGATAAGCCTCGAGCTGTGCATCCAGATCATGCCGATTGGCTATGTTGTCGAGTTCGCGATAGAGCAGCATGCGCTCAGAGTCGCTCGGCACATACTGATCGGGGAAGTACATCTCGATGTCGGACTCCACGGCACAGTCGTCGACAAATTGAGCACCGAACGTTGAGTATTGCGCATTCGACATTCTTGCGTCCCGTTGGTAGTTAGCGTCCTTCGGTCGAGCGGAAGATTGAACACTATTGGCGACAGAGCTGCTATCAAGCAACCTGTCCCCATGATTCTCTGCCGCCGTGAACTCAGGCTCCTCGTTGCGAAGTTCCGTCATGGCCTGCTGCAGAATCTTCTGATAGGTCTCGTAGCCAAGATCGGAGATGAAACCCGACTGTTCAGCTCCCAAGAGGTTGCCCGCCCCACGGATGTCAAGATCCTGCATGGCTATATTGATGCCAGAGCCCAGGTCGGAGAAGTTCTCGAGGGCTTCCAGGCGTCGGCGCGACTCAGGATTGAGAGCAGCCAAGGGTGGTGCAAGCAGATAGCAGAAAGCCTTGCGGTTGCCCCGTCCCACGCGACCACGCATCTGATGGAGATCAGAGAGTCCGAAGTTGTGGGCACCATTGATGATGATGGTATTGGCATTAGGAATGTCGATGCCATTCTCTACGATGGTGGTAGAGAGCAGCACATCGTAATCATAGTTGGAGAAATCGAGGATGATCTTCTCCAACTCTTCCGGTTTCATCTGTCCATGCCCAATGGCAATGCGAGCATCGGGGATGTACTTGTGGATCATCTCGGCAATATGAGTCAGGTCACTGATACGGTTGTTGACGAAATAGACCTGTCCGTTGCGCGACATCTCAAAGTTGATGGCATCCGTGACAATCTCAGCGCCGAAAGTATGAATCTCCGTCTGTATGGGGTAACGGTTAGGAGGCGGTGTCTGTATGACACTCAGGTCGCGGGCTCCAACGAGAGAGAACTGAAGGGTTCGGGGAATAGGCGTGGCCGACATGGTCAGCGTATCGACATTAGACTTCATCTGGCGCAGTTTCTCCTTGGTAGAGACGCCAAACTTCTGTTCCTCATCGATGATGAGCAGACCAAGATCATGGAACTTCACCGTCTTGCCGATGAGTTTATGCGTACCTATTATAATATCAACCTTTCCTTCGGCCAGGTCCTTCAGCAGTTGAGTTGTCTGCTTGGCCGACTTGGCCCTCGTAAGATAGTCCACACGGACAGGCATATCCTTCAGTCGGCTGGCAAAGGTACGATAGTGCTGATAAGCCAGTACGGTGGTAGGCACAAGCACGGCCACCTGCTTGCCGTCGCAGGCAGCCTTGAAGGCAGCACGCACGGCCACCTCCGTCTTTCCAAAGCCCACATCACCACAGACCAGTCGATCCATGGGGCGCGCCCGTTCCATATCAGCCTTAACATCCTGGGTGGCCTTCAGCTGGTCGGGGGTATCCTCATAGAGGAAGCTGGCCTCCAGCTCGTGCTGTAGATAGGAGTCGTGACTGAAGGCAAAGCCCTTTTCTCGCCGACGCTTGGCATAGAGTTTGATCAGGTCGCGGGCGATGTCCTTGATATGGTTCTTGGTACGCTCCTTCAGACGTTCCCACTGACCTGTGCCAAGAGTGGACAGTCGAGGGGGCTCACCATTATCCTGCGACTTGTATTTCGACACCTTATAGAGCGAGTGGATACTCACGTAGATGCTGTCGCCGTGCTGGTAGAGGATCTTGATCATCTCCTGATAGCCCTGTTGTCCGGCGGCATTAGTGACAGGCATGCGCACCAGTCCGCCAAACTTGCCCACGCCATGATCCACATGCACCACGAAATCACCAATCTCAAACTGCTGTATCTCCTTCAGCGTGAGGGCCATCTTTCCGCTACGAGCCTTGTCGCTGCGGAGGTTGTACTTGTGGAAACGGTCGAATATCTGGTGGTCGGTGAAAATGCAGTATCGCAGGTCGGTGTCGGCAAAACCCTCGTGAAGCGTTTTTTCTACAGGCGTAAAGAGGGATGCGTCGCTACTGGTACCTACGGCAAGAATCTCCTTCAGACGCTCATTCTGCTTCTGGCTGTCGGCAAGGACGAAGATACGGTAACCTTGCAGGAGGAAATCCTCAAACGACTGCTTCAGCATGTCGAAGTTCTTGTGGAAGAGAGGCTGTACGGAGATATTGAACCGCAGGGTGGCCTGTGGCTGCTGAGAGGGCCGATGGCCGAACTCTATCCTACGGAAGTTTTCGGCATCAGCCATAAACTGAGGTCCGGAAATCAACTGGGAATCGCGACGCAGCTGGCGCTCGATGTCACGCTGTTCCATCTCGGTGGCCTCAGCCATCTGCTCCATACGGGCCTGCTCGGAGAAGCCTTCCTGGTAGGCCCTGTCGACAGCATCACGCACATAAAGGTAGTCTTTCACCACGAGCAGCGTCTCCTTGGGGACAAACGACAAGAAAGGCACCTTGTCGCCAGTCTCGGTAGCCAGTTCCGGAACAATCTCTATACGGTCACGGCGATCCTTCGACAGCTGATCCTCCACTTCGAACGTACGAATGGAGTCAATATCGTCACCGAAGAAATCGACACGATAAGGATACTCGCAACTGTAGGAATAGACATCGAGGATAGAACCGCGAAGGGCGAACTGTCCTGGTTCATAGACATAGTCAACCTCACGGAACCCGAACTCCTTGAGGCTTTTCTCCACCTCAGTCACATCGACGGTCTGCCCCTGTTCCAAGGTGAGAGTGCGGGCATCGAGACTCTGTTGTGAGACCACCAGTTCGGCGACGGCCTCAGGATAGGTGACGACATAGAGTGAGGAGGAAAGCGAGGACAATCGGGAGAGCACCTCTGTGCGGAGGATCTCACTGGCCGCATCTCGCTGGGCGTACTTGATAGCACGCCGATAACTACTGGGGAAGAAGAGTACATCGCCTTCGCCCATCAACTGTATCAGGTCGTGGTAAAAATAACCTGCCTCCTCTGCATCCTGGAGGATGAACAACAACGGAGACTTACACTTCGGAGCCAGACTTCCGAACACCATAGGCGCCGAGGAGCCCAACAAGCCCTCGAGGAAAATCGTCCTGACAGATGATTTCCCCAACGCCTGAGCCAGTGCCGACACCTGCGGCAGCTTGGCATAGAGTTTCACTAATTCCTGTATATTCATCGCGAACTGGCTGCAAAGGTACGAATAAGCGAGCAGAAAACCAAATTTTATTTGGGATTTCTCAAGCGAGAGTACCTAAGAGCGTCAGGTCAAAGTTACTACTTTTTAATGGAACAGAAAGGGTGAAAGACACAAAGAAAAGTTAAAAAGGGGAAAACTTTGTGTCTTTATGTTCATGTGTTCAGTTTTTTAATTACCTTTGTAGCGTGAATACTCAGATTATGCACAAAAGTGACAGTATCGTTATCATTCCGACGTATAACGAGAAGGAGAACATCGAAAGAATCATCCGGGCCGTATTCGGCTTGGAGAAATGCTTCCATATCCTCGTCATCGACGACGGATCACCAGACGGGACTGCTGCCATCGTCAGGCAGATGATGGCCACAGAGTTTGGCGACCGCCTGTTCATCCTCGAACGAAGCGGCAAGCAAGGTCTTGGCACGGCCTACATCATGGGATTCAAGTGGGCCCTGCAGCACGACTATGAATACATCTTCGAGATGGATGCCGACTTCAGTCACGACCCCAACGACTTGCCGCGGCTCTATGCAGCCTGCCATGACGAGGGTTACGACCTGGCTATCGGCTCTCGCTACGTATCGGGGGTTAACGTGGTCAACTGGCCCATCGGGCGTGTGCTGATGAGCTACTTTGCCTCAAAATATGTGCGTATCGTCACTGGCTTCAAGGTTCACGATACGACTGCCGGTTTCAAGTGCTATAAGCGGCGCGTGCTGGAGACCATCGAGCTCGACAAGATCCGCTTCAAGGGCTATGGTTTCCAGATAGAGATGAAATATACGGCCTATAAGATCGGATTCAAGATCAAGGAGGTCAGTGTGGTCTTCGTCAACCGTCGCGAGGGCACCAGCAAGATGTCCGGTGGCATCTTCGGTGAGGCATTCTTCGGCGTGATGCGCCTGAGGCTCGACGGATGGTTGAGGAAGTATCCCAAAATAAGTAATGAGTAATGATCCCATTATGATTACTTTGCTATACCGTATCTATCAGATATTCATCGGAGTGCCCGTACTGGTGATTGTCACCATCATCACGGCTCTGGAAGTGGGCATCGGCACCACCATCGGTAACGGCCACTTCTGGGGTTACTACCCTGGGCGCTGGTGGGCCAAGACCATTCTCAAGACGCTGCTCATACCCGTCAAGGTAGAGGGCAGCGAACATCTGGAGAAAGACCAGAGCTACGTGTTCGTGAGCAACCATCAGGGAGCTTTCGACATATTCCTGATCTACGGTTATCTGGGCCGTAACTTCAAGTGGATGATGAAGCACCAGCTGCGCAAGATTCCCTTTGTGGGCTATGCCTGCGAGAAGTCACACCAGATTATGGTCGACAAACGGGGACCCAAGAAGATTCAGAAGACCTACGAGACAGCCCGCAAGATTCTTCAGGAGGGCTATAGCGTCACCGTTTTCCCTGAGGGAGCCCGCACCTTCACTGGGCATATGGGAAAATTCAAGAAGGGAGCCTTCGCACTGGCCGACGAGCTGCAGTTGCCCGTAGTACCGCTGACCATCAACGGATCGTTCGACATCCTGCCGCGACAGAAAGGGTTCGCCCTCATCAACTGGCATCCGCTCACCCTGACGATTCATCAGGCCATCTACCCCGTAGGACAGGGGCCGGAGAATATAGAGGCCACCATGCGACAAGCCTACGATTCCGTGATGTCGGCTCTCACGCCCGAATATCAGGGCTACGTGGAGAACCCGGACCAATGATTGATAACTGATAATTGAAACCTGGAAATTATGATTGCAAGAGCACCATACCTGTTTTTCCTACTCATCCTCCTACCCGACTTGTATCTCGACCAGCACTACTGGCGTCATCGTTTCCCCACATGGCGGCGACTGCTCTACTGGGTACCTTCGGCTGTGATGGTGGCATACACCATCCACCTGATGAATGAGAAGAATTTCATTCCCGACAACCCGAACGTCGTCTATATCTACCTGCTGTTGCTGGGACTCATCGTCATTCCCAAGGCAGTCTATGTACTCTGCTCCATCACAGGCCTTACCCTGAGCAAGATATTCCATAAGAAGAGTTCGACTCGCCCAGCCAAGAACTACGGCAATCTGGTGGGACTCCTTGCGGTGCCCATCGTCTGGTACATCGTGCTCTACGGCTCTTTCATCGGATTCCAGAAACTGGAGGTGAACCATCATACCTATGCCTCACCCGATCTGCCTCAGGCCTTCGACGGCTACAGGATAGTCATCTTCTCCGATGCCCATGTAGGCAGCTATGCAGGTGACAAACAGTGGATACTGCAAAAGGCCATTGACAGCATCAACGCCCAAAGGCCCGACATGATCGTGTTCACTGGCGACCTGCAGAACACCCAGCCCTCCGACCTCTATCAGCACCGGGACCTGCTCGCACAGCTGAAGGCCAAAGACGGCGTCTACTCCGTACTTGGCAACCACGACTATGCGCAGTATGTCGCTCTCGACCAGGCAGGCAAGGTGGCCAACTGCCGGGAAACCATCAGTCTGCAACGGCAGATGGGGTGGACCCTGTTACGCAATGAGCATCACATAATAGAGCGAGGCAAGCAGCACATCGTCATCGCAGGCATGGAGAACGATGGCGACGGAAAGCATTTTCCCCAGAAGGGCAACATCGGTAAGACACTGGGAAAGAGCAAAGACGACTTTATCATCATGCTCGAGCACGACCCTTCCAGCTGGCGCCGAAAGATCATCCCCGACGGCAGGGCTCAGCTCACCCTCAGCGGACACACTCACAATGCACAGTTCTCCATCTTCGGATGGTCACCCATCTCGATGACTGGCAAGGAGACCAACGGATGGTATGAGGAAGACGGTCAGTCGCTCTTCGTCACTGCCGGCGTCGGAGGTCTCATCCCGTTCCGATTCGGAGCTACAGGTGAGATTGTCGTTCTCACCTTGCGAAGAAAATAGTCACAGATTGGCAGCAAGGAATCGACGCAAGTACTCCACAGGGAGTCCACGTCGACGTGCATAGTCGAGTAGTTGGTCTTCGCCAATCTTACCAAGCGAGAAATAGCGGGCCCTGGGATGGGCTATCATCAAGCCAGAGACACTGGCATGAGGCTTCATGGCTCCACTCTGCGTGAGGCGTATACCAATCTGCGAGAGGTCGAGCAGTGAGTCGATCACGAAATTAAGGCTTGTATCGGGCAACGATGGATAGCCCACGGCAGGTCGGATGCCTTGGAATCGCTCCTGCTGCATCTCTGCAATCGTCAGGTTTTCCTCAGGAGCATACCCCCAATAGTGTTTGCGAACCTCCTCGTGCATCCGTTCGGCAGCAGCTTCTGCCAAGCGGTCTGCCAGCAGTTGCATCATCATCTTCTGATAGGGGTCGGCATCATAGTCTGTCTCCAAGCCATGCGAGACGCTGGTAGCAAAGATGCCTATTCTGTCGGAGATGCCAGAAGAGAGAGGACGCACAAAATCAGAGAGACACAGGAAATCACTACCCGGCTGCTGTTGCCGGAGGAAGGGGATGGAGACATGCTCTCTCCCTGTCCCGACTATCAGATCGTCGCCATCGCTATTGGCATCGAAGAGACGGAAGCGGGCAAAGGCCTGATAGCGCCCCTCACATTCCATAAGGGCTGTCTCGGCCTCCTGGCGTAGTTTCTGTATCTCGGTTTCAGGCTTCCCCGACATCCCCCAGGCATGATAGAAATAGACCCAGTTGATGTAGGACGCAATATCGGATATCTCGTAAGTAAGTGTCATCGGAACTGGAGTGGTTGACCTATATAATCAGTGTCCACCTTTCCGTCTGCATAGACGCTGTGGCCATTACAGATGGTACGCTCCACTCGCCATAGGAACATGTGACCCTCCATCGGACTCCAGCCACACTTACTCTGGATCAGACTCTTGCTGACCACCCATCCAGTATTGGGGCGCACCAGCACCATGTCGGCCTGATAGCCTTCACGGATGAAGCCTCTGTTGCGAATGCCGAAGAGCTGGGCAGGATGGTGACACATCAGTTCTACCAGGCGCTCCACCGTCAGCACTCCCCTATCCACCAGTTCGAGCATGGTAACAAGCGAGAACTGCACCATCGGCATCCCACTGGCAGCACGAGCACAGCCTCCCTCCTTCTGCGATAACAAATGGGGGGCGTGGTCAGTAGCCACCACGGCGATGCGTCCATCACCAAGGGCCTGTTGCAGGGCATCACGGTCGCGCTCTGTCTTGACGGCCGGGTTGCACTTGATACGGGTGCCCAGTGAACGATAGTCACGGTCAGAGAAATAGAGGTGGCTGACAGTAGCCTCAGCCGTAATCATTGAACCAGGGAAAGGTTCAAAGAGTTCCAGTTCGCGTGCTGTTGTCAGATGTGCCACATGGAGGCGTGCATGGTGCTTCACGGCCAGTTCTACCGCCAGGCGGGTACTCTCGTAGCAGGCCTCCTCGCTACGTATTTCGGGATGATGACTCACATCGGGATCAACGCCATAGAGTGCCTTGGCCTGCTCCATATTGCGGTTGATGATGGACGTATCCTCGCAGTGGGTCATAATGGGTAATGGTGCTGTTGCAAAAATCCGTTCCAAGGCCTGGCGACGGTCTACCAGCATATTGCCCGTCGATGACCCCATAAAGAGCTTGATACCTGGTATACGGTGTATGTCGAGCTGAGGAAAGAGGTCGGCATTATCATTGGTAGCACCGAAAAAGAAACTGTAATTGGCATGGCTCTTACATGATGCCAGACGGAATTTCTCTTCGAGGGCTTCCAGAGTAGTAGTTTGGGGCACGGTGTTGGGCATCTCCAGATAGGAGGTGACGCCTCCTGCCACAGCCGCACGACTCTCGCTCTCTATGTCAGCCTTCTCTGTCAGTCCTGGCTCACGGAAGTGCACATGGTCGTCGATGATGCCTGGCAGCACAAAACAGCCCGAAGCATCAATCGTCATGTCGACAGGTGCTTCGGGCTGTTCTGAGCCAGGAATAATCCGTGCTATCTGTTCTCCGTCAATCAGGACGGAAGCATCAAAGGGCTTGCCTTCGTTGACGATGGTTCCTCCCTTGACGAGCGTCCTCATGGCTTGGGGGCATTAGTAAGCGGTGAATGCAGCGAGTCGGTGGCCAGCACACTGGGAGCAGCGGGAGCCACAGGAGGCTGCTGGGCGGCGGTCTCTGCTGCATCGTCTACCAGTCCGTTCTGACGGGCCTGTATCTCGTTGGCCACACGATAGTACTCCTTGACATAGGCGTCATCCTTGAATTTCTTCGTGGCCTTGCTCATGATGTCCTCTATCTGGGGTGTCAGCACCGGATAGGGATAGGAGCCTGTCATCATCATAAACACACCGGGACCCAGCACATTGTCAAAGTTGTCCACGATGAAATTGGTCACCAGGCTGTCCTCCTGCTGTGCGATACGGGCTGCCTCCACGGAGAGCTGCTGGTTGATGGTGCCCTCGTCGATACCGTCGAGCATCATCTGACTCTGCTTGTGCGACAGTTCGCCCATCTCGTTGCTCAACTGGTTGTGAAGGGTGATAAACTCATAGAGCTTGTCGTTCAGAGGGGTACCACTGACGCGCTGGTTGGCATTGTCGATCTTGATCTCTATCTCGCCTTTCTCCACCACCACGGGCATGATACTCTCGTCGTCCATATAAAGGCTTGCCATACGGATTGTATCCAGCAGGCCCGTGAAACGGAACTTGCCGTGAACCACGTCGCAGGAATCGATGTTCTTCAGTTCCTGATCCTTGACGGCCTTCAGATATAGTTTATTTCCATCAAGCGACGACACAGTGGATGAACCCTGTATGTTGTAGGATTCAGCACACGAGGTCAACGTGAGAATAGCTACCAGTACATATACTATTTTGTTCATAACGATTTGTTTATGCTGCAAATGTACAACGTTCTATTGAATCAGAAAAAAAAATTTGCGCATTTTAAAACAAATGTGCAAACTTTTATAGTTTTTTTTATTCTTTTGCCAGTTCATTTGCAATTCTGTGCGTAGAATAGAGTTGAAGGATGGCTGCGATGAGCAGCGTAATCACCCACTTGTTGTACACATATTCTATATAGGTGATATGCGAAAGACCAAGGAAATTGCCCTGGCTTGCAAACATCAGCAGAGCAGACACCAGGAAGAGGATATCGCTCAGGAGCATCATCCTGCGCAGACGACGTATCACCACATTCTTGCCTTCGTAGCGCTGCAGCATCTGCATCGAGGCAAAGCCCAGAGCTCCAAGGGCGAACACGTAGGGGGCACCTTTCCACATCAGCACACTGCTGCCGGCTCCTATCACCATCAGCACTGCACCCAACAAGAATATCGCGTTCTCGGTCTTACTCAGCTGCCTCATCACTCACAATCGATTTTGGAGCACGATCGTCGTCGCTCAGCACAAAGATGTCCTCGTCGTCAGTCTTCATGAAATACCGTTCGCGGGCTATCTTCTCTATAGCCTTCGGATTGCGGTCCAGTTCTCTGATCTGAGCCTGGTCGCGCTGGTTCTCAGCGTTGTACTTGTCTATCTCCTCCTGCAGCTCGCTGATGCGGTGCTGATTCTTTAGATGACTCCACAGGCTGTTCTCATCGAGGAAACCCACGATGAGTACACCCAAAATACAGACCACAGAATACTTCAGGGCCTGCGAATGCCAAACCTTCAGGGCTAATGACTTGATACGATCTACTACTTTCATAAATTCGATGCAAAATTACAAAATAATTATGAATTATGCATGATGAATTATGAATTATTTCGTATCTTTGCACAAAAATTATATCAGACACCTATGGAATATATCGTTTCAGCACGTAAGTACAGGCCTTTGTCCTTCGGCACCGTCGTAGGACAGGGAGCACTCACCACCACGCTGAAGAATGCCGTCAAGAGCGGCAAACTGGCCCATGCATACCTCTTCTGCGGGCCCAGAGGCGTGGGAAAGACCACCTGCGCCCGTATCTTTGCCAAGGCCATCAACTGCCAAAACCCCACTGCAGAGGGCGAGGCGTGCAACGAGTGCGAGTCGTGCCTGTCGTTCAACGAACAGCGCTCGCTCAACATATTCGAGCTCGACGCCGCCTCCAACAACTCGGTGGAGCACATCAAGACACTCATGGAGCAGACACGCATCCCACCACAACTGGGACGCTATAAGGTGTTCATCATCGACGAGGTACACATGCTCTCCACCGCAGCCTTCAACGCCTTTCTCAAGACCCTTGAGGAACCACCTGCCCACGTCATCTTCATCCTGGCCACCACCGAGAAGCACAAGATCCTCCCCACCATCCTCTCCAGATGCCAGATCTACGACTTCGAACGCATGACGGTGCGCAACACCATCGACCACCTGAAGAACGTTGCCAAGCAGGAAGGCATCACCTTCGAGGAAGAAGCCCTCGCTGTCATCGCCGAAAAGGCTGACGGAGGCATGCGCGACGCACTATCCATCTTCGACCAGGCGGCTTCTTTCTGTCAGGGGAACATCACCTATCAGAAGGTTATCGAGGATCTCAACGTGCTCGATGCGGACAACTACTTCCAAATCATCGACCTCGCTATAAATAATAAGGTGAGCGACATTATGGTGCTGCTCAACAAAGTCATCAACAACGGTTTCGACGGCGGGCTGCTCATTCAGGGGCTCGCCCGACATGTACGCAATGTGCTGATGGCCAAGGATGCCCAGACGCTGCCTCTGCTCGAGGTCAGTGACAAGCAACGGGAGCGATATCTGGAACAGGCCAAGCACGCCGACACCAGATTCCTCTATCAGGCACTACGACTGATGAACCAGTGCGACATCAACTATCGCCAGTCGAGTAACAAGCGACTGCTCGTAGAGCTGACACTCATCGAGATCGCACAGATCACCCAGCCCGACGAGGGGGCCAGCGCGGGGCGTAGCCCCAAGAGATTAAAATCCCTGTTCAAGCAACTCCTTCAGCAGTCTCAACCCAAGACAGCGGCCCCACAGGTAGCCGCGGTTGAGCGTGCTGAAGACCGCCGTGTGGAAACTGCAGTCAAGGAGGTCATAGCCCCTACCCCACAGCCATCCGCACAGGCCCCCAAGGCTCCCAATCTGAAGAACATCGGCTTCTCATGGAGCAACCTCCGACAGAAGTCGAAGCCCTCGAAGATGAACATCATCCCTGGCACCATCGGCGATACCAAGGCGCAACAACAGTCTGACGACCAGCCGTTTACTCAGGAAGACCTCGAATTCCAGTGGCTCTCCATGTGCAACCGAATGCCTCAGCAGCGACAAGAACTCATCGGCATCTCTACCCGCATGAAGAATATGGCCCCCGTCATCACCGAGATGCCCCATCTGCAGGTGACGGTAGAAAATGCACTCGTCAAACAGGAGATGGACAACATCCTGAAGAGCATCGTCAAAACCCTGCAGATCTATCTGCACAACAATCAGATTACCCTCGAAATCCTCGTGAGCGACAAGCCCGACCAGGTGAAGATACTCACACGGCGCGAACAGTTCGAACTGCTGAGCAAAGAAAATCCTGCCGTAGAGAAACTACGACAGGCTTTCGATCTCGAACTCGCTTAAACTGGAAGCCTTAGGGTCAGATCAGGTTCATACCCAGATCCTTGCACTCCTTGCGCATATCGTCAGGCCAAATCGAAGCCTGTATCTCACCGATATGCCCCTTGTGGAGCAACACCATACACAGACGGCTCTGACCAATACCGCCTCCGATGCTCAAGGGCAGTTTGCCACTCAGCAGCTGTTTGTGGAAGTAGAGCTGTTCACGCTCCTCCTTACCCTCTATCTTCAACTGGCGCAGCAGACTCTCCTTATCAACACGGATACCCATCGACGAAAGTTCGAACGAGCGACCCAGGATAGGATACCATATCAAGATATCGCCATTGAGTCCCTGCAGGCCGTTTTCTGCCACTGTCGACCAGTCGTCGTAGTCTGGTGCACGTCCGTCGTGCTTCTCTCCGTTCGACAGCTTGCCGCCTATACCTATTATAAATACTGCACCGTAAGCCTTGCAGATGGCATCTTCACGCTCCTTTGGCGTCAGGTCGGGATACATCTTCAGCAGTTCCTCGGCATGTATGAAGTGGATCTTCTCTGGCAGGAACGGCTTGATCTGTGGATAGGTCTCACAGGTCAGATACTCCGTGCGCTGGATAGCGGCATAGATACGCTCCACCACGTTCTTCAAGAACTGCAGCGTACGGTCTTCCTTGCGTATCACGGCCTCCCAGTCCCACTGGTCCACATACAGCGAATGCAGGTTGTCCAGCTCCTCGTCGGCACGTATGGCGTTCATGTCCGTATAGATGCCGTAGCCTGGCTCTATCTTGTATTCTGCCAATGAGAGGCGCTTCCATTTGGCCAGTGAGTGCACCACCTCAGCCTGAGCATCGCCCAGATCCTTGATGGGGAAAGTCACTGCGCGCTCCACACCGTTCAGGTCGTCGTTGATACCCAGGCCTTTCAGCACGAACAGCGGAGCTGTCACGCGACGCAGACGCAGCTCCGTCGACAGGTTCTGCTGGAAGAACTCCTTTATCAGTTTGATACCCTGTTCGGTCTGCTTCATGTCGAGCAGCGCCTCATAGTTTAATGGCTTGATTACTTGTCCCATATTCTGTTTATGTAAAATTTGCGTGCAAAGGTATCATATTTATTATAATTCTGCAAGCAAAACGCGAAAATTTTTCGCAAAATGACACAAATCCTTGATATTTGCTAACATTTTGCGCATTCGCCCACACCGTTAAGAAATCATAATTCTCAATACTTCAATTCTTCAATTCTTCAATTTTTCAATTTTTTATTGTACCTTTGCATCCGCTTTCGAGCAACTCTGGTCCCGTAGCTTAGCTGAATAGAGCGTCAGATTCCGGTTCTGAAGGTCTTGGGTTTGAATCCCAACGGGATCACTTATTAAAATCCGCAAGACTCTGAGTTTTAGATTCTTGCGGATTTTTTGTTTCCTGGCGATGATTGTATAGCCTTATAGCCTGCCCATATCAGTCCTGGCTTCAGCGATGCGTCACCCTTACTGTTTTTTACATACAGTTTTTTGGAATATAGGTTGTAACGTTGTAACATCGCCGATATACAAAGGGCGTGCAACCTATAAATCGTTTTTGTATACTAAACAAAATACCCATGACCATTGTCTTGGCCAAAGTGAATCTCCTATTGATCATCTCCTTCTGCTGCCATTGGCATTTGCATATCCTCTTCATTCTGCTGCGGATAGGCAGTAACACGTGTCTGATGATCCTGAAGCCATATATGGTTCAACGTGAACGCAATCGAGTCCAGTGTCTCTTCACGTTTAGACGGCTTCAGTTCGCACTCCCATACCGTGATGCAATGCCAACCCATTTCTGCCAATTTGAGTTGCTCTTCCCTGTCACGTTCCTTGTTCCTGCGGATCTTCGTTACCCAGAAGTCACGATTCGTATTCGGAATCTTGCAACACGCAGAACTATTCATAGAGTCTGAAAACACAAAATGTCCATGCCAAAAGCATCCATTTACAAAGATGCACGTCCTATATTTCCTCAGCACCAAGTCAGGATGCCCGGGCAGTCGTTTGTGGTTCAGCCGATAGCGGAATCCTCGTTTCCAAAGACCACGCCGCACAATCATCTCCGGCTTCGTGTCCTTCGACCGAATAGCCGACATGTTCCTATGTCGTTGTTGTGCGGTGAGCTTGTCCATATTACCTTAGTATCTCTTCTATCAATTCTTTATGATGGCCTGGCAGAATGATGTGATGGTTGCCTATAGGGTCGGTCAGGAAATATGAAGCCACACTTGGACGACACAGCCTGATAACCTGTTGAGTTCTGCAAAGGTCTGGCTCTGCCTGATTGCGAATCAGTTCACCTTCCTCTGCGAAATAGCGTGACAGACGGCCTGACACCTTGAAGATTGTTACAGGCCCCTCCTTCATGTAGCCCCTTATCCCAATGCCGATGCCCGATTCGAAATGCGTGTCAAATTCATAGCGCTCTACCATGTTGAATGGAATGGTACAATGCGCAAAGAGCACTTCGTCAGTCTCAGGATCAATCCTGGCAGGATTGGCCTGGAAGCCACTCACGCCCGTTATCGACTGCGCTATCTTCATCGACAGCATGGCAGGCACGTCCCCCTCGCACCCTGCGATGACACCTTCTGAGTTCAGCTTGGCCAATGCCAGGCAGCCGGTATTCCTGACTGCTGTCAGCAGGTCGAAGCAGCGAAGGGTAAAGCCCTGCAAGTGGTGTCGCTCCACTATCACCTTCAGTGCATCATATATCCGGACAGCCCCAGGCAGGGCTTTACCGAAGTCTTCAGCAGGCGACTGCTCGTTGGGCTCTCGCGGAGGTGTCACGGCTATCACATCCAGCAGTTCCTGCATAGGTATGTCCAACAGTTCGATTCCCACCGATTCCTTAACGATGTCCTTTTCTGCATGGCTGGAAATCAGCCAGTCGGAGGGCTCGCCTATGATACCAAGTCGGGAACCTCTCAAATGCTTCCTCGCCACGCCAACCTTTTCCAGCAACTCGATACGCTTATTGATGTAAGCAGCGTTTCCGTGGATGATCTCCCCTCTGAAATTGTTCTGACGCAAGAAGGACAGTATCTCCATCGACGCGGCCAGAGAATTGCTCTTGCCTGATGTCAGCAGATAAAAGGGCCTGTCCGACTGGGATAGCAATTCTGGGAGTAGCCGTTTGAAAATACCCTCCGTGCCGCCAGTCCGCACGAAAATCAAATCTAAGGGATGACTTCCATAGTCAGAGTAGTCATTGTCTCTGAATTCGAAATCGATATTCAGATCGTCCAAGAACTCCTTGGTGGCAGAACAGACCGCCATCTCGTCATGCAGTTCAGAAGTAAGCGTATATATTGCCGTATTTATCATTATCAATGTTTTAACAGATTACTATTATCTATGTAAGATACCGCCAAGCGACTGACGGTAGCAGCGATGTTTTGTCTGGCCACATCCTGCTGCATGGCTTCTTCGAGAGGAGTGCCAGGCGGGTTGATACATTCCGCATGGGCGAAACCAGCCTGAAGCAGGAGTTCCTTGTCGCTGACCTTTCCTGCTATCAGGCATACGGGCGTCTCGCCCGCCTGCTTCAGTACGCCCACGGGTAGTTTTCCCATCAGCGTCTGACGATCAGCAGAACCTTCGCCTGTAATGACGAGGTCGGCATCCCTAATGGTCTGGCTGAAGCCAATGGTGTCGAGCAGCAACTGTATGCCAGGTTTGCAGTCGGCATTCAGATATTGCAGGAAGGCGTAGCCCAACCCTCCTGCGGCCCCGGCACCTTCCATTCTGGAGCAGTCGCGGCCGAAATGTCTGGCAGAGACCTCGGCAAACTTTCTGGCACGCTCATCCAAGGCCACTATCATATCAGGTGTAGCACCTTTCTGCGGAGCAAACACATGGGCAGCACCGTTGCTGCCACAAAGCGGATTCCTGACGTCAGAGGCGATTGTGAAACGGACATTCTTCAACTGCACGATGTCATCCCATGAACCATGTTTGGCAAAGGCGTCTATGAGTGCGCGGAGCATCCCGATGCCAGCATCGCTCGTGGCACTTCCCCCAAGTCCGACGATGATATGCCTTGCCCCCTTCCTGACGGCATCCGCCACCAACTGGCCCGTGCCATAACTGGTAGCCACCATGGGATTGCGCTCGTCTTCCGAAAGCAAGGTGAGTCCACTGGTCTGGGCTATCTCAATCACGGCTTGTGTACCTTGAAGCAGATACCTGGAAGGAATGGTTCGCATCAGCGGATCTCTCACTGCCATTTCAACCACCTCGCCACCAGTGGCTGCATGGAAAGCATCCATAAAGCCTTCGCCGCCATCGCTGACAGGTATCTGGATGACCTCAGCGTCTGGGCAGTTACGCATGATGCCCTCCGCCGCTGCCTGATTAGCCTCTTCCGAGGTCAGACAACCCTTGAATGAATCTATTGCTACAACGATCTTCGTCATATTCTAATATCTGTGGCTGCGATGCAGGATTCACTCCTGCCTGGTGATACCCTCGATGCGCAGACGGAGCAGACCTGCAGGCACACGCACCTCGACCTCATCGCCCACCCGCTTGTTCAGTAGAGCCTGGGCGATGGGCGACTTAATGCTGATCTTGCCCTCGCGAAGGTTAGCCTCGTGAGGACTGGCGATGGTGTAGGCCATACGGGCATTGTTGGCCAGATTGGTCATCTCCACGCGGCAGAGCAGCCCCACGCTGTCGGTGCCCAGATGAGAGGTGTCGATGACACGCGCATTCTCCAGCACGCGCTGCTTGAAGCGTATCTGCCCCAGCAGTCTCGACTGTTCGCGCTTGGCAGCATGATACTCGAAATTCTCACTCAGGTCGCCCTTGTCGCGGGCCTCGGCGATGGCATCACGAACGCGAGGCAACTCAACACTTTCCAACTGGCGGAGTTCGGCCACGAGCTTGTCGTAGCCCTCTTGTGACATATATTCCATACGAATCCTTTTTGGCTGCAAAGGTACACATTTATCCGGATTTTGACAAAAAAACGGCTGATTTCTTTTTGGTATGAAAAATATTGTGTAACTTTGCACTGATTATGGATATTACTGAACGTTTTTTAAACTACACGAAGTTTGACACGCAGTCGGCTGAAGACAGCCAGAGCGTGCCGAGTACACCGAAACAACTCGTATTCGCAAAATACCTGAAGCAAGAACTGGAGCTGGAAGGGCTGAGCGACGTGGAGCTCGACGAGCAGGGCTATCTCTATGCTACACTGCGGTCGAACACGAAGCAGGACGTGCCCACCATCGGCTTCATTTCCCACTACGACACTTCGCCCGACTCATCGGGGGCTGGCATCAAGGCGCAGATCGTACACCACTACGACGGCTCGGACATTATGCTCTCGGAGGGCATCGTGTCGAGTCCGAAGAAATTTCCGGAACTGCTGCACCACGTGGGCGAGGACCTGATAGTGACTGACGGCACTACCCTACTGGGTGCCGACGACAAGGCCGGCATTGCCGAGATCGTACAGGCCATGTGCTGGCTGAGGGACCATCCCGAGGTGAAGCACGGCGACATACGCATCGCCTTCAATCCCGACGAGGAGATAGGCATGGGCGCACAGCACTTCGACGTTGAGAAGTTCGGCTGCGACTGGGCCTACACGATGGATGGCGGAGACGTGGGTGAACTGGAATTTGAGAACTTCAACGCTGCTGCAGCCAAGATCACCATCAAAGGTGTGAGCGTGCATCCGGGCTATGCCAAGGACAAGATGGTGAACGCCAATGCTGTGGCTGCTGAACTGGCCATGATGCTGCCTCAGGACGAGCGCCCGGAAACCACAGAGGGCTATCAGGGATTCTTCCACCTGCTGGGCATCCAGGCCAGTGTGGAGCAGGCCCGTATGAGCTACATCATACGCGACCACGACCGCGACCGCTTTGAAGACCGTAAACGCTTGATACAGAGCTGTGCAGAACAGTTGAATGACAAGTACGGCGAAGGCACCGTCGTGTGTGAGGTGCGCGACCAGTACTACAATATGAAGGAGAAGATAGACCCCGAGATGCACGTGATAGACCTGGTGCTGCACGCCATGCAAGCCTGCGAGGTGGCGCCGAAGGTGAAGCCCATCCGTGGTGGCACAGACGGTGCCCAGCTATCGTTCCGAGGTCTGCCCTGCCCCAATATCTTCGCTGGCGGAGTGAATTTCCACGGACCCTATGAGTTTGTCAGCATCCAGGTGATGGAGAAGGCGATGCAGGTAATCGTCAAGATTTGCCAACTGGTGGGAGAATATAAGAATTGAGAGATTGAGAGATTGAGAGATTGAGAGATAAGTAGGTTATGGGAGAGTTACCAGTATTGATACAGGACCTGGCACTGATACTCGTTGTGGCGGGTGTAGTAACACTATTGTTCAAGAAACTGAAGCAGCCTTTGGTGTTGGGCTATATCCTAGCAGGTTTTCTAGTCAGTCCGCACATGCCCTATACGGCATCAGTGGCCGACAATGAGAGTATCCACCTCTGGGCCGATATCGGTGTGATGTTCCTGCTCTTCTCGCTGGGTCTCGACTTCTCGTTCAAGAAGATTCTGAAGATGGGCGCCTCGCCAGTCATCTCTGCCTGCTCAATCATCTTCTTCATGTCGATGCTGGGTGTACTCGTGGGCCACGCCTTCGGATGGGGCAAGATGGACTGCATCTTCCTGGGCGGCATGCTGGCCATGTCGTCGACCACCATTATCTATAAGGCATTCGACGACCTGGGGCTGCGGCAACAGCAGTTTGCAGGCCTGGTGATGAGCGTGCTGATACTGGAGGACATCCTTGCCATCGTGATGATGGTACTGCTAAGTGCCGTTGCCAGCGGCAACAATCCTGACGGAGGTCAGATGCTGGGGTCGATCTTCCAGATTGTGTTCTTTCTCGTGCTGTGGCTCGTGGTGGGCATCTTTGCCATCCCTGCCTTGTTGCGCAAGGTGCGCCCGCTGATCAACAATGAGGTGCTGCTCATCGTGTCGCTGGGTTTGTGCTGTGCGATGGCCGTCTTCTCTACGAAGGTGGGCTTCTCGTCGGCTTTCGGTGCCTTCATCATGGGAAGCATCCTGGCAGAGACGGTCGAGGCAGAGCGCATCGAAAAGCTGGTGGAGCCAGTGAAGAATCTCTTCGGAGCCGTCTTCTTCGTATCGGTAGGCATGCTGGTAGACCCCAAGATACTAGTGGAATACGCGCTGCCCATCACAGCGCTCGTGCTGACCATCCTGGTGGGACAGGCCTTGTTTGGCACCTTCTCGTTCATGCTGGGAGGCGAGTCGCTTAAGTCGGCCATGCGCTGCGGCTTCTCGATGGCTCAGATCGGTGAGTTCTCGTTTATCATCGCCTCGCTGGGCCTTTCGCTCGGTGTGATAGGCGACTTCCTATATCCGGTGGTGGTGGCCGTATCCGTTATAACCACATTCCTCACACCTTACATGATACGGTTTGCCACACCGGTTTACAACAGTCTGGAAAAGCGCCTTCCCCAAAAGCTGGTGAAGCTGCTCAACCAGATGACCATCAGTCAGAAGGACCGTCAGGAGAAGAGTTTGTGGAAGCCCATGCTGACTCAGATGGGACTCAACACGCTGATCTACTCGATTCTATCGGCTGCAGCCATCGCCGTGATGTTTACTTTCGTGCTGCCCTTCATGCAGCAGGTGATGCCCGGCGAAGAGTTGAAATTATACGCAAACCTGATCACCGGTATCCTTACCATACTGGTGATAGCCCCCTTCCTCAGGGCGATGGTGATGAAGAAGAACCGTAGCGAGGAGTACCGCGCCCTGTGGGCTCAGAGCAGTCGCAACCGCCTGCCCCTGATGCTCACCATTGCCGTACGTGCACTGGTGGCCTTAGTCTTCATCTTCTACATCTGCCACCGTCTGACCCACTTTGCCAATGCGCTAGTCATCACCATCGGGATCGTGCTGCTGGCAGCCATCATCCTCTCACGTTGGATCAAGCAGCGCTCCATCACGCTTGAGCGTCTGTTTATCATGAATCTCCGTTCACGCGAGATTGCTGCCCAGATACATGGACGAAAGCGTCCGCTCTACGAGGGGAAACTGCTGGACCGCGATATACACATCTCTGAATTCGAGGTGCCTTACAACTCTATGTGGATGGGACAGACGCTGAAGCAACTCAACCTGTCGAACAAATTCGGCGTCCATGTAAGCAGCATCTTGCGTGGCGGGCATCGGCTAAACATTCCTGACGGCGACTATATCATCTTTCCTGGCGACACGCTGCAGGTGATTGGTACCGACGAGCAGTTCTCTGCCTTACGCGAGGCTATCGAGCATGAGGTCTTCGGCGAGGACAACGAGCTGGAAAAGCGCGAGATGAAATTGCGCCAGATGATTATCGGGCAAGACAGTCCGTTTATCGGCAAGACACTCATAGAGAGCGGCATACGCGACATCTACAGTTGTATGGTAGTTGGCCTGGAGGAAGGTCAGGAGAGTCTTTCGCCCTTCAAGCCCACGCGTAAATTCCAGGAGGGCGACATCGTGTGGGTAGTAGGTGAAGAAGAGTCGCTCGACGCGCTCCTATCCAGCTGACCATCTACGATCTACAATCAAGGAATTAGTACCACTGTACGGCATTGGAGTACGACGAACGCTTGTCGTACTTCAAGGCATCGGTAAGTGTGGCAGCGTTACAACGGAATGAGAAGTTGTAACTGGTATACGGCGCCAGCACCACCGAACATGACATGTTGAAGCAGTGCAGGTCGCGGGAGAGCGAAGCCGTAGTCATCGCGATCCTTTTGTTCTCGAAATCGTAGCCGGAGTGGAAGTTGATGTTCCATCCGTCGCTGATTCGTATGTTACCGACAACGTTAAGGTTCTGAGTGAACTGGTAGGGATAGCGCATCTTCTCATAATTAAACTTACTGACGTCGTTGCTTTCGCTCATGGTGATACCATAACTGAAAGTAAGCGACCAGGGCATCTTGAAGGCCATGTAGCCATCTTCGTCGGTATCGGCCTTCTCCGTCTGGCCGCGCTCGGCGCCATGCTTGCCTGCTTCCATCACTGGGTCGATGTTGGTCTCCACACCCGTGTCATAGTCATCCCCAGCACGCTTCTTGTCGTCCTTCTTTTTCTTGTCCACCTTCTCGCCACGCAGCCACTTGAAGAAGTTCATTACCTTATTGTTGTCGAGTGTATAGTCAATGTGCTGCGACATTCCCTGGAATCGTCCGAGTTTGCCCTGCTGCCAGTAGGTGGTATGCTCGCTGAGTCGTGGCGTAGCACCCACACTGTCGGCCTCGTAGACATAAGAGGCAAAGACGGCGTTCAGGTTGAAGGTGTAACTCTTGCTGAGCTTCAGTCGCAGGTTGGCATTCAGGTCGCTCAAGGGGCGAATGTCGGCAGCCATATTGTAGCTCATCGAGAGTGAAAGGTCGTCAATCAGGCTTATCTTCTTGATAGAGTCGTTACGGTCACGAATCTTCATCTCGACATTGTTACCCAAGGTGACTGACAGAGAGCCTTGCATGCCCTTTGAGGGCGGCGAAGTCTGTCCAATCTGATAGGGAGAGTATTCCACCTGCGACACATTGCCTTCGGCATCCGTCTTCTGGTACGTGGTATAGTAGCCATAGCGGCTGGCGCTGAAGTCAGGATGGTAGTTGAATGATACCGAAGGAGTGAACACGTGGCGTATCGCCTGCACCTTGTCGCCGAAGAGCTTGCGGCTGGGAGTCCACATACCATAGAGCTTGGTGTTGGCAGAGAGCGACAACGACCAGTCGTAGATATTATAGAATCCTGAAAGTGTATCCGTCACCTCTTTCTGACTGGCCGTATCCCACGACTTCTCCTGCTTGAGGAAGGAGGTCTTGTCATTGAAGGTAAACTGCGGTGTGACGGTGAGATAGTTGGCAACTGTGAAGTTGGCTTGGATGGGTATGTTGTGGGTCATACCGTTGCTCCAGTCACGCTTGAAGTTGGTGTGCAGTATCTGGTCTTCCTTGGCACTGACGCTATTGAAGAATCGTCCTGTGTATCTCACCTGAATCTTCTCGTACCAACGCTCGTCTCCAGCCATTTTCTTACGCTTGAAGGGAAAGAAGGGGGCGATGGAGATGTCGAAGTTGGGGAATGAGAGGTCGATGACCGAGTCGCGCATGTTCTGGGTGAGGTTCATTGTAGAGGAGAGCGTCAAGCCAATGCTGGAGAAGCCAGTACTATAGGACACTGACGATGTACGTGTCGACTGTGTAAGTGCCTGGGGATTGTAAAGCGAGTTGAGGTTGCTCATCTCGTAACTCGTCGATGCAAAGTTGACGCTGGCACTGAACGTGCTGAACGGGTTGGCCTTAGAGTCCTGACGATGGCTCCACTGTACCTTGATACTGGTGGTCTTCTTATAGTCGGGCAGGTTCTTCTCGCCTGTGACGGTACTAAGGTAACTGGCGAAGACGGAACCGCTGTATTTGTAGCGCTTGTTGTAATTGGAGGCAGCTGATATACCCCACGATCCCTTGGTGTAGATTTCACCAAGCAGCTTGAGGTCCATCTTATCGTTGATGGCAAAGTAGTAGCCACCATCGCGAAGATAGAATCCCCGGTCAGTCTCATCGCCATAGGTTGGCATGATGAATCCGCTGGCATAACTCTTCGTGAAGGGGAAGAATCCATAGGGTATGGCCAGTGGCAACGGCACATCAGCCACCACGAGATAGGCAGGTCCGAAGACTACATCCTTTCCCGGGCGTACCTTAGCACGCGACATGGCGATATAGAAGTCGGGGTGTGGGTCGTCGCAGGTGGTATAGCGCCCATGCTGCAGGAACATCTCACCATCAGCGCCTCGCTTGGAGAGCTCACTGGTGAGAAAGCCCTCGTCTTGTTGGGTGTAGACCCCAGTGATAAGTCCCTTCTTGGTCTTGAAGTTGAAGGCCATCGTATCGCTCTCATAAGTATCGCTACCCATCTTGAAGACAGGTGTCCCTACAAGCCTGTGAGCCGTGGTGTCCTGTTTACCAGTGGCATGTACCACATTGCTATCGAGCTGCATGGAGATATTCTCGCTGGCCAGGTCCATATTCTGATACTTCACTTTCGAGTTGCCATAGAGGAATGCTCTCGACAATGCGGCATTATAGGTCAGCGAGTCGTCGGCAGAATACTCCACGGGGGAGTCGATACCATTCTTCTTGCTCTTATTGATACTGTCACGAGTCAGCGAGTCGTCTACCTCTTTATTATATTTATAGATAGCCAGCTCGAGTGAGTCCATCGTCGAGGTGTCGCGCTTGAGCTTAATAGGCGACTCAGCTCCAGGAGGAATGATGGAGTCAAGGGGTGCCTCATCGGCGGAAACCTCAGCCGTCTGTTCTTCCACCTGTCGCATCACCGTCTGCAGCGTGTCCTTGATGGCATCGACGACACTGTCGACATCAGGTGTCTGATGACTGGCGATGCTGTCGACGAGAGCCGGGAGGGTGATGGAGTCGGTCTTAATCTGGGGCACTTTCACCTTGGGAACGGCAACAATCTCATCCAGCCTCACTTCTTCAGGAGCTTTGCTCTTCCGAAGCGAAGAGGGTGTACATGCCATCATCAGCATAAATGCGCAGACGATCGATATGATGACCGATTTACGTTTCACGGCTGCAAAGTTACTACTTTTAATTAAGAGTTAAGAGTTAAGGGTAAAGAAAATTAGCGCAGTCAAACATTTTTTCTTAATTCTTAACTCTTAACTCCCCATTTTGCGGCATTTATTCAAAAAGGTCAACCCATTTATGGAACCTTCTGACGCCATCCCACCCAAATTTCTCGAGGCTGCGCATGGCTTCCACCACAGAGCGCTCGCTGCCAGGACGCGTCTTGGAATAAAACTTGTCGGCATAGCATACCACCTGTTCTTCGAGCGAGATGGGCATGAACTCTTTGTGGGGCAGAGGCAATTGCTGCTGCTCGATGTCCCACTTGGAGAGTCCTGTGCCTGTATGTCGCTCGCACACCAGGGCATGACGCTCCCACCCCTCCTGGCGCAGGATTTCAGCCCCGATGATGCCGTGACGTATGTAAGGTTCAGTGCCGAAGCATTGTATGCCTGGGGCATCACAACGGAAGATGCCGATATCGTGGAGCATGGCTGCCTCCTCGAGGAACTCGGCATCGAGCCGTAATTCAGGATGCGCCTTGGCTATCTTCAGACATCTGTCAGCCACCTGACGACTATGGGTCATCAGAAGCTGCTTCAACGCATTATCCTCAGGATAATACTTATCAATGATCTTCTGATAGTCCATCAGGCTTCGCGCTCTATCCAGGCTATCGTGTCATTCTGACGCACATTCTGTCCAGGCTTCACGCAAATATCTACCAACTTGCCACCCAGTGCAGCAGGAATCTCAACGATCTCGCCCCACTTGGTCTGCAGATAGCAGAAGGTGTCGCCCTCCTTGTACTTCTGACCAATGAACGGCTCCACGCACGGAGCCAGGACACCCTCTCCGCCGAAGCCCCAGAGCAGCTGTCCTGCCAGAGGAACCTTTACTGCGTCAGCCTTGGCGTGCTTGAGAGCATCAATCTCCTCCTGGGAGATTTTCTTGCCACCACCCAACTTGGCATCCTTAGCCTTCTGAAGATCAGCCAGGAACTGCTTCTTGGCCTGTCCGCTCTTAAAGGCACGATACTGCTCAGGATGCATGGCCAGTTCGAAGAGTTCCTCGTCGTCCTGTCCGTACTCCCAACCGTTCTCGTCCATTTCCTTCCTGAAATCGTCGAGGGCATTGGGCAGCAGAGTATGAGGATCGACATCGGTAAACTCACGCTTTTGCTTCTTGGCCAGTTCCACCAGTTCCGGATCAATGGTACCAGGAATCTTACCGCTCTTACCGAGGATCATGCCCCACATGGCATCGTCCATCATCACGAAACGGCCCTTGCCCTGCTCAATGGTGAGCAGATTCATCAGGGCGATGTTCTTGGTGTACTGCGAGAACGGGGTCACCAGTGGTGGATAGCCCACACGCGGCCAGACATACTCCACCTCGTTGAAGAGTTTCACAAGCATGTCGTCCATCGTCAGTTCGGGTTCGCCCTTCTGCACGCGCAACTTGTTGATCATGGTCTGGATTCCGCCAAGATCGGCCATCATAGAACCCATCATGCCACCAGGCAGTCCACAACCCAGAAGCAGCGATGACATGTGCTTGTTGGCAGGATTGATGAAGTAGCCCAGCCATTCGTCTATGAACTCCTGTGTGAGGGTACGAGCCTGCATATAGGCATTCATGTTGAGGTCGGCCACCTCGAAGCCCTCGTTTTTCAGCATCGAGCGCACAGAAATGATATCGGGATGTACCTTACCCCAGCTGAGGGGCTCGATGGCAGTATCGATGATATCAGCACCATTGTTGCACACTTCCAGGATGGAGGCCATCGACAAACCGGGGCCAGAGTGGCCGTGATACTGGATGATGATATCAGGATGAGCCGTCTTGATGGCCTTCGTCAGCGCACCGAGCATGGCAGGTTGTCCAATGCCGGCCATATCCTTCAGACAGATTTCCTCTGCTCCTGCAGCAATCACCTCGTCGGCTATCCTCGAGTAATACTCCACTGTATGGACAGGCGAGGTTGTGATACATAGCGTAGCCTGAGGCGTCATACCCGCCTCCTTGGCCCACTTGATGGAAGGAATGATATTTCGCGTGTCGTTCAGACCACAGAAAATACGTGGGATATCTACACCCTGGGCGTGCTTCACCTTATACATCAGCGCACGCACGTCGTCGGGCACAGGATACATACGAAGGGCATTGAGACCACGATCAAGCATGTGGGTCTTGATGCCTACCTCATTGAACGGCTTACAGAATGCCCTAACGGCACCATTAGGATTTTCACCTGCCATCAGGTTTACCTGCTCGAAGGCTCCGCCATTGGTTTCAACGCGACTGAAACAGCCCATATCAATAATCACGGGAGCTATACGCTCAAGCTGATCCTTACGGGGTTGAAACTTTCCTGAAGACTGCCACATGTCTCGATAGACGAGACTAAACTGGATTTTCTTTTTCATACTAAAATATGCTCGTTCCTATTTATAGATTTGTCTTTAGACCGCAAAAATAGATAAAATATTTCAAAAATATGCACCTTAGGTCTATTTTTTTTGATATTTTGACTATCTTTGCGGCACAATTGATACAAAACGACATGAAACGGACTATAATTCCCCTCATGACTGCTGCCCTGATGGCCATCGCCTGTGGCAGCAACGATACGAAGACTGACGACAGTCAGACGGTCAATAATTCTGGGTTGACGATGCCAGGCGACTCTACCATCTACGGTCTGGCCTGTGATGGTTGTACTGACTCGCTGCTCATACTGATGCCCCTCGACGGCAGCGACCCTGACACGTTCAACATCTTCAGCGCCAACCTGGAGCACAAGATATACGGCAGACCCTCCATCGGAGACCGGATGGCCATAGTACCCAACGGAGAGGATTCCACTTATGCAGACATGGTTATCAATATCGACAGGCTGCAAGGCGAATGGCGCTATCAAGTGAGACCTCGTCTGCGCAGACACCTGACAGACAGTACGGCCGTCGGTCAGGAGCCAGTCAACCTGCCAGACTCGTTCGTGCGCCGTTGGCTTCAGCCCAAGGAGTACGGGTATGATATCCGGCGCGACAACGTGGTACGACCCGTAGGTGCCGTCCCTGCATCAGAAGCCAAACGTGGACCTGTGGAGTATCCTGCACTCAAGCGTTATCGTGAATGGCACATACTGAACGGACATATTCTCTTCCATGAGACACGACGTGACACTACTGGGCTTCGGAAAGTCATCAGTACCGACACCGCCGACATCGTGCTGCTCAGGCGTGACACTCTTGTGCTACGCTTTGCGAATCATGAGCAAGGCTTCTATCGCGACAAGAAGGATTAATCCACTACAACACCTGATGCTGCATGAGGCGCTGCTCTGCCAGCGCCTCATACTTTGTACCAGGGCGTCCGTAGTTAGCATAGGGATAGATGCTGATTCCTCCCCGAGGGGTGAAGAGACCTATCACTTCGATGTACTTGGGCTCCATCAGGCGCACCAAGTCTTTCATAATCACATTGACACAGTCTTCATGGAAATCGCCATGATTGCGGAATGAGAAGAGATACAACTTCAGACTCTTCGACTCAACCATACGCTCGCCAGGGATATACAGTATCTTGATCTCTGCAAAGTCGGGCTGGCCCGTGATGGGACAGAGGGAAGTGAACTCAGGACAGTTGAATTGCACCCAATAGTCGTTGTCGGGATGTTTGTTGACAAACGTCTCCAGCACTTCCGGAGCATAGTCCTGACGGTATTCTGTTTTCTTACCAAGGGCCTGCAGGCCTTCCTTTTCTCTATCCATATCCTTAATCATTGATTTTCATTCTAAATATATTATAGGTGATATTGCGGTCGAACACATCCTCATGGTCATGCTCCTTGGTGAACTTCACCACCCGGATAGTGACAGGCAGCACCAATATCTCGTAGAGGGTCTTGAGTGTGACTTGCGTGATGACCAGAGACGGCATCTCCTCCCAGGGGATTACGCCGCCTAGTGCCAAAGGGAAGAAGATGACGGAGTCGGTGAGTTCACCGAATATAGTGCTGAGTACAGCACGATAGGAGAAGTTCTTTCCTCCCGAAGAGAGCTTCATGCGACTCATCACATAGGCATTCATAAACGATCCGCAAAGGAAGGCCAGAAACGAGGCTCCCGCTATACGCGGAGCAAGTCCGAATATCTGATGGAAACCTTCCTCACCATGCCAGTAGGGTGCCCCAGGGATCCAGTCGGCCACAGCCCCAAAGAGCACAAAGATGAAGTTCATGGCGAAACCCAGCCAGATAAGCAGACGCGTACGGCCATAGCCCCACACCTCGCAGACCACATCATTGATGATGTAACTCACGGGGAACACGATAAGGCCTGCCGTCAAGTTGGCTGGGCCAAAGGATATCTGCTTCGTCTCGAGCACATTTGCCGTAATCAGGCAGACACAGAAGAGTATGCCGTAGAACATAAACAGCACACTCACCCGTTGATTCTTTTCTTGTTGCATATTCTTGTTTTGTTAAAGGGGGTTTAGCAAGTACCCCTGTCGGTGTTTATAGCAGGTAGAACAGCCAGGCCATATAAGCAACGAATCCCAGCACGAGGAGCAAGCCTTCCCTGCGGGATACAGTGTATTTCGTATAGCAGAACATCCATAGCAGTCCTATGCTGACGAGCATCATAGAAAGGTCGATGATGTTGATACCCATAATGCGCAGAGGCAGGATGACAGACGTCAGACCCAGGATGAGCAGGATATTAAACACATTAGAGCCAATGGCATTGCCGATGGCCAGCCCAGCCTGTCCCTTTTTCGCTGCTACGACGCTGGTAGCCAGTTCCGGTAGCGATGTGCCTCCAGCCACGATGGTCAGACCCACCACGCTGGGACGCATGCCGAAACGATAGGCCACGTAGCTGGCTGCATCGACAAAGAGATTACTGCCGAAGATAAGGCATGCCAATCCGACAACTATCCACATGACATTGAGCCACTTGTTGGGCTTGACAGGCGCTGTTGGCTCTGCATGAGGGCTATCGTTGGCGATCACTTCGTCGAAACCACCTTTCTTCTCCACCTCGCTGAAGGTGTAGATCATGAAACCGGCAAAGCCGGCCAAGAGTATCAGACCGTCAGAACGACTGATCTCGTTGCCCCACAAGTGGGGAGAATCAAGACCGTCGAGACACATGATGAACAACAGCAGCGAGGCTCCTACTGCGAAGGGGATATCCTTCTTGACTGTCGACTTGTTGATGGCTATCGGCGCAACCAGGGCGGAACATCCCACGATGAGCATCACGTTGAAGATGTTGGAACCCACCACATTACCTACTGCCAGGTCGGAATTTCCCTTCAGTGCCGATACCAGACTGACAAACAATTCCGGCGCAGAAGTACCAGCAGCCACAATTGTAAGTCCGATAACAATCTCTGGCACATGCATTCCTCTTGCCAGCGATGAAGCGCCCTCTGTCAGACGATCTGCCCCCCAGATGACGAGGGCAATGCCTATGATGATATAAAAAATGTTCAGCAAAGTCATAAGTCTTCTAAATTTAAGAATGCATCCATAGCCCGGCGGTCCTTCTTCGTGGGACGTCCTGTTCCGCGTGCACGGTCTACAAAGCCACTGATGCGATTCATCTCAAGCAGTTCATACTGATCTTGAGGTGTTACATTATCATATATCTCAGGCAGCAGTTTTGCTCCTACCCGCTGTTCGATGGTTTTAAGGATACGGAAGGAATAGGTGACGGGAGGCTTGCGAACAGATACCGTCTCGCCCACCTTCACCATGTGAGAGGGCTTGACGTTGACATCGTTGATAGTGACACGTCCGTTCTTACAGGCATCAGCAGCGATGGAGCGCGTCTTAAAGATGCGCGCAGCCCACAGCCATTTGTCTATTCTCGCCTCGTCAGCCATATTTCAACCTTTTACCTTTCCTTTCTTATTAAACTGATTCATCGTGATGTCGATACCTGCCAGTACAAAACCCCGTATTATCTCTACAGCTGTGTCGATGGCAGGCTGAAGCGTCTCAAGTTCTTCCTCAGAATAGCGTCCCAGCACCCAGTCGACCTGCATGCCACGGGGAAAGTCGTTGCCAATACCCATGCGCAGCCGGGCATAGTCTTGTCCGATGAGCTGCTGGATATGTCCCAGGCCATTATGCCCGCCATTAGAGCCGTTGGCTTTCAGGCGGAAAGCTCCCAACGGAAGAGCCACCTCATCGCTGACGACGAGCAGACGACTCTGATCGATGTTCTCGTGGTTGAGCCAGTACCTGACGGCATTGCCGCTGAGATTCATAAATGTCGAGGGCTTGAGCAGTATTACCTTGCGCCCTTTCAGCGAGGTCTCTGCCACAAACCCGTAACGACGGTCGTCAAAAGAAGTATTGGACGCCTTTGCAAAAGCGTCCAATACCATGAATCCTGTATTGTGGCGGGTCATCTCGTACTCTGGACCGATGTTCCCCAGACCAACAATCAAGTACTTGTCCATCAGCTCTAACTAACTGTTTTAAGCTTCGGCCTCAGCAGCTGCAGCAGCAGAACGAGAAGCACGCGTAGCCTTGACAGAGCATACGACCACCTCAGGAGAGGTTGCAATCTCGAGACCCTCGAAGCTCAGTGAGCCTACCTTGATGGCCTTACCCAGCTGCAGGTTGGTCACGTCAATATTCAGCACCTCAGGAATCTGGGGATAAGGAGCTGTCACATTGAGCTTGCGGACAGCCAGACTGAGCTTACCACCATCGCGAACACCCTGTGCCAGACCGTTCAGCTTCACAGGGATACCAATAGTGATGGGCTTCGTCTCGTTCACCTCATAGAAGTCGGCATGAATCAGAGCCTCTGTCGTGGGATGGAACTGCAGCTCCTTGATGACAGCCTTGCACTGCTTACCATCAATGTCGAGGTTGATCACATAAACCTCAGGCGTGTAGACAGCCTTACGGAGTTCAGCGAACGAAGCTGCGAAGGCAAAAGCCTCGGGCAGACCATTCTCGCCTCTCTTCTCACCATAGATGTTGCAGGGAACCATACCCTCCTTGCGGAGTTCCTTTGAAGCCTTCTTTCCTGTAGAGGTGCGCTTCTGACCTTTTACACTAATCTCTTTCATTTGTGTTACTCTAAAATTAAGTTAATACTCTTTGCTTAATTCACCATCACACGATAACTATTTTTCGTTGTGCTTCCGGAAAAAGCGGTGCAAAGGTACTCTTTTTTTGTCAATCAGCCAAATATTTTATAAAAAACATCAATATTTCAGCCATTTTCTTGCACCATCAGGGATTTTTATGTACTTTTGCATTCGTAAATAGACAAAATCGACAATAACCCACAAAACATCAAGTGAGATGATTAACAGAGAGATTATCCGTTCGAAGATCGTTCAGTTAACCTATGCCTATTATCAGAACGGCAGCAAGAACATCGATTCGGCAGAGAAGGAACTATTCTTCAGTCTGTCAAAGGCTTATGACTTATACAACAACCTGCTGGCACTCATCGTGGCAGTAACGAGAGAAGCCCGTCGCCGTCTGGAGGTGCTTCAGACGCGTGCAGAGCGCGAAGGCACACCCGCCCCTTCACAGAAGTTCACACTCAACCGTTTTGCCCTTCAGCTGGAGGGCAATAAGATGCTCAATGAGTTCATGGGCACACAAAAGCGCACCTGGGACGACCACCCCGAATTCATCGCCACCCTGCTGGGGCACATTGAGAGCAGTGAGATCTACAAGGAATATATGGAGAGCGAGGACGACAACTACGATACCGATCGCGAACTGTGGCGCAAGATATACCGCACGCTCATCCAAAAGAATGACGACCTGGACATCCTGCTCGAGGAAAGCAGTCTCTATTGGAATGACGACAAGGAAATCGTGGACACTTTCGTACTGAAGACCTTCAACCGCTTCAAGGAGACTAACGGCAACAAACAGGAACTGCTGCCCGAATGGGACAGCGACGAGGAAAAAGACTTCGCCCGCAAACTGTTCCGCGCTGCCATCCTCAATGCCGACGAGTATCAGCACTTCATGAGTGAGGCCTCGCGCAACTGGGATTTCTCGCGTCTGGCCTATATGGACATCGTCATCATGCAGATTGCCATCGCAGAGATGATGACCTTCCCCAATATTCCCGTCAGCGTGACCATCAACGAATACGTCGAACTGGCCAAGCTCTATTCCACCCGCAAGAGCGGAGGCTATATCAACGGCATGCTCGACGCCATCGCACGCCATCTGATCGATACCAGACGTCTGGCAAAATTCATGGAGCCCAAGGCACAGAAGGCTTCCAAGAGCGCACATCCGGATGAGGAGCCAGAACCCGCCAAAGTTGCAGTGCGCGTCACGCCCCGCAAGCGTATCACCAAGAGTGACGCGCCTAAGACAGAAGAATAACATCAAACTAAACATTATTAATAAATATAAGGTATGACAAGTATTATATTAGCAGCACAGGCTGCACAAGGCAGTGGTATGAGCATGATTCTGATGATGGTGGCCATCTTCGCCATCATGTATTTCTTCATGATCAAACCTCAGCAGAAGAAACAGAAAGCCATCCAGAAGTTCCAGAACGAACTGCAGGAGGGAGCCCAAGTGGTGACCAGCGGAGGCATCTACGGTACAGTGAAGAGCATCGACCTGACCAAGAACACCGTGGAGCTGAAGATTGCCCGCGATGTCGTTATCACGGTCGACAAGAGCTGTATCTTCCAGGACATGGCCAACACTCCTCTGCAGAAATAGTAAGTCCACCATATGGAGGATACGAGGAACCTGTGGAGCATAGTCAGAGATTTCCTGACGCGCAGAACGTATAGGGAATTTCTGATTTTCTTGTTCTTTCTCGCATTGTCAGGCATCTTCTGGCTGTTCCTGACACTCAACGAGACCTACGAACGAGACTTCGACATTCCCGTAACCATCACCAACGTGCCCAAGAACGTGATGCTCACTTCAGAGGAGACAGACTCCGTGAGGATGACCATCCGCGACAAGGGTTTCACACTGGTGACCTATATCTGGGGAAACGCACTGCCTCATCTGGAGGTAAACTACATGAACTATAGCCACAACAATGGCATCTGTTCAGTCCCTGCTTCTGATTTGCAGAAACTAGCACGCCAGCAACTGGCCAGCGGCTCCAGAATTACAATTGTCAAGACTGAGAAGCTGGACTTCTACTACAACTATGGCGACAAGAAGCGTGTACCCGTCAGATGGAGCGGCAGGGTTCTTCCTGAGCAGCTTTTCTTCATCTCACAGGTGCAGTACTGGCCTGACAGCGTGACCGTCTATGCCTCCAAGGAGAAACTTGACAGCATCAACGTTGTCTATACCGAGCAGCTGAACTACGCCAACTTCCGCGATACACTGATGGTGGAATGCCGTCTGGCCAAGCATAAGGGCGTGAAGACAGTGCCCGAGGAGGTGAAAGTAGGCTTCTACACCGATGTCCTTACTGAGGAGAGCATCGAGGGCATTGCCGTCAAGGGCATCAACATGCCGAAAGGCAAGTTCCTGCGTACGTTTCCTGCCAAGGTGAAGGTCAGCTTTGTCACAGGAGCCAGTGTGTTCCGTTCCCTGCGCGCAGAAGATTTCGAAGTGGTAGCCGACTATAACGATCTGAAGAACAGCCTGTCGGATAAGTGCCGCATCTACCTGAAGAGTTCTCCTCAGGGCATCTCACGAGTCAGGCTATCCACCACACAAGTCGACTACCTCATCGAAGAACATACTGTAGAATGAAGATTGGCATCACCGGCGGCATAGGAAGCGGTAAGAGTTACGTGTGCAGACGACTGGAAACCAGAGGGATCAGCGTCTACGATTGTGACTCGGCTGCCAAACGGCTTATTCTGACTTCGCCAGAGATACGCAAAGGACTGACGGCACTCATCGGACCGGAAGTCTATCTCTCTGATGGCAAGCTCAACAAGAAGGCCGTAACTCAGTTCCTGCTCTCCTCCGAGGACAATGCCAAAGCTATCGACGCCATCGTCCACCCCGCCGTGTTCAGGGGTTTTGAACAGAGTGGACTGCAATGGATGGAGAGTGCCATCCTCTTCGAGTCAGGTGCCTACAAGCTCGTAGACAGGTCTGTCGTCGTGAGCTGTCCTGACGAGATACGCATCGAACGGGTGATGCAGCGCGACGGTATTTCCCGTGAAAAGGTACTCGAATGGATGAATCGCCAACTGCCACAGGAAGAGGTGCGCAGACGTGCAGACTTCGAAATTATCAACGACGGCATAGCCGATATTGACAAACAATTAAACAAAATATTAAGAAATATGCAACAGACAATTTTAGCCATCGCCGGAAAGCCCGGCCTTTACAAACTCGTTTCCAGAGGTAAGAACAACCTGATTGTTGAGACCCTCGATGCCCAGCATCGCCGCGTGCCAGCATTCGCTACCGACAGGATTACCTCCCTTGGCGACATCGCCATGTTCACCGAGACAGACGACGTACCCCTGATGGACGTTCTCGACAACCTGAAGAAGCTCGAGGAAGGCAAGAAAGCCTCCATCAACGAGAAGAAAGCTTCGCCCGACGAGCTCAAAGCTTACTTCACCAAGGTGCTACCTGAATGGGACCGCGAGCGTGTACACACCAGCGACATCAAGAAACTGATATCGTGGTACAACATCCTTGTGGACAACGGCATTACCGACTTCAAGGAAACAGAAAAGGAAGAAACAACAGAAAAGGCTTCGGAATAATTCCGAAGCCTTTTTCTTTAGAACCTGCGGCCTCCTCCGAAGCCACCGCCTCCGCCAAATCCTCCACGGCCGCCGCCAAAGCCGCCACGACCGCCGCGTCCACCGGGACCTCTCTGGCCCCGACCTCCGCCGAACATGCCGCCACCACCTCCAAAGAGGTTCAGACGGTAGATGACATGGAGCATGGCGTAGCTGGTGATGGCATTATACTCGGTATCACTGCGCTGCATGGCCGTCAGCGTACGGCTCACGGTAGACTGCTGGCGCAGAATATCGTAGAGCTGGAGCGACACCGTGAGGGACTTGCCTGTCAGGAAGCTCTGAGCTATCTGTGCATTCCAAATGAGTTCATTGGTATTCATCGACGCATCGCTGTAGCCACGACGACTCTGCATGTTGAGGTTGGTGGTAAGCGACGTACCCCAAGGTGCCGTCACACCAATCATACCGCCATAGCTGAACTGCCAGGTGTCGAGGTTGATGTTCTCCTGCAGGTCGTTGCGCGAACGGTTGTAGTTCACCGAACCGTTGAGTTCCACCTCGAGCCACTCGTTACGGTAGCTGGCGGCCAGTCGCTCGCTGATGCCCAGCGTGTTGGTGGCACTCTTCTGTGAATCACTCTGACTGTTGACGCTGACGTATCCCACGCGGTGGTTGTAGTTCAGGTTGGTGAAGGTGTTGATGTTGAAGAAGGCAGCCGAGTCGACGGCGGTGTTAAACATAAATCCGAGGTTGCCGTTCCAGTTGCCGTTGATGTTCTCAGGACGGGTAATGGTTCCACCAATCTCCTGAACGTAGGTAGTCTTGTTCGACACCGAATTGTTGGTCATCGAGAAATTAACGAACGTCATCACGGCGCGCTGGTGTTTCTGGAAATAATCGTTATAGAAGAGGTTGAAGTTCTGGGTGAACGAGGGCTTCAGACCGGGGTTACCTCGTGTGATACGGAGCGGATCGCTGTCGTCGACGATGTCAAGCAGGTCGCTCATCGACGGCTGCTGAGTACGTCCTCGATAGGTGAAGCGCAACTGGCCTGTCTGCGACTTCTTCCAGCGGAAATCGAGCGTCGGAGTGAAGTTGGTCACGGTGCGGGTTGTGTCAGCATGTACACCCTGATAGTCCTGCACGAAGTGCGACTTCTGCGGCAGCACCTGGAATCCGATGTTGAAATTGTACGACTTGCGCACGATGCGAAGCATCACCTCGGCTGTATGATTGTCGTTCTTATACTCTGAGAGTCGGCTCAGGTTGGTGTCCTCGTAGGTGTCGAGGGGGTTGCGCAACTGTCCGAGATAAGCATCCCAGTTGCGGTAGAGGGGAGTGATGCCGTAGTAGTCTACGCCAGTGAGGCTGTAGGTCTTACGGTCACTCTTGGTGTAACTGTGCTGGTAAGTGTAGCTGAACTGCAGGTACACCTGTCGTGCGATGGGCTCGCTGTAGGTGATGCGAGCGCTGGCACTCCAGTTGTTCTGCGGGGTCAGACTGTAGCGGTTGGTTTGATAGGTGGAGTCGCCGTCGCCTGTATAGTTCATCACATGGAAGAGCTCGGAGTAGTTGTTCGAGATGTTCTTGCTGGTTCCTTTTCCCCAAGAGCCGTTCAGTTGTACGGTGATATTGCGCCCAGAGTTGTTCAGTCGGCGATTGAACTGCAGCATGCCGCTCAGGCTCTTCGAGTCGCTGTAGCTGATACCGTTCTGGTCACTGAAGTTCTTGACGATGCCGTATTTGTTGGCCAATTCCTCAACGGCTCTGAGGGGATCGTCGCTATAGTCGTATGGATTCTTGTCGAAGGTGGCGTTCTGACTGATGCTTTCCCCGTCGTTGCTGTTGTAGTTAAAACGCGGCCGGAACATGATGTTGGTCATCGAGTCAGGCTGCCACTCCAGTCGCATCTGTCCGTTCCACTGGTTCGAGCGCGAGTAGTTCTGGTTCATACTATTGCCGAACGATGAGGTGGTGCCGCTATAGAAACTCTCTGATGACGACTTCGAGTAGGTGTCGCCGTCGGTGTGGTTCCAGCGGATGCTACCGTCGAGCTTCAGTTTGTCCTTCTTCTCATAGTTGATGTTCAGACCCGTCATCTTCATGGCGTTCAGGCCCTGTCGACCTCCTCCCCAACGGCCTCCTCCGCCACCACCGGGGAATCCCATGTCGTTGGTGTTGTTGGCATTGGTCATGAGAAACATCTTCAGGTCATCCTTCATCACCCCACCGAACACGCGGCCTGCATAGCGATGCTCCGTACCTGCTGCCAGGTCGGCATTCACCATCACACCCCTGTTCATGCCTGGTTTGATACCAAAGTCGAGCACAGTCTCCTCCTCACCGTCCTGAATGCCTGAGACGCGTGCCAGGTCGCTCTGCTGGTCGTAGGCCTTGATACGGTCTATGATGTTGGTGGGCAGGTTCTTGATGGCGGTCTTGGTATCGCCCGTCATAAATTCCTTACCATCGACAAGGATCTTCTTCACCTCCTTGCCGTTGATCTTGATGGTACCGTCGTCGCTCACCTCAGCACCAGGCAGGCGCTTCACGAGTTCCTCCACAACAGAGCCCTCAGGGGTACGGAAGGCGTTGGCATTATAGACAAAGGTGTCGGCCTTCAGCGTCACCTTCGATGCGTGAGCCGTCACGGTGGCACCCTTCAGCATGATAGCATCCGGGGCCAGCGAGATGGTTCCTGCCGAGAAATTCTTGTCGTCGGCTATCTTAATAATTTTTGTGTACGTCTTGAATCCCACGTAGGTAACCTGCAGGGTATAGCTGCCATTCTGAGGAGCTTTGATAGAAAAGGCACCATCAGTGTTCGTCACGGCATTGGCCACGACTTTCTGCCCACTCATCAAGGCTGCCGTTGCCTGAATCACTGCTTCCTTGGTATCCTGTTCTATCACTTTTCCTGTTACTGTACGCTGGGCTAAGGTAACGATAGTTGAAATACTGAAAACTACTAAAAAGATTAATCGTCTCATCACACTTATTTTAAACTTACGCATTTTTGACGCTTACATTTTGCAAAAGTTTAATCGCCGAAATGCAAAAAAAGGGTAAAATCTACAATTATTTTACATTTTAGTGTGCGAAATCGAAAAAAAATAGTAATTTTGCACACGATAACCCAACCATTAGAAGAAATGAACCCGCAAAAGGTTGAAATAGCAGATAATCTGGAAAAGACACTGACTGCCGCCATCAACGACTGCCAGCCTGATAAGCTTTTCATCTTGGCCGACACGACCACCGAGCAACTCTGCTTGCCCGTCGTCGAAGGGTTCAGCCGTCTGGCAGATGCCCGGCGCATCGTGATTGGGGCCACTGACACCCACAAGACACTGGAGTCGCTGGCTCACGTCTGGGAAGAGTTATCACGGCAGGGAGCCACGCGCCACACCTTATTAATTAATATAGGCGGAGGCATGGTGACCGATCTGGGAGGCTTTGCTGCTTCCACCTTCAAGCGCGGCATTCAGTATATCAACATCCCCACGACACTGCTCTCGATGGTCGACGCTTCCGTAGGCGGAAAGACAGGCATCAACTTCAATGGCTTGAAAAATGAGATTGGTGTATTCAACAATGCCGCATCCGTCATCCTCGATACCCAGTTCCTGCGCTCCCTCGATGGTGAGAACATCCTTTCGGGCTATGCCGAGATGCTCAAGCACGGACTGATCAACAACGAGCAGATGTGGGCAGAACTGATGAATTACGATATCGAACAGCCCGATTTCGGTGAACTGCGCCGTATGGTGGCCGAGAGTGTTGCCGTGAAGCAGCGCATCGTCACAGAGGATCCCACGGAGAAGGGCATCCGCAAGGCTCTCAACCTGGGTCACACCGTGGGTCACGCCTTCGAGTCGTTTGCACTCCATCGCAAGCCTGTGCTTCATGGCTATGCCGTAGCCTGGGGCATCATCTGCGAACTCTACCTAAGTTGCGCCAAGACGGGATTCCCCACCGACAAGATGCACCAGACCGTCACCTTCATCAAGGAGCATTACGGCAAGATGCAGATTACCTGCGACGACTACCCCGCCCTCTTGGAACTGATGACCCACGATAAGAAGAACGTGGGCACCACGATAAACTTCACCCTGCTGGGAGGCCTTGGCGATATCCGTATCAACCAGAGCGCCACGCAGGAAGAGATCTACGAAGCTCTCGATTTCTATCGGGAGTGTTGAAAACGATACCAATCAACTTAATAGACCTATATCATATTACTAACTAATCGCAGGTGCAGCCACTCGGGAGAGCAGCTGCACCTCTTTTCTTTCATTCCGCTAATTGCTGTGCTACTCGACGTGCCGGTTTGCCCGTCTCCGTCAGTGGGATATGATCGATATGAACGTAGGCCCTTGGGCGATGGTATTGGGTGAGGATGCGCTCACATATCTGGCGCGCCTCATCGACACTCCCCTCCGTCAACAGCACGACGATCTCACCAAACTTCGCATCGCGACGCTTACTGATGAGAAACGGCTCGTGCAGATGCGGCTGCAACTGACGCTCCACCTCCTCTGCCTGAATCTTGATGCCACCAGAACAAATCACATTGTCCTTGCGCCCGAAGATTCGGAAACGGCCATCGGCCGAAAGTTCTGCAATGTCGTTGGTGACGAGCTGCTGTGCACATACCTCAGGGGCATCAATCACCAGACAGTCCTCATCCGTCAGACTGACGCTGACACTGGGGAAGGGCGTATACCACTCCGAGGCTTCCGGCCCGTTCAGTCTTCTCAGCGCGATGTGCGAGAGGGTCTCAGTCATGCCATAAGTGCTCCACACGGCATTAGGGAAAGCACGCAGCTCAACAGCCATAGCCTCATCGATGGCTCCACCGCCTATGATCAAGTGCTTGATGCCCTCCAGCCTCGCTCGCTCCTCAGGCACCTGCAGCGTGTTCCACACCTGCAACGGCACCATCGCAGCGAAGTCGATTCTGTCGGCGAGTGCCATGAGCGGATGGCCTGAAGGCTCTACCGCCAGAAGGCGCAGTCCCCTTTCAAGAGAGCGCACCACCATCATCTTGCCTGCGATATAGTCGAGCGACATACAGAGCAGAGCCGTATCGCCAGCTTTCAGCCCGAGGAAGTCGCAGGTGATGCAGGCAGAGTTCTGCATCCGCCGTTTCTCTACGAGCATCGGCTTGGGTGCCCCCGTCGAGCCACTGGTCTGCACACGGACATAGGCACTGTCGCTATGCCATTCAGCGATGAACTCTTCTACTGACATCGCCATAGTTGCTCTCCTCTGATTTCCAACGGCATGGGGATATTATCAGTAAACAACTGCCCAGTACCCAGCCCCTGCGGCATGCGGATATGGTCGCCGTAGACATCGCTGGCCAGCTGGGCAATGGCATTCAGGCCTACATTACTCTCAAGGGCAGAGGTAATCCACGAGCCGATGCCTTGTTCGCGGGCCATATCTATCCACTCCCGACAGCCCTGCATGCCACCGTGCAACGAGGGTTTCAGCACGATGTAGCGAGGCTTTATCACACTCAGCATGTGGGCCTTCATCTCCGGGTCGTTCACGCCGATGAGTTCCTCATCGAGGGCGATGGGTAGTGGCGACTCCCGACAGAGTTCCGACATATAGAACCACTGCCCGGCCTTGATGGGCTGTTCAATGCTGTGGATGGCATACTGCGAAAGCAACTCGAGTTTGTAGAGAGCCTCGTCGTACTTGAAGCCTCCGTTGGCATCCAGCCGCAGTTCTACCTCGTGGAAGGAGAAGCGTTCGCGGATTCGCTTCACCAGATCCAGTTCCTGCTCAAAGTCGATGGCACCCACCTTCAGTTTCACACATCTGAAGCCCTGCTCCAGCTTCTGCTCCAGTCGCTGGAGCATCTCGTCGTAGCGTCCCATCCATACCAGACCATTGATAGGAATGCCCTCCTCGCCGCGGCTGAAGGCGGTGTCAAAGAGCCGGTCGCCTCGCTGCAGGTTGAGCAGGGCCGTCTCCAGTCCGAAGAGCATCGAGGGATAGGGGCGCAGGGCCTCGTAATCAATGGCTCCCGCACGGCAGAAATCCGCACATACCTTGTCTAAAATGATCGCATAGTCCGGCGAGGCATCACAACTCAGGTCTGGCAGAGGGGCACACTCTCCTACCCCCTTGCGCTCGCCGTCGGTGAGTTCTATAAACCAGCTCTTCCGTTCAGTATATACGCCTCGCGATGTCCCCGCGGGCTGCTTGAAATGGAGCGTGCGCTCCGTCACTCTTGCTTCCATAACTCTCTCTTATTTTGGGCTATCGACTGCAAAGATACACAATTTCCTGCAAAAAACGGTATTTTTCGAAATAATATGATACATATTGCAAAGTTTGATTCTGGGAAAAGACGTACCTTTGCAGCCACGAAACAGACAAAACGATGTTTATAATGAGAAAGTTCTACAAACAGATTCTTCTTTCCACAACTCTCGGTATCTGCTCACTCGGAGCCAGTGCCCAGTTATCCAACAATCCCGACAAGTTCTTGGGCAATATCACCACTGGCTGGCAAAGCTCCATGGACTATAATGGCTTCAAATTCTCCGACTACTGGAATCAGGTGACACCCGAAAACGGTTCCAAATGGGGAAGCGTTCAGCCCTACAATCCCAATTCTTTTTCATGGGGAGGTGCCGACACCGCCTACAAATATGCCAAGCAGCATGGGTTCCCCTTCAAGTTCCATACCCTCATCTGGGGCTCGCAGTATCCCAACTGGATCACCAATCTCTCGAAGGACGAGCAGTACAAGGCCATCGTGCGGTGGATGGATGAAGCTCAGAAGCGCTATCCCGACATCGCCATGATCGACGTGGCGAACGAGGCCATCGAAGGCCATGCCCCCGCACCCTTCAAGGATGCTCTCGGCGGTGATGGCGAGACTGGTTACGACTGGATTATCCGTGCCTTCGAAATGGCCTACGAGCGGTGGCCGGATGCCATCCTCATCTACAATGACTACAACACCTTCCAATGGCAGAAGACTGAGTTCATCGACCTCGTCAAGACCCTCCGCGACGCCGGAGCACCTATTGATGCCTACGGCTGTCAGTCGCACGACCTCAGCGACATGGGCCTGAGCACCTTCAAGAGTGCCATGGAAGAGATACACAACGCACTGATGATGCCCATGTACTGCACCGAATACGACATCAACAAGGCTGACGACAATCAGCAGCTGCAGAGATACAAGGAACAGATACCCTACATGTGGGAGGCCGACTACGTGGCCGGCATCACCCTCTGGGGATGGTTCTACGGCTCTACCTGGAAGGACAACACAGGCCTCATCAAGAACAAGCAGGAGCGTCCGGCACTGACCTGGCTGCGCGAATACATGGCCACGGATGCCGCCAAGCAGGCCAAGAGTCCCTTCCCAGGTATGGTGAAGGAGGCATCTATCTATGTGAAGCCTGCGTCGCTTAAACCTGTATCGAAAGAGCCGACGACCATCACCGTCAATGCTCGTCTGAAGACGAAGACCATCGAACGAGTGGAACTCTACGTCAACAATCAGCTGCTCGACACCAAGACCGAGGCTCCCTACGTCTTTGACTATACCCCATCATCCACTCGCAAATGCCGCTTGAAGGCAATAGTGACGGCCACCGACGGCACTTCCTGGGAGCGTCTCTCCAACATGTCCCCCGTCAAAGCCACAGGCATCGACGACATCAGCACCGAGAACAAGCCTGCCAAGCGCTACAACCTGCAAGGCATCGAGGTGGGCGACGACTACAAGGGTATCGTCATACAGAACGGCCGGAAGATAATCCAGAGGTAAAGGAAGCTTCCCTTACGGCAACTTCGGATATTTCTTAAAGTCGGGCGTGCGTTTCTCCAGGAAGGCACGCCCGCCTTCTTGTGCTTCGTCGAGGAAGTAGTAGAGCATCGTGGCATCGCCGGCCAGCTCCTGGATGCCGGCCTGTCCGTCGAGTTCGGCATTGAGTCCGGCCTTGATCATGCGCAGAGCCAGCGGCGAGCGCTGCATCATCGTCTCTGCCCACTCCACGCACTCATCCTCGAGCCGTTCCAGAGGCACCACCTTGTTCACCATCCCCATCGCCTCAGCCTCGCGGGCTGTATACTGCCGACAGAGGAACCATATCTCACGCGCCTTCTTCTGACCAACGATACGGGCCAGATAACTGCTGCCGAAACCGGCATCAAACGAGCCCACCTTGGGCCCTGTCTGTCCGAAGATGGCATTCTCCGAGGCGATGGTCAGGTCGCACACCAGGTGGAGCACATGGCCCCCGCCGATGGCATAGCCATTCACCATAGCTATCACGGGCTTGGGCAGGCGCCGTATCTGCATCTGTACGTCGAGCACACTAAGACGGGGCACACCCTCGTCGTCGATATAGCCCCCACGGCCCTTCACGTGCATGTCGCCACCACTGCAGAAGGCGTGCTTCACGTCATTGACAGTCTTGCCCTCAGGCACTTCCGACATGGCTCCCGTCAGCAGCACCACGCTGATGTCCTGCATCTCACGGCACATGGCGAAGGCCTGGCTCAACTCCCACGTCGTCTTGGGCGTGAAGGCATTACGATACCTCGCCCTGTCGATGGTTATCTTTGCGATACCATTATACGCCTCAAAGCGTATCTCCTCAAACTTCCGGATTTCTTTCCACTCTCTCATTGTTCACTTTACGATTAATTTCTTGCCGTTCTTTGATAAATAGCTAAAGCAACACGGACTTGTTTTTGCAAAGATACGCTGTTTTAGTTGAATGTGCTGTTTCGGTGACTTTTTTTTAAGATTGTTTAGGAACTCCTGCGACATACGTACCAATTCAGCCATCTCCCTGATGTTGTGTTTATCGACGTTCAGGCGAATGGATACATGGATACCGGCAGCGGTCAGCATGGCGATGTTCTGCAGCACACGCTCAAAAGCATCCACACCCTGATGGACGTATGCCTTCACGCGGTTGTAGGTTTGCTCCGTGCCGTCGAGGGTAATCTGCACTTCTCGTAAGTGCCACTTCGGCAGTCTCAGCGGTCATGGTGACGGGCTTCGTACCCTTCTCATAGCAGTAGAAGCAGCGGGCATTGCAGCCCGTAGTGGTAAGAGATTCTGGGGTATAGCAGCCGTCATACCCAAGTATCTGTCCCAGCGACTACAGTAATCTCTCAATTTCTCAATCTCTCAATTTCTCAATCTAAAGTGTACTACACATTATATATCCATATACACCTATACACCAAATATGCTTAATAATCTAATATTCAGTATATTATCAAACAGTTTATATACACTAAATGTACACTTTATATACACAAAACATACACTCATTGTTCACATTTCGAAAGAAAAGTGGGAGTTTCTCGGTAG
>DDQK01000042.1 GCA_002342665.1 Prevotella sp. UBA2444
TTCCATGGAGCAGAAAGAAGTCTCTTTCCGCCTGCCATGAAAATGCCGCTGGTGTCCCGAAGTCGCGAGGGGCACTATGGAAACCAAAAACAATCGCACGGATAATCATAGGAAAAGACAAAAATGACAAAAAAGCGGGCCTTTCGTTGGCGGTTTGACGACTTATTAGTATCTTTGCAAGCAGATTGTCCAAACAAGCAAGAAATCTCATAAAAAGATGAAAACTTACAAACTGTTTCTTACCGTGGTGAGCCTGATGGTGGCCTCTGTGGAGGTATCGGCTCAGCAAGTGAAGGTGAACAAACAACACAGTTTTCCCAAGACTGTGCCCGCAGGCAACTATAGTGGTATCACATGGCTTGGCGGCAATCGCTATGCCGTGGCAGACGACAAATCGCAGACGGCAGGCTTCTACGTGATGAGCATCAGCACCGATGCCAAGACCGGCGACATCAAGGATGCCAGAAGCGAGGGCTTCATGACCATGCCCGACAAACCCAACCGCGATGAGGAAGGCATCTGCTACGTGGCTTCCACCAACACAGTGTTCGTCAGCGGCGAGGCCGATGGGCAGATTGTGGAATACACCCTCGATGGACAACTGACGGGAAGGAAGCTGAACATCCCCAGCGTGTTTGGCATCTCTTACGGCAATCGCGGCTTCGAGGCATTGACATACAATGCCAGCACCCACCGCTTCTGGGCTACCACGGAGAACACGCTGAAGGCCGACGGCGAGAAGCCCAACATCAAAAGGAGGATACCCAACGTGCTGCGGCTGCAGAGCTTCGGCGACGACCTGCAGCCCTACGGACAATACTGGTATGTGACCGACTCCTCGACGGTGAAAAGCCGCGAAGGAAAGACCACGCTGGGCGTGAGCGGCATGACGGCACTCGACAACGGACAGATTGTCGTGCTGGAGCGCGAGGTGAGAGAGACGCCAAACTATATTGGTTCGTATGCACACGTGAAGCTCTACCTGGTGAATCCCTCGCTGCAACAGCCTGGCGAACTGCTGCAGAAAAAACTGATTACGGAGTTTCGTACCAACGCGAACCTGACAAACCTGAGTTTTGCCAACTACGAGGGCATCTGCAAGGGGCCGAAACTCGACGACGGCCGACAGGTGCTCATGCTCGTGGCCGACTCGCAGAACCGCTACAAGGGATTACTGAAAGACTGGTTCAAGACCATCGTCATACCTGACATCGACTTCGTTCCCACGCCCACGACGCCTACGGACCTGAAAGCCTTGCTGGCGGTGACACAGACGAATTCCGACGCTACGGACAAGAAGAAGGTGGAGACGCAGCCATTCCTCAGCTTCGATGAAATGCCCAACCATATCAAGTATCTGCCAGAACCTCCCTCACCTGACAGCGTAGCCTTTATGGTCGACGACTACTACTATCATTGGGGCAAGGAGCAGCGCACGACACCCCGAGGCGTACAGGCAGCAATTGACGAAGTGCAGTGGGCTTCAAAATCATTTAGCGGAGCCGTAGGGTTCATCATCGGCCCCACGGAGTGCCCGGAGATCTTCAAGCTGGTGGAAGGCGCACGTGAGGATGCCAAAGAAACCAATAAGCGCTCGAAGAACTATTTCAGACGCATCCGTCCGTTTGTACATTACGGTGAGCCCTCGCTGGTGTCTGAGGCAGACTCAGCCGCAGCCAACTCGTTCAGCTATCCCTCAGGTCACGCCACCAGAGGCTGGGTATATGCACTGACACTGGCCCTTGTGGTGCCTGACTCCACAGAGGCACTGATCTGCAGGGCGCAGGAGTATTCGCTGAACCGCGTGGTCTGCGGTCGTCACTACAAGAGTGACATAGAGGCCTCACTGGTTGAGGCCACTGCCGTCATGAGCCGTCTGCTGTCGAACACCGCCTTCCTGGCACAGCTGACGCGTGCTCGCGAAGAGTATGCCCGCATGAAACAGCCCTGACAGCGAAGCGAGACAGACGACTACTACTTGACGAGGTCGGCAATCGCTATTCGCCGAAATCAAAGCTTAACTGTCCGTCGCCTAAGAGGTTATAGCTGCGACGGTGGTAGGGTGTGATGCCGTACTGGCGGATGGCATCGCGGTGCTTCTTCGTGGGATAGCCCTTATTGGAGTGCCAGTCGTACTGGGGATATTCCTCTGCAAGGCGATTCATATAGTCGTCGCGATAGGTCTTGGCAAGGATGGAGGCGGCGGCGATGGAAAGGTATTTGGCATCGCCCTTGACGATAGTGGTGTGTGGGAGGGGTGCATCGGCAGAGATACCGCCGACCTCTGGACGGTAGGGACGGAAGCGGTTGCCGTCGACGATAATAGCCTCCGGGCGCACCTTCAGCTGGTCGAGGGCACGGTGCATGGCGAGGATAGAAGCATTAAGGATGTTGATGCGGTCGATCTCCTCGGGCGTGACGATGCCTACGGCCCAGGCCAGGGCATCGCGCTGGATGATCTCCCGCAGCTCATAGCGACGTTTCTCCGACAGTTGCTTCGAATCGTTCAGTAGTTCGTTCTGGTAATCCTCCGGCAGGATGACGGCAGCAGCATAGACACTGCCTGCCAGGCAACCACGCCCGGCCTCATCGCATCCTGCCTCTATCTTCCCTTCGTAATAATGACCTTTCAACATTGAAGATTGAACATTAAAACATCTGTGCAACGCGGCGGATTCCAGCCACGAGAGCATCGACCTCTTCCTTGGTATTGTAGAGAGCGAACGAGGCGCGGACGGTACCGCTGATACCCAGACGGTCCATCAGTGGCTGGGCACAGTGATGCCCAGTACGCACGGCGATGCCCAGACGGTCGAGCAGCGTGCCGATGTCGAGATGGTGGATGTCGCCGATGTTGAAGCTGACAACGGCGTCCTTATCCATTGAACATTGGGGCCCGTAGATACGGATGCCCTCAATGGTCTGCAACTGTTCCATACAGTAGCGGGTGAGTTTCTCCTCATGCTGCTGGATATTGTCGAGTCCGAGGGATTCGACGTAGTCGATGGCCTTGGCCAGACCATGGGTAGCCACGTAGTCGGGTGTCCCAGCCTCGAACTTAAAGGGCAGGCGCTCGAAGGTGGTCTTCTCCCACGTCACCTTGTCAATCATCTCTCCCCCACCCTGATACGGTGGCAACTTCTCCAGCCACTCCTCCTTGCCATAGAGCACGCCAATGCCCGTGGGGCCATACATCTTGTGGCCGCTGAAGGCCAGGAAGTCGCAGTCGAGGGCCTGGACGTCGAGCTTGATATGCGGTGCGCTCTGGGCCGCGTCGATGAGTACGGGGATGCCCCGCTCATGGGCCAGGCGGATGATGTCGGCCACGGGATTGACGGTGCCGAGTACATTGCTCACATGCGCCAAGCTCAGCAGCCGCGTCTTCTCCGTCAAGCAAGCTGCGATATTGTCGCAGTCTACGAGACAGCCGTCGTCGGTGATGGGGAGATGGCGCACCACGATGCCACGCTTCATGGCCTCCAACTGCCAGGGCACGATGTTGGAGTGGTGCTCCATGTCGGTGACGACGACCTCGTCGCCCTCGCGCATCTGGCTCTCGCAGAAGGAGGAGGCCACCAAGTTGATGGCCTCGGTGGTGCCGCGGGTGAAGACGATTTCCTCCGTCTTGCGGGCGTTGATGAACTGCCGCACGCGCTCACGTGCTGCCTCATGCAGGTCGGTGGCCTGCTGCGAGAGGTAGTGAACGCCGCGATGCACGTTGGCATTCACGTTGAGATACTCCTCGCGCATGGCATCGAGCACGCAGAGCGGCTTCTGCGTCGTCGCCGCATTGTCGAGATAGACCAGCGGGCGCCCGTACACCTCGCGCTGCAGAATCGGGAAGTCCTCCCGTACCTTATTAATATCGTACATTATTTCTTTCGCGTATTCATGTGAACCTTCTCCCAGGTGATGTCGCCGTTACGCTTCACATGCACGCGCAGCAGGTAGTCGCCGGGCTCGGGGTTGTTGTTCTCACTCATGGAGTCGAGCGTGATATAGTTCACGCCGCCCACCTCCTGCTCGTCCCACTTATGCACGTGGCCGCAGAACACGATGTCGGCCTCCCACTCCACAAACTTGTTGAGCAGGAAGAAACTCTCCTCGCGGGCGAAGGTGGAGGCGAACTGCATGCTCGAGGGACGGAAGATGTTGGTATGGCTGAACACGAACGTGTTGCGGGTACGTATGCCGTCGTTTTCTGCTGCATATTTGTCGTCGACCAGTCCCTCCTCTATCAGGTTCACCTGCTCCTTGCCGAGGGTGCCGCTGGCGGTGTCGAGGAAGATGAAGTGGTCATAGACATATTCGCCGTCCCAGCGGCCCACATTCACCCAGACGTCATAGAACGATGAGTGGAAGATGTTCGACCACAGTGCCCATCCGTTGTGGGTGATGTCGTGGTTGCCCACCACGGGGAAGAAGGGGTACTGTATCTTGTCGAGCGTGTAGGCCGTCTCGTACTTAGGGTCTAAGTAGTACATATAGTCGCCGTTGACAAAGTCGGTAATGCTGGTTTCCTCATATTCCTCCGGGTCGTATTTCTCCAGCGAGTCCAGATAGTTCACCTCGATATAGTTCTTCTGTGCGTACTTCACCTTATACTCTTCGATGATGTTCTCCAGGTTGATGTAGTACTCCGCCTTGGTGTCGGCGATGTCGCCCAGATGGGCATACAGCACGTCGTCGTGGTCGAGTCCGTTCTGCAGCATCTCCGCCATGCGGCTGTTATCGTCGGTCATGTGGCTGTCGGCCCCCACCAGGAAGGTGTACTCATCAGCATCAGGCGCATCGAGTATCCGAAAATCTCCCTTATGCTCCTGGAAGTAGGTGTGCGACATTTTCACACGGTCCTCCACGCCCGTGCCCGACACGAGCACGCCGATGGGGCTCACTTTCTCGCAGGAGACGAGGAGAGTGAATAGTGAACAGTGAATAGTGAATAGTATGAGTTGATGTAGCTTTTTCATATTACCATACGTATTTGATTCCTAACTTTCCTGATGTCTCGTATTTACTGGCCAGCTGGCTCATGGAGCCTGCGGGGCGCACGTTGAACTGTCCGAAGAGCTGCATGTCCTTGGCGATGCCGGCGTAGAAGTGCAGGCCCCAGTTGATGTTCCAGTTCTCGTAGTAGAAGTCGTCGTAGTTGCGGAAGAAGAGTCCCAGGTTCCACGAGTTCCAGCGCGGCCGGATGTTGACGCTTGTGCCGAAGGTGAAGGTCAGCGGCTCGGTGTAGCGGAAGTGCAGCTCGTGGAAGGTGATGAGCGACTCGCCCACGCGCAGCTGGAAGTAGGGCGTCTCCCAGGTCAGCGAGAGGTTCAGGATGGTCTCGTTGGTGTGCCATCGGTTATAGCGGTTGTACATCGCCTTGCCGTCGAAGTAGAAGTCCATCCAGCTGACGGGCAGTCGGTAGCCTCCCTGCACGTCTACGGAGTAGAGCTGCTTGCCGAACTGTGCCTGCACGTCGCCGCCCACGTGCCAGCGGTCGGTGAGATGGCGCAGATAGGATGCCTCCAGTCCTGCGAAGCCTCCTGACACCACGTTACTTCCGAACATGGTGTAGCCGGAGAGTTCGTTCTTGTGCTCGCCGTCGTACTTGTGCTGGCCCAGAAAGGTCTGCGCCTGTATCAGCATCGCTGAGAGGAACATCAAGCTAAGTAGTGTTAGTTTTTTCATCTTTGCTTCTTATGTTTAGTTTATTTACAGAGTTTGCATCCTGCGCACTTGTTCAGTTCCCCACGGAAACGTTTCTCCACCAGATAGTGCAGGCGGTCGCGCAGCGGCTCAAGCTTCATCTTGTCGATGACCTCGGTGATGAAGGCGTTCTGCAGCAGCAGGCGGGCCTCGCCGAGCGAGATGCCGCGCTGGCGCATATAGAAGAGGGCGGCATCGTTGAGCTGGCCTACGGTGGAGCCGTGGGCACACTTCACGTCATCGGCATAGATCTCGAGCATCGGCTGGGTGTACATACGGGCCTCCTTGGTGGCTGTCAGGTTCTGGTTGGTCATCTGCGACGTGGTCTTCTGGGCACCATGCTCCACCAGCACCCGACCAGCGAATGCTCCCGTCGACTTGTCGTCGAGCACGTACTTGTAGAGTTCGTTCGAGGTGCAGTGCGGCACCTTATGCGTGATGAGTGTGTTGTTGTCCACATGCTGCTCCTTGTCGGCTATCACGCAGCCGTAGCACTCGCACTCTGCTCCCTCGCCCGAGAAGGTGAGGTCGAGCTTGTTGCGGGTTGTGCCGTTGTGCAGGGTGATGACGTTGTGATTCACACGACTGTTTGCCTGCTGGTCGATGTAGACGTTGCTCACGCGTACATTCTTATAGTGGGTCTCCTCCATGCAGTAGAGGTCGAGCGAGGCATTGTTGCCCACGTAAGCCTCGATGACCTGCGTAGCCAGAAATCGGCGGTCGTCGGCGGTATGGTCACAGAAGAGCATCTTTACCTCTGCTCCTTCCTCGAGGACGATGAGCACGCGACGGTTCACCATCAGGTCGGGCACCTGGCGCTGGGCATTCTGGGGTGTTGCCTTCAGTATATTAATCACTTGTATGGCGCGATTCACCTTGACGTTCTTCGGCACATACACCAGCAGTCCGTCCTGGGCGAGCATCGTGTTCAGAGCCGTCACGCCATCTTCGCCTGTCTTGGCAAGTTTCGCATAGTACTTCGAAACAATCTCCGGATGGTCGCGCAGAGAGCCAATCGTCATGTTCTCTTTCTGAGCGTGCCCCTGATAGAACATATCGTTCACCATGAAGAAGAGCGACGTCGACAGGTTTGGCACGTCGCAGCGGAAGGCCTCATAGGGGTCTACAGGTATCTTCAGCCGCGAGAGGTTCAGCCCGTAGTCGGGGGCGAAGAGCTGCTGCATGTCGGTGTACTTATAGCGCTCCACCTTTTTCGAAGGGAAGCCTTGACGGCGGAAGTCCTCGAAAGCCTGGTCCCTCACGGCGTTCATCGCCTCGGGTGCATGAGAGAAAATCATCTCCCGGGCCTGCTCATAGAGTTCGATATATTGTTCTTCAGATTGCATATTCAGCGCGGCAGCAAATTTTTCACTATTCACTATTCACTTTTCCCTTAAAGACTACTCCTCTCCGATCTCCTCCTTGATCCAGTCGTAGCCGTGCTCCTGAATCTCACGGGCCAGTTCCGGGCCACCCGTCTTGACGATGCGCCCCTTGTAGAGCACATGGACGAACTGCGGACGGATCATCTCCAGCAGACGGTCGTAATGGGTGATGACGATGCACGACGTCTCCGGCGTCTGCAGCTTGTTCACGCCTTCAGCCACGATGCGCATGGCATCCACGTCGAGGCCGGAGTCCGTCTCGTCGAGGATACTCAGCTTCGGTTCAAGCATAGCCATCTGGAATATCTCGTTGCGCTTCTTCTCGCCGCCGCTGAAGCCCTCGTTCACCGAGCGGTTGGCCAGCTTCGAGTCCAGCTCCACGATCTTACGCTTCTCGCGCTGCAGTTTCAGGAACTCGGCGGCATTCATCGGCTCCAGACCCTGATACTTACGTTTCTCATTGATGGCCGCCTTCATGAAGTTGGTCATCGACACACCGGGAATCTCCACGGGATATTGGAACGAGAGGAACAGTCCCTCGTGGGCCCTGTCCTCAGGCTTCATCTCCAGCAGGTTCTTGCCGTTGAACCAGGCCTCGCCCTCGGTCACCTCGTAGAGCGGATTGCCCACGAGCACTGCCGAGAGTGTCGACTTCCCCGAGCCGTTGGGGCCCATGATAGCATGCGTCTCCCCGTCGTTGATCACCAGGTCGATGCCCTTCAGTATCTCTTTCTCGCCTATGCGAGCATGCAAATTTTTTACCTCAAGCATAATTGATTGTTACCTAATTGGCTGCAAAATTACAAATAAAAAGTGAGCCAGCCAAATGGACAGCCCACTTTTCTTGCTTTTCTGTCGTATAGCGGCCTTGAAGAAGAGGCGCGTCGAGACATCGTGCAACGAATCAATAGTCAAATCACTTTTCAAATAGGACTGGCCATCCAATTTTGTTCGGCTCTGCCCAGTCAACATCATCCCTGGAGTTTATTTCCGAAGCCAAGCGCAATACTTCGGACGATGATTTCACATGACATGCAAGAAATCCTATGTTGTCCTTGACCTCATCCAAAGTCAGCAGACCGGGGTAAGCATCCAATATCCCTTGACAGTCCTTTCCATCCATCGGCTTGACTAAAATGAGGGGCAGAATCTGGATATTATACTGGCTATCAGAACTTGTCATCATCTTGTATGAGGCAGACACAAAGAAGTTGGGCGATTCAAAATACTTATTCGTCTCAACATAACACATCCCGGTATTATCTAACTGTGCTGCATCAAACACAATTCCATCGTGCTCTGCTGCAATAGACTTCAGGGTTGTTTTTCCCTGCTCGTCGAGACATACGACTAATAGACGAAAGGGACTCCCTGATTGCGGCACCAGTTCTATGAACTTATCATGATACCAATAGCCAAGCTTTTCATCCACATTAGGCATTTTGTTATAGAAACTGACCTCATTGTCGGAGTCATACTCGGCAAGTTCATCACTGTCGGAACTACATCCCATAACTGTTGGTAACAAAACTGCTGCAAAAGCTACCGTAAAGAATTTTTCAAATCTCATAACAATTATCGATAGAAGTTATTTGCAAAGATAATAATTATTTCTAAACAATTCGCTATTTCACAGATATTTTTTCTGTTATAGTTCTGTCTCCTACTTTTGCCCTAACAATATAAACACCAGACCTCCAGTTACCTGTAAAAAGAGTCGCATCTCTGCCTTTAATATGATTACTGTATACTTGTTCTCCACTAAGAGTTTCATGGACTTCCAGAGTCCACTCTATATTATCGGTCGAATTATTAAGAGACGTATTATTACCTTCCGCACAGATTTCATCGTCATCTTCATTTACAACAGAAATAACATGTTCGATGCCGTCAGAAGTTATTAACAACGCTAAAGAAGAACTATTTCCATTATTGGGAATTGCCTGGAAACGTATATCGCAATCAAAACAGTTAGATCCTTCTTTTCCCCGTAACCTCAAGATAAATGGAATACCACCAGACATATAAGGCAGGGAAAAAGTTAATAAGTTATTCTGATTATAATATATATCATTGGGAGTTGCACTTGGCCAGGATATATCCATTCCAGGAAGAAAGTTCGAATTTACCATAACTTTACACCCTTGGTGTACATAATGGTATATTTGAGGATTGATCGTTGTTGAAGCAATGGCAGGATGATGTACACCGTAATAATCACACTCCTCTTGGCTATACGTTGCATAAAAATCGACACCTAAAATGATTTTTTTTGTACGCGTTGCTATTAATTGGCCTCCAAAATAAATATTTGCGACTAAATCGCTATAGGCATTGGTCATGTTTACAGGCTTCTTTGTGAGAGTTATCTGATTAGTTAATGGATAATTACCATGCTTCTCAATGAAGGTATTGATAAAACCATCAAGTGACCATACAACACTACATCCTGACGGTAAATGGTCGATATAATATGTTTGGCTATCATTACAGATTAATGAAGCACCACTTATCTCAGGAATTGAAGCTTTCACAGCTGCATATGCATCTACCAAGCCATGCCCATAGGTAGTATTATAATACAGCCCGCCTAACGGCCTGGCCGTTGAGCACAAAATCGACCTTACTTCTTTCTCTTTCAAGTCTGGATTTAAGGAAAGCATTAAGGCTGCTACACCAGCAACCTGAGGACAAGCCGCAGAAGTTCCACCAAAAGCAGAAGTATAGTTCCCCAAAGCATTGTATCCCTTCGAGCCCATTCTGTCTGTTGTATAAACATCTCCTTGCAAATTTGTGTTTCCACTTGGAGCAACCAAATCTAGTTCTGGACCACGGCAGCTATAATACCAAATACTACCATACTTGTCAATTGCTCCAACAGCAATAACCTTATTTATATTTGCAGGAAATGCAACGCTCAAATCTGAAATAGAATTACCTGAAGCACATACCACCACAGTACCCTGTCCATTTCTTCCATATTCAATAGCATCTGATATTGCGTTTTCAATGTACTCTGAGTAAGAGAAGCCCATTGAGCAACTGATAACATCTGCCATCCCAACTGTATATGCCCATGTAATTGCTGTGCTAATATCTGAATCATAGACATAAGGGATTCCTCCAAATGACTGAGGACGAACATTGACAGGAAGTATTTTTACGCCACTGGCTATACCCTTTATACCTATGTTATTATCCTTGGCTCCGATGATTCCTGCACACGCAACACCATGTCCTTTAGTGTCTACATAGTGATCTCCATTATAATATAAATCATAATCATTAATAGGCTCCCCATTCCCGCTAGAATAACCTATAGTATATCCATTAAGAACATTACCCGATAAATCCTCATGGTTATGTTCTACACCTTCATCAATAACTGCAACCCGAATGTTAGGACTGCCACTTACAAGACTCCAAGCTGGCTCCACATTTATATCAATCCCCGAGCTGCCACCTGTTTGCCCAGAGTTGTGAAGATAGTACTGTTGAGAATATAATGTATTATAGAATTGCGCACTTGACAACTTCAAGGGCTCACACCATTCTACATCGCTGGAATTGCATATAGATTCATTTAGTTTTAATACCTCTGTTGCATTATCCACATTGCAATCTACTTTATAAATTGAATTCACGACTTCCGATAACGAAAGGTAATCCCGGTATTTCTGTAAAAGCGGTTCTATTGAATAACCGGCTTTCATTTTTAATGCCAGCTTGGGAGTAATAAATAACGTGTTTCCAAACTTGTCCTTGTATCTTTCTGAAAAATAGCTTCCTTTGCTAATATTGATCTTTGATATATACACAAGGCAAGTGCTATCCGAGAACATTTTCATTACTTGCTTATCAGAATTGGATCCGTTTTCTCTGAAACTATTTATTTGTTGCTTGAATAAGTCTTTATCCTTAGCCTGCACATAATACACAGAAGAACTATCTGGAACTAATTCGATAAATATTCTTTTATACATATAGCCCTGTTGAGCAAATGACTGTATAGTTAACGATAAAAAGAGTAAAATGAACAAATATCTTTTCATATCGCTTCTCATCTATTTATTCACTTTTTTCATTTACAAAAGAATATAACCTATAAAGTAATAAGTAGATGCCACAAAACGGATGTCATACTCACCTTCAAGCCATGAAGGAAGAATGATTTGTGTGGAACCTCCTGGAATGTAGTCGGTATAGACAACAGCCCCTGATTCGTCACGTAACTCCAACGAATAATCGATAGGAGTAGCAGGAAAAAAAAGATTGTTTTCATCTAAAGTAATAGCAAAAGGACGCATAGGAGCTTTCGTATTTCCTTCACTTGCTTCATCTTCATCAATAATATGCAGGATTAATTGTAGGGGATTTCCTGCATAAACACTCTCAACTACTGTCCCTCCCAGTAGTAAACTAAATACTAATAATAATTTCTTCATCTCTACACAAATTTGGTTTAGCAAAAAAAGATTGTGCAAAGATAAACTAATAGTAAGATAAATCCAAAAACAAAGCTGAAAGGTTTCCTTTCAATCCCCATTTAGCACGAAAGAGATGATTATTTAATTGCCCATATCAGATTATCAAAGTCCTTGGGTGATCCTGATATGCCAAAAACTCTTTCAAGCAAACGCTTTCGCATGTTGGATGCATAACCATCCGTAATACCAGTCAAACGACATATGTCTGAAGGAGGGAAATGAACCCTCAGCAAAAGACAAACATCGTACTCAATAACTTTAAGTGTGTATCTGTCTGTGTTCAGCGTAGAATAGAATTGTGGCAATTCCTGATTGATCAATTCTTGGAGTTCCCTAAATTCCTCTAAAGACGCTAAATGAGGAGGATTTGCATTGGCAGAAGCCTTTAACCTTTTAACTATTGAAGAATCCGTTAACCTTGTTTCAAGTTGTTGTTTCCTTGTTTGTTCCATTTTGCTTTGATATTCAACAACCCTGCACTGCAAGTTGTAAATTTCTTCATTCTTGTTCTTGATGATATCTTCTGACATTTGCTGTTCTTCACGCAACCTGAGTAATTCTCCTTGTGCTTTACCTAAGTCTTTCAGATCCTGTCGATACAGTCGGAGTTCTTCCTCCTTTTTGTTTCGATACTCAGAAAACATATATAATGAAAGCACTATCAAGATAGTCACGACAGAAATAATAATTATTATTGCGGTATGTGCTCGTTCTGCCTTCACCCTATTCTGCTCTGCTAGTAATTTGTTATGATTATAATTATATGACGCTTGCAACATCTGGATGTTCTGCATTTCAGAAAGAGAATAAGCTGAATCATTTAAATCATATCCCATGTCTGCATATTTTGCAATGGAATCTGACTGATGCCTCAAATGATAAACCGCTTGAAGACCTTTGCATCCTGCTATTTTCTGATTGAGTGTGGATGCGGTATTCAATAACTCTCTAAATAATAACTCTGCCGAATCTATTTTTTCGACAGCAAGATAGTACTCACCTTTTATATAATAATATATTTCACGTCCTTTACGGATCTTTCCTTGACTATCAAACAAACCTGAATATCTTTCATATAAATCAATATATTTTTTTGCCTTAACTGTATCACCTTTTTTAATTAATGATGTAATAGCGCCACAAAGAGATTGGACACTGCGATCAACTCTTCCTATTTTTAGAAAAAGATCAGACACATACTCTTCTATGAAAATTACAGAGTCCACTTCATTGATCTTTCTATAAACACTGGCATGATTCGCCAAACACTCAATATACATTAAAGTGTCTTTAGCCCTCTTTGCATAATAACCAGCTTTCCGCAATTCCGTTAGTTGGCTTTGTGGCTGAATTTGTGCATCATACACGCTTGCGGTCTGAGCAAAAACCCTACTAAGAGTCTTGTAGTCACAGTCCTGACTGGTAGTATCGGCACAATCCGCTGCGACCAGATAAGTCTCTAATGCTCTGGGAAGTTCACCTAAATCAAAATAAGTGCGGCCAAGAATATAATATGCTCTCATCCTCTCATTGGCAGTACCATGCTTATCGAAATACTCCACGAGGGCCTCGGCCAAGGAGTCGTTGCACATCACGTTGTCGGAACGGTTAGCCTCCTCCAGCTCAATAAGCTGGGAGCGCATCATACTGCCATCCTCAGAGCAGCTAAGGAACAGGCAGAGGGTAATGGTTAATACCAGGCAGTACTGTAACTTTCGCATTTTAGGGTACAAAAGTTGTTATATAGGGCGCAGGACTTATCCCACCGTCCCCTCAAGCGAGACGCTCAGCAGTTTCTGAGCCTCGACGGCGAACTCCATCGGCAGCTTCTGGATGACCTCCTTGGCATAGCCGTTGACGATGAGCCCCACGGCCTGCTCCGTCGGTATGCCGCGCTGATTGCAGTAGAAGAGTTGGTCTTCGCTGATCTTGCTCGTCGTGGCTTCATGCTCAAATATGGCCGTGTCGTTGTGCACGTCCATATAGGGGAAGGTATGAGCGCCGCAGTCGGAGCCCAGCAGCAGGGAGTCGCACGAGGAGTAGTTGCGGGCATTGTCGGCAGTGGCAGCAGCACGCACAAGGCCGCGATAGGAGTTCTGCGAATGGCCTGCTGAGATGCCCTTCGAGATGATGGTCGACTTGGTGTTCTTGCCGATATGAATCATCTTCGTTCCCGTGTCTGCCTCCTGATAGTTGTTGGTGACGGCGACGCTGTAGAACTCGGCCTGCGAATTGTCGCCACGGAGGATGCACGAAGGATATTTCCACGTGATAGCGGAGCCCGTCTCCACCTGTGTCCACGAGAGTTTGGAATCGACGCCACGCAGGTCGCCGCGCTTCGTCACCAGGTTCAGCACACCTCCCCTGCCCTGCTCGTCGCCTGGATACCAGTTCTGGACGGTAGAATACTTCACCTCTGCACGGTCCTTGACGACGATTTCCACGATAGCGGCATGCAACTGGTTCTCGTCGCGCATCGGGGCCGTACAACCTTCGAGATAGGAGACATACGAATCGTCGTCGGCGATGATGAGCGTACGCTCGAACTGTCCCGTATTACGGGCGTTGATGCGGAAATAGCTGCTCAGCTCCATGGGACAACGGACACCCTTAGGGATATAGACGAAGCTTCCGTCGCTGAACACGGCCGAGTTGAGGGCTGCGAAGAAATTGTCGCGGTAGGGCACCACCGTGCCTAAGTACTGGCGCACCAGTTCGCCGTGCTCCTTGATGGCTTCGCCGATTGAGCAGAAGATGACGCCTTTCTCGCGCAGTTTCTCCTTGAAAGTGGTCTTCACCGAGACAGAATCCATGATAGCATCGACGGCCGTATTGCCTGAAAGTGCCAGACGCTCCTCGAGGGGGATGCCCAGCTTGTCGAAGGTCTTCTCGAGCTCGGGGTCGATTTTTTCGGGCTGCCCGAAATTTCCGGATTTTCCGGGTTTTTGGGCAGTGGGATCAGCATAGTAGCTGATGGCCTGATAGTCGATGGGGGGCACATGGACATGCCCCCACTTCGGCTCCGTCTGTTCCTGCCAGTATCTGAAGGCCTTCAGACGGAACTCGAGCATCCACTCGGGCTCTCCCTTCTTCTGGGAGATGAGCCTGACCACTTCCTCGTTCAGGCCTACGGGTATGATTTCTGTATGCACATCGGTGGTGAAGCCGAACTCATACTTCTGCTCCGCCACCTGTCGTACGTATTGATTCTTTTCTTCCATTGGGGTGCAAAGGTACGAATAAGTGAGCGAAATACCAAATTTATTTGGATTTTTCCGAACGTGAGTCGCTATAGGCGCAGCCCAAAGGACGCCACTCGATGGCCAGCATCGTCAGGTCGTCGCTCTGCTCGGCATCACCCACGAAGCCTTTCACGGCCTCAGTCATACGCTCTACAACGGTCTTGGTGGAGCGAGTGCCTTCAGCCATCAGCCGACTGGCGACTTGTTCCATGCGCTCCTCACCGAACTGCGCCTGTGCCGCGTCTTCAGCCTCGTTGAGTCCGTCGGTATATAGGAAGATGATGTCGCCGGGCTGCAGCACCGTCTCCTGCACGGTGAAGTCGATTTCTGGCATCAGCCCTGCCGGCAAGTTGGGGTCGCAGGGCAGATAACTCAGCTGCTTACCTATCAGCAGAGGCGGGTTATGGCCTGCATTGCAGTACAGCAGACGGCCGTCGGCAAGGTCGAGGATGCCCACGAAAAGCGTTACGAACATGGCAGCTTCATTTCCTTCAACCTGCGCCTCGTTGATAACCCTTACAATATTCCCCGGATCGGATACATGTGCCGAAATGTTGCGGAACAGAGAACGGGTGGTGGCCATCACCAGAGAGGCCGGCACGCCCTTGCCCGACACATCGCCGATGCAGAAGCAGAGCCGGTCGCCGCGCTCTGGAGAATGCATGATATAGAAGTCGAACAAGTCGCCGCCCACATCCTTGGCCGGGGTCAGCGAGCCAAAGATGTCGATATCGCTGCGCTCCGGATAGGGTGGAAATGTCTTGGGCAGCATCGACATCTGTATGTCGTGGGCAATCTTCAGCTCGTTCTCGATAGAGGCCTTCTCGGCAGTAGTAGCCCTGAGTTCCTCCATATAGGTCGTGAGCGAGTGCTGCATGTCCTCGAAGGAGTCGCGCAGCACGCGTATCTCGTCGTTATGCTTGCTCTTGGGCAGCGGTGCATTGAAGTTACCCCTGGCCACCTCGTTGACAGAATCGGCCAATTGCCTGAGAGGCTTCGTCACTTGCCGGATGATGATGCTACCGACGATACGCACCACGAGCATAGCCAGGGCTATCAGCAGCAGCATGGCCACACCCAGCGCCATGCCGATGCCGTCGATCATCAGCCAAGGCACTACCAGCGCCAGCGACCAGTTGGTATTCTCGACGGGGGCATAATAGACGTAGGCGCTCATCCCGCTGTCATCGAACAGGTCGAAGGACTTCGGCTTGCCCAGAGGGTCGCAATACATACCCTTACGGCCTGCCACCATCTGCCGCCCTACATAGTCGTCAATAGTATCTTTGGTCGTCTTGGCCAGTTCGAAATAGTTCTGCCTGAGCACGAGCGATGTATCAGGATGGGCCAGGAACGTGCCGCCGTCATCGATGATGAAGCTGGTGCTCACGATACGCCAGCCACGACTCAGTCCTGCCTGGTAACCTCGGGCAAAGTCCTCTGTTGACTCTGATCCGTCTACACTGGTTTCGATACTATCACCAAGCAAGTTGAATCCGTTTACCAATCTCTTTGAGAACCAATCCAAGGACAAGTCCACTCCCAATATGCCCACCGTGACGCCTTGGGCGTTGTGGATGGGCACGAGATAAGACACCTGCGGATTTACCGAGTCGCCATGCTCGAAGAAGGGTTTCGACCAATAGCTGCTGTCGGCCTTGAGAGCCTCCACGAACCAGTCGGCCTTCAGGTAGTCATGCCGGCTGCTGCCCAGCACTTGTCGCCTGACCTTGGCTGTGGTGTCTCTGTAGGCGTACGGGCAAAACCAGCGACCTTTCTGCGGATAGTAGTTGGCTATGAAGCTGAGGCCGCAACTGCGGATGTAAGGATTCTGAGCCACCACCTGCTGCATGATGTCGCCTATCCTGTCGGGCCGTGAGAGGTTGGCCTCTATCTCCGACACATGGTTCTCAGCACCAGCCGACACTCCATTGAGGATCTTGCTCACCCTGACGCTGGTATTGACGAGATAGCTTTTGTAGAGGTCGTTCTCCTCCATCATGACGAACGACTTGGCAAACGTGTAGATAGCATACGACGCGAGGCCCATTACGATGAGCTGAGTGAAAGCTATCCAGCGCGTCAGGCGCCTGGAAAAAGAATGTATCTTGCCCTTCTTCCCCACTCCTGTCTCAGAATACTAAAGTTTCTGCTCTACCTCGACCTCGGTGAAGGTCTCGATGATGTCACCCACCTGGATGTCGTTGAAGTTGACGAGCGAGATACCGCACTCCAGACCTGTTGCCACTTCCTTGGCATCGTCCTTGTAGCGCTTCAGGGCATCGATAGGAGCGGTATGGATCACGATACCATCGCGAATCACACGAGCCTTGTCCTTGTTGTGTACCTTACCCTCAGTCACCAGACCACCAGCCACGGTACCAACCTTCGATATCTTGAACACCTGCTTCACCTCAATCTCACCAGAGACGATCTCCTTCTTCACCTTGTCGAGCATACCCTGCATGGTAGACTTCACCTCATCGATGGCATCGTAGATGATCGAGTATGTATTGATCTCAACGCCCTCGCGCTCTGCCAGCTTACGAGCATCGGCAGAAGGACGCACCTGGAAGCCCACGATGATGGCATCGGAAGCCGAAGCCAGCATCACATCGTTCTCTGAGATCTGACCGACGGCCTTTGAAATGACGTTGACCTGTACCTTCTCCGTAGAGAGCTTGATGAACGAGTCGGAAAGAGCCTCGATAGAACCATCGGTATCACCCTTGACAATGATATTCAACTCATGGAACTCACCCAGGGCGATACGGTGGGAGATGTCATCAAGACCCAGGGTCTTCGTGGTACGCAGACTCTGCTCACGCTGCAGCTGAGTACGCTTGTTGGTGATTTCACGAGCCTCCTGCTCCGTCTCCATGATATGGAATGTATCGCCGGCAGTAGGAGCACCGTTGAGACCTAAGATGATAGCAGGCTCAGCAGGACCAGCCTTCTCAATGCGCTGGTTACGCTCGTTGAACATGGCCTTGATACGTCCGTAACTGGTACCGGCCACCACGATGTCGCCCACCTTCAGCGTACCATTGGATACGAGTACGGTAGAGACGTAGCCACGACCCTTGTCGAGTGACGACTCGATGATCGAACCCGTGGCCTTGCGGTTGGGATTGGCCTTCAGGTCGAGCATCTCGGCCTCGAGAAGCACCTTCTCCAACAGTTCGTCAACACCAATGCCTTTCTTGGCGGAGATTTCCTGACACTGGTACTTACCACCCCACTCTTCTACGAGCAGGTTCATGTTGGCCAGATCCTCACGGATCTTGTCGGGATTGGCACCGGGCTTATCTATCTTGTTGATGGCAAACACCATCGGCACGTTGGCTGCCTGAGCATGGGCGATGGCCTCCTTGGTGGTAGGCATCACCGAGTCATCAGCGGCGATGATGATGATGGCGATATCCGTCACCTGGGCACCACGGGCACGCATAGCCGTGAAGGCCTCGTGACCCGGCGTGTCGAGGAACGTGATCTGACGACCATCCTTCAACTTCACATTGTAGGCACCGATATGCTGGGTGATACCACCGGCCTCACCGGCAATCACGTTAGTATTGCGGATAAAGTCGAGCAACGAGGTTTTACCATGGTCTACATGACCCATCACCGTCACAATCGGGGCGCGGTTTACGAGATCGTTCTCATCGTCCTCCTCCTCAGTGATGGCATTCTGCACCTCGGCACTGACATACTCGGTAGTGAATCCGAACTCTTCGGCCACGATATTGATGGTCTCGGCATCCAGGCGCTGGTTGATGCTCACCATGATGCCGATGCTCATACAGGTACCGATGACCTGATTGACACCCACGTTCATCATCGTAGCAAGCTCGCTGACGGTCACGAACTCGGTCAACTTGAGCACCTTGCTCTCTGCTGCCTGCGACTCCATCTCCTCCTGCATGCGCTCGGCGACGGCATCACGCTTCTCGCGACGGTACTTGGCACCCTTCTTGTTCTGATTCTTCGAAGTCAGACGAGCCAGCGTCTCCTTCACCTGACGGGCAACGGCCTCATCGTCTACCTCGAGGGGTTTCACGGGACGGTTTTTCTTATTCTTGTTCTTACCGCCCTGCTGACCACCCTGATCCTGGTAGTTCTGGTTGCCACCCTTATTCTTCTGTTTCTTGTTCTTATTGGCATTATCCTGACTGGCTGCAGCCTCTATGTCCACCTTGCCAGAACGGATACGCTCACGCTTCTTCTTCTCACCATTGGCACCGCCGTGCATCTGAGCCTGCTTCTCCTCCCGCTCCTTACGGCGCTCCTCCTTGGATTTCTTCTTCGGGCGAGTGCTCTGGTTCAGTGCATCGAGGTCGATCTTACCTACCACGTTGAGATTGGTAGCAGCAATCTTCTTCTCAGTCTTCAACTTATAGACTTCCACTGCCTCCTTCTTGGGCTCGGCAGCAGGTTCTTCGGCCTTGGGTGCTGTCTGTACAACAGCTTCGGGCTCAGGCTTCACTTCGGGTTCGGGCTGAGCTACGGGAGCCTTGGGCTCTACCACCTCTGTCTGTTCGGGCTGTTTGACTTGCTCAACCTTCTCAGCCTTCTCAGCTGTCTCCACCTTCTCCACTTTCACTTCTTCCACCACCTTCACCTCAGGCTCGGCAGCAGCCTTAGGGGCAGGTGCTTGTACAGGCTCCGGCTCTGCCGGTTTCTGCGCTACAGGCTTCTTGCCAATATTCTCCAGGTCAATCTTACCCAGAGGCTTGAACTCCTGACGGTGTTCTTCGCGCTTCGGCTCCACCTTCACCTCGGACTTTGGTTTCTGTTCCTTGGGCTTCTTCTCCTTCTTGGGGAAGATCATGTTGGCCTTGTTCTTTACGTCCTTGTCACCCTTGAACTCCTTGACGAGCGCCTCGTATTGCTCATCGGAGATCTTGGTATTGACATTGGCATCGTCCTTGATCTCACCAAGGCTCTTCTTGTTCTTCAGATAATCTACTGCCGTCTGAAGACCAATGTTCAATTCCGTTAATACTTTATTTAATCTGACTCCCATTAACTTTCAATTTTCAATATTCAATCTTCAATCTTTACTCAAACTCCGAGCGGAGCACTTCCAGCAGATGATCAACAGTCTCCTCTTCAAGGTCGGCCTTCTCGATCAGCATCTCGCGCGGAGCATTCAGCACAGCCTTTGCCGTATCCAATCCGATGGCCTTGATAGAGTCAATAACCCACTGATCGATCTCATCGGCAAACTCATCCAGATAGATATCCTCGTCAGCTTCGTTCTCATTGACCACACGGAACACATCGATGGTGTACTCCGTGAGCATCGAGGCGAGCTTGATGTTCATACCGCCACGACCGATAGCCAGCGACACCTCCTCTGGCTGCAGATAGACCTCGGCCTTGTGGTTCTCCTGGTCGAGGGTGATGCTCGACACCTTGGCAGGACTCAGTGCACGCTGGATGAACAGCTGCACGTTGCTCGAGTAATTGATGACATCGATGTTCTCATTGCAAAGTTCGCGAACGATGCCGTGAACACGGCTTCCCTTCACACCAACGCAGGCGCCTACCGGGTCGATGCGCTCGTCGTAGCTCTCTACAGCCACCTTGGCACGGTCGCCCGGCATACGGGCCACGCGGCGGATGGTGATCAGGCCATCGTTGATCTCAGGCACCTCGGCCTCAAGCAGACGCTCCAGGAACACAGGACTGGTACGAGAGAGAATAATGCGGGGATTGTTGTTCTCGTTCTGCACCTCCTTCACGATGGCACGCACGGTCTCACCTTTGTGGTAGTTGTCGGCAGGTATCTGCTCACCCTTGGGCAGATGGAGCTCGTTGCCCTCATCGTCGATGAGCAGCACTTCGCGCTTCCAAATCTGATAGACCTCGCCGCTGACCACCTGGCCAACTCTATCCTTATACTTCTGATAGAGGGAGTCATGCTCCAGCTCGAGAATCTTAGAGGCCAGCGTCTGGCGCAGGTTCAGGATGGCACGACGGCCGAACTTCTGGAAGTCCACCTCCTCCGACACCTCTTCGCCCACCTCATAGTCGGGCTCTATCTTCTGTGCCTCGCTCAGTGAAATCTCCTTGTTCTCGTCCTGCACTTCATCATCAGCCACCACAATACGGTTGCGGTGAATCTCAAAGTCACCCTTGTCGGGATTAACAATCACGTCAAAATTCTCATCCGAACCGAAGATCTTGGCGATCACGTTGCGGAAACTCTCCTCGAGCACACTCACCAGTGTCGTGCGGTCGATGTTCTTTGTCTCTTTGAATTCCTGAAAGGTCTCAATCATTGAGGGGCCTTTCGCATTTTTTGTTGTTGCCATTATAATATTTTTATTTTCCTTTTTCGCCTTTTACTTAAACGCTAACACATACTTGGCATATTTCACTGTGTCCATCGAGTAAGTCTTGTCTACATCCACCATCTGGGGGCGCTTCTTGCCCTCTATGGTCTGCTTCTCCTTTACAGTCAGCACGAACTCACGCCCGTTGACTGCCTTCAGGATGCCCTGCTCCTTCTTGCCGTTGGCATCCAGCACCTCCAGTTCGTCACCAATATGGTTCACGTACTGCTGTTCCACCTTGAATGGCTGGCCTATGCCTGCACTGCCCACCTCAAGCTCGAAGTCGCCCAGCTCTTCGCCAAGACGCTCCTGAAGGAAGCGGCTCAACTCCGCGCAGTCTTCGATCCAAACGCCGTCGGCATGGTCAATCTCTATCACGATACGATCGTCTGAACCAAACAAAATGTCTACCAGGAAATAGTCGTTGCCTTGCAACCACTCTTCCACCAATGCTTTTACTGTTTCCTTATTAATCATCGATAAATTGTTATAATAATGAAAATGAGAGGCTCTTGCGAGTCTCTCATTCCACTGAACGGGTGCAAAATTAAGCATTTTTTGGCAAACCACCAAATAAATCCACCACTTTTTTTAGTTTTTCTTGGGAGAAAGCAGTTTTCGATACTCCTCTGGATTCTTCAGCAGCCGTTCTGCCTCTCTGAGTTGCTTGTCATAGTCAAGCCCTCTCTCGATACTGCCTGCCTGATAATAGTAGGCCGAGACAATGTCCATCTCAAGTATCTGTACAAGCGTATTGCGATGCTTATCCAGATCGAAAGCCACATCGTGTTTCAGCTTGCTCTCCAGCGCATCAAAGGCCTGACGGGCATCATCATAGTAACCTTCGAACTTTGCCGTCTTGACCAGTTCCTCAAACTGTTTCTTGCTGACGGGGTCGTAGGTGAACCCGCTCTTGATGACACGGGTCTTGAAATCCTGCCAGTCCTGATCCGAGAGATGGAACTCACCGGCAGGGGCTATCGAGGGATGACGGGCGACGTAGTCGACCACATAGTCGAACATCACCTCCGTAGAGTCCTGCCCAGTAGCAGAGAGATAGAAGGCGATATTGGGTATGGTGTCGGCCTTCACCTCTACGTCAGGCTTGATGCCTCCCCCGTCTCTCACCTCGCGGCCTGCCGCGGTATGGAACACCTTCGTCAGCGAGTCGGGGATATGCTCGCGATAGCCTGTGCTGCCCTGCTTGTAGTTGATGGCCTGTATGCAGCGACCACTGGGGATGTAGTATTTCGAGGTGGTCACCTTCATATTAGTATTGTAGGGCAGGTCGATAGGTATCTGTACCAGCCCCTTTCCGTATGTCCGCGTACCTAATATAACTGCCCGGTCCAAATCCTGGAGGGCCCCGCTGGTGATTTCGCTGGCAGAAGCCGTCTCTCCATTCACCAGCACCACAATAGGCATCACCGTGTCAACAGGTTCCAGGCGGGTCTTGTAGATACGGCTGGACTGCTTGACCTTACCTCTGTTTTCTACAACGGTGATTCCCTTGGGCACCCAGAGGTTCACGATGTCAACAGCCTCAGCTTCAGAGCCTCCACCATTGTTGCGAAGATCAAAGATGAGCGACGTTGCCCCCCGCTTCTTCAGATCGATGAAGGCACGCCGCACCTCCTTACCGCTCTCCTGGGTGAACGAATTGTAGTTGATATAGCCGATATTGCCTTGACGCATGCCGTAGTAAGGCAATTCGGGCAGTTTGATATTCTTGCGTGTAACCTTCAGCTTCAACTCCTTCTGCGTAGAAGGGCGGAACACTTTGAGCAGGAAACTCGTACCCGGCTCGCCACGCAGATGACTGCTCACATAGCCCACCTCCTTGTCCGTCATCAGCGTGTCGTCGATACTGAGGATGATGTCACCCTTCTTCAAGCCCACCTCTGCGGCAGGCATATTCTCGTAAGGCTCATCAATCACCACTCGTCCCAGCTTCTGATGCTTGCGTATCAGGGCACCGATGCCGGCATACTTGCCCGTGAGCATCATCCTGAGGTTCTTGGTTTCATCCTGGGCATAGTATTCCGTATAGGGGTCGAGTCTGCGTAGCATCGCATTGATGCCCGTTCCGATGACATCCTTCGGACTCAGCGTATCCACATAGAGCAGATCGAGATTCTTATACAGATTATTAAATATATCGAGATGCTTGGCCACCTCGAAGTTATGGTCTTTCTGGCTCTGCGCCATCATCATAGCTGGCATGAGCACCAGCAGCAGTTGTAAACAAATTCTTCTCATTGGCCGCAAAGGTAAACATTATAATGCAGAAAAAGCGCGAGATTAAGGAATTTAACCTTTTTTTGGAAAGGTAATCGCGCTCGATGGTGCCGTTGAATTGAGAGGCTTCTGGACTATTTCCTCTCCCGATACTCATTGGGCGTAAGGCCCGTCTCACGTTTGAAGAAATTGTTGAAGGCAGGCGGGTTGGCGAAGTGAAGACGCTCGGCAATCTCGTAAGTCAGCAGACCGCTGGTACGCAACAGCACTTTAGCACGCAACACCACGGCACGATTGATCCAGTACATCGCACTGCGTCCGCTGGCCCGGCTAATAACTGCCGAAAGGTGGTGGGGCGTGATGCGCAGCAGGTCGGCATAATAAGGAATGTTGCGCTCCCGCTCACAATGGTGGCTCACCAGCGTCTTGAACTGCTGGAACAGCTCCTGATGGCGGGAGATGGCCGTCTTGTTTACAGTGCTGTCGGAGGCCTGCTTGATGTACTGCACATCGGCCACCATTGCCCTGACCATCTGCAGCACAGCTTCGCGGCGGTAGGGCGATAGCGCGGCCATGTCCCAGAGCAGATACATCATACGTAGCAGCAGCTCAGAATCCTTTGCAGAGATTTTTGTGACGATACGCTCAGTCACCTGCACATCCTCCTTCATGGCGATGCCGCACACCTCCACATCCCGCCCGATGCGCTCGAACTCCAGAATCACGTCGGGCGTGGTGAGTATCACCGTGCCGCGCTCGAAGTGGTACTGCTCCAAATCCAAATGCACGTCAGCTTCGCCGCTCATGAACAGCAGCAGGCGCGGCTCAGGTAGCTGATACACTTCGCCTTCACGGAAGAACGTCTTGTCCGATGGCCGGCCATTCAGGATGATGCTGAGGTCGTCGTTATTGAATACGTGACTCTCGGCTCCGGCCAGTTCTCGCAGATTAGCGGAGTCGATGGAGAAATAATTGATGTTCTTGCTGTCGCTCATGTTATTGCGGAATTGTACGATTCGATTGCAAAATTAATATATTTATAGGAGAATAACAAGCTGGAAAGGCGGAAATCGTACAAATCCATAATCTTTTCGTACAATCGGGTAACAGAACTATGCAGGAAAAGGTGTAAATTTGCACCATGGAAATCAAAAACGACATGAATATGAAGAAAAGGATCCTCGTTTTCGCCTTCACCGCCGTCAGCATGTCGGCGCTGGGACAGACACTGGAGGAGTGCTGGCAGGCTGCGGAGCAGAACTATCCGCTGATACGGCAGTACGGTCTCATCGAGAAGACCACTAAGCTGACGGTGGCTAACATCCGGAAGGGCTGGCTGCCGCAGGTGTCGGCACAGGCACAGGCAACTTACCAGAGCGACGTGACGGCATGGCCCGACGAGATGAAGACGATGATGACGGGTATGGGCATCGACATGAAAGGGTTGAAGAAAGACCAGTACCGTGTAGGGATTGACGTGCAGCAGACCGTCTACGACGGCGGTGCCATCAGCAGTCAGAAGACGATAGCCCGTGAACAGGGGAACGTGCAGTCGGCACAGACGGAAGTGAGTCTGTATGCCGTGCGCCGCCGCGTGAACGAGATGTATTTCTCGCTGCTCATGCTGGAAGAGCAGATGCAGCTGAACCACGACCTGCAGGAACTGCTGGCCGGCAACGAGCGGAAGCTGCAGGCCATGGTGAAAGGCGGCACGGCGGCAGAGAGCGACTGGCAGAACGTCAGGGCAGAGCGGCTGAACGCCGTACAGCAGGCCACCAGTCTGGAGTCGCAGAAGCGGATGCTGACGGCGATGCTGTCGACGTTCTGCGGCATGGAGGTGAAGAGCGTGAAGAAGCCGGAGGGGACTACAACTCGGTCGCAGTCATCGGGACAGAGGCCGGAGATGCGGCTCTTTGATGCACAGCGGCAGCTGGCTGATGCTCAGGAACGGGGACTGAACGCGGCGCTGATGCCTCGGCTCGGCGTGTTCGCACAGGGGTATTACGGCTATCCCGGCCTGAACATGTTCGAGGACATGATGCGCCACCGGTGGAGCCTGAACGGCGTGATAGGTGCCCGCCTGACCTGGAACATCGGGGCGCTCTACACCCGCAAGAACGACAAGGCGAAGCTGCAGTTGCAGCGCGAGATGACGGAGTCGAATCGCGAGGTGTTTCTCTTCAACAACCGCTTAGAGCAGATTCAGCAACAGGAGGAGATAGCCCGCTACCAGAAGCTGATGGCTGACGACGAGCAGATTATTGCACTGCGGTCGGCCGTGAGGAAGGCTGCCGAGTCGAAACTGGCGCACGGCATCATCGACGTGAACGACCTGGTGCGCGAAATCAATCAGGAGAACGCTGCCCGCGTGCAGCAGTCGATGCACGAGATAGAGATGCTGAAGGAAATCTACGACAACAAATTTACCACGAACAATTAATCAATGAGTATGAGAAAGATATTGGCACTGGCAGGCACGGCCCTGATGATGGCTGCCTGCGGAGGAAACGAGAAAGCGTATGATGCCACCGGCACATTTGAAGCCACGGAGACCACCGTGTTCGCAGAGCAGAGCGGAGCCCTGCTGACGTTCAGCGTCAACGAGGGCGACAGCATCGGCCAAGGCCAGGAGGTGGGATTGATAGACACCACTCAGACGTGGCTGAAGATACAGCAGCTGGGAGCCACCAAGGAGGTGTATCAGAGTCAGAAGCCCGACATGGAGCGGCAGATAGCCGCCACACGCCAGCAGCTGGTGAAGGCCAAGCAGGACGAACAGCGATACCGCGAGCTGGTAGCCGACGGTGCGGCTCCCTCGAAGATGCTCGACGATGCCATGAGTCAGGTGAAGGTGCTGCAGAAACAGTTGGACGCACAGATATCCTCGCTTTCGACGAGCACCCGTGCCCTTGACCAGCAGACCGCCGCTGCTGAGGTACAGGTGAGCCAGCTGCGTGACATGCTCCGCAAATGCCACGTCACCGCGCCCACCAAGGGCACCGTCTTGGAGAAATACGTGGAGCGCGGCGAGTTCGTGTCTGTGGGCAAGCCGCTGTTCAAGGTGGCCGACACGCAGGATATGTACCTCCGTGCCTACGTCACCTCGGCTCAACTGCAAACCGTCAAGTTAGGACAGCGGGTGAAGGTGTTTGCCGACTACGGTGACCAGCAGAAGAAGGAGTACGAGGGCACCGTCACATGGATTTCCTCTCGCTCGGAGTTCACGCCCAAGACCATTCTAACCGACGATGAGCGCGCCGATCTGGTGTATGCCGTGAAGATAGCCGTCAGGAACGACGGTTATATTAAAATAGGTATGTACGGAGAGGTAAAACTATGAATGCTATCGAAGTGAACCATGTGAGCAAGAGCTACGGCGAGGTGAGGGCACTCGACGATGTATCGTTCTCCGTCTCGAAGGGCGAAGTGTTCGGACTCATCGGCCCTGACGGCGCAGGTAAGACCACGATGTTCCGCATACTCTGCTCGCTGCTGCTGCCAGAGACAGGCACGGCGGCGGTAGACGGCTTCGATGTCGTCCGTCAGATGCGCGAGGTACGTTGTCGGGTGGGCTACATGCCGGGCAAGTTCTCACTCTATCAGGATCTGACCGTCGAGGAGAATCTCAAATTCTTCGCCACGCTGTTCGGCACGACCGTCGAGGCTGGCTACGACTCGATCCGCGCCATCTACTCGCAGATAGAGCGGTTCCGCGACCGCAAGGCCGGGGCATTGTCGGGCGGCATGAAGCAGAAGTTAGCACTCTCCTGCGCACTGGTTCACTCGCCGAGCGTGCTCTTCCTCGATGAACCCACCACGGGTGTCGACCCCGTGAGCCGCAAGGAGCTGTGGGAGATGCTCCTGACGCTGAAGGAGCGGGGCATCACCATCGTGGCCTCCACGCCCTACCTCGACGAGGTGCGCTGCTGCGAGCGCGTGGCTTTCCTCGATCACGGACGGATAAGGGGCGTCGGCACGCCCAATGCCATCTTGGATGAGTTCAGGGATATCTTCAATCCGCCGGGGATAGAGAAGGCTGCGACAATGTCGCAGCATACTGGGCAGGAGAACGTGATCGAGGTGGAGCATTTAGTGAAGGCCTTCGGTACGTTCCATGCTGTAGACGATATCTCGTTCAGCGTCAGGCGCGGCGAAATCTTCGGATTCCTCGGGGCCAACGGTGCCGGCAAGACCACCGCCATGCACATGCTGACGGGCCTGAACCAGCCGACGAGCGGCACGGGCACCGTCTGCGGATTCGACATCCGCACCCAGCACGAGCAGATCAAGAAGCATATCGGCTACATGTCGCAGCGGTTCTCGCTCTACGAGGACCTGACCGTCAGCGAGAACATCCGTCTCTTTGCTGGCATCTACGGCATGAAAGACGAAGAGATAAGAGTAAAGACCGACGAGCTGCTGCGCCGCCTGCAGTTCACGGAACACAAGGACACGCTGGTCAGGAGCCTGCCGTTAGGGTGGAAGCAGAAGCTGGCCTTCTCCGTCTCGATCTTCCACGAGCCGGGCGTGGTGTTCCTCGACGAGCCGACGGGCGGTGTCGATCCCGCCACGCGCCGCCAGTTCTGGGAACTGATCTACGACGCTGCCCGCCGCGGCATCACCGTCTTCGTCACTACCCACTACATGGATGAGGCCGAATACTGCGACCGTATCTCCATCATGGTCGACGGCAAGATCAGCGCCCTCGGCACCCCCGACGAACTCAAGGCACGGTTCCATCAGCCCGACATGGATCACGTGTTCACCTATCTGGCGCGGCAGGCCAAAAGATCAAGCGATTAAGAACATGAAAGAGTTTATCAGTTTTGTCATCAAAGAAGCCAAGCACATCCTGCGCGACAAGCGTACGATGCTCATCCTCTTCGGCATGCCCGTGGTGATGATGCTCCTCTTCGGCTTCGCCATCACGACCGACGTGAAGAACGTGCGGACGGTGGTGGTCACCTCGCAGATGGATCATCAGACGCGGCAGGCAGTGGAGCGCCTCTCTCAGTCGGGATACTTCACTATCACCGCCACTGTCGGCACACCGCGCGAGGCTGAGCGGCTCATCCGCAGTCAGCAGGCAGATATGGCCGTGGTGTTCGCCAGCGACTTTGCCAGCCGTAAGAGCGGCCTGCAGCTGATCGTCGACGGCTCCGACCCCAACATGGCCCAGCAGTGGACTAACTATGCGCAGCAGACAATGTCCAATGTTCAATCTTCAATGTTCAATGTCAAGATGCTCTACAATCCCCAGATGAAGTCGGCCTACAATTTCGTGCCGGCCATCATGGGCATGCTGCTGATGCTCATCTGCGCCATGATGACCTCCATCTCGATCGTCCGCGAGAAGGAGCGTGGCACGATGGAGGTGCTGCTCGTCTCTCCCGTACGCCCGCTGACCATCATCATTGCCAAGGCCGTGCCCTATCTGGTGCTCGCCTTCGCGATCCTCATCGTCATCCTGCTGATGGCCCGCTACGTGCTCGACGTGCCCCTCGCCGGCTCGCTGTTCTGGATCATCGCCATCTCCACATTATATATCTTGCTGGCCCTCTCGCTGGGTCTGCTCATCTCCAGCGTCGCCCGGACGCAGCTCGTGGCCCTGCTCCTCTCGGCGATGGTGCTGCTCATGCCTGTGGTGATGCTCTCGGGCATGATGTTCCCCGTGGAGTCGATGCCAAAGATCCTGCAATGGATAGCCGCCGTCGTGCCGCCCCGCTACTATATCGACGCCATGCGCAAGCTGATGATCATGGGCGTGGGCATCGGCGAGGTGATGAAGGAGGTCACCATCCTCGCCGCCATGGCCGCCCTGCTGCTCGCCGTCGCCCTGAAGAAGTTTAACGTAAGACTGGAATAGCTGATGACACTAAAATATCTCATACAAAAGGAATTCCTGCAGATTCGCCGCAATGCCTTTCTGCCGCGGCTCATCATCTTGTTCCCCATCGTGATCATGTGTGTGATGCCGTGGGTGATGCAGATGGAGGTGAAGAACATCCGTGTCGAAGTTATCGACATCGACCATACCGTCGAGTCGCAGCGGCTGATAGGTCAGATTGCCGCTTCACACTATTTCATCTTCGGCGGGCAGAAAGCCACCTACGCCGAGGCCCTGAAGGACATCGAGAACGGCCAGGCCGGCATCATCCTGGAGATTCGCGACGGCCAGTATCTCATCGCCGCCAACGCCGTCAACGGCACTAAGGGCTCGATGGGCAGTGCCTATCTCTCGCAGATCGTCGCGCAGCAGAACATCACCGCTGCACCAGCTGCCGCCTCCGTCCCGTATACTAACCAGATGTCCACGCTCCCGCTCTACAACAAGGGGCAGAACTACAAACTCTACATGATTCCCGCCCTGCTGGCCATCGTGATGATGCTGATGACAGGATTCCTGCCCACGCTCAACATCGTGGGCGAGAAGGAGGCCGGAACCATCGAGCAGATCAACGTCACGCCCGTCTCGAAGTGGGCCTTCATCCTCGCCAAGCTCATCCCCTACTGGCTCATCGCCCTCTTCGTCATCACCGTCTGCCTCCTGCTGGCTCGTCTCGTCTACGGTCTCTCGCCCGCAGGGCCGCTCTGGCTCGTCTACCTACTCGCCATGCTGCTGGCGCTGTTCTTCTCATCCTTCGGACTCATCATCTCCAACTACAGCGACACCATGCAGCAGGCCATCTTCGTCATGTGGTTCTTCATCGTCTGCATCATGCTGCTCAGCGGACTCTTCACGCCCACCCGCTCCATGCCCGACTGGGCCTACACGACCACCTACGTCAACCCGATGCACTACTTCATCGATGCCATCCGCACCGTATTCATCCGTGGCGGCGGCCTCCGAGACGTGGCACATCAGGTGATGGGACTACTCGCCATCGGCCTGTTCATGGCTACCTGGGCCGTTCAGAGCTATAAGAAGAACAACTGATCGTGCATCTGCTTTGTTTCGCTCCTTTGGCATGTTTCTTTTTCTCTCCTATTGGGCCACGATATTACGGCTGACTGCATCGCTTATACTTTGCCTTGACAATCTCGTAGGAGTTTCGGGTCAGTTCCTTCAGCAGTTCATCAGGTGCCGTAGCGGGGTTGATGCCTATCCAGTGCCTGGGCGATTCGTTGTACGGATTGCCGATACAATCATACTGCGCCTTCAAGTCCTCTATGCGCTCCGGCTGGCATTTCAGCGAGATGACTGAAAAATCGTTGCAGTCGAAGAATGAGAACATGTGTCCCGAGACGTAGAACACCAATACGCCCTCCCCGCTCTTAAATTTCTGGAACGGCAGTTTTTCTTCTATGCCGTCACCCAGCGATAGGCAATACTCGCGATAATCTTCTATGTTCATGTGGCTTTGACAATTTGGAATTTCACACAATCACCTCATCCATCCTTCAACCCGGTAAATCTTTTCGCACAATTCGTTTTTTCCTTGAATTAAGTTTTCTGTGGCAAAGATACAAATATTCCGTGAAACAAATGCAAGTTTCGCGGAATATTTATGCGTATAGTTGCTGATAAGATGCAAAGCAGAGGAAAAACCACCGCTTACCCTAACTGATACTCGCCTGTGCGGATGGCGGCGATGACACCTCCGTCGATAAGCAGGTCGGTGCCCGTAATAAACTTAGCATGCTCGCCAAGCAGGAAGGCAGCGGCCTCGGCAATCTCGTCGCTCGTGCCTACGCGCTGGGCGGCGCTGGCGTCGATCATGCGCTGGTAGCCCTCGCCGTTGGCGTTGAACTCATCGTAAGCCAGCGGGGTGACGATGATGCCCGGCGAGATGGTGTTGATGCGCGCACGGCGATTGCGCCATGAGGTGGCTGCGGCACGCTGGGCCTGCAAGTGGTTCATGCGCTTGGCAATCATATAGGCCAGGCCGCTGTTCTGCATGGCTACCTCCTGAACGAACTTCACGTCCTTCAGCTGCTCTGTCGGTGTGCGCACCAGTTGCAGTTCGATGTCGTTGGGGATGGGGTACATATAGGCTGCCTGGCTGGAGATGATGAGTCCTGCGCCACCCTCGGCCATCACCTCGCCGAAAGCATCGACGGCATAGCCCGTTCCCACCATGTCGAGGTCAACAATGTGCTCAGGGTTTGCCTGATTGGGCGATGCGCCCGCCGTGTCGATGAAGTACATCACGGGGCCAAGTTCTGCAGCTTTCTTGGCGAATGCCTCCACACTCTCCTTCTGCAGCGCATTCACTACGAGCGTATCCACATCGTAACCACAGCGGCGGAAATCCTCGCCGACACGCTCCAATGCCTGCTCGCTGATGTCGCCCAACAGGATTTTCTTACCTGCACCGATACGGCGCACAATGGCGGTTCCCATACTACCGGCACCTAAGAGTGCCACTACCTGTTTCTGTTCGTTTCTGTCGAAAATCATAATCCTAAATTTAGTTGTTTTATCTTGGTGCAATGATGCGATTAAGCGAGGGCAGAGCCAAACTCGTTTGAGCTATGCCGAGCGTGAGCATCTTCGCAGTCGATTCATATCGGCTGCAAAGTTACAACGAAAAAGGCAATCCGTCGTTACACGAATTGCCTCATAACTTTCACATTTTGCCGAAATGTTCAATCTTTAGTCGTTGAGAAAATACTTTTTCTGCCTCGTGCAGCCCTATAAAATGACCAAAAGCTTTCAAAAGCCCGTCTTGCTGCTCTGCAACACTCCTTTTTTTATTTGGGGCATTATACAATGCTGCAATTCGCAGTTTTGATGATCTATCACCGTTGCGATGTACAGGCGAAGGCCGTCCTTTTTTTACCTGATGAACGTTTCTGCATCATCCTTCTCCTATCGTTGCTTTAGTTGTTACAATGCAATAACTATTCTCGAAATCTAAGCACATGTTTTCTATAAAAACGCATATGCCATTTCACTCGTATGCTATTTTTAGAATATTGAATAGAAAAAGTTCGGATTAGAGAATTCAATTGATAGGTTTTATCACTTCTTTCCCCCTATATTTCTTTCTTAGTGCTTGTCTAAACACGATCCATTTTTCTTTGAAATCCTTTTCGTCCATATCCTCACCCATGAATTGCTTTCTCAATCTCTTATCACATTCTTCTGCATATTCATGGTCTGCTTTCTCGCACTCGGCAGGATAGGTTTTGCCAAGAATAATGCAGTCTTTGAATAACGAAATGACGTTTGGACTTAACTTCAATTCTTCAACAACTTCTTTAGGCTCCCAAAAGAATACCTTCTTTCTTATAGATTCATTTATGGCCTTAACTGCTCTTACCTTCGAACGATAATCTTCTATCTGATGGATGTATTTGTCGAAATCGTAATGTGGAATATCCCATTCTCCTATTTGATATGCAAGATTACAGCCTTTACGGATGTCTTTAACAGCCACTTCATTGACAATGTAGCGGGCAGTCAGATTTGGATATTTGCTATAAGATATTTCAAAGTTCTTTTTCTCGGGTATGGGCTTGGGGAAAAACAACTCCGTTGTTATTTCTTCTGTTGATTCGTCAGGCAGGACTCCATCTGCAAGTCCTTGAACGCCTTGCATTGTAATAGAATGCTTAATGCTCATCACAACGTCCTCTTTCGTCATATAAGATGCAATGTGATAGTCTTCAATGGTTTCAAAATCCCAATCATCATAGCCGCAGGGCTTTGAAAACTCTATGGCAACATACTTGCCATTCGTCAGTTCTTTTACGGTGAACTTATAGAGATTGATTTCGAATGTTTTACCAATCAAAGAATTCGCATAGCTGATTTTTTCCTCGGCCAATTTTTCTGGTAATCCTTCTTTTATATCATATTCATCTTTAGAACAGAACTGAGTCTCAATAGTAGTTCCAAAACGATAGATTTCTTCACTTCCATCCGTTTCTGTGAAAAGCATCTTTATTGGATGCCTTAACATATAGTCCTCATATTCAGGGACTTCAATTTCTTTCAAAATCGCTTTCATAACTCGTGAATTATTATTTCTTCCTCTTGTAATTTGAAAGTAACTCCTTATTAACTTTATTCCAGAAAGCAATGAACTTATCCATAAATTCGCATATTTCGCCTATCTCGTCATTAAGTGCTGCATCATAGTAAGTGTCTTCCTCCAAGAACATAGATTTATAAAGTGCTCCATATAATGTTTACATAAGATAAGGTCTGTCAGAGGTTCTCAGTCTTCTCAACTCACTTTTATAAAGTTTGAAGCGTCGCCCATAAAAACTATAGAACTCATCATCAGATAACTTCTTGACCTTATTAACCTTTTCATGAATAAAAGGTAAATAAGTCTCATGAGCATTCTCAGGAAGATACCCATTATTAAGCATAGAATCCCAAACAATCCAACCACAGAACATATATAATTCATGTTCCATCACACCCTTACCAGATACTCGGTAATTTTGGGTATAGTCAGAAGCCCATTTTTCTGTTAAGTTTCTCATTTCTTGAATAGAAACTTCTTTCTTCTTAGGTGAAAGCCAATCGAATAATCCCATCTTTCTAAAAATATTAGTTAAACTTAAATTGTATTTCTCTTTGAATTTGAGACAAAAAGAAAACGTGGACTAATCACTTCGTCAACGTCTCTGAGGTATTGGGGAAACCATTGTAGTCATTTACGAGTAAAAGCCCACGCCGTAACGTGAGCATCAACTTTTACTCTTGACCACTCTTTTAATTCCCCAATTATCAGAGACAAGATTAAAAAGCTAACGCTTCCTTATGTCGTTTATTCTTTTATCTTTCCATTGGCGTATCTGTTTTGATGTTACACATTATTCCTATTATTAGAAGATGGCTGCAATTCGGCGAATATGTTTGAGTTTCTCCATAAACGACTCGTCGCGCTCGGCCATCAGCATATCGTATTCGTTCTGCATAGCAAGCAGGGGGGCAGCATCCACACCGAGGGCAGCCTCCATCATCATGGCCAGTTCGGGACTGAGCGACCGCTTGCCGTTCAGCATCTCGTTGAAGGCGGAGTAGGATATGCCAATCTCCTTGGCCAGCCCGCGTTGCGAAATGCCACGGTATTCCAGTTCGTCCTTCAACACCTCGCCGGGATGGGTAGGCTGAAAGGGCTTCAGATTGTTTGCTATCATCTGTGGATTTACTCCTTCAAGTGTCGTCATATCTCGTCCTCCTTCTACTTATAATGGTTTGACAATTCCGTAATGTTACATATCGTGGCTATCTGCTTGCCAGCCTCCATGCCTTCGGCGAACTCAATGCGGTACTGGTCGTTGACACGAACGGAGGATATACCCTCTTTATCGCCGTGTAGTTTCTCGTAGTGCAAGGAGCCGTACTTGGTCAGTCCTAAGACATTCTCCTGCTGCTTCATCAGGTTGACTACCTTCACATACTTGCTGACAATCTGAGGTTGGAAGCGGTGTCTCTTATCACTTGCCTTACCCTCCGTGTAGAGTTCCTGTAGGTATGTCTGCTCGAATGTAACTATCATACGGCTGCAAAGGTACAAAAAGTTTTCCGTGTTCGCAAATTTATGAACAATTATTTGATTTAAGGATGCAAAATAAAATATCCGCGAAACTTACAGCCAAAGTCACGCGGATAATATAAATGGGCACATATTTCAACACGATGCAAAACGGTGGTTACACTCCAGGGCATTCTTGCTTAGGCTAGCGTCACCTTTTTCATATTGCCTTGATAAACTTAGCAGGATTGCCCCCTACTATCGTATTCGGGGCCACATTCTTGGTCACGACGGCACCTGCGGCCACCACGGCATTTTCGCCGATGGTCACGCCAGGCAGGATGATGGCTCCCACGCCTATCCAGGCATTGCGGCCGATGTGCACGGGCTTGCAGCGCAGCACCATGCGGTTGTCGAAGTCGTGGTTGTCGGTGACGATGCGCACGTTCGGGCCAATCATCACGCCGTCGTCGATGGTGATGCCGCCAGCCGCCATGCACGTCAGCGAGTGGTTCACGAACACGCCCTTGCCAATCTTCATCTGGCGGGCGAAGTCAATCTGAACGGGCGGCATCAGATAGCTCGTCTTGTCGAGATTACCCGCAAACAGTTCTTCCTCCAGCGGGCGAATTTGCTCTGGCTGCGGAGCCGTGGTGTTAATCTTGAAACAAATGTTGGCGCAGTCGGTCATGTGTTTGATAGCCTCTGCATACTCGGGTGTTGCCATATCGACATCAGCCCCTGATCTTAATTGCTCGAAAATATCCATATCCTTTGTCGGTTTCAAATCACGCTGCAAAGGTACGACGAAAAAGGCAATCCGTCGTTACACGAATTGCCTCCAAACTTTCACATTTTGCCGTTTTGCTATTTTTGCCTATACTCCGACGGTGTTTTCCCCAGCGTTTTCTTCACATAGCGGGAGAAGTGCGAGGTGTTCTCAAAGTGCATCAGGTCTGACACCTCCGTCAGCGTCTTCGTCGTGTCATTGAGTAGCGACACCAGCTCGAAGGCAGCGTAGAACTGAATCCACTGCGAGGCGGGCAGGTTGGTGATGGTGCGGGCTACCTGCGAGAGATATTTCGGCGTGATGCAGAGCTTGTCGGCATAGAAGGCAACCTCGCGCTCCGTCCGTGCATGCTGTTGAGCCAGTGAGAGGAAACGGAGGAAGATGCGGGCGGTATTGTCATTTGTCTCCATCTGCGACAGCCCGTGCTGGCACACCGTCCACAGGTCGAAGAGGAATATCTGCATCACGCGCCCCAGCACCTCGCGCTTAAACGAGTTGTCGGGCAACTCCAACCGCATGCGGAACAACCCGAAGTCAGCATTCATCAGCCGCAGGCTCTCATCATCAAGGTGGAACGACGGATTGATGCGGATGAACAGGAAGCCCTTCGAGGCCCACACCATTTCGGGATTATACTGCTGCAGGAATCCCGGCGATGCCAACAGCACATCGGCCTCGAAATCATCGGAATACGTCACGCTCTGTATCGTGTTCGACATCTGCCAAATCACCAGGTCGTCCTTCCTCGACGTAAACACGTTCTTCCCGTCAGAGAACGACATCTCGCCCTGCCTCATCAACAGGTGGACGTGATAGCTGCCCGTAAACTCACCAGGCAGCGGTCCGTCTGTCTTGCAATGTATCAATGCGCATCCGTAGTTATCTTCCATCGCTTCCAAACTTTTTTGCAAAATTAGTCATTTCTGATAAATTCCCACGATTATTGCGTAACTTTAACTTTTGTTGAAGTTAGACTGTCGGTTTTTTTTGTGAGATTCCTCCTGTTTATGGAAAATTATTCGTAATTTTGCGCCCAAAATTGGAAACATATATGAAAAAGAAGAAACTATGGATGCTGACCGCCATCCTGACTTGCGGTCTTACGCTGACAGCGTGCAGCAACAGTGATAATACAACGACAGCAGACTTGACGGTGCTCACCGAGTGGCAGGCCGGAAAGACCGTCTCGGACGATGTCGTGGTAGCCTACGGAGGCCTTGACAAGTGCTTCGCTGCGGAACCTATCCCCGATGGTGTGTGGGCAAGGATGCAGGGAAAGACTTATAAGGAGAACCCGTACATCGGGCGTGACGATCTGCGCCATATCCGTGCGCTGCACTGGGACTATGATAATCAGATGCATGTAGGCGAGATGATCTGCAACAAGGAGATTGCCGACCGTGTGGCCCGTATCCTGCGCCAGCTCTTCGATGCCAAGTACCCCATCCAGCGGATGCTGCTGCCCGATGTCTATGACGCTGACGACGAAACTCAGATGCGTGACAACAACTCGTCGTGCTTCTGCTACCGCGCCATCGCAGGCTCCACCAAACTCTCGAAGCATGCCCGCGGGCTGGCAGTGGACATCAATACGCTCTATAATCCCTACTACAAGGACAGAGAAGACGGCACCCGCTTCATCCAGCCTGCTACGGCTGCCGAATACTGCGACCGCACAAAGTCATTCTCCTATAAGATAGACCACGACGACCTCTGCTTCAAGCTCTTCACCGAGGCAGGCTTTGAGTGGGGCGGTGACTGGACATCGTGTAAGGACTTCCAGCATTTCGAGTTGATTGAAGAGTAGACGAACGCAGACAACAATAGTATGATGGATTTCATTGAATTAGCAAAGAGCAGGTACTCCTGCAAGAAGTTTGACTCGCGTCAGATCAGTAAGGAACAACTGGACAATATTCTTGAGGCTGGCCGACTGGCTCCCACGGCCAAAAATCTGCAGGAGCAGCACGTCTATGTGGTGCAGTCGGCAGAGGGAATCGCCAAGATTGATGCGCTCACGCCGTGCCGATATGGTGCGCCGACGATGCTCATCGTGGCCTTCGACAAGAATAATGTGTTTACCTATCCCGGTCAGAAATATGACTCGGGTATCGAGGATGCATCTATCGTGACCACCCACATGATGCTCTGTGCAAAGAGCGTGGGTGTGGACAGTTGCTGGGTGAACTTCTTCGACCCTGACAAGATGGCCGAAGCCTTCCAGTTGCCAGAGAACGAAGAGATTCTGACGTGCCTGGCACTCGGCTATGCAGCAGAGGGCGCTGGGCCACTGGCCAACCACAACAGCCGCAAGCCGATTGAAGAGACGGTGACGTATCTGTAACCTTCTCCTCCGGCTCAGTCTTAGGCATCGTGATGGTCAGGATGCCGTCCTCCACCTTATCTCCACCGAAAGGCTGACAGCAGACAATAAACCTGCTGCCAGTCTTTTTTTTCGTGTCAACAAGTAAGGATGCTTCTCATCCTCGGAGTCATCGACTTCAGTCGCTTTGCTCGTCAAAGAACGAGCCTTTAGGCATGGCGGCATCCTGGGCCACGCAGCAGTTGTAGCGTTCGCGGCTGCGGCGTTCGCGGGCAAACATGGCGCGGGTGCCCTCGATGTCCTGATGGAACTCCATGTGCTCGTCGATGGCAAAGGAGTGGGCCATCGTCTCCACGTCGAGGTTGTCGGTGCCGATGAGTGTAAACGTCCAGCCCTGCTTCTTCAGCTTCTCGATCATCGTGCGAACCATCTTCAGCGTCCATTCCTCGCTGCTGTTCTCCTCACCGTCGGTGATGATGGTCACGAGCACGTGATCACCGTCCTCCGTTTGAGCCATCACCTTCGAGATACCCTTGCCGATGGCATCGTAGAGGGGTGTGCCGCCGCTGGGGTTGTAGGCTCGCCAGCTAAGATCGCGGGTCTTCAGGGCGGCGGTGTCGTCATAGTGCCAGGTGGTGTGACCACTGTCGAAGGTGAGCAGGGTGACGAACTGTACCTGGTCGGGGAATTTCTTCTGCATCTGGCGTACGGTCTGCAGGGTCTCGTTCATGCCCGTGAAGGCCTGCTTGCGGATGATGGACATCGAGCCACTCTCGTCAACGATAATCAGGTTGTGGACTCTTTTAGTTGGTAATGGATCTTGCATAATCTTTGTCATAATCGTAAATTTTTAATTGGTGAATGTTCAATGTTTAAGACGTCTTTTATCTCTTTGAAGAAGAATTTGGAGAAAAATTAAGCGCGAACGAGATTTTTTTGTAATTTTGTAGCAAAATTCTTTTGTATGTATCATCAGAGACTGTCAGACGAGGCTATTATCAACGGATTCCGAAGGGGAGATGCCGACATCATCAGGGAGTACTTCTACGGATATTGTCAGGCAGGCTATTATATCTTTGACCAGCGTTATCAGCTGAGCGAGAAAGAAAATCTGGATTTTATGTCGCTGGCTCACCAGTATGCCATCTACCTGATGGAGCACGACTGGAAGCCGCTGGAGGATCACTCGCCCGAGGTGAGTCTGAAGACATGGCTCATCAACGGATTCCGCTATGTGGTGCTCGATGCGCTGAAGTGGTATCGCCGCGAGTACGGCAGCATCACGTTCGAGGACTATCTGCGGTCGTTTGACGTGACTAGCGACCTGCGACTACAGTTCAACCGGATGGTGGAGGACGTGTGCGACCATGCACCGCTCAGCCGTCAGGAGCGGATGATTATCAACATGCTGCTGTTGCGAGGCTTCAAGGGGAAAGAAATTGCGGCAGAGCTGGGCATGACTCCCTCGGCCATCTCGCAGAAGTACAAGAAGTTGAAGGAGGACATCATCGTGCCGTATTTCAAGAAGAACTTCGATATGGACTTGGACATGCCGGAGGTGATGGACGAAAGGCTACGGGTAGGCGAGCAAGGCTCGGGAATGATGGGCACCCTTCGAAGAGAGGCCCCGATGGGCGAGGCTTCGATGCCGGCACCGACCATGCAAGGCTCTTTGGCCGACAGTTTCGAATCGATGGCTTACGAGGATATGGATTTTATCAAAGAAGATATTATGGAACAGAAACGTACAACACCAGAGTTTATCACGTCGCTGGAGCCGAACGAGATTTTCGTGTTCGGCAGCAACTTGAAGGGTATGCACGGCGGCGGTGCGGCCTACATCGCCTACCGCAAGTTTGGAGCCATCATGGGCCAGGGCGTTGGCCTGCAAGGACAGAGCTATGCCATCCCCACGATGCAGGGCGGCGTGGAAACCATCCGTCCGTATGTGGATGAATTCATCGAGTTTGCCAAGCAGCACCCAGAGCTGACTTTCCTCGTCACTCGCATCGGCTGCGGCATCGCCGGCTTCACCGACGAAGAAATCTCCCCGCTGTTCGAGGCTGCGCATGAGGTTGAGAATATCGTGCTGCCTCCGAATTGGTAAGATATAAAGATATGTTAGGAGCAATCATTGGTGACATACGTTGCTCTCGGTGCTGATGCAGATACGCTTGGTGCCATCGTTGGGAGCATAGCTGAAGCCATCTGGGGCATACCTGAATCTATGAAGAAGGAGATTATGGCCTATCTGCCCGATGAGATGAAGAAGGTGATGAAACTGTTTTATGAACACATCAAATAGAAGTTTATGGCATACACATACAAATATCCGCGACCAGCGGTGACGGCTGATTGCATAGTTGTCACAAAAGAGATAGAGCCCAAGGTTCTGCTGATAGAACGTGGTGATGAACCATTCAAAGGATGCTGGGCATTCCCTGGTGGTTTCATGAATATGGATGAGACTACGGAACAATGTGCTATCCGTGAACTGGAGGAAGAAACAGGCTTGAAAGTGAGTGAAGTACATCAGATAGGTGCTTACTCCAAAGTTGATCGTGACCCAAGAGGAAGGACGGTCACGGTGGCTTATCTCGCTATCATTGATGCACCGATGGCTGTCAGCGGTCAGGATGATGCTGCAAAGGCACAATGGTTTCCACTTTCCGCATTACCAGAATTGGCTTTTGACCATGATGAGATTATGAGGGATGCCATCAAGAAATATGAGGAGATTGTGAAATGACGGTTTGATATGATAGAAGTACGAGAAGCAACGAAGAATCAGGCGGCAGAGATAGCACGGCTGATTATGACGGCCATGACGGATGAGTGCTGCCTGTACTATTGTGCTGACGGATGCAGTCTGGGGGCTTTCCGCAAAATGATGACCTATCTTGTGAATCGGGAGGACTCGCAGTACAGTTATCGGAATACGCTGGTGGCGATGGATGGAGAAAAGGTGGTTGGCATCTCGGTGAGTTATGACGGCGGCATGCTTCGTGAGTTGCGGCGCATATTCATCGAGGCTGCCAAGGAGTATGTCGGCAAGGACAATTCCGGCATGGATGATGAGACACAGGCCGGAGAACTCTACCTCGACTCACTGGCAGTACTGCCCGAGTATCGCAGACAGGGCATTGCCAAGCGGCTGATTCAGGCTACGAAGGAAAAGGCTGACGCGATGCATCTGCCCTGTGTCGGTCTCTTGGTAGATAAAGGTAACCCTGACGGAGAGGCACTATATTCTTCTGTTGGTTTCAGATACGTAAACGACAGCCGTTGGGGAGGACACGAAATGAAACATTTGATATTGTAAATGTATGGATGCTAATGTAGTGATTCGCAAGGCAGAACGGAAGGACGTGCCGTTGCTGCTGGAGTTTATCAGGGGCATCGCCCGATATGAGAAGATGGAGAACGAGGTGATTGCCTCGCCGGAAGTGCTGGAGCGGGAGATGTTTGATGAGCACAGGGCAGAGGCGGTGTTTGCCGTGGTGGATGGGCGTGAGGTGGGCTTCGCGCTCTATTTCTACAACTTCTCCACGTTCATCGGGCATTCGGGACTGTACTTAGAGGACTTGTTCGTATGGCCAGAAGAACGAGGGAAAGGATATGGAAAGGCATTGCTGCTGCATCTGGTGAAGATAGCACGCGAGCACCATTGCGGACGGATGGAGTGGACGTGTCTCTACTGGAATCAGCCAAGCATAGATTTCTATCTCTCGCTCGGAGCTGTGCCGATGAAGGAGTGGACGGTGTATCGGCTGGATGCTGCAGCAATAGAACGGTTAAGTCGATAATAGGTCGCTGATTCGGTCCTCTCTGATGATCTTGGGAGCAGACTTGCCCGCTAACACCAAAATCTTCTTGCCATCGCGGTAGATGTGCAACTGGCGTGAGCGGACTACGGCTGTCATTTCGGGGTCATCCTGTATGGCTACCCAAAGAGGATGATAGATGCCATCCTCATCGAATAGCTTCCGTTGCAGGTGGGAGCACATATTGATGGTGTCGATGGTCATATATCACTTATTTCAGGAAGTCCTCACGCATAGGGCTGAAGGTGTCGATAAGAACACCTGCCTCCTGGCAGACACAGCCGTGCGGCAGGTTAGGAGCCACATAATAGCCATCGCCAGCCCTGAGAACCTGTTTCTTGTCACCGATGGTCACTTCAAAGCAGCCGCTGGCCACGTAGGTACTTTGGGTGTGGGGATGTTGATGAAGGGTTCCGACAGCTCCCTGCTCGAACTTCACTTTTACCATCATCAGGTGCTCGTCGTAGCCCATAATCTGGCGTACTATGCCCTCACCGGCATCCTGCCATTGGATGTCGGAGGCTATTTGGTAGGTATCGCTTGTCTTTTCCATAAGTCGAATTTGATGTTTCGTTTGCAAAAGTAATCAATTTATTTCAGAACTGAGCATGATTAAAAAGAAATCTGGTGCTAAGTTTACTGAGAATGAACGGAAATGGTTTGGCAAACTGAACAAATTGGCCAAAAACAATAAGGTTCTTGCTTAGGCAAGCG
>DDQK01000018.1:0-1827 GCA_002342665.1 Prevotella sp. UBA2444
GGAAAGCTATGGGTGACGGTGACGGTGACCAACGTGGGCAACTGCGACGGCGACGAGGTGGTACAGCTCTACGCCAGCTATCCGGAGTCGGAGGTGGAGCATCCCCGCCGACAGCTCCGTGCCTTCCAGCGTGTCAGCATACGTAAGGGCGAGGCCTGCAACATATCCCTCGAGGTAGACAAGCGCGACCTCAGCTATTGGGACGAGGAGGCCCACGCCTTCGTCCAGGTAAAGGGCCCCGTGCGCTTCGAGATAGGAGCCTCCTCGGCAGACATCCGGCAGACAGTGACTTATGGTTTATAGCTCTTCACTCTTTCATCTTCCCTTTCAGCCAGAGCATCTGGCCGTAATTGGTATCGGGGGTAGTCCAGTGCTCATTGATGGGAGTGACGAGCGACTCCTTTGGAGCCGTGATGAGGTTCCACACGATATAGCTCGTGGTGGGAGGACAGGTGTTGTCGTTGTACCCCCAGGTGAGATAGACGGGACAGGTGAGGCGACGGGCGAAGTTCACCACGTCGTAGTAGCGCAGAGTCTCTATCTTCTGCGGCGTGAGCATCTGGTTCTCGCGATTGAGGTGAGGCCATCCGCCCGTACGTCCCTTCTCAGCATAGCCAGCCATATCGGAGAGAGCCGGATGGTTGGCTACGCAGGCCGTCACCCGTTTGTCGAGGGCGGCGGTGACGATGGAGAGGGCGCCCCCCTGACTGCCTCCCTGCACGAACACATTCCTGCCATCCCACTCGGGTAGCGACGTCAGGTAGTCGATGGCACGGACACAAGCCGTATAGACATGCTTCATGTAGTAGTTGTCACGGTTGTCGAGGCCGTTTTCCACGTAGCCATTCTCACCAGAGAAGGCGGTACTGATCTCCTTAAACTGCTCTTCGGTCATCTCGGGGTTCAGTCCGTGTATCTCCATCTCCAGGCGGATGAAACCATTCTTGGCATAATAGGTATTACGCATCGGCTCCTTGATGGTCTTGATACCTGCTCCTGGCGGACAGAGAACCACGGGATACTTGCCTGAAGCCTTCGGCTTGGTCAGATAGCCATAGATGCTATGGCGGTTATCCGTACGAAGCTTCAGCAGATAACAATCAAAGTCGTCGGTCGAATAGGCAGCCACCCGTTTGCTACTGACGCTGACGGGTGTCTTACGTGCGTCCTCGATATTCTTCTGCCAGAAGGTGTCGAAATCTGCCGGGTCCTGGGTATAGGGCTTCAGCTGTTCGGGCGAGAATCCCACCTTCACATGGTGCTGATAAGTCTTGCCAGCAACGACAGCCGAGAGGCGCAGGTCGAGAAAGCCCGGCTTCTTCATCGTACCCATGTCGATGGTGGCACGCCCGTTGCGGAGTTTCACCTTGCCTTTGGAGCTATCGGGCAGCATGTCCTGGCCGATGCCATAGTTCACCTCCACATCCTGAGGCATGCCATAGAGATAGAAGCTAACCTCCACCTTGGCTTTCTCACCGACCTTATACAGCCAGTCGGCATGGTCGGGCACTGTCAGCCACAGATAGTCGCTGCGATGGGGATAATTCTCGCGTCCCTGCGGTAGCCAGCGAGCAGAGTTCGAGGGTTCAGCAGCAGCCGCGCCGCTGCACACAATCACAAATAGTAGAATCAGTCGTCTCATATCCATAGTTTTGTTTTAGCTGATGCAAAGATAGTAAATCAGCGCCATTAAAGTCGGTTTCATCCTGTTAATCTGTGTTAATCCGCAAAATAAGTGCCTGAATTTCCGTATCTTTGCATTTAAAATGATTTGATAACTAAAAATAATGAACTAGGATTATGAAGAAAAGAGGTTTAGCATTGTGC
>DDQK01000018.1:1988-7084 GCA_002342665.1 Prevotella sp. UBA2444
GGACATCACCGCCGACACCCAGTTGAAGCAGGGTGGCTTCCGACTGACCAGCTACGAGTGGGGCGTCACCTACTCCGGCGTGCTGGCCGCCTATGAAGCCACAGGCGACGAGGCCTACCGCGACTACGTCGCCAAGCGCCACAAGCTGCTGGCGGAGATAGCCCCCTACTTCGCCAAGATCTACGAGAAGAACAAGCAGATAGACGGCAACGTGCGCCGCGTCATCGATCCCCATGCCCTCGACGATGCCGGAGCCGTGTGCTGCTCGATGATAAAGGCTGCGATTAAGCAAGAGCAGAGCCAAACTCGTTTGAGCTCTGCCGAGCGTGAGCAGGCTCGGCCAAAGGCCAAATCCATGGGCACCATCTTCAGCTCATCCGACAAGCAACTGAAAGCCCTCATCGACCAGCGTATCCGTAACTATGCCGACTATGTCATGAACAAGGAGTACCGCCTCAGCGACGGCACCTTCGCCCGTATCCGTCCGCAAAAGAATACGGTGTGGCTCGACGACATGTTCATGGGCGTGCCCACGGTGGCCTATATGGGCAAGTACACCGGCGACGCGAAGTACTATGACGAGGCAGCCAAGCAGGTGCTGCAGTTCGCCAGCCGCATGTGGGTGCCTGAAAAGAATCTGTTCCGCCACGGATGGGTGGAGTCGATGGAGGAGCATCCCGCCTTCCATTGGGGCCGTGCCAACGGCTGGGCCATCCTGACGATGTGCGAGGTGCTCGACGTGCTGCCCGAGAACCATCCGAAGCGGGCTGAGATCATGCAGTTGCTGAAATCACATGTCAAAGGGCTGGCTGCCCTGCAGCACCACGACGGTTTCTGGCATCAGCTGCTCGACCGTAGCGACACCTACCTGGAGTCATCGGCCACGGCCATCTACACCTACTGTCTGGCCCATGCCATCAACAAGGGATGGATCGACGCCAAGGTCTACGGCCCCGTGGTACAGCTGGCCTGGCACGCCGTGGAGGCATCGGTCAACGAGAAGGGCCAGGTGACAGACTGCTGCGTGGGCACCGGCATGGGCTTCGACCCGTCGTTCTACGCCTACCGCCCCGTCCACGTGATGGCTGCCCACGGCTATGGCCCCGTCATTTGGGCCGGTGCCGAGATGCTCAACCTGCTGAAGCAGCAGCACCCGAAGATGAACGACTCCGCCGTCTGGTTCTACGACAACGAGGTACCGACGAATGCGCCTATCTTCAACTACGACGGCAGCACGCGATTCTAAGCCTGTTTATTATAACCTAATCACGAAATGGACAAAGCAAAACATGTCGCCGTACTGCTCCTGATGCTGGCCACAGCCGTCTGCAGCACGGCCCAAGAGAGTACTGCAACGGGACGTAAGCGCGTGGCCGTGGTGCTCAGCGGCGGAGGCGCCAAGGGCATGGCCCACATCGGTGCACTGAAAGTGATAGAGCGCGCCGGCATCCCCATCGACATCATCACCGGCACCTCCATGGGCAGCATCGTCGGCGGACTCTACGCCATCGGTTACAACGCCCATGCCCTCGACTCGATGGTGCGGGTACAGGACTGGGGCTACGTGATCTCCGACCGCGAGAACCTCTCCCGTCAGACCCTGGCCGACCGTCAGCGACAGAACACCTACTTCTATACCACAGGCCTCACCCTGGGCAAGCGCAACCAGACCGACGGCGGCATCATCAAGGGCAAGAACCTGGCCGAACTCTTCTACAAACTCTGCGAGGGCTACAACGACTCGCTCGACTTCAGCCGCAACCTGCCCATCCCCTTCGCCTGCGTGGCTACGGACATCATCGACAACAGCGAGGTGGTGTTCCACAGCGGACGGCTGCCACAGGCCATGCGCGCCTCGATGGCCATCCCTGCCGCCTTCTCGCCTGTCAGGGTGGGCAAGCATGTGCTCATCGACGGTGGTCTGCGCAACAACTACCCTGCCGACATCGCCCGCCAGATGGGAGCCGACATCATCATCGGCGTCACCGTACAGGGGCCCCCGAAGACTGCCGAGGACATGGGCAGTGCCATGAGCATCATCAGCCAGATTGTCGACGTAAACTGTAAGAACAAGTACGACGACAACCTCGCCATCACCGACGTACCCATCCGTGTGAACACCACTGGCTACGGAGCAGCCAGCTTCACGGCCAACGCCATCGATACCCTCATCCGGCGCGGTGAGGAGGAAGCCATGAAGCACTGGGACGACCTGCTGGCCCTGAAGCGGCGCATCGGCATCAGCGACGACTTCAAGCCACGCCTGCTGACGCCCCGCCACCCGGACGTGATGACGGGCAAAAGACGCATCGCCAAAGTCATCTTCCAGAACATGTCGCCGAAGGACGAGCGCTTCCTGCAACGCAAGTTTGACATCCAGCCAGGCGACTCCATCGACACGCGCCTGGAGCAACAGCTCACCACGGCCATGCGCCTCGACCTGTTCTACCAGACGGCCGAATGCCGCACGGTGGGCGGGGCCGATGGCGTGAGCGTAGTGCTCATCGCGGGCAACCGCAAGACCAGCGAGGTGGGCGCGGGCTTCCGCTACGACCTCGAGGAGCATGCCGCCATTCAGCTGGGGGCCAACTTCCCCCTGGCCTCTGAGACACTGCCCATGGACGGCAGCATCACGCTCCGACTGGGCAAGCGCATGATGGCACGTGCCGGACTCACGCTCCACTCCAACCATATCAACCGCCCGAAAATCTCATACACATTCCGCCGTAACGACATCGATGTCTATATCGACGGAGAGCGCGACTACAGCATCCTCTACTTCCACCACCAGGCAGAACTGATTCCGCTGAACTTCAACATACGCAACTTCAACTTCACCATCGGCGCACGCTGGGACTACCTGCACTACAAAGACCGGCTGATCTCATCGCAGTCGAAAGATCTTGAGCTGGAAAATACACACTACTTCAGCTACCGCGCCACCGTCAACTACAACAGTGAAGACAACTGGAGCCTGCCCTCACGCGGCTCGCGCTTCATGGCCGAATATGCCTATCTGACGGACAACTTCGCACAGCTCGACGGGGCGCCAGGCATGAGCGACCTCAGAGCCAGCTGGCGCTTCTCTGTGCCACTGACCAGCCACCTGTCACTGCAGCCCATGCTCTACGGGCGGATGCTCTTCGGAGCCAACATTCCCCTCGTGTTCGGCAATGTCATCGGAGGACACTGGTTTGGCCACTACGTAGAACAGCAGATGCCCTTCGCCGGCATGGGCAACATCGAGTATGTCGACCATCACTTCCTGGCCCTCCAACTGCAGGCGCAGCAGCGCATAGGCTCCAGCCACTATATACAACTGGCCGTTGCAGGAGCACAGCAGGCACCACGACTGGCAGAGATGCTCGACCACCGCACCCTGCTCGGCTACCGGCTGAGCTACTTCTTCAACTCCCTCATAGGCCCCATCGGTGCCTCGCTGGGCTATAGCAACAAAACGCGCAAGGCCGACTTCTACATCAACCTCGGATTCCAGTTCTAATCTACGAAGGACGGATCAGGGGACGGTTCTTGAACCGTCCCCTGACCCATTTAAGAAGCGCGGATGAGGCAAGAGAATCTAATAATAGAAAAAAAACGCTCCCGATTGGGAGCGTTTTTACTTATTCGGCCACAAAGTCGGGCAAATAGAAGCCGAGGTGAGGCGGCTGGTTGTAGGCCGTGTTCTGCCAGGCCACGCCCATGCGGTAGGTGTGGTCGTGCATCAGCGTCGGCACGCGGTAGTCTGTGGGGATGTTGGTGGTGAAGATGTTCAGCGTGCTGCTGGTGCTGGAATCCCAGAGGATGAGCTCCTCGCGCCAGTCGCCGAACAGGTCGGCCTGTAGGTTGGGCGTCTTCTTCGTCGAGTTGCAAGTGCTGGAGTTGCCATAGTTGTAGAACGTCATCACGCGCTTCCAACTGCTGCCGTCCCAGGCATCGAGGGTATTGCCGTCGAGTGTCTGGTCGTAGCAGGTGCCGTCCCAGTACATTCGGAAATTGACGGAGGTGTTCTTCGTGCCAACAAACTCGCCGGTCTGCACGCTGCGCTGAGAGCGCTCGTCGGAAGACCAGAACTCAAAGCCCCGGCTGCCAGGAATCACGTCGGCTGCCAGTCCGCGTCCGTTGTCCTTACCTGCGCTGCCACCACGGAAGATGACCTCGCCGGTAGCTGCATCGTGCAGGTCCCATGAGTAGGTACCCTTCTCTTCATGCACCTCGAACACCTGGAACCCGCCACGGTCGGGATCCATTGTGCTGAGGTGGATGGCGTCGCCGTGGCCGAAGCCAGTGGCATAGAGCAGCTTACCGTCATCGTCGAGTGCTGCTGAGCCCCAGATGATCTCATCACGACCGTCACCGTCGACATCGGCGATGGAGAGGTTGTGATTGCCGTTGCCGTACATCGTGCAGCTGCCCTCGCCGCTGGTGGCTGCAGGAGCCGTCACCTTGGCCGACTCCTTCATGTCGGCACCGATGAGCGACCACTCCGTACGCGAGTCGGAACGGTGGAGCCAACGGTGCTTCAGCTGCGAGCCGTCGAAATCGACAGCCCAAATGTAGGCGTAAGTATAGTAGCCACGGCTGAAGATGCCACTGGCTGGAGCGTCGGGGCCGTCGAGACAGGCCACGGCAGCCAGGTAGCGCTCGCCACGGTTGCCGTAGTCGCCACGGTCCTTCTTGCCGCTGCGGTCGTCCCAGTTGAAGCTGCCCTCAGCCTCGCTGAGCTCGGCCAGCGCATTGCGGTTGGGATAGTAGGCGATGGTGTGGATGGCAGCACCCGTCATTCCGTTGAACACGGTGAGATACTCCTGTCCGCCGTTGATACGTCCTGCTGAGGTACGCCAGTCCTTCTCGTTGTCAGCAGCCTTGATGGCTTCGTCGGTAGCGGCTTGGTTGACGAATTTGCCCTGTCCGTCCTTCGAGCCGGGAGCGGTCTTGCACATCATCTCGGCCACGCCATCGCCGTTGAAGTCGTAGACCATAAACTGCGTGTAGTGGGCTCCGGCACGGATGTTCACGCCGAGGTCGATACGCCACAGTTTGCTGCCGTTGAGCTTATAGCAGTCGATGTAGACGTTGTCGGTCTTGTCGCTCTG
>DDQK01000018.1:7244-69354 GCA_002342665.1 Prevotella sp. UBA2444
ACTGTCAGATCCGTTGCGATGGTCTTGCCGTCGCGCATCACGTCGAAGGTTGTGCGGGCATCGTCGGTTCCCAACAGTCGCCAACTGACGAAGATACCTTTCGACTGAGGCAGGGCCACGAGGCCGCGATTCAGTTTCTCCATCTGGCTCTCGGGTGTGCTCAGTTGCTGAGCCACCTTGTCGCCTGTGTCTGGGACACTGGGAGTAACAGCATTGTCCATCTGGTCTGTACAGGCTCCCATCATCAAGCCGCTGGTCAGGATGGCGGCCATCATCCATTGTCTGTTTTGCTTCATTGTCGCTTATTTAATTACTATCTTCTTTCCATTCTTGATATAGATGCCCTTCGGCAATGTGATGCCCTCAGGCATCTTGCGGCCACGGAGGTCGTAGATGGAATCGTCAGTTGTCAATTGTCCATTGCCAATAGCCTTAATGCCTGTCGGCTCGTTGGTCACTTTCAGCACGCCCTCGGCCTTCAGCAGACCGCTGGTGTCCCAGTAGAGACCCTCGGGCAGTTCGGGCAGGGTGACGACGGTATTCGACGTGGTCTGCAGGCTCTTGGCCTTCCACAGAGTAACCCTGTCGCCAACCTTGAAGTCGTAGCCAGAGTGCGTAATGGTGATGGCCTCCGACACAATGAGCGCACCAGCTATTTCTACTGCCGGTACAATGATGCCGCTACGCGACTTGGAAACCTTCAGTTCGAGTTTCTTCACCGTTGTCCGGCCATTGCCAGTAATCGACACCTTTTCTGCTATGCGCCCGATGGTGACATCCTTGCCTGCGTTCTCAAAGGTGCCCTTCACGGTGGCATTGCCCAGTCCGTAGGTGTTGTTCCACTGCAGCGAGGGGTCGTAGCTGCCGGTCTTGGTGTTCTGGAAGTTGATGGTTCCTGCAAACTGGCTCCAGTCGCCGGTCATGTTCGAGCGCACGCTGGTCACGTTGACCGTCAGTTCGCCCTTGCCGATCAGCTTGCCCTTATAGTCGCAGCGGGCATCGAGCGTCCACGTGCCCTTGGCGCCCTCAGGCACGACGATAGTCGTCGAGTTCGATGAATAGCTGTAGATATCATCAGGGTCCTTCAGCGTACCGCCATTGATGACCACCGTGTCGGGATACTGGTGTACATTGCCCTTCTCGCTGCCCTGCACACGTCCCTGATCAATGTATAGAGCTCCTATCTTAGCCGTGCCACCGATGGCAAGCGAGCCGTTGCCAGCCTTGTGGAGTGCCGACTTCTTCGTGCCGCTGATATTGCCGTTAGCGGTCAGCGTGCCGGAGGCTACGGAGATGGTGCCGTCGTCCTCACTCACCGTGATGGGCTGCGTCGTGACGACGGTATTGGGCACGGCCAGCGTACCGCCATTCATAATAATAGGTGTAGCGGTGCCGCCGAGGTTGCCGTATTCCGCACCGTCGCTGTTGGCCAGTGCCGAGACGGTAAGCGTGCCCTCGTTGATGGTCACGTCGCCTGTCATCTTGTTGGTATTCTTGATGGTCAGGTTGCCTGTGCCCTCCTTGGTCAGCGTGGCCTCACCGATGATGCTGCCGTCGCCGGAGAGTGTATAGTCCTTCTCGCTATTGGTGAACACGAGGCTGGCGGGCGACACATCCTCGCTGACGTTGACAGCCGTCTGTTGAGCATCGTCGCCGAAGGTCACCTCATCGCCCGTCACGAAGAGGTCCTTCGTGCCGTCGGCCAAGAGGAAGTTCTCCGTCTCGGCGAAATCCCAGATGCCGTCAGCAGAGCCGTCCCATGCCACCTTGGCGGCCTGGCGCAGGGCAGAGACACTGAGATAAATCTTGCCGTCCTCATTGACGAGCTTGGCCTTCACGCCATCGACGCCTTCGAGCACGATGTCCTCAACGCTGCCCTCTATCTTGGCTGCATCCATCAGCAGATATTTGCCTTCGGCCAAAGCCGACTCCGACAGAATCTCAAACACCGGTGCCGAGTACTTCGGGCCGTACTGCCAGTCCTTCTTCTCGATGGTCAGCACATTGGCCTTCACGCAGTCGGCCTCTGTACCAGATATGCCGAAGACCACCCTTGCGCCGAAGCCCAGCAGCAGGGAGTCTGTCTCCACCTTTCCCGTTGGTCTCAGCACAGATGCATAGTCCATCTTGATGCCATTCATGAACTTGCCACCTTTGGAATGGAGTTCTGCAAAGCGGTTCAGCCAGACACGGCTCTTCTGCATCGTGCCGTCGAAGCTGAGTTTGCCAGCCCACACGTCCGTCGGCCCGGTATAGGTCTGTGTGACATTTGGCAATACCAGTGTACCGTCGCCCTGTTTCACCAGTCGCATGCTGCCCGTGAAGGCACCGCCCGTCAAGGTGTGGGTGTAGTATTCGCGGGTGATGTTATTGTTGTCGTCGTGGCCCTGCACCCAACTTGGTGCATTGTCAATCAGCACAGGTGTCGTGTAGCCGTCCTGCACGCTGACCGTCATGTCGTTGGTCTCGCAAAGGATGGTATAGTCGGGATTCAGCCGCTCGTTCAGGTCCAGCACGCCGCCGTTGCCTATCTCCTGACGCTCCGTCATCGTCAGTGCCGGCGGAGCCTGGGTGATGCCCTCCAGCTCGCCCACGAAGTAGCTCACGTGGGGAGGCTGGTTGTAGCCGCACATCTGCCACACCATAGCGTTACGATACTGCATGTCGTGCCACAGCGTATAGTTGCGGTGCTCCGTGGGGATGGTCGTCGTGTAGATGCGTATCTTGTTGTCGCGGGTACGCATCACCACCTCCTCGCGCCAGTCGCCCAGGATGTCACCCTGATAGCAGGGGGTGCCCTTGGTGTCGTTATTGGTCTGCGAGCCGGTCAGGGTCTGGATGAGGCCCTTGCCGTATTTATAGATACCGCCGGCAGTATTCTTGCCGTTAGTGTAGTCAAACGATTCGTCGAGCAGGTCGCCATCCCAGTAGATGCGCATGTTCTGCGTCATACCACTCTTCGCTGCCCCTGGGATGACATTGCGATAGACGGCACCGATGACACCCGGGTCGCGCGATGATGTGCCGATAGCGCCTGGATAGTCGTTGCTGAAGTTGGCCATCATGGCACGGCCGTCATCAGCCGTAGCCGTGTACTTATAATAGATTTTGGCCGTCGTACCGTCGCGCAGGCAGTTGCCATAGACCGGTGCATCCTCGATACAGGTGAATATCTCTTGTCCCTTTGTATAGGGGTCGAAGTCGCCATGGTGCTGGGCATCACCGTGGCCGAAGCCTGATGTAGAGAGGCCATGGCCGTTGTCGTCGATGACCATCGAGCCGAAACATATCTCGTCGCGTCCGTCCCAGTCCACGTCGGCGATGCCATAGTTGTGGTAGCCCTGCCCGTACCAGGGAGAGCCGGGCGTATTACAGTTCCAGCGCCAGCGCTCCTTCAGCTCGTGGGTCGCAGGATCCACGTCGAGGGCAATCATCTTGTGGCGGGTATAGATGCCGCGTGCCAGGAAGATGCTCGGATTGCGACCGTCCAGGTAGGGTGCACCGAAGAAGTGCTTCGTAGAGCGGTGGCCATAGCCGTCACCCCAGGCAGCCTCCAGGCTGGTCTCTCCATCCTCCAGTCGCTTCAGGGGATACTCTATCGTCTGATAGGGCACGCCCGTCTCACCGTTGATATACACCAGATACTCGGCACCGTCGTGCATGAACCAGTTGGCACCGCCGCCAGTAGCACCACGGTAGTTCTTCGTCGCGTCGCCGATGATGTAGGTCTTACCGTCGGCAGCGTGGATGGTGGTGCCGTCGGCCGCACGGATCAGGGCCTCGGCCTTGCCGTCCTGGTCCCAGTCGTAGGCCACGATGTTCTGTTCGTTGTTCTGGAAGTCGCCCATGTTGGGACCAAAGTCGAGCCACCACAGACGGGTGCCGTCGAGCTTCATCACCTCGGCGATGGAGTACTCGCCGTTGTTGCCGTTTTTAGGATAGCTGGCACTGATCTCGCTCTGGTTGTCGAACTTCATCAGAATCTCCAGCTGGCCGTCACCATCGACATCTGCCATACAGGCATCGTTGGGTACGAAGGTAGAGGTCAGGTCGCCGTGGTCGGGCGTAATCTCCAACCAGCCCTGGCCCCACACCGCAGACTCCTTCGACTGCGGCTGTTCCTTGCCGCGCACTACGGCACTCACGGTATACTTACTGCCTTCTGAGCCTGCTGCATCGGTGAAGCAGGACACCGTGAGAGGCTCGGCATTCAACTTCGTGCCGTCGCGATAGATGTTGTAAGTCACGTCATAATACTCCTCGGCGAGGATGCGCCAGGAGCAGAACACGCCACCGTCGGTCTTCACTGCCACCAGTCCACGATCGAGCTTGTCGGTCATGCGCTGGGCTGCGGCGAAACAGAAGGCTGTCAGCACCAGAAGTGCTGTCGTCAGTAGTCTTTTCATCTGTCTTTCTTGATTTGTTATGTAATGATTAAAAAAAGTTGGTACGTTGCTTTACGTTTGTTTTTAGACCTCCCCTACTGTCGAGTTCCAGCCTACAGGTCTAACTATCCCCCTCCTACAGGAGGGGTTAGGGGAGGTCTTAACATTGTACCACCTTATTTTTCGCATATTACTATAGTAATCAGTTTCTTCAATTCCTTGTCGCGCTGTCCACGAGATAGGAGATGCCGTTCGTGGTCAGGTCGGCAGTAGTGCCCTCGCAGGTGAGTTCCTGCACCGTGATGCTCGCCGAGAGCGTCTTGTAGTTGTTGGAATAGAGAGTGACGACGTGCAGCAGGGCATTCACCTGATAGTCTTCGTCGCCGACCGTCACCGTAAACGACCAGTCAGTCGGCTCCATCTGCACAAACACCTGGTCGCCGGATATCATCATCTCCAGCGTAGGGGCCACGAAGTTGGCAGGGTGAGCCGTCTTGAGAGCTTCGTCGAGCTTCTCACCGCTGAAGAAACGCTTCAGCAGCGGGGTCACGGGCAGATTGCTCAGCGTAAACTCATTACCGAATGTCATCGTCACTTCCACAGGCACATTTTCGTCGGTCACCTTACCTCGCCATGTCCCCTTCATGTCGTTATAGGCCTGTTTGGCATCATCCACCGTCACCTCCTGCTTTGAGTCTACGGAACAAGAGTTGAATGCCGTCAGGCACAACACCATAAGTATAAACGCAGTTATTTTCTTCATTGCATCGTAGTTTTTTAGTTTTTTACTGATTATCTATAGCCCATCCTCTCTAACATCGTTTGGTCAGAAAGAAAAGTGTTTTTTATATACTCAACAAATAAGGCATCACCTTCGATCGAATAAATGATTTTTATCCGTGGAATAACAACATAGCCGCGCAATTCGACTCCCACTCGATTGGAATACGGCTCAACGGCAGCCACATAAGGAGAAAAAGAAATCCGCTGAATAGCAGACATAACTTGTTTACGCAATTTTAAAGCCTGACGCTCGCCATGCTCTACGATAGTATATTCCAGTACCTCAGCAAGACTCAGCAACGCTGGTTCCGACCATCTTATCTCTAAATTCATAAAGTCGCTGATCTAAAAAACGTTCTGCCTCCTCTTGCGAGAAACTTCGCCCTGAAGTCACCTGCTGGTGACTCAATTTGAGAATATGTACCAACAAGTCTTCATTTGTCTCACACTCTTCCTTTCCGTCCATTTCCAGCTGGGCATCCAACAAACGAGCCTCCAGACTCTCAAAGTCTGTTGTATTGCGGATATCCTCTATCAAAGAATCCTTATAAGTTTCAAACGGCACCTTTACCATACTAATCTCCTCTTTAACGCTGCAAAGATACGAAACATTTCCGAGACTTCCAAATGTTTCGGGGAATAAATATGAAATCGCCGCACCCCAGTGGAGGAGTGCGGCGACTGATTATTGAGTCTCGTCAGAGCTCTGCTCTTACTTAACAATAAACTTCTTACCCTGCTTCACATAGACACCCTTCTGCAGTGTGCTTACGCGCTCACCGTTGAGGTTGTAGACAGGAGCGTTGTGGTCAGAAACAACAGCCTTGCCAACCTCCTGGATGCCAGACTCACCGGTAGAAACGAAGGTGCGGACGCGAGCCAGAGCGGTGTCGATACGATAAAGAGTGAAGGTCTCATTACCCTTGATCACGCTCAGACCAGAAGCAGGAGCCCAGTTCTCGGCGTTGTACTTGGCGATGGCATCCTCCTCGGTAGCAGCCTCGATAGTGATGTAGTCGGTCTTGCCGCGACCATAGTTGTCAACACGGTTTACGATGATGTAGTCGTTCTCGGTCAGACCGTCAACACCCAGCGTAGCATTGTTGTAGGTAATCTTAGCGTCCTGAGCGTCGCCGAGGATACCAGTCTGGATCAGACCGATACCGAGGTTGAACTTAGCCTGAGGCATGTCAGAGCCGTCACCGGTCTTGGTAAACCAAGTGTAGACAGGAGCAAACATGTTGTGAGCAACCTCCTCAGTCAGAGCAGAAGGAGCCTTGACGAAGCGGCGGATGCCACCGTGGCCAGCATCATAGGGACGAACTTGAATAGTGTCACCAACGTTGGTGCCCTTGATCCAAGTGAAGCGGAGTGCATCGGGACGAGCAGTCCAGTTATTCTCGCCGCTCATGTTTGAAGCCTCCTGCAAAACGTCAATCTCGGTGAAGCCCTTGCCTGTGATGTCGGCCTCTGTCATGTGCTGGAAGTCGATGTCGTCCTTCACAGCAAACTCAATGTCGTTCTCGTAAGAAACGGTAGTAGACTGGAACTGATCCTTGCCACCATCGTGTGTAGTGATCTCGAGGGTACCCTTTTCTGTCACGTCGAGAATCTCACCCGACTGGCAGTTTGCCTTCTCGATGACATCACCAGTAACGGGAGTGTACTTGTAGTTGAAGAAGAGAGTGGGCTGGGTGGGCACCTCTGCATTGCTGACAACAAGTTTATAAGTCTTCACATAGCCGGCGTTCACACCGATAATGTCAGCCTGAACAGCAGGCAGTGCAATCATCTCAGCAACAACGTCAACCTCTACCTTTTCAGAAACGGCAGAACCAGACTCTGTCCAGGCCACGAGCTTACCAGAAGTGGTCAGGTTGTACTTGTACATACCATCGAGCATCTCATCGGGAGTCAGCTCAGCACCATCGAAGGTAACATGAACGATCTCATCGTTGCTCTCCTCGAACGATACGGCATACTGACGAGCAGTACCGTTGACACCTGTCAAGGCAACCGTAGGAACGTTAGCATAGTCCTCATCGGTCTCCACCTGAATCACGATATTATCAATCTGGTTTACAGAACCAACTTTACCACCAAGCACGTTCAGACCTGTTGCACGCAGATTCTCCACATACTCAGGCACATTGTATGTACCAGCGCCTACTGGTGTGCCGAACTCATCAGCAATATCATACTCTACAGTGCGAGCTTCTACGTCAACTTCGAGAGTGATGGTGTAGAAAGAGTTGAAGTTGATGGTCACAACATTGGTAGAGTCACCGTTCACTGCGTATGTATTACCCTCCTTGGCCTCGTCGGTCAGCTCGGTGAGGTCGAAGAGCCACCAGCGCAACGGCTCTGTGGCGCCAGCCTTGATCTCTTCTGCAGATTTGCGGTAGTTCTGGTTAGCCCAGCGATTGGTAGAGAATGTAGAGTCGGCCATGATAACAATCTCATTGGCCAGATTTGTGTCGGGCTTTGTCTGAGGATTCCAATCGAACCTCAAAGTGTACTTGTTCACGCCTTCTCCATAGATGTCGGTACCCCAAAGAGTATAGGCATTACGCTCGCCACCGCCGGAGTGCTTGAAGTTGAAGTACTTACCGTACTCATCACCAGCGACAGACATACCGTCGGCACAGCTGGGAGAAATCCAGCCTGCATCGGCAGCCGTGGCGGCCAACTCGAAGTCCTGCTTGTACAGGTTCTTGATACCAGCACTGGCCACTACTGAACCAGCAAACAGTGCTGCGAAAAGGAGATAAAATTTCCTCATAATCGATAAGTTTTTAATTAGTAATATAAAAAATATATAGATAGTAAATATAAAAGTCACGTAATACGCTGCAAAGATACAACTTTTTTTTTAAACAGCAAAGAATATTGTAATTTTAACAATAAATAATGTTTCGCGCGTACGCATAATTTGTAGCAAGGCTCCATTTTCAGGATAAGTCAGTAAAAAATTTGCTGCCGCACTTGATATTTTCAGGTGGCGGCAGCAAACTATTCACTCCTTACCAGCCGGGATTCTGCGTAAGCACGCCGCCCGACTTCAGGATCTCGCTCTGCGGAATGGGGAAGAGATTCATCTTTTCATCCCACTGGCGTGTCTGAACGGTGACGGGAGTCTCTGTGAAGGTGCCGTCGGCATTCTTCGTGATATTCACGCCCTTGATGTTGGTGAAGTACTTGCTGCCTTCCTTCCAGCGGCGTACATCGAAGAAGCGGTGTCCCTCAAAGGCCAGCTCCACGAAGCGCTCGTTCTCATACTTCTGCTTGAAGTCGGAGGCACTCAGACCAGTGTCGATGTTGCCCAGTCCGGCACGCTTGCGCACCACGTTGATGGCATCGGCAGCCGACATGCTGTAGCTTCCCTTGTCGTAGCCACTACCTGTGTAGTTGAGCATAGCCTCGGCATAGTTCAGATAGAACTCAGCCAGACGGAAGGTCACCCACACGTGCTTGGAGGTGTTAGCACCGTTACCGGCAATCTGCGTCTCGGGGTCTACATACTTTTTCAGATAGTAGCCTGTTGTGGTAGCATTGACTTTGGGCAGACCGTTGGCACCGCCGACGAAAGTCTCCAGGGGCTGCGTGTTGGCATTGGGCCAGGAGTCGCCGTTTCTGGCAACGGTAGCCTCCAGGCGCAGGTCGCCGTCCTCGTAAGCCTCCACCAGGTTCTGCGTGGGGCAGTTGCCACCCTTACCACCGGCACCGGCACCCGACATACCTACGGGGAAGTTGTTCTCCTCGAAGGTTCTCGACTCAGAGAGGATGCGGCGTGCGAAAATAATCTCCTTCAGAGCCTTAGCATCGCTCCAGTTGGTACGACCCTTGAAGAGTCCGGCATAGTCGGATGAGAGGGCATACTGGCGGGCCTGGCAAGCCTTGATTACATCGTTGTTAGCCTCAACAGCCTTCTGCCAGAGGCTCTTGTCGTTGTTCGGATTGAACAGCGGACTGGCGTGATAGAGAGCAGCACGGGCACGCAGGGCCAGCACGGCCAGGTTGTTAGCACGACCTGTCTCGGAGAGGCTCAGAGCCATCGAGCCAAGATTGGCATAGTCCTCAGTGATGGTGTCCTTGATGGCTACGCACTCATCGTCGATGAACTTGAAGATTTCCTCTGCCGACGTACGGGGCTGTATGTTAGCCTCGTCGGCTGTCATGGTCTTCGTAATCAGGGGCACATCACCATACTGGCGGAGCAGCATGAAGTAGTAGTAGGCACGGAGGAACCGAGCCTCAAACTGGTAGTTGTTGTACTGGTACATCTCCTGCTGATAGTTGATGTCGAGCTTGTAGTCATCAAATGTCAGGCCCGTAAACTCGTCAAGGAACAGGTTGGCATAGCTGATGCCCTGATAGCACGACGTCCACATGGAGCTGTTGGCATTGGCCGGGCTCCATGCACCATTGAAGAAACTCTCGATGGAAGCTCCTGACTGCGAGAACACCGACTCATCAGTAGCTGATGAGAGCATACCGCCATCATAGTTGCCGAAGTCAGAATCGAGCTTACTGTAGATGGTGGTAATAAAGCCACCGGCACGGTCGAAGCGCTTCTTCATATACTCTGCATCGTCGATCTTGAACTCCTTGTAGTCCATCTGCTCACCGCAGGAGGCGAGCGTCACGATGCCAAGCGCACTTAAAATAATATTCTTCAGTTTCATAATCTTCTGTCTGTATTAATAGGTTAGAATGACAGTTGTACACCGACGACGACACTCTTGTTGGCAGGAGCGCTGACGCCATAGTTCTCAGGATCAGCCTCGTCGATATGGTCGAAGCAGAGCAGGTCTACACCACGCACATAGAGCTTGGCACCATTCATGAAGCCAGTCTTCTCCATCAGCGTCTTGGGGAAGTTGTAGTACACCTCCACGTTGCGGAGCTTCAGGAACGAGCGGTCGCGCTGCCAGTAGGTGCTGGTCTGATAGTTGTTGGCATTGCTCGTAGAGCTCAGGCGCGGAAACTTGGCATTAGGGTCAGGATTGCTGGCTGTCCAGCGTCCATCATAGTACTGCTGTGAGAGCGAAGTAGTGTTCATCAGCGGCCAGTACATACCCTTGGCACTGAGATTGGCCGTATAACGGCCTGTGCCCTGGAACATCAGGTCGAAACCGATGCCCTTGTACTCAAGACCTGCGTGGAAGTTGTAGAATATCTCAGGAGCATAGGCGCTGTAGCCGATCTTCGTCTTATCATTGGCGTCAATCACACCGTCGCCGTTGACATCCTTATACTTGATGTCGCCAGGATATACAGTTGAGAAGTTCTGCTTCGGGCTGGCATCGATGTCAGCCTGGTCCTTGAACAGACCGAGTGCAATCAGACCGTAGGTAGACTGCAGGGGGTTGCCTGTCTCCACAAGGTTCTCGAAGGCCTTAGGCTCCTCGGCCTGCTCCTTGATCTCGTTCTTGTTGAAGTTGAACATACCGCCCACGTTGAGGGTCAGCTGACCGAAGGTCTTGGTATAGTCGAGGGAAATCTCAAAGCCCTTGCCATTCACCTTACCGGCATTCGTATAAGGAGCCTCGAAACCGATCAGTGCGGTATAGGCACCGGCACCCGATACCCAGATGTCCTTACGATTCTGCAGGTAGAAGTCGAGCTGGGCATTCAGACCACCGAAGAGGGTGGCATCGATACCCACATTAAACTTCTGCGCCTTCTCGTTGGTGGGATTCATAGCTGCAATCTGTCCGATGGTTGTCGGAGTATAGCTCACCTCGTAACCTGAACCGAAGGGGTAGTTGGCCACGCCGTGGGATACATCCTGATAGTATGACTGTGTGTAGTACGACCACACGTTGTCGCCGGGCAGATAGTCGGCATTGATAATACCGAAGCTGGCGCGGAGCTTGAGGAAGTTGACCACGGAGTTGTCCTTCAGGAAGTTCTCATTGGAGAGTACCCAAGCAGCCGATACGGTAGGCGAAAGCTTCCACTTGGTGCCGGGGGCCAGACGGTTGCTACCGGAATAGACCAGTGCCAGCTCAGCGATATAGCGGTTGTCGTAGCCATAGTGTCCGAGGAACGAGGCGTTCTGGCGGTAGACAGTGTATCCTGTCCTACCCGTGGTGTTCTGATACTCATAGTCCCACTTCAGCTGTCCGTAGACATAATGCTTCTCTGCGAAGGTACGGTCGAAGTTGAAGCCGGCAGCGAAGATCAGGCGGCGGGCCCAATCGAGCGTGGCGGCATTCTTACTCATCGTACCCGGTGTACCAGCACTCCAGTACTCACCCTTCGAGCCCACACCGGCAGCAGGATAGTTACCATAAACATAGGTCATGGAGTGATCCTCATAGAGCGTAGAATAAGTATCATAACCCAGACGGGCGGTGAAGCTCAGGCCGGGGAGCCATGACTTCAGGTCCTGATTCAGGGTCATGTCGGCAAACAGTGCACGCTCGTGCAGTTTGTAATAGGCTGCACCCGATGACTGAGCCACAGGGTTGTTGATACCCGAGTGGGTAGACGTACCGCCCCACTCATTGTTCTCATTCTTGATGGGGAAGGCACTGGCGGGGATGCTGTACACCATATCCCACAGGTCGGCCTTGGCACTGGCGTCAGTGCTACCGGTGGAAACGGGGCCTCCGGGGCGCGACATCTCACTCAGGATGCCGAGCATATTGACCTTCAGCATCGTTGTCTCGGTCAGGTCGATATCGAGGTTGGTACGCAGGTTGGCACGCACGTACTTGTCCTGAGTGGAATAACCCTCGTTATCGGAGAAGTTCTTGATGAATCCCTTGTCCGACAGCAGATTAAGAGTAGTATAGTAGCGGAAGCGCTCACCGCCACCGCTGAACTCAACGGCCAGCTTGTTGTTGACACCGTTCTTGCGGAAGGTCTCGTCCACCCAGTTCACGTTGGGATACTGATAGGGATACTGACCGCTCTGGAAGGCATTGATCTCTTCCTGTGTGAAGCGGGGAGCCGCCCCCTCGTTGGCCAGGGCCTCATTGGTAGCGCTGGCGAAGGTGGCACCATTGACGAACTTCGGACGGTTCGACTGGAAGTTGAACAGGTGGTCGTAGGTGACACGGATGTCACGGCTGTTATACTGTCCGCGCTTGGTGGTGATCAAGATGGCACCGTTGGCACCCTTGTAGCCATAGAGGGCCACAGCGGCGGCATCCTTCAGGATCGACACATGATCGACCTCCTCAGGGCTGACAATACTGATGTCGCGCTCTACACCGTCGACCAGAATCAGCGGCGTGCTGGTGCTCAGACTCTGCAGGCCACGTACATAGAACGTGGGATTCTGCTCAAAATAGGTTCCCGTTCCCTGCAGCGACACCAGACCGTTACCCTGACCAAGAATCGAGTTGCCGATGTTCTTGGCAGAGCGCTTGTTGACATCCCTGCTGGTAATGACAGAGACAGCTGCCGTGGACTGTGCACGGGAGAAGTCCTTGTTGGCGCCTACCTCGATGACCTGGTCAACGAAGTCGATGCCGGTGCTGTCCTGCTGTGCCGCTGCCGGCAGGCTGATGCCTGCGAGCAGTGATAGCACAAATATATCTTTTTTCTTCATAATCTTTTCAATTTTTCAATTCTTCAATCTTTTAATCTTAAAAGAATTACCATCCGGGATTCTGCACAAGACCGTAGCCCTTGTTGATCTCCGTAATCGGCAGCGGGAAGAGGAACCACTTGAGTACCTCCTTGTCGGTAGGACTGTAATCCCAAAGCACGCGGCTGCGGTTCTGCAGTTCGAAGGTGCTGAACTCGAAGCGGTTGGGCTCGGCTACGCCATTGGGCTTGTCGGCACCGATATAGGCACGGATGTTGTGCTCCCAGTTCTGACCAATCTGAATCAGACGGTAGGTGAGCAGACCATGCAGTTTCTTGGTCATCCAGTCGCCGCGCTTGTAGCGGATCATGTCATAGTAGCGGTTATTGCTCATACCCAACTCACAGGCACGCTCGCGGAGAATCTCCTCGATGACGTCGGCCTTGTTGTTCATGTCGGGCTTCACAGCAGCCTTCGACTTGCTAATGCTGACCTTCAGTCCCTTCATACCGACACGTGCACGCACCTCGTCGACATACTTCAGGGCCTCGTTCAGCTGGTCGCACTGTGCCAGGCACTCGGCATACATCAGGAGCATCTCGTCGTAGCTGAGGTAAACCCACTGAGTGAACTTACCATAGTACTCAGTACCGAGGTAATACTTGATGGTACCATAACCAGTCGGGAAGCGCTGTGTATCCTGCTCCACGATGCGGCCTGTCTCATCGGCCACCTGGAAGCCTTCATGATAGCCACCGACCCAGAGCTCGTAGAGTTCGCCCTCGGAGACACCCGACGTCCAGTTCAGACGCTCAGACTGACCATTGACGATAGCGTTCTCATACAGACGCGGGTCACGGCTGGCCACACGCTGCACAGCACCGCCACGGCCCTTCTTATACTCAAAGAAGAGCTTACCCTTCTCGCCGTTGATATTACCTGCGGCCATATCACCTTCCCAGTCGAACGGTGTACCGTCGCTCCAACCGAACATATCAACATACTCCTGAGTAGGACCGTAAGAGTGACGATACGGACCATCGCTGGCAAAGCCAGGACCTACGAAGGTAGGCCAAGAGTAGGAAGCGGCCTTACTGGTAGCACCGGCAACACGCGTGCAGTGCAGGATTTCACGGCTACCCTGCTGCACATAACCCATGCGGTAAGCCTGGCGATAGGCATCGGGAGTAGAGGCCGTAGCCTGGTTCAGTTGGTAGTAATTGCCATTGGCAGCATTAGCGGCCATGAAGTCCTGACAAGCCTGAAGGGCACGCTGCCAGCGCTCCTGCTTGAAGCCGCCATGCCATACGATGCTGTCCTTCTCTGCCTCTGAGGTACCACCATAATAGCCCTGGTCGGCATTGTAAAGCGGTGAAGCATTGAACAGGAGTATCTTAGCCTTCAGTGCCATGGCACCTGCTGCTGTCCAACGACCGGTGTTGTTGGTGGCGTCGGTATCGATAGTATTGCCATTGTAAGCCCAACGCAGATCAGGAATGGCCTCGTCGAGCAGACCAACCATGAAGTTGGCTGTATTCTCGGCCGTGGCACGACGCGTGTTAAGGCTACCCTCTGTACCAGTGTAAGTGTGATCAACAATAGGCAGGCCACCATATACAGAATAGAGGTCGAAATAGCGTGCGGCGATGATACATTTGGCCTGAGCCACCATGCTCTTCTTCTCGGCATCAGTCAGGCCGGGCACACGGTCGATATTCTCAATCAGCAGCCAGCAGTGGTGAACAGCCTCCCACACCTTGTCGTTGTTATACGAGATAGCTGCTTCATCGTTGGCTGTCAGCGCATTTGAGTAATACTTGGTGTATGCCTGAGAGCCACTGAAGTGCTGATGATAGCAATCGGTAAAAGCGTCGAGCTTAGAGTTCCAGTAACTCTGGCTCCAGGGCGAACCTGTGGGGTTCTTAAACGGAAGACCGTAGTATTGCAGCACGTAGCAACCTACGAGGAACTGCTTGGTGTATTCGGCACTGTTGAACACGGTGTCGAGTGTTACAGTTCCACCTGGAGCCTTCTCAATAAAGGCATCACCGAACTTCACGTCGTCGGTGCATGCCGTGAAAGCCATATTGCCTACGGCAAGGGCCACGGCTCCAGAAACTATTTTATGATGTAATTTCATAATTGTATACCTTTTTATATATTATATATTAGAATCCAAGCTTGATACTTGCAGTATAAGTACGCTGCAGAGGATATGATGGTGTGGAGCTGGCACGAGCCTCAGGGTCACCGAACTTATACGGGGTGATGGTGAAGAGGTTGTAACCGCTCAGGGCGAGCTGCAGCTGGTTCAGACCAATCTTCTTCATGAAGGGGAACTTGAAGTCGTAGGCAATCTGAAGGGTCTTCAGACGCAGATACTTGGCATCCTTCTCGAACAGGGTTGAGTTGGTATAGTTCTGAAGGGCGTTGGTCCAGGTAGCACGCGGATACTCGGCATTCGGATCAGGATTCGCGGATGTCCAAGTGTTGTCGAGGTGATACTGCAGCAGACCACCGTTATTCTCGGTGTTACGGTTGTGGAACGGACGCATGAAGACGTCGCCCAACACACGGCTCACAGCCCATGCACCGGTAAACTGTGCACTGAAGGAGATATTCTTGTAATACAGAGCGAGATTCAGACCTGCGATATATTGCGGGTCGTCGGTATAGCCGTAGTCACGGCTCTGGTCGTTACCGTCGATCTTGCCGTCCTTGTCGAGGTCGACATAGACACAGTCACCAGGCTTCAGATTCGACACGAGCTGAGTGGGGAACGGCGTACCGAACTCCTTCTCATAGTCGGCCTCAGCACCCTCATAATAGAACTTCCAGAACTTATACTGTGAGCGGGCGCCGATACGGTGGCCGGCAGTATACATATAGTCGTTCTTCTGAGGAGCCTGACGGTCCTCGATAATCTCGTTCTGGTTGTGAGAGAGATTTACCTTCACAGAGTAGCGGAAGTCAGAGCCAATCTTATCCTGCCAGTTGACCGACACCTCCCAACCGTGGCTGTCCACGATACCGAAGTTGGCGTATGGGGGTGTAAAGCCGATGAACGACGGGATACGGCGGTCGATGGCCAGAATGTTGGTACGATGCTCCTTATAGTAGTCGAACACCGTGCGCAGACGGTCGTCGAAGAAGTTCATGTCGAAACCGTAGTCCTGCTTGAAGGCCTTCTCCCATGTTACCTCGGGATTGTTCTTACTGGCCTCGTATGCACCCTTGGTAGCTGTACCGTTCTCAACACCGAACAGGTAGGCGTAAGCCACTGCGTAGTCGGAGTTACTTTCGCGGAAACCGCGCTCCCAAAGAGCCGTCTGGTTCACATTGTACGGGTCGGCCATATACATGAATCGGCTACCACCGATCTTATCGTTACCCACAAGACCCCACGATGCACGGAGCTTGAGGAAGCTGACCACTTTCTTGATAGGTTTGAAGAAAGGCTCGTCGCTGACCACCCAACCTACAGAACCAGCAGGGAACGAACCGAAGCGCTTGCCAGGGGCGAAGTTCTCGGAACCATTGTAACCGAAGTTGAACTCTGCCATATAGCGGTTGTTCCAGTCATAAGTCACACGGGCTACCAGACCAACGTACGTACGTGGAATATCAGAATAGGTACCGCTGATGTAGTACTCCTTACTCTGGTTGTAAAGAGCCAGAGCGGTGATAGTGTGCATGCCAAACGAACGGTTATAGTTCAGCGAACCCTCAGCATACCAGTTACGGGCCTTGCCACTCTGTCCGTTGCTGTAGGTGGGCTCTGTATCATCACCAGACATACGGTAGAGAATCTTGTTGCCATCCTCGTAATAAACCGGGGTATAGGTAGCTGCAGAGTTCAGGATTTCCTTCTGCACCGAGTAGGCACTGTTGTAAGAACCTTTAAGCTTGATAGACAGACCCTTGGTGATGAAGTCAAGCTTCTGGTCGAGTACCAGGTCCATCTGCAACTTATTGTTATTATTATGGTAAGCACCAGGCTGTGTCATGGCGTAAGCCATCGGGGTACCACCCGTAAAGGGCAGGATGGCCGTTGGATTATCCTTGTCGATGGAGATATTGTCGGAAGTAGCATTGCTGTTGACAATATACTTGCCATCCACAAAGCCAGGACTGCTGAACGGGGTAGCCCAGTAGACCTCCTTCACCAGCTGGTCGGAGCTCTGACCGGAGTGGGGACGAGCCTGCTGGTCCACCTTACCAGAGATGTTGAAGCTCAGCAAGGTGGTCTTAGTCACGTTCAGGTCGAGATTCGAACGATAGTTGAAACGCTTGTAGCTATAGCCGAAGTCGTAAGGACGGTCGAACTCCTTGAAGAGACCATCCTGTGTGAACATACCTGCAGAGATAAAGTACTTCACGGTCTTGTTACCACCAGAGATATTCACGTTGTGCTGCTGCTGCAGGGTCACATCCTTCATGATATAGTCAGACCAGTTCATGCTCGGGAAGCGGATAGGATCGCTGCCGTCCTTAAATTTCTGGATGACCTTGTCGGAGAACTCTGTCGATGTTCCATCGTTGTTATGCATGGCATTGTGGAACATGGCGTAGTCGTAAGAAGAAGCCATCTTAACCATACTCGTAGGCGTCAAGGCTGAGAAGGAGACATTGAAAGAAATCTTTGCCTTACCCTCTGCACCGCGCTTGGTGGTAATCAGCACTACGCCGTTAGCACCACGCACACCGAACACAGCCGTTGCGGAGGCATCCTTCAGAACGGTGACGCTCTCAATTTCGTTGGGGTCGATATCCCACATTTCACGCTCTACACCGTCGACCTGAATCAGAGGCGAGGAGTCACCCCATGTTCCCTGACCACGGACGAAGATCTGAGCAGCGTCCTTACCAGGCTCACCAGAAGTCTGCACAGTGGTCACACCCGAGAGCTGACCTGCGAGCACGTTGTTCACAGAAGACACTGGCGTACGGGTCAGTTCCTCTGACTTCACCGACGACAGAGCACCGGTGACGGTCACCTTCTTCTGCACACCGTAAGCCACAACCTCAACGCCCTGCAGCATGGTGGACTCCTCCTCGAGGGTTACCTTCATGCCGTTGGCGGCCTTGACGATTTTCTCCTTGTAGCCGACGAACGAGATTTTCAACTGCGTGCCAGGCTTTACCTTAAGGGTAAAGTTACCGTCAAAGTCGGTCACTGTACCAGTAGTAGTCTGGGCTCCGACGACGATGACGCTAGCACCGATAACTGCCTCACCCGTGTTGTCAACCACCGTACCGGAAACACTCTCCGCTTGCTGCACGTTCTGCACGGCTGCATGCACAGGGTTCATCCCGGTAGAGGGCACCAACAACATTGCCGACACAAGGGCAGCAAAAGGTAGGGCCTTACCTTTGATAAACTTCAAATTATTCATACATTTGTTATTAATAGTTATATAATTGTAAGCACACTAAGTCGCTTGACAAAGTAGTTTCGGTTGCAAAAATACAAATAATATTTGGAAATATTATAAAAAGGAAACTAAATTTGATGATTTAAATCAAATTTTATAGTTAAAATAGCAAAAAGGAGGGCAAACGGCCCTCCCCTTTGCGCTTTTAAGGCAGAACTTCGAGCATGTATATGGCATCGAGACTCCACAGCGCTGCATTGTTGGTGCTGATGCCATCCAACTCGTCGAGTGGTGCCGGAACTTCCGGTGGCAACAACTGCCGGGCCTTGTCGGAAAGGAAGAGGTCGTTGTCGGCCTGTCCCCACAAGGCTTGCCATGTATTCTTGGCCCGAGTGGCATCACGGTCTAGCCAGGCGGCGTATGCTTCCAGACGACGTACGGGGAATGTGCTTCCCTGAATTTCGAAAGCCATCTGCTTATAGCGACGGGCAAAATCGGCCCAACATTCATTGAACTTTCTTGCGTCCCTTTGGTAGCAAGCGTCCTTCGGCCGAGCGGGACATTGGACACTGAACATTAATTCGTTCATCAATTCAAATCCTCCCATGATGGTCAGCAGATGGTTGGTTTTACGAAGGTTGGGGTCACCGTCATAGCTGAGCCGCCCTGTAGCAGGGTCATAGCCCTTGGCAAGGTTGCCGGTAAAGATACCGTCAGGCAATTCTGCTATAGACTCCATACCCGCTACTATCTTGTCACGGTATTTCGTAGTACCAAAGCGTTCCCATTCCGTCATCCAGTTACCAGCATACGCTAACCAATCCGGACCGACACGCAGACGAGCTGGTGCACTGCAAGGGTATTTGCTAATAGGCTCTGCCAGGCGCATAGGATCGAGATGATAGAGGAGTGTATCTGCATCTGTCTGTTCGCGCATCAGATCTCCCGTCCGCTCGTCTGTTGTCAAATAATAGTAAAATCTGTCAAAGGCAGCCTGACTGATACGGGCCTCCTTGGCGCCACATCCCCAATGGGTCACGTTATGACGACTGCCAAGGGGGGCAAAAGGCCCTATATGATAGGTATCCACCTCACTGCAGTGACGGGTCATCGCCTCAGCCATCTGCCAGATGTCGCTTCGCCCGGTACGGAGGAAATTGTACCAGAGCCACATCGGCGTGGCCAGTTCGGTATTATCCCAGGCAAAACCGCCCACATCGTAACGCCACTCATGGCGCTCGGGGTCGTAGGCGTGCATCATATCGCCATAGTTCCAGAAGCCGTACCACTTGTTTTGCTCAATGGCTTTCTGGTAGAAGTCAATGTATTGTGACAGGCGGGCCTCCACCTTTCCCGACTTCGGCAATGACCAGATACCAAAAGCACGCTTCTCATAGAGATACTCCGGCGTGGGCAGCAGACGGGCATCGCTCATCACGCTGCTGGCCGTAGTCGAGAAGTCTGCCTTACCGTGATAGCCGTCAGAGGGCAATATCCACAGGATGTTGGTACGGGCTATACCGTATGGACTGCTCATTCCCTTCTGCACGTCCTCATAGCTGGCTATCAGGTCGTGAGCGATGGTGTCGTAGTGGCAGAGGTTCATCTCCTCAGCCTCTGGACTCCAAAGCCACATCGTCAGTTCCGCCTCATCGCTACGTGCCTTATCCACCTGAATAGTAGAGGGATAGGACTGCCAGAAATCCTTCAAGCCGACTCTCAAGCCTCCACTGACATCACCCACAAATGCATAGCCGGAGGCACGTCCACCAGTGAAGGTACCTATCCACGGACTCACATCGGTGGCCCGTTTGCGGATGGAGAAGGAGTTATCAGTTAGCTGCGACAGACGGTAGCCGTCCCACTGTGCCCAATGGTCGAGCAAGTGCTGATTCTGTTTGTTAAACTCCTTGTATGCAGGAACCCGCTGACCAGCCATCTGCTCAGCCTGCAGGTTGCGGCGATTACCCTTTTCACCAATACGGAGGTCACGACGGCCATCGAGGGGCTGGACAGGCTCTGACCAGACGCCTCCATCCTCCGTAGCAAAGGCGATGTGGCGATTATAGACCTCGTCGCGCATCGGCACCTTGAAGCGTACGCCGAGCGATGTTATCAGATCCCGTTTCTCGTCACCATCATATAAAAAGGTATGCGCGAGGCGAATCTGTTCGCTGCCGGCATAGAAATAGAGACGCACCGTAAACGGCAGCCACTCCCTTCCTGTGGCGGAACGGTGTGAGCCCTCCACCTTCACGACGGCTCGTACCATTCCTGAACGCTCCACCGACATGGAACGAATGACAGACTGGAAATCGCCTTCGGCAGTGGAGGCAACAAGACAGGCCTGCCCCCCTACCCGCTTACCATCGAGACAAAGGCTATCAATCAGACAATTGCCACTTTTCGAAAGATAGGCCTTCATGCGACCAGTATTGATGACAAGCTGCCCGGCACCATCATCGATGACGAGTCCACCAGCCACCTTTTGTTTCTTGCTCTTGGACTTCTGTTGTACCTTCACCTGCTTTGCATCAGCAGGAACGACGGCCGACAATCCTGCCCACTTCACGCTCCCGTCGGGCCACGAAGCCGTCACCCAGGCATCTGTAGGAATACCCTCGGAGAGTGTCAGCTGCGTCACATCCTTGAGTTCTCCCTGGGCGAAAGGCACACCAAACTCTATGGGTATACTCCCGGATAATCCGGAACAAGGGGATTCCCCAGAAAAAACAGGAACCGCGCCAATCCAATGCAATGGCACACCCGACGTCTTGTACGAGAGCACCGGCGTGTCGTAAAACTTGAAGTTCGTAATCCTCGTCCTTGAGAGCGTGGTGCGGAAACCAAACCAACCTTCCTCCAAAGGCTCAGGGTCGAGATAGTCGACGATACACTCGCCATCGACAAAAATACGTGTATGTCCATTCTTACTCTCAATCTTCCAGTGATACCAGTGATTCGCCTTCAGCAGATGCGCAGCATCCGTATACTCTTTCAGGATGGCAGGACGTTTCTGGGCATTCTCCACCCCAGCCTCGTCGCCATTGTACCGGCGGAAGCGGGTGGTAGTGTTATGGTTACCACCATAACCGAGATAATACATCTGTAGTGTGTAACAGCGCACGAAGATACCACTTCGCCAAGCAGCCCGAGCCCACAGGTCCTTGGCTTGCGGATCGCTGGCCAGCCAGAAGCAGTTCATGTCGCTCAGACGGTCACCAGGCTGTCCTTCGTCCACCACCAGGGCGTCATATTCGACTGTCATCCCGGCCTTCATCTTCTCCTTACGCCAGAGAGTCAACCCCTTGGGAGACAACAGTTCGCAGGTATCACCATGGAACGTGACACGATAGTCGGGAGCCTCCGACTCCACACGCCAATACTTACCAAACTGTTTCTTGTTCAAGCCCGACTCTGCAGCCCCAGCCCCTATCACGAAACAAGCCAGCATGCTCAATACGAAAAGTCTTTTCCTCATTTTTGTCTTGTTTTTAGTAGTTTGCTGCAAAGGTAAGCATTTTCCACTGAACCGCCAAACAATCATAAAGAAAAAGTGATGAGCCTCGACTCACCACTTTTACCTCTTTCTCTCAATTGTACCAAATAGATGTGTTCAGTTTGGGTTCGAAACTGTCGACACGTTTTCGGTCGATCTTCACTTCTTGTTCTGAGTTCTTGTTCTTAGTTGACATAAGCGTACCTCCTATAGTTAGTTTGACACCACAAATATAAGGAAAAATGTGATACGTTAGTCAATCCGCCACCTTATTTAATACTTATTTAACATTTTTCGGTACTTTCTTGCAACAATATTCACAATAGTTTCACTTTAGTGACTCCAGGAACTCTACTTCCACGATGCGCAGCTCATTCTTTGTCTCGCCCCCGTTCTTAGCCTTGAAGAGGTCGAGCTCACCAGCAGCAGGCTCTGCCACCTCGACGATACCACCAAAGGCATCCTTGTCCTTTCCGGCTCCTTTCAGACGTATTGTGATCTCGCTGGTCTTCACAGGTTTTGTCGGTTTCAGATGCACATAGCCCAAACTGCGAGGTGTCTCACCACTCCAGATGAGCTGCTTGCCAGCATATATCTCAAGGGGATAACTGCGCAGACGCCAGCCAGTAAGTTTCATGCAGATATCACTGACGAGGGCTTTCTTTGCCAACTTATAGGTGATCCAGGCCGTAGAGAGCCTGCCGTCATTCTTCCATTCGGAGAGTTCGTTGTCGTCGTAGCTGTTTGAAGCATGATCGGAGTCGAAGCCGGCTTTGGAACCGACGATGTCGACTCCCACCGAACGGGCGGTGAAGGAGGGTGCCAACGGCGTTTCACCTCTGTCGAGCCTGCCCTTTAGCAATTGCTGTGGCAGATACGCTGAAGCGTCCCCCCGCAGCTTTTCACTTTTCACTTTCAGATAGGCAGGCTTCAATCCCTCCGCGTAAGCAGAAAGAGTGATTTCCCCTGCAGTAGTGGTGGTCCGAACCAGCACACGGTTGACACCGCACTCCACAGGCAAATCGCAACTACCGACATAGTTGTCTGAAACATTCTTTGTAGCTGCTGCATCGAGCAGGCCCTCCTTGCGATTGGTATCAGGACGCTGCAGTTCTTTATTGTTGCGGGTACCGATACCGCCAATCCACTTGCCTTCGCCCCACATTTCGAAATGGATCATACGATCATCGAGCGGACAGCGACGGCCTTCCTTGTCAAGCACCTCTACCTGATAGAGAATCATGTCAGCACCGTCGGCCTTCGTGCCAAGCGGATTCTGAATAGCTGTAAGCTTGAGGGTGGCAGGGTCACCGGCGGTCTCTACCCGATAGCGACTTCCATCCGTACCAACGGCCTCGATCACTCCCGGCTCGTAAGCGACATTGTCGAACGTAAAGAGATAACGATACTGCTGGTGGCCCTTACCGAGCGATTTGCCATTGAGGAACAGCTCCACCTCATCGGCAGTAGATACCACATAGACAGGCTTCACCGTTCCCGGTTTGTAGTTCCAGTGTCCGATGATGTAGGTACGCGGTATCTCGTCGTCCACCCATCCACTCCACATCACCTGATGGGCGAAGAAAGCATCCTTCGGAATTCGCATGGCATCTGTGACACCGCTCATACGGAAATTAGATTCACCGCGATGGTGGGTGTTAGTGTCAGAGAACACAATCTTCACTCCGCCCGACGAGACACGTGTGCCCGTGCCGGGACGCTCCAGCCAGTAGTCATACCAACGGCGAACCATACCAACGGCAAACTGGTCCATGTTGTGATTATAGTCGGGAGCCGGATTGCCACGATACAGCGGGCCGTCACCTTCCTTGTGGTAGGGATAACTCCAGTCGTCCCAGTATTTACGCAGTCCCTCGTCACGGTTGTACTCCATCGCCCACATGGGGTGCTTCTTCGACTTGTTGATATAGAGCATCTCGCCGCCATACTCGGCCTCGTCGATGTCGAGCATCTCACGGCTTCCAATGGCACGTCCGCCACAGGGGTCGTACTCATCGCGTATCTTCTTCATCTCCACCATGTGCTCGCGGCTGATGCTCTCGTTGCCACACTCATAGAAGAGGATGGAGGGATTGTTGCGGTTGTAGATGATGGCATCACGCATCAGTGCCGTGCGCTGTTCCCAGCGAGGTCCCGTCACATCCTTCTCGGCATCGCCGGCAGGCATGGCCTGAATGAGTCCCACACGATCGCACGACTCGATGTCCTGCTTCCAGGGCGTGACGTGCATCCAGCGCACAAGGTTACCTCCCGACTCCACCATCAGACCGTTGGAGTAGTCACTCAGCCAGGCGGGCACGGAGAGTCCCACGCCGGGCCACTCATTCGAGGTGCGCTGGGCGTAGCCGTGCATCATCAAGCAGCGGTCGTTGAGCCATATCTTACCCTCGCCGAAGCGGGTCTTGCGGAAGCCGGTTCTTGTTGCGACAATGTCGCAACACACTGTATCTTCCTCGAGCGAGGTTTTAACGGTATAGAGATAGCCATAGCCCCACGACCAGAAGTGTAGACCACCGACCTCCTGCGCGGCCTTCACAATTCCCTGTTCACCCGGCTGAAATGTCACCGGCTCGCTCTTGAAACGGGCCACTTCCTTGCCGTCCGCATCGATCATCTGCACGTTGTAAGTGAAACTTCGGGCCTTCGAATCCTCATTCCTCACCTGCGACTCAGCATGGATTACAGCCTTGTGACCAACGATGTCGAAGTCGGTTGCATAGACGTAGGTGCCCGTCGTACCGAGGTTCGAATAGAGGGGCAGCGTCTGGTAAAGTTTGTCTGTCACGTGCAGGTAAACATTCTTGGGAATACCTCCATAGTTGGCATTGAAGTTGCGGTCGTTCCACTGGTAGCGGCTTTCATACTGCCGCGAACGATAGGTCCAGCTGTTGTCGCAGCGCACAGCCAGCACGTTTTCTCCTTTAATAATAAAAGGTGTCAAGTCGAAACCACAGGCCATTACACCATTCTCACTATAGCCGAGATGCTGACCGTTGAGATAGAAGTCGGCTCCCTGACGCACACCCTCGAACTCGACAAACACCTTCTTGCGCTCTGTATCCGGCAACTTAAAAACTTTCCGATACCATACAATTGTGTCAGTCAAGTCGACAATGTCCTTGCGAAATGCCTCATCACCATTGAAGGCGTAGGGCAGCGTCACCTGTCGCCAACGGCTGTCGTCGAAATAAGGCTCCACTGCATCGGGAAAGTCACCGACGCAAAGCCGCCAATCACTGTTGAAATTCAGTCTTTTACGCTCTACAGCTCCTGTCGACATGCATACGACTGTCAGAAGCATCACGGTTAGGATAGTCTTTAGTAGTTTCATCATCCTTAGTATTTATTATTCTGTGATATCATTATAACGCATCAGGTAAGTATCATATTGCGTCACGAAGGGCTTAAATGGTGCAGCGATGGTACGCGGATGGTCAAAAAGATCATGGATGAGCTGCGGCACATTCTTCGCATCAACGCGATAGAGCCAGAAGTCGCCGCTCACCGTGCCCACCTCCTTGGCGATGACGGGGAAGGCTGTCTGACGGAACTTCGGTCCCTGTCCAGAAACGGCAGCATTATAAGAAACGACGATGCCTCGGTCTGTCTGTTCGAAGTTGACATTGCCGTTCCGACAGAAGAGCAGCAGGCCTCCTCCGTTCTTATCTGTCAGCAGAGCGGCATCCACACCCCGACGGTTGCCTTCGAAGTAAAGGTCTCCCTGCTGCTTGCTCCAGAAGCCATAGCGACCAGCCCGGTAGCGACCGGGGTAAGTGGGCAACGGTCCATTGCCTATCCACTGCACGCGGTCGATGTTCTTGTCGAGCAAGAAGGCGATGCCGAGTTCCGTGAGAACGGTATCCGTGGTGTCGGGGGTCAGTGAGAAGGTATAGTGCATGGCATTGCCAGCAGGCTCGGTTTTGATGTCGGCAGCGATAGGGCCTGCCGTCTTGCCGTCTGCCGAGAGGCGAAGCAGATAGCGTTCCAGTCGTTTGCCTACGAGTTTCACCATTTCGCCAAGCGTGGCCTTTCGGCCTGCACGCACCAGTATGCCATCCTGAACCACACTCATCGGATCGCCAGATTTTGCTGTCAGTCTAGCCAGAAGTCGGGGCGTCAGATCACTGGGGTTGACGGGGATTGACTGATGCAGGAAGGTATTACCCTGAGCGTCGGTGATGGTGATATGAAGCAGGCAGATGCGAGAGGCATCGGGGGGCGTTGGCAGTGCCAACGTATACGGGACGGAGACATGAGGGGCGCAGTCGGGGCTGAAGGCGCCACGAACCAGCGTATCGCGGTCTTCCGAATAGACCCAGCTGAAGGTGACATTATCCTTCAGGTTGAGGAAGTCGTAGCGGTTGGTGATGTTCAGCCGCAGCGTGCCGTCAGCCGTCGTCAGAATGCTGTCTGTGACGAAGGCCCGGGCGTAGTTGTGCTGCAGCTCATAGTAGTTGGGCAGTGGCGTGCGGTCGGCATAGAGCAGACCGTCGGTGCCCTTGTTGCCGTACATCTCGAAGCCGGCATTCTTAGATGTATATACCTTTTCTTCGTAGCCGTATTTAAGTGAAGAGTGAAGCGTGTCTTCACTTCCAAAAGGCATGCCCTGGTCCACCCATTCCCATACCGAGCCACCGGCAATGCCGGGCGTGCGCTGGATGATCTCCCACTGGCGGTCGTGATCCTCGAAGGAGATGCCGAGCGTATGACAGTATTCGGTGAAGATGACGGGACGGTCGCGGTGCTGATAAAAACCTGCTATCTGGCCCGTCGTGGGATAGTGGGGCGTGTAGATGGGAGCCGGCGATGGGAAGCCCTTGGCATCCTTGCCCTCGAAGAAGCGGCGGAAATAGCTGCCCACCTGTGGATAGCAGTAGGGGCGCGACGAGTCGAGCTGCGTCTTCACATAGTCGCCCAAACGGATGCAGATGTCTGTCAGCGGATTCTCGTTGCCCAAGCTCCAGATGAGTACCGACGGATGGTTCTTGTCGCGGCGGATGGTGGCCTGGGCGCGCTGCTGCAGCACGGGATAGAACTCTTCCTTCGAGAGGTTCTTGTCGCCGTAGCCAAAGGGCACCTCGTCGATGACGTAGAAGCCAAGCGAGTCGGCCAGTTCGTAGAATCGTGGCTCGCGGGGGTAGTGCGAGGTGCGGATGTAGTTCACCGAGGCTTCCTTCATCAGATTCATGTCGCGAAGGGTCAGGTCATCGCTGATGACCTTCACTGAACGGGGGTCGGTGCTGTGGCAGGTGACACCGCGCAGTTTGATGGGCTGGCCGTTGAGCTTCAGGATGTTGCCATCGATAGTGAGCTCACGGAAGCCGAACCGATGCTCGAAGGTCTGTATCGGCCTGCCCTTCTCGAGGAGCGTCGTACGCAACTTATATAAATAAGGTGTCTCTGCCGTCCACAACCTAGGGGATGATAACGACAACTTGGACAACAAAGGCAACTTTTTGATGGCTTCACAGCAATTGGCGACGAGATGGCCTTGAGCGTCGATTACCTCATGCTTCAACTCGAAGCCTTTACCTGGATTCGCCAGTTTGGTTTCCACACTCACCTCTCCCGTATTCTTCGTCCGGATAGTCAGGTCGGCAAGATGCATCTTGGGGACGGCCATCAGCGTCACATCGCGAAAAATGCCATTCGGTGCCCAGTCATCGTTGTAGTCGAAGTCGCTGCCGGGGAACTGTGAGATGACACGCATGGCCAGCTGCTGCGCTCCACGGCCTTTCAGACAGTCGGTGATGTCGAACAACGCCGTGTTATAGCCTGACCGCCACTGGCCGGCTTTCTTGCCGTTGACCCACAGGTCGTAGCCGTAGAGCACACCGTCGAAACGCAGTACGATGCGCATGCCACGCCATGCTTCGGGCACATTGAACGATGTCCGATAGTAGCCCGTCAGCGGCAGAGCCTTGTCGTAGCTCGGCTTGCAGAAGCCATAGGCCTCCCAACAACCGGGCACGGGAATCTTGCTCCACGTCTCATCCTCAACGGGCACAGCCGTCTGGTCATCGATACCGTCGACAACTTTCAGCCTCCACTCACCGTTGAGACTCTTCTTCATTGTCGAATCCGTCACGGGCAGGATACCTTGAAAAGCATCCACTATCTGGGCAGTGGAGGTAAGAGGTAAGAGGTAAGAGGTAAGAGATATGACAATCAAGCAGATGAAACGGGCAAGAACTATTCTCTCACCTCTCACCTCTAACCTCTCACCTCCAAATCTATTCTTCATCATAGTTTCTTGTATTTCAGGTCAATCTTCGTGTACTTATGTTCACTATTCCAGTGCTCAAAGAGTCCGAGCGACTTCGTGAGCGGTTTGCCCTGCTGCTTGTAGACGGTGCCACTCGGTGCATTGGGAATGAGAGCCGCCTCGCGCAGATACTCATCGCAGTAGTTCAGACTGCCGAACTCCGGCCACTCGCCGATGATGATGTCCATCGCCACAGCATCGCAGGCCACCTCGTCCTGGCTGACAATGAGCGAGCAGGCCCAGTCGCCGTTGAAAGGTTCCTTCATCCACTTCGGGTTGGGTGCCCCGTTCACGTCGCGAGAACCATAGGTGCCGTCGATAAGCAGCAGCAGGGCCTTCTGTCCCATGTCCTTGTGCGAGAGCCAGTCCACAAAGGTCTTATAGCCGGGCTTGCCGTGAAGCTTGTCCTGCGACACGTTGTTGTGGGCATTGCGCCGCCAGATGAGGTTGATGTCCGTCGCCCCGTACCAGTTCTTCGTGGTCAGCGTCACGCCTGGGCCGTTGTGCGTCTTCAGCAGGGCCGAGTTGATCAGGTAGTCGGCATCCACGATGCACTTGGCCAGTCCGCGGGCCATCTTGCCGTTGTCCACGGAGTATTCGATTTGTTCAGGATAGTACTCACACTTCTCTCGTCCGTCACCGCCGATGTTGTCAATCATCCTTACCAAGGGGAATTCCCTATGTACCTTATTATATATAGAGTCGGTGATGGCTCTCGACGGCTCGCAGAGCACGATGTCCTGCTGACGCACTCCCGCGTCGCGTACCATCGAGCGCACCAGTGCCAGCGTCACAAAGGGCGATGAGTTCAGCTCGATGGTGTCGTGGTGGGTGATGGCGTTGTTCAGGTTCAGCTTCACAGCGATGCTCTCGCCTTTCTTATAGCCTCGGTTACCCCGGCCATGCTTCTTGTTGAAGTCGCGGAAGAGTGCCTGCCAGGCCTTCCTGGCCGTCGGCTCCCCGGTCAGCTGCATCACGGCCTCAGGTATCATACGGTCTGCCAATGTCTGGTCGTTCCAGCGATCCTCCACCCACAGTCCCGTCTTGCCGTCCCACTTGGCCACGCCTGGCGCGTGAACCCACGCCACGCGCCCCGGATGGATGCCCCTACCCTCGCCCATCGGCTCGTTTGGGCCTGCGAAGAGTTTCGGCTTCTGGGCATTGAACTCTCCGAAGAACATCCTGTCGCGGTTCACCGGCTCGGAGAGCAGCTGGATGGTAGTCGAGGGCCCGAGGTCGGGATTCTTCCACGCCCTGAGCTGCCAGACAAGCCGTCCTTCCTTGTCCACCTCGATGGCCTGCACGGGGGCATTGGCGGTGTCCATCGGGGTTTTGTTCCACTCGTTGTACCAGTTGTTGATGATGTGCCCTCCGTCCTTCAGGCGCACGGTCTTCTGCGGCTGGGTGACGCCGTACTGCGTCGTGTTCAGTTGCCACACCGTCCGCCCCTGGCGGTTGATCTCCTGTATCAGGCCCTTGCGGCCCGTAATGAGCAGGTTGCCCGTCTTGGGCATCTCCTGCACCGACCAAGGTAAGAAGCCATCCCAACGGTCTACCTCACGGCCTTCACAGGTATATTCGTGGATGCAGCCGAGAGCCATGTTGGCTATCAGCAGCGTACCCCGGCTCGACAACCGGGCGTTGCGGAACTGTCCGTGTACGGAGCCCTTCTCCGAGACAGGCAGTTCGAACTCCCTGACGATTCGCTTCTGGGGTATCTCCATCACGATGCACTTGGCGGGCTTGCCATTCTGCACGAACACCACATGCGTACGCCCGATAGGTTGCGCCGTGTGTATCTCCGTGCCCTCAGGTGCCTGATAGCTCCACACGGTCGTGCCCTCACCGTCCACCTCGGCCACGCCATACTGATGGGCCACGAGGATGTGCCCGTCCGACATCAGCACGGCATCGCTGATCTCGCCCCTGTTCAACTGGTCTTTGTAACTCCAGCTCACCTGTCCGTCTTTCACGACAAACATGCGCCGCTGCTTGCTCTGTCCAGCATAGAAGAAGTCATGACGGCTCAAACTCTCATCGACTGCCGTAGCCGGCTGTGCCATGGTACCTGTAACGGCCCCCATCAGGGCCAACAATGTCAGTATTCGTTTCATTTGTTCGTAATAGTTTGTTGTTTCGGGTGCAAAAGTAATAAAAAAAGGCCTCACTTACAATACATTCTCCCATCAATTATGCTACAAAATTCCGTCAAGTCTTCTGTACAGCTCCGGCTGATGCCTCGGCGAAATGGAATCAACGATGCCCAGCTCGCCCAAGGCCTCACGAAGGGTAGCATAAGTCTTCCCACTCGGCTGCGGGGTCACACTTGCAGGGATATCCTCCTTGCTACACGATGTCAGCAGTACCGAGCCACACGTCACGGAGAGGCTCAGCAACAACAATAGTCTTGATACCTTTTCCATACAGCTTCATTTTTGATTTGTGATGCAAAAGTATATCTTTTTTTCTGAAAAGCAAAACATTTCCGACTTTTTCTTGACTTTGTTCTTTCATGCAAGGTCTCAAAGTTGCAATGATAAAAAATACTCAAAAAAAAGATCACCAATAACGGAAAAAGAAATCATAATCAGAGCATAAAGAATGAAGGCTGCGTCATCGCGACGCAGCCTTCGTTCCAAAAAGACTAACTACAATACTTAATAACTATTATAACCTGCAAATGTATTAATAGCCAGGGTTCTGCCATGCCTTCTTGTCGGCATCGGAGAGGTTGGAGCCGTCGGGGTTCTGCAGCGTGTCGATGAACTTCTGCGGAATGGGACGGTAGTTGTGACGGTCCTGAATGTTGGGCGCAGCCTCAGGGTTGAAGGCTTTGGCACGCTTCACGAGCAGGTTGCAGCGTGCCAGCTCATCCCAGCGGTTCCACTCGCCAAGGAGCTCACGAGTGCGCTCGTTCATCACGAAGTTGAGCATACGGTCGTAGTCGCTCGTGGCACCGATGGCTGTCAGCACGGCCTCATCCTCGGCAGGTAACTGACTGTAGCTCTTGATCTGCAGGTCGGAGGCGGCAGTGGTCTCCTCGATGCCGGTAGAAAGATAATAGGTGTTCTTGTGGGTCATCGATGCATAATAGGCATCGGTATTGGTCATGGCCTTGCCGGCGAAGTCCTTATTCTTCTTCGGCGGGGTGGAGTTAGCCGTTGAGTTGTCCTTGTCACCACCGTCGGCCTTGAGGAATGCCATCGAACCGTCGGTATAGTAGCTGCGGTCCTCACCGTCCTTCCACTGGCCACGGGCACGGAGTACGTTGATGGTAGCGATGGCGTCCTGATAGTTGCCCATACGCACCTGGCACTCAGCCTTTACAAGATAGGTCTCACCACTACGGGCCATGATGACATCACGATGAGCATCGCCCTTCTCACCCGTACGGGAGCCATCGGCCGTCTTGTTGATTCCGCAGAACACGTTGGAGGTTGCAGTATTCTGGCTGACACCGTAGTTATAGAGCACATATTTGCCGTCCATGAATGTGGGGAAGGCATTGGGCACCCACTTGCCCGTGAGGGGATTGACGAAGCTGTGCGCCTGTCCGCCGCGTCCGAACGTGCCATAGGGCTCGCCGTCGAAACGGTGGTCGTCCTTCTTGTTGAGGATGAAGATGATACCCTCGTCACCGATACCGGGCATCTGCTCGGCCGTGATACCGTTCTCCGCGATGACGTCGGCGGCACTCTTGGCGGCGTGGTTCAAGCCATAGACAGTCTTGAAGGTCTTCCACATACGGGCATCGTTGACATTGTCGAACACCGAGTAGGTGTACTCCGTAGGACGGCAGCGCTGGAAGTCCATACCGCCGATATACTGGCCGCGCTGTACCCAGCCACCAGAGAAGTTGGAGAACTGCGGGTCGAAGTAGTTATAGGTACGGTTGCCGAAGCGTCCCTGTGTGGTGGCATCCTCATTGTGCTCGGCGGCCATCAGGATCTCTGAGAGTCCCTCGTTCTTACAGTCGACTCCCGTCCACTTGGCATACAGGTCCCAATAGTCGGGAGCCAGCGGACAGGCTTTGATAACCTCGTCGCAGAGGGAGATGGCCCGTGTGAGGTCGGCATTCTTGTCGTACTTACCAGCCCAACTGGTGCAGCGCTCCGACTGTCGATACAACAGGGCTTTGGCCAGGAAGTGGGCGGCAGTGTACTTGGTCCAGGTGCCATTGCCGCGCCATTTATCGGTAGGCAGCATGTTGTAAGCCTGTTCCAGGTCGGCAATGACCTGATTGAGGGTCTCTTCTTCAGAGGCACGAGTGAAGTCCTTCTTGATCTCACCATTTGAAGGCTCAGTCTGGATGACCACGCCACCATACTGGGCGAACAGGCGATAATAGTTATAGCCACGGAGGAAGTAAGCCTCGCCGAGGGCCTTGTTGCGGCTGTCTTCATTAGCCACATTGACGGCCTTGGCAATCACCAGATTGGCCGTAGCGATACCGTAGTACATCTCATCCCAGAGAGCCGACACAGCGGGACAGTTCTTGTTGGCCGCGCCCAGAGCCGGAGTACAGTCAAGAGGATTGAGGCGGTTGTCGTAGGTGTTCCAGGGTTCCGAGGTCAGGTCGGCACCATTGGTAAACTCGTCGCAGCCATAGAGGGTGATACCGTATGCCCATTCATAACCGAAGTGCCAGCGGATGTTTCCGTACAGGCCGGCAGCCATCTTCAAGGCACCTGTTTCGTCTTCAAGCAGTGCGTCTGTCACCTTGTGGCCGGCATCCTCCTTGAGGAACTCATCGCTACAAGAGGTCATGCCCACCAAGGTCAGCATCGAAAGCGCACCACAAACTATTTTATTGCTGATATATTTCATAATGATATACTTTTTCAATTATCAATGTTCAATTCTCAATGTACAATTTCTCAGAAATCTACCTGCAGACCTACGGTGAAGCCACGATTGTAGAAGGTAGCACCCGTGTCGAGATCCATGAAGTCGACTGACGAGTAGAGCATGCCGAGGTTGCGGCCCTGCACATAGACCTTGATGCCGTTGATGCCGATGGCCCTGCAGATGCTCTTGTCGAAGTTGTAGCCCAGAGAGAGGTTGCGGATCTTGACGAACGAGGCACTCTTGAAGCCGAGCAGTCCTGCGTAGGGATCGCCGCCAGCCTGGCTGTAGACGGGTTTCTGCCAGTCAGCACCGGTGTTCGACGGTGTCCAGTAGCTGATCTCGCGCTGCTGATACATACCCAGCTGACCCTCACCGCCAGTGCTGATGGTATAGCCGAAGCGGCCCTGCAGCTCGAGGGCGAGCTCGATGCCCTTCCACGAGAAGGTGTTAGACCAGCCTGCCGTCAGTCGGGGATTCTTGTTGCCGATAATCACACGGTCTTCAGCATCTATCTTATAGTCACCGTTCTGGTCGACGGGCTTCACGTTACCTGCACTGAACTTCTGTCCGTTCTCATTGAACTTGGCCATCTCGGCAGCATCGCTCTCCTGCCAGAGACCGTCGGCCTCATAGCCATAGTGTACGGCTATCGACTCGCCGATGAACCATGCGTTGTTGATATCGTCTTCCTTACCGTTGGCCAGTTCGGAGATCTCGTCCTTCTGCCAGGCGAAATTCAGGTTGGAGTTCCACGTGAAGTCCCTGGTCATCACGGGGATAGTGTTCAGCGTCACCTCGATACCCCTGTTCTTAGTCTGACCCACATTGGCCAGCATCGAGGGATAGCCAGAGAGCGAAGGCACGCTCATATAGAGCAGCAGGTCCTTGGTCGTCGACAAATACATATCGATGGTACCGCCGATACGGCCCTTGAGCACACTGAAGTCGATACCGAAGTTCCACTGGGTGGTCTTCTCCCAGCCCAGGTTCTTGTTAGGCATGGCATTGGAGCCGCTGGTATAATAAGGCTCGTTGGTGACGAAGATCTGAGAGTTGCCGGTGCTGAACGGCTGCCAGTAGCTGCTGATGACGCCGAGCGTGCCGTAAGGGCTGACGGCAGCATTGCCCGTCACACCGACACCCAGACGAAGCTTCAGCTGTTCGAGCCACGTGACGTCGCGCAGCCAGCTCTCCTGCTCCATGCGCCAACCCAGGGCCATCGAGGGGAAGAAGTCCCACTTGTTGCCCTCTGCCAGTACGGAGGCACCATCCCAGCGGGCGGAAGCGGTGAGCAGATAGCGGTCCATGAAGGAGTAGTTGACACGGGCCATGTATGACGACAGGGTGTTCTCCGAGAGGCCTGTGCCCATGGATGCCTGATACTGTGCATCGGTAATGTCGATGGCACCCATATTGTTCCAGAGGAACGAAGGAATGGTGACACCAACCTCGCTCATCGAACTGCTCTCATTGTTCACCTTCGAGGCACTCTGCAACAGGGTGACGCCGAAGGTATGGTCCTTGATGCTCTTGTTGTAGATCAGCATATTGTCGAGTGTCCAGGCGAAATGACGCTCATCGCCACGGGAGGCGGAGTTCTTGCCACCGGCACGGCTGATAGAGCTGCTGTCGAGGAAGTTGCCGCGACGGTAGTAGCGGAAGTCAGGACCCAGCTGTGTCTTCCACTGCAGGCCCTGCAGGGGCTGCCATATCTGTCCGAAGTCTATCTGAGCGTAGAAGCTGCCCAGAACACGGAAATTCTCACGGTTATCGTTCGACTTGGTCCACTCGTCGATGACGGAATAAGTATTGGTGGTAGAACCGCCAGGCTGGGTGATAATCTCGCCCTTCTCATCGTAAGGGAGTGTATAGCGGAGGATGTTCTTGGCTGCGCTGTAGAGCTCTTTGGCACCTGTGGATGTGCCGTATGGCACGGAGTAGCCGTACTTCTGCACGCCGTATGAGGCATTAATCGAGCCACCGGCCTTGAACCACTTAGTGCCCTGCACGTCGGCCGAAGCTGAGAGATTGAAGCGCTCGTACTGCTGTCCCTTCTGCGTACCCTTGTTCTTCAGATAGCCGAAGGAGACGAAGCCCGACAGGTTCTTCGTACCGCCACGAGCCGAGAGCGAGTGCTCCTGGGTGACACCAGTCTGAGTGACGAAGTCGGTCCAGTCGGTGTCTGTCACCCTTGAGCCGTCCCATGAGCCACCGGCCCAGCCCTTCATCACATTGTTAAGGGCTGTCTCATCACCGGCAAAGAAGGCCTTATCCTGTTCCTGATTGGGCTGATCGCCAGGGGTGTACTTGTCGGGAGCTGAGTTATAGTATGCCCAGCGGCGCCAGGTGATATAGTCGCTGGCCGACATGGCAGGACTCTTGTCGACGATCTTCTCGAAGGTGAATGAGCCATTATAGGTGAGCTGCATCTTACCCTCCTGACCACGCTTGGTGGTAACGAGGACGACACCATTGGCACCACGGCTACCGTAGATGGCCGTAGAGGAGGCATCTTTCAGAATGTCGATGCTCTCGATGTCGCGCGGGTTCAGCGTCTCAATGCCGCCAGCCTGAAGGGGCACACCATCGACGACATACAGCGGAGCACTGGAGGCAGAGATGGAGCGGGTACCGCGAATAGAGATAGAACCCACGGTGCCCGGGCGCTCGCTGGTAGTGATATCCACACCGGCAGCCTTACCCTGCAAGGCCTCAAAAGCGTTAGATACGGGCTTCGTGTTGAGTTCCTTCTCGCCCACACGGGTCAGGGCACCGGTGACGTCGCTCTTGCGCTGCACACCATAACCTACTACCACCACCTCGTCGAGCAACTGCTTGTCTTCCTCGAGGGTGACATTGAACTGGCTCTTGCCGCCCACGGCGATGTTCTGCGTGCGGTAGCCTACATACGAAAATACGAGCGTGGCGTTCTGCGGCACACTCGGAATGATGAAGTTACCGTCGAAGTCGGTCACCGTACCCGTAGAGGTACCCTTCACCACGACGCTGGCGCCGATCACGGGTTCTCCCTGGGCGTCAACCACCGTTCCTGACACTTTTCCCTGCGCCATAGCCATCGTTGAGCAGACGGCCATCAGGGCAAGGAAGAGGAATCGCTGCCATCCTTTCTGGCTGCGCTTCTGGTTAGTCTTTCTTTGTTCTTCCATGTTACTTTTGGTTTTGTTAGTAAATATATTAATGATCAATATAGTTTTTTATTAGTCTCGCGTTAATAATAGTAATAGTTTCACGGTGCAAATATAGCACTAATAGCGCAAGACAAACTGCAATTTTTGATATTTTAACTTTATTTTCTGACATTCCAGACTTTTACCCTCCCTCATCCTTTCACAATCTTTTACCAAAGAAACACTAAGCCTACCTCAGCGAATTACTAACTCATAATCAACTAACTAATGCAATAACTAACAAAGTATGAACTCATAATCGAGTGAAATTTTCGGGGGCAAAGGTAGGAAGGATTTGTCAGATTCTACGCACATTTTTTCGTCATCTGACGTTCATTTTCTCGTCAGAATGCAGTTTGACGGAATTTTGTACCCCGGAAAATGTCGCGCATACCATATTATTTATTATATTTGCACCAAAATCACGAGCAATATGTATCACAGATTCTCACTTATCATCGCAGCACTATGGATGATGACAGGACACGCCGCTACGGGACGCATCAACTCCGCCAACGGACTGTCGAACGATCAGGTACTCTCGCTGGCCATCGACGGACAGGGCTACGTGTGGGTGGCCACAGAGGCCGGTGTCAACAGAATAGCAGGCAAGACCTGCCAGGCATTCCCCCTGACGGAGCAGGTGACCGACCACCGCATCTCTTCCCTCCACTGGCACGAGGCCACAAGTCAGATGCTCATCGGAACGGAACGGGGTCTGACGCTCTACAACCCGGCGACAGGCATCGTCAGACAACTCACCGCCGACGACGGACTGAAACGGTCGAGCATCGAAGATATTGCTACAACCGGGAAAGACGTATGGCTCGTCTATGGCAACGGCGACGTGCAGCGACTTGACCCACAGACGCTGACAAGCACCACACTGAAACAGGCAAATCCAAAGCGCAACCGCTGCGCCCTCGACGACGGCAAGGGGCATCTCTACCTGGGGCACAACCGCAACGGTATGAGTATCATCAACCTCAACAGCGGCACCACCTCCAACTACCAGCACCAGCAGGGTGAAGCCAGAAGCATCCCGGGCAACAACGTGCGTCAGATTTATCAAGACAACATGCGACGTATCTGGGTGGGCACTGACGGCGGACTGGCACTCTTCGACCCGCAAAGCGGCACATTCACCAAGGTGACAGGACAGACAGACGAATACGACGATAACGTATACGACATTCGCCAGACTTCCGACGGCATGCTTTGGGTGGCTACCGACATCGGCGGCATACGGATACTGGACCCCAGCCAGAGACCTGCCGACGGCAAGCTGCACTTCACAGATGCGAAGATCGCCCTCTCCTCGAAGAACACGCGCGCCATCGTGCAGGACGAGTTCGACAATATCTGGGTGGGCAGCCACTCCACAGGCGTAGACTTCATCAGTGCCCGCAAGTCGGACTTTGCACTACTCGACTACAAGGATTCCGACCACATGCCTATCCCCGTCTTCTCCATCGTCAAAGACCCGAAGAAAGGCTTCTGGATGGCCACCGAGAGCGAGCTGAGCCACTGGCAGGGCACTCAGATGGACGGCCGATGGTCGGCACAGCACAAGATGCGCAGGGAATACACCTACCCGCGCTGTCTGATGGCCGACCACACGGGCAGGATATGGATCGGTGTCGACGACCAGGGCATATTCCGCCTCGACCCCTCATCGAAGCAACTGCAGCATATCCCCATCACTCCCGACGGTTCCGACATACACTCCTTCCATGAGAATGCCGACGGCAGCGTATGGATAGGGGCGGAGTTCGGCGTCTATCTCTACCGCGACGGCAAAGCCTCTCGTCACGAAGCCATCAGCAAGACCATCGGCGCACCTGCCACCTGCATACTGACGACGGCACCCGGCCGCCTGTTCATCGCCACGCTGGGCGACGGTGTCTTCTCCTTCGACATCGCGACTGGCAAGAGCCGGCACCTGAGCATCAGAGACAGCCTGCCATCAGGCACCATCAACCAGGTGGTCAGGGATACCGACGGCAGAGGCCTCTGGCTGGCCACCGACGGGGGACTCGTCTATCTGGCAGACCCCATCAGCCTGACAGGCATCAGCGTCTACGGACAGAAACAAGGTCTGGCAGACCGTCACATCAGGGCGCTCCAGCAGGACACTAATGGCCGCATCTGGCTGAGCAGCAGCTCTGGCATCTCCTACTTCGTCAAGAGCACCAGGAAATTCTACAACTATATCCACTCTGCCATCCAGCACATCAACGGATTCTCCACCGGAGCCGCCATCACGGGCGACGACGGCACCCTCTACTTCGCATCAGCCTCCGGTGTCAGCTATTTCGATCCACGACGAATAGACGAACAGATGCAGGTGACAGACGTACAGATCATCTCCTGCGAGGCCTATAACCCTACGGAAAGCACTCCCAACGCCATGAACGCACTGACGCCCTGCATACCCGACGACAAGGGGCGCATCATCACCAGCTACGAGCATAACACACTCAGGCTGAGGTTCACTGTGCGCAACTATGCCCAGACAGAACAGACGGACTACTCATACATGATGAAGGGCATGGACGACAAGTGGTATGACAACGGCAACGACCACGACGTCGTGTTCCGAGGCCTGCGCCCTGGGCACTATACCTTTATATTAAGAGCCAAGCTGCACTCACAGGACTGGGAGGACGCCAAGGAGACACAACTCGACATCACCATCACCCCACCCTGCTGGCGCTCCTGGTGGGCTTGGCTGCTTTACGCCATCTGCCTGGCACTGGCTGTCTACTGGCTCATCCACCAATACAAACGCCGACTCACACTGCGCAACACCATCGAGCTGGAACGGCGCGAACACCAGCAGAAACAGGAACTCAACGAGGAGCGCCTCAGGTTCTTCACCAACATCACCCACGAGCTGCGCACTCCCCTCACCCTCATCCTCGGGCCACTGGAAGATCTGAAGGACGACCGCGAGCTGCCGCCGACAGCACGCCGCCGGGTGGCCATGATACAGAAGAGTGCCGAGCGACTCCGCAGCCTCATCAACGAAATCCTGGAGTTCAGGAAGACAGAGACACAAAACCGCCGCCTCACAGTAGCCAGAGGCGACATCGGACAGTTTGTGAGGGAGATCTGCCTCAACTACAAGGAGCTGTATCGCAACCCCAAGGTGCAGTTCTCCTATGACATCGCCGACCACCTGCCGAACATCTACTTCGACTCGGAGGTCATCACGACTATCCTCAACAACCTGTTGTCGAACGCCATCAAATACACTGAGCAGGGCAGCATCATCACCACCGTCAAGAAGGATTCGGACACCAGCATCAGCATCAGTGTCAGCGACACCGGCTACGGCATCACACCCGAAGCCCTGCCACACATCTTTGAGCGCTACTATCAGGCCAAGGGCAGCCACCAGGCATCGGGCACCGGCATCGGACTGGCCCTGGTCAAATCGCTCGCCGAACTCCATGAGGGCCGGCTCACCGTGGAGAGCCACCAGAGCCTTGGCAGCAGATTCACCCTCACTCTCTCTGCCGACAACACCTATCCGGGAGCACTGCATAAGGAAGACACTGCCGTCGGCCCCCTCCAGCAGGACGGGATAGAGAAGCTCACCCAAGAAGCACCCGACGACGACACGGAGGAACAGGAGAAAGACGACCAGCTGCCCCTGTTGCTGGTGGTAGAAGACAATACCGACATCCGCCAGTACATCAGCGACACATTTAGCGAGGACTTCACCATCCTCGAAGCTGCCGACGGAGAACAGGGCGTACAGATGGCCTTGGAGCACACGCCCGACATCATCGTGAGCGACATCATGATGCCGCGACTGAACGGGATACAGCTCACCCGCCAACTGAAGAACGACCTGCGTACCAGTCACATCCCCATCATCCTGCTGACGGCCAAGACCACCGACGACGACAAACTGGAGGGCTACGACAGCGGGGCCGACTCCTATCTGACCAAGCCCTTCACCGCCCGTCTGCTCGCCAGCCGCATCCAGAATCTGCTCACCGCACGCAGGCGCCTGGCAGAAATGCTGAAAACAGGCCATGGGGACAGGCTGCATGACCCAAGCCTGGGTCAAGAGCCTGACCCCACGACCCTGCCGGGTATCGACTCCCATCCTTCCATCTCGCTCTCCCACCTCGACCGTGAGTTCCTGGAACGCCTGAACCGCACCATCGAAGACAACATCATGCAGACAGATATCGACATGGCCTTCCTCACCGACCGCATGGCCATGAGCCACTCCACCTTCTACCGCAAGGTGAAGGCGCTCACAGGCCTCACTGCCAAGGAATACGTCCGCAAGCGGCGGCTGCAGCACTGCTACCAGCTCATCGAGAGCGGTGACTACAACGTCACCGAGGCGGCCATGATGACCGGCTTCAACCAGATGGCCCACTTCCGCGAAGTGTTCAAGCACGAGTTCGGCATCCTGCCATCCGAGGTGAAGCGGAATTGATTTTTCAGCGCGAAACTGTTATTTATATCGGTTGATCAGTTTTTGTGGCAGGCGCACGATGCAGATGTTCATCGAGCGACCATCCTCTGAGAGCATGGCCGACTGTATCTCTATCTCCGTACCGTCGGGCTTGAACGTGGGATGCACGTGGTCGCGGGCCGTCGTCTTGTGCCCTGCGGTGAGCAGGATGCGCTCACCCGTATGGCGGTCTATGATCCATAGCTCGCGGGCAAAGTCGTCGCCAGCCACCCAGTGGCCGTCGCTCGAGCCAGCCACGTGCCAGAAGTTGTCACCCGGCACCTGTCCTTCCATCGTCAGTTCGCGCGTACGCATGTTCACCACGGCAATGCCCGTAGCATATTCCTTCGTGCCCGATGGTCCCCAGTCATTGGAGGTGGCGAAGGATTCCAGCCCGGCGATCTCTTTCTTCTCACCCTGGTTGATGGGGCGGTGGCCGATGATGGCTATCACCAGCTCGTCGGCACTGATCACGGCCTCATGGGTCACCCAGTCGTGCTCCGTCTCACGGTATACGGGGCGCAGCCCTGTACCGTCGGCGTTGCATATCCAGGTGCGCTGCGGGGCTTTGCCGCCCGTCTCCCAGCAGAAGATCACCTCTCCCGGCTTCCAGGGGTTGCCCTGTATGTGGCCCACCTTGAAGTGTACGGCGCATACCATTTCTGCCTTGCCCGTTTTGAGGTCCATCTTGCCGATGCCGCCAGGACCTGCCCCCATGTTCCGGGGACCGAAGTTCGGGGCTATCTGCTCGGCGATGGGATATTTGCGGGCAAACTCCTTGTCGAGGCGGAAATACACGAACTCCTCGCTGCCGTCGAGGGCCATGTCGCCCTCGGAGCACATCTCGGCAGGTATCACGCCGCAGATGCGCTCGTAGGCCTGCTTCTTCTTCAGCTTGCCAGCCTCTGAGTCGGCGAAGAGCTTCTCGAGGTTGATCTCCACCACCTCCATGCCCAGGCGCTCACCTTTCTTGTCCTTGGCGTTTCTCATGATGTAGAGGTTCATCGACTTGCGGGCCACGCAGAGCATGCCCGTATAGCCGCCCTCCGTCACCTGCACGATGTCGCCCGTCTCCTCGTTCACGGCCATTGCCTCGCCCTTCACACGGTCGGAGCGGAAGATCACCCAGCGGCCGTCTGCCGTCCACTGGTTATGAGTCTGATAGATCTTCGAGTCACCCGTGCCGCTCTTCGAGGTGAGGAACACCAGTTCCACGCCAGTCTTCGGGTCGTTTATCACCTTGCGCTCAGAGGGGAAGCGCGTGCCAATCTGTGCTTCTGCGGTTGCAGCCCAAAGCATGAGCATGCCCATTGCTAATACTTTTCTCATATCGTAGTCAGTTTTGTTTTAAAAAAGGTCTCGTGACACACATTCTGCTGCAAATATACAATAAAAAAGTGAAACCAGCAAGTTTCTTATCCTGATTTCAATTGAATTGACGAAAGAATGTATGCAGAATGACGGAAAACAATTTCGCTTTTCCTGGTGTTTTGCGACAGTTATGGCAAGGTTTGCCGTTTCTGTCGCAAATTTGGAATATCCCCGCAAGAGGAAGAGCTGAAAAATGGAAGAATGGAAGAATGAAGCTGGGAAGTGCGTGCGCACCGAGCAGAAGCGCCGCCGGATCTCCTTCGACATCCGCTGACTTTAATCTGGGGCCAGGTCCGAAGTTAAAGTTTGATGGCGAAAACTTTAACTTCGGACCTGGCCCCAGATTAAACTCAAAGAGCGTGAAAATATCGTTTAACCCCGCTATCCCCGCTACAATTTCTGCAATATGCTGTAAGCCAGTGTGTTATTGGTAGCGGGGTTGTCTCTAACCCCGCTACCACCCCGCTACATCCCGCTACCATCATATCTCTTTCGTAAACCACTGGTTTTCAGGGCTCTTTCATTTTGCGTAGGCGCGTAAGGTCTTTTGCGTAGGCGCGTAAGGTGTTTTGCGCATACGCGTAAGGTAGCTTAAAGGCACCTAAGTCCCTGCCTAAAGCAACTAAAGCACCACTCGGAAGGTTATATTGAACCACTCGGAAGGCTCCGCAACAACATCAGAAGCCTTCCTGACAACGAAATCAGCGTAGCATTCCATCAATAGAGGCTCCCCTTCAGCCAAACCTACAGATAGCAGGGTGGTAGCGGGATGTAGCGGGGTGGTAGCGGGGTTAGAGACAACCCCGCTACCAATAACACGCTGGCTTACAGCATATTGCAGAAATTATAGCGGGGATAGCGGGGTTAAACGATATTTTCACGCTCTTTGAATTTAATCCGGGGCCAGGTCCGAAGTTAAAGTTTTCGCCATCAAACTTTAACTTCGGACCTGGCCCCAGATTAAAGTCAGCGGATGTCGAAGGAGATCCGGCGGCGCTTCTGCTCGGTGCGCACGCACTTTCAGGCTTCAATTCTTCAATTTTTCAGTTCTTTCTCTTGCGGCGCATATACCAAATTTGCGACAGAAACGGCAAACCTTGCCATAACTGTCGCAAAACACCTGGTAAAGCGAAATTGTTTTCCGTCATTCTGCATACATTTTTTCGTCAATTCAATCGAAATCGGGGTGAGGCGCTTGCAGGTTTCACTCTTTTTCTGTATATTTGCAGCAGAATAGCAACTGAGACTTTTATAAAAACAAATAACTTCATGAAACATCGCTTTTTATCCCAAGCCATTCTGCTGGCCGTCGTGGCAGTCTTCACGGCCTGCAGTCAGAAAGAGAGCAAAGTGTCGTCAGCCGTGGAGCCACCGCATCTGGAGAAACGGGGCGACGTGACCCAACTGATTGTCAAGGGCAAGCCCTGGCTGGTGCTGGGCTGCGAACTGGGGAACAGCACATCCTCCAGTCGCAGGTACATGCAGGACGTGTGGCCCAAGCTGAAAGCCAGCGGAGTGAATACCGTGCTGGCCGTGGTCTCGTGGGAACAGACTGAGCCCGTGGAGGGACAGTACGACTTCCAGGTGGTGGACGACCTGATAGCCGATGCCCGCACGAACGGGATGAAGCTTGCCCTGCTATGGTTCGGCTCCTGGAAGAACGGCATCACCAGCTATACGCCGAAGTGGGTGAAGCGCGACACGAAACGGTTCCCGCTGGCCCAGACACCCGCCGGGAAGCCGCTGCCGATACTCTCAACCCTCGGCAAGGAGACCTGCGAGGCCGACGGCAGGGCCTTCGCCGCTATGATGCGTCATCTGAAAGAGGTGGACTCACAGGAACAGACGGTGGTGATGATCCAGATGGAGAACGAGGTAGGCCTGCACGGGCATCCGCGCGACTACAGCCCGGAGGCAGAAAAGGCCTTCAAGGGCCAAGTGCCGGTAGTGCTCACCGAATGGCTGACAGCCCACAAGGAGCGGCTACTGCCGGAAACCCGCAGGGCGTGGGAACAGAGCGGCTGCAAGACGGAAGGCACCTGGGAGGAAGTGTTCGGCGCCAACGACCGTGCCGCTGAGATATTCATGGCCTGGCACTATGCCACCTATATGGGGCGCATCACGGCAGCAGGAAAGAAGGAATACGCGCTGCCCACCTTCGTCAATGCCTGGATCGTGCAGCCCGAGGACACCCGTCCCGGCAACTATCCTTCGGGTGGTCCACAGGCTCAGAACCACGACATCTGGCGTGCCGCCGCACCCGATATCGACATCCTCTCGCCCGACATCTACCTGAACGATTTCCCTGAGATCCTCCGACTCTACTCACGCTCGGGCAATCCCGTTTTCATCCCGGAATCACGCTCCGGACAGAACGGCGCTGCCAACGCCGCCTATGCCATCGGCGCCCTGGGAGCCATCGGCTACTCGCCGTTCGGATTTGAGCGCAACTGCGACAACGAGGAGGCGAACGGCACCTTCTGTCAGTTCTACCACAAGGCAGGCTGCATCGCCGACACTATCCTGGCTGCACAGGCAGAAGGACGCATCGGAGCAGCCTGGCTGAAGGGCAGCGAACCCACAAGAGTGAAGGACACGATAGCACTGGGCGATGTGCGCATCGTCTGTGAACTCATCTCCAGCGGCATGCGCAACGGCGGGGCCCCACAGCTGACTGGCGGCACCTACGCCCCTGACGCCATCGGCTATGTCATCGCTATCCGACAAGAAGAGGGTTACCTCTTCCTCGGCTCCAACGTCCGCGTCACGTTCCTGCCTGCAAGCGGCAAGGGCTATATAGGTCTGGCTAAGGTGACAGAGGGCGACTTCGACGAAAAGGGCAACTGGCAGGAGGGCCGTTGGCTCAACGGCGACGAGATACAGTTGCGCTACGATCTGCTCTACGCCGTCGACGAAGGTTTCTCCGGGCAAGGCCTCAACTTCGGCAAGCCCGAGCCTGCATTCCTCAAGGCTGAACTATTTAAATATGAATAATATGGAAGGACAAAAATCTCACACAAATCTCACACAAATCTCTTAAAAGTAAGGCTACGCCCTTGGCATAAGTAAAATTTGTGTCAAATTTTTGAAGATTTTTGTCCATAAAAAACAATAAGATGAAAAAAGTAATATTCAGTTTATTAGCATTCGCGTCGATGTGCGTTTCTGCCCAAACACCCGAACTCCAGCTGCAGGAGCCGGGGTTCAAGGTGTTCCAGTTTCCGCGGACGGCGATTCCCCGGATTGACGGCGAGTTCTCCGACTGGGATATCGTCCCTGACAGTTATGCGGTGGGTATCGAGGAGATGTGGGATGACACCGGCAAATACAAGGGCATCAACCGCAAGACACTCGACGTCAAGGTAAAGGTAGGATGGGTGGAAGGTCTTAACCGTCTCTACTTCCTCTACGAAGCATACGACGACTACTGGGACTTCGACCAACTCGGACTGCGCAACGACACCTACGAGATCGTGGTGGATGCCGACCTCTCAGGCGGGCCTCACATCGACGAGCTGCGCCCCAACCCCGACCTGACACCCCGCATCGACGCCTTCTTCGACTTCCAGAACCGTCACGCACAGAACTACCACATCATGACCCCGCCCACCGAGGGCAAGTCGTGGACGATGGTCTGGGGGCCGCAGCAGTGGCTCAAATACCTGCCATACGCCAACTACGCCTACGACTATAGCTTCAAGCATGGCGAGAGCGGAAAACTGAGACTGGAGCTATACATCACGCCCTTCGACTATGCCAGTCCCGAGGGGCCGGAGAAATCCGTTGAGAGCCGACTCTATGAGAACAAGAAGATCGGCCTCTGCTGGGCAGTCATCGACTACGACGGCGGCAAGGACAAGGACGCATTCTGGAACCTGTCGAAACACCACAAGATGTACGGCAATGCCTCGATGCAGCGCCTCTTCACACTGATGCCTCTGGAGAAGCAATTCCGCAAGCCCGTGGAGTGCGACTGGACATTCAGCGTGGTGTCCGACACACGGACTGTCTGCTTCCGCGACAAGAGCTACGGCAACATCACCCGCTGGCACTGGGACTTCGGCGACGGCACAACCAGCAACGAGCAGAACCCCATCCACACCTACAGCCGCGACTTTGCCCACTACGTGGTGACACTCGAGGTGGAAGGGCCGCAGGGAAAGGCTCGTCAATGTAAGGTCTGGGAGGTGAGCGTGCGCGACACAAAGAATCCCTCGAACACGCCATACGATTAGTGAATAGTGATTAGTGAATAGTGAATAGTGAATAAGAGATGAGTAGATTTGGGTGCATACTGGCTTTGATGCTATGCGCAGGGGCTGTCTGCGCAGAGACATACAACGCGAAGGACTTCGGCGCCAAGGGCGACGGACAGCACATCGACTCGCCCGCCATCAATGCCGCCCTGGAGAAGGCGGCCAATGAGGGGGGCGGCACAGTGGTACTCAGCGAGGGCACATACCTCTCCTACTCTATCCACCTGCGGAGCGGCGTAACGCTCAGACTGGAGAAAAACGCCACGCTGAAGGCTGCTGCACCGACAGCAACGGAAGGATACGACGAGGCCGAGCCCAACGACTCGCACTATCAGGACTTCGGCCACAGCCACTGGCACAACTCACTCATCTGGGGCGAGAACCTGCACGACGTGACGCTCGAAGGCGAAGGACTTATTGACGGCACTGGCGTGCTGTCACGCTGGGGGCCTCGCCGAAACGACAAAGGACTGCCGCCTGCCAACAAGGCGCTGGCACTGAAAGACTGTCAGCGAGTAACCCTGCGAGGACTCAGTTTCCGCGAATGCGGGCACTTCGCCTTGCTGCTCACAGGAGTCGATGACCTGCTCATCGAGGAAGTGACGGCCGACACCAACCGCGACGGCTTCGACATAGACTGCTGCGAGCGGGTGGTGATCCGCAACTGCCGCGTGAACACTATCAACGACGATGCCATCGTGCTGAAATGCTCATACGCCCTGGGGCGTGAAAAGCCTACGGAGCACGTGCTGATAGAGAACTGCCAGGTGAGCGGCTACGACGTGGGATCGCTGCTCGACGGCACCTGCACCACCAAGACCGAGAAAGCCCCCGACGGCGACGGCCCTACAGGGCGCATCAAACTGGGCACCGAGAGTAACGGAGGATTCCGGCATATCACCATACGCGACTGCACGTTCAAACACTGCAGGGGGTTGGCGCTTGAGACTGTCGACGGTGCCGAAATGAGCGACATCGACGTGAGCAACCTGACGATGGACGACATCTGCAACTCACCAGTCTACATCCGTCTGGGCGACCGCATGCGTGCCCCGAAGGGCTTCCATTTCTCTGTCGTCGACGGCATCCGCATCCGCAACGTCCAGGTGACAAATGCCGACTCGCGCTATGCCTGTCTGATAGTCGGTGTCGAGGGGCACCCGGTGCGGGGTGTCAGCATCGAGAACCTGAGCGTCACGTTCCGGGGCGGTCTGACGATGGACGACTACCGTGAGCAACGGGGGGTGAACCCCTTCTTCGTGCCCGAGGCCCGCAAGGCAGAAGAGCCGGGCGAGGCCCGCTATCCTGAGCCTTCGGCTCACGGCATCCAGCCCGCCTGGGGCTTCTCCATCAGCCACGCGGAGAACATCCGGCTCAGAAACATCCGGCTGGAGACTCTTCAATACGACGAGCGCCCCGCCTTCTACCTGCACAAGGCGAAGAAGGTGAGACGGCAGAAAGTTGAAATAGTGAATAATCAATAGGGAATACTGAATAGTATTACTATAAAATTTGCGAGAAAGGCATATTTTTTTGGCAAAACGATGGGTTTTCCGTTTTTTATGCTTATCTTTGTCAGCAAATTGCAACAAACTAAAAACTACATAACAATGAAAAGAATACAGATTACCCTGCTTGCCCTCATGGCAATGACCTTCACCTTCGCACAGAACGAAAAAGCTGCTGACGTGATGAAGACCCTCCAACTGGCCAACAACTACTTCATGGCCAAGTATGCTGACCCCACCCTGCCGACGAACGTCAACAAGATCAGGCCCTCGTCGCTTTGGACGCGCGCCGTGTACTACGAAGGACTGATGGCCCTCTATGAGATTGACCCCGACCCGCGCTACGCCGACTATACCGACCGCTGGGCATCGTTCCACAAATGGACACCCCGCAACGGCGTGAAGACCAACGATGCCGACGACCAGTGCTGCGGACAGACCTACGTGGACCGTTATAATCAAGTGGGCGGCGAAGAGAAAATCAAGTTCGTCATCGAAAACCTCGACAAGCAGATGCAGACACCCAACAAGCAGAAGCCAGAGGCTGAAGGCTCCCTATACGGCTGGTGGACATGGATCGACGCCATCCAGATGGCCATGCCCCTCTACATGCAAGTGTACAAGATCACCGGCAACCGCAAGTATGCCGACCACGCCATGAAGATGTACCGCTGGAGTCGTAACACACTGGCTGGCGGCCTCTTCAACGTGAAGGAAGGTCTCTGGTGGCGCGACAAGGACTATGTGGCCCCCTATCAGACACCCGACGGCAAGAACTGCTACTGGAGCCGAGGCAACGGATGGGTGTATGCTGCCCTGGTGCGCTGCATGAACCAGCTTTCGCCGAAGGACAAATACTACAAGGAACTGAAGAAAGACTTCCTGCTGATGAGCAAGGCTCTCAAAGACTGTCAGCGCCAGGAGGACGGACTGTGGAACCCCAGCCTGGTATCCTACGCCGACTATGGCGGCAAGGAGATGTCGGGCACGGCGCTTTTCCTCTACGGTATGGCCTGGGGCATCCAGAAGGGATACCTGAAGGCTCAGGAGTATAAGCCCGTATGCGACCGCGCCTGGCAGGGTCTGGTGCGCGACTGCGTACATCCCGACGGATTCCTGGGTTGGGCACAGGGCACGGGAAAAGATCCTTCTGCCGGACAGCCCCTCTCCTACACCAAGGTACCCGACTTCGAGGACTACGGCACAGGCTGCTTCCTGCTTGGCGGCGCAGAATACTATCGTTTAGTGAATAGTGAATAGTGAATAAGATGACTGTGATGAATTGCTTAAATTGTTAACGTCAACTTGTAAAACTACAAAAAAGAACAATTATGAAACGATTTCTATTGTTAATACTATTCACTATTCACTATTCACTATTCACTGCGAATGCACAACGCAGTGTGCTTTCGCTGAACTTCGGATGGGAGTTCCGATTGAATAACGAGGGACAGTGGCGCACAGTCGATGTGCCCCACGACTTCCAGATAGAACAGCCATGGGTGGCCCCTGCCGCCGACGAGAAGGCCGACAACACCGACGTGGCTGCCAACATCAAGAGCCGACTGTCCAGCCGGGGATTCAAGGAGATGGGCAAGGGCTACTACCGCCTGCACCTGACACCCTCAGCAGAACTGAAGGGCAAGCGACTGCTCCTCGAGTTCGACGGTATTATGTACACCGCTGACGTCTGCCTCAACGGCGAGCGCATCGGTGGAACGAACTATGGCTATGTGGGCTTTGAAATCGACGTGACAGACAAGCTGAAGACGGGGCAGGACAACCTCATCGAGGTCGTCGCCGATACCCGCGAGCCCAACAATTCACGCTGGTACACGGGAGGCGGACTGATACGTAGCGTACGACTCGTGTCGACACCCAAGGACCGATATTTCGCCCGTCATCCGCTCTACATCACTACACGCGACAACCGCTATGTCAGTCTGTCTGCCGCCTTCACCAACCGTACGAAGGACAAGACCAACCACTTCGCCGTGCAAATCCTCGACCCTGACGGCAACGAGATATACAACACGAAGGCCGAGATTGCCCGCCACCGCGGCACCCGCAATCAGGAGGAGCGTATCGCCACCGACATAGAGATTCCAGCACCCAAGATATGGGACATCGACACACCTTATTTATATACAGCCCGTGTGCAGTTGCTGTCGGATGACGGCACCGTGGCCGACGAGGCCTGCGACCAGTTTGGCATACGCACCATCGAGATGGGACCAGAATACGGTCTGAAACTCAACGGACGCAAGGTGCTGCTCCAGGGCTACGCCAACCACCATACCCTCGGAGCCCTCGGCGCAGCCAACTACCCCAAGGCCATCGAGAAGCGCATCCGTCTGATGAAGCAGTTCGGCATGAACCATATCCGCACCTCGCACAATCCCTACAGCCGGGAGTTCATACAGCTCTGCGACCGAATGGGCATCCTCGTGGTCGATGAGCTCTACGACAAGTGGACCCGTCAGCACACGGGCGGCAAGGTGCCCTTCGAACAACTGTGGCAATACGACGTGCCCGAGTGGGTGAAGCGCGACCGCAACTCACCCTCCGTCATCCTCTGGAGCCTCGGCAACGAGCTGCAGCAAGACCCTAATCAGCCATTCAACGACTTCGGCGTCACCATCTACAAGATGATGCATACCCTCATACAGCGCTACGACTCCACACGACTGGTCACCGTGGCCATGCACCCCCGCTACCGCAACTGGCAGACCGACTCGCTGCCGCACGACCTGGCCATGCTGACCGACGTGCAGTCGTACAACTACCGCTATATGTACTTCCCCGGCGACGGTCGCCGCTTCCCCTGGATGAAGTTCTACCAGAGCGAGGCCAGCATCTCTGCCATGGGACAGAACTTCTTCGAGATGAACCTCGACAAGGTCATCGGACTCGCCTACTGGGGTGCCATCGACTATCTCGGTGAGAGTCAGGGATGGCCCGCCAAGGGATGGGCACAGGGTGTGTTTGACATCGCCCTGGAACCTAAGCCAAAGGCTTACTATATGCGGTCCTTCTTTAAACCCGAAGAGCCCATCGTCCACATCGCCGTCATCGACTCCAAGAACGAAGTGATGTGGAACGGCGTACAGACAGGCAACGACGGCATGAGCGACCACTGGAACCGTCAGCCTGGCAGCAAGCTCAGCCTGATTACCTACACCAACGCCGACGAGGTGGAACTGCGCCTCAACGGCAAGAGCCTCGGACGGAAGCAGAACCCGAAAGCCGACCCCAAGCACCGCAACCAGATACGCTGGGACGACATCGAATATGCAGACGGCCGTCTGCTCGCCATCGCCTACAACGGTGGTAAGGATGTGGCCCACCATCAGATAGAGACCGCTGGTAAGGCCGTGCGACTGAGTGTTCTGCCAGAAGATACTTCGTGGAAGGCTGACGGCAACGACCTGATGCACCTCCGCATCGAGGCCATCGACTCCAAAGGCCGTCGCGTGCCCATGGCACAGGATGAACTGAAGTTCGCCGTAGAGGGAGATGCCCGCATCGTGGCCGTCAGCAATGGCGACATCAACAGCGAGGAACTCAACGCCACCGACCACCGTAGGCTCTACAACGGCTCGGCTCTGGTAATCCTCCGTGCAGGCAAGTCGCCATCGAAGATCACACTGAAGACCACCAGTCCATCCTTCAAGACCGTCACCACCAAGCTGCAAACGCTTTAGGAGAATAAATGGCAAAGGAACATTCACAACTCAGAGAAAGACAGCGGACAGACCTGAGGGAACCGCAACGGTATAAGGTGATTATCTACAACGACGACTTCACCACAATGGAGTTTGTCGTCACCGTGCTCGTACAGGTATTCCTGAAAAGCGAGGAAGAGGCCGAGGCGCTCATGCTTCAGGTACACCATTCCGACAAGGCCGTTGTGGGCATCTACAGCTACGACATTGCCGTATCGAAAACGCGCAAGGCCACCAGTATGGCCAGGGAGCAAGGCTATCCGCTACGACTGACCGTTGAGCCTGAAAGCTGCGAATAAGCGAGAGCAGGCTCGTCCGAAGGACAAGACCACAAATAATATGCCACAGATACAACAGACATTGCGCGCCTCGCGGATGCTGAACAAGGCTTACGAGTGCTGCAAGGAATACAGACATGAGTTCATCATGCCCGAGCACCTGCTGCTGGTCATGACAGACGACCAGAACTTCAGTGCAGCACTGCTCGCGACCTGCAGTCCCCTCCAGTTGCAAGACCGCATCAGGGAATACCTGGAGAGCGTCGAGACCATGCCAGAGGGCAAAGAATACACGCCAGAAGCATCGGCACAACTCTCAAGAGTCATAGAACTGGCCATACAACAAGTGGCTTCAAGCAGTGCCGAAGCCCTGGACATCCCGCACCTGACGAAAGGAATCCTGGCGCTGGAAGATTCATGGGCAGCATATCTGCTGAAGGACGCCCTCAATGGCAGAGAAGCCGACTTCATGAGTCAACTGATTGACTACTGCGATTTTGACGACAGCATGGAAGGGGACGACGAGGAAACGGGCAGTCAGGCAGCATGGAAACGTCTCGTCACATGCATGAACGACTGCTATCAGCAACAGAATCCGCTCATCGGACGTGAACAGGAACTGAAGCGCACCATCCAAGTGCTATGCCGTCGCGACAAGAACAATCCGCTCATCGTGGGAGAGCCGGGTGTAGGCAAGACCGCACTCGTCCGGGGATTGGTACGCCTCATAGAAGAAGACAAGACTGCCCATGGAGAGCAACCTCGGCAGACTATCAGCATACCGAAACGACTGAAAGGCAGCCGCATCTATCAGCTCGACTTGGGCACACTCCTGGCCGGTACCCAGTATCGGGGTGACTTCGAGAACCGCATCAAAATGATCATGGACGGCATACAGGCTGAAAGCAACAACAGTATCGTGTATATCGACGAGATCCACACGCTTGTAGGTGCCGGCGCAACCGGCGACAGTGCGATGGATGCATCAAACATGCTCAAGCCCTATCTCGAGTCGGGCACCATCCGATTCATCGGCTCAACCACCTATGAGGAATACAACCGGTACTTCTCGCGCTCAAAAGGTCTGATACGCCGTTTCCAGCAGATTGACATCAGCGAGCCTACCGTCGACGAAGCCAAGAACATACTCCGTCAGCTGCAGCCCAGATACGAAGAGTTCCACGAGGTGAAGTACGACGACGAAGCCATCGACTTCGCCGTAGAGGCAAGTGCCAAGCACATCAACGACCGATTCCTGCCCGACAAGGCCATCGACCTGATTGATGAAGCGGGAGCAGCCTTTGAAAGTGAAAAGGAGAAAGCGGCTGCCGCACAGATCACAAAGGCCGATATTGCCGATGTGCTGGCAAAGACCTGCAAGGTGGATGCACTGGCAGTAGCTCAGGACGACGACTACCAGCAACTGGAGAGCCTGGCTCCGAGAATGCTCTCACAGATATACGGACAAGACGAAGCCATCCGTCAAGTGGTGGAGGCTGTACAGATGTCGCGTGCAGGACTGCTCGATGACAACAAGCCGCTGGCCTCACTGCTCTTCGTAGGGCCTACAGGCGTGGGAAAGACCGAAGTGGCAAGAGTGCTGGCCCGGGAACTGGGCATCGAACTGATCCGTTTCGACATGAGCGAATACACCGAGAAGCACACCGTGGCCAAGCTCATCGGCTCACCTGCCGGCTATGTGGGCTACGAAGACGGCGGACTGCTGACAGACGCCATCCGCAAGACGCCCAATGCCGTGCTGCTGCTCGACGAGATAGAGAAAGCCCACCAGGACATCTACAACATACTGCTCCAGGTGATGGACTATGCCCGCCTGACGGACAACAAAGGGCGCAAGGCCGACTTCCGCAACGTGGTGCTCATCATGACCTCCAATGCCGGAGCGCAGTTTGCCTCCCATAGCGTAGGCTTCAACAGCAGCGTCAGTCGTGGCGAGGCGATGATGAAGCAAGTCAAGCGCACCTTCAAGCCCGAGTTTCTCAATCGCCTGTCGGGAGCCGTCGTCTTCCGCGACATGGACCGCGAGATGGCCACGCTCATTCTCAGGAAGAAACTCCGCGAACTGGAGGACAAGCTCGAAGCCAAGCACGTCAGGATGACATTGTCGGCAGAGGCCTTTGACCACCTGCTCAACACAGGATTCACGGCAGAGTATGGCGCCCGTGAGATGGATCGCGTCATTGCCCAACAGCTTAAGCCCCTGCTCATGCGAGAGATCCTCTTTGGCAGTCTGAAGAATGGCGGCGAAACAACTATCAGCTTGAAGGATGGCAGTCTGGCAATTGGACGATGAACTCTGGTTTCCCAATCCCCGATGGGGTGAGAGCGACGGACTGGTAGCTATCGGTGGCGACCTGTCAGTCGAGCGTCTGATATTGGCATACAGCAACGGTTTCTTCCCTTGGTACGCCTATCAGATGGAGAGCGAGCCCCACTGGTACTGCCCGCTCAATCGTTACGTCATTTTCCCCCGCGAGATCCACATCAGTCATTCCATGCGTCAGTTGCTGAAACAGCACAGGTATGAAGTGACCGTCAACCACGACTTTGAGGGCGTCATCAACGGCTGTTCTAAAGCCCAGGGGCGCGACGAGGAGAGCGGAGCATGGCTGGGGCCCCACATCATCGAGGCCTTCACCCGACTCCACCGCCTCGGTTATGCTGCCAGCGTAGAGGTATGGCAACCAGTCGACACCGCCGAAGGTCGCCGCCTCGTGGGTGGGCTCTACGGCGTCACCCTGCGCAATGCCTTCTTTGGCGAGAGCATGTTCTCACTGGTCCCCAATGCCTCCAAGCTCGCACTGATTCATCTGGCCAAAGCCATGGAGCATGCTGGTGGCCATTTCATCGACTGCCAGTTCGTCACGCCTCTGTTCGCATCCATGGGAGGCAGGCACATCAGCTATGATGACTATATGAAAATCCTGTCTACAGGCATGTAGACACATGTTACTCTACTTCAGATTCTGATTGAAGTCCTCCCCAATGACTACTTGAAAACCAAAATAAATCGAGATTTATTTGGTAGTTTGCTCGTTTTTTCGTATCTTTGCAGCGTCAGAATGAAAGATCTGGCTATCCGGGCAGAATCCCGAGAGGGCAGGACCATATCGCCACCGCCCATTTTAAAGTCACCCTCGGGTGGCTTTATTTGTTATATGCAAACATGAATTTTTTCACGAACGATTTATCCAATGCGGCTTTTCGCTTGATAAGGATACTCTTTGAGCCTTTAAACACCAGAACTTCAAACGCATTGGTATTAACACTAAAATATAATGAGATGTCTTTTGCAAGTAGACGGGCATTGTAATTAGTGGTCATGTTTAATAAAATATGGTTTGCCTGACCTATAGATTCCAATAAGCGATTACTGACCGATGATTTTCCAGAAATCGTCTTAAGGTCGAACATCTTATAGACTCCCTTTCGTTCAAAGATGAAATCGGCTGATCTGATGCCTTTGGGATTGGGCAGGATAAAGACCTTGTATCCATGCTCTACAGCCTTGCGGGCGGCATTCAGCAGATTGTCATAATCATCATCCTTCGTGCCACCAGTGGTATAGATGTTGTTTTCGCCCTCCAAAGGACAAAAGGCTCTTTGCAGGGTTATCTCTTTCAGCATGCTGATGAATCCTGCTCCCTTCAAGGAATGCAGATCAGCCAATTGCTCAGCAATATCCCTCGATGGTGCCTCGGCCACAAGCCACACTTGTCCCAGCTCGCCATCAAATATCTCGTCTTCGAATAAATTATCTTCTAACATAGTACGCGATTTATTGGTGCAAAGGTACTGCTTTTCATCGACTCAGCCAACTATTTTGAGAGTTTTCTAAAAAAAAATCAGGATTTACAGTCTGTCTCGGAAAGTATTAGTATCTTTGCCGAAGATATAAAACCTAAGGTAATAATTAAATGAAAAGGTATTTATTTGTTGCACTCATACTGATGTGTATGTCATGTTCAAAGAATATTGAAGATGATGCCATGAATCATCTGAAAAGTATGATGAAAGAAATGGTAATACGTTCGGATGAAGCCGAACTTGTTAATACACATATTGTTTATTCATCTGATTCACTGTGTGTAATAGCTTTTACTCTTAAAGCACCCAATGGTATGGGAGTAATGATGGCAGAACCTATGGAATACCTTTATATTGATGTAAATATGAAAGGAAAGAGAATACGTGGCGAATCTATAACGTACGATGACAAACTGGATCTCTTTCGTGAAAAAACAGATGAGGAAAAAGAGTTGGAAAAGCAATTGGCTGACGATGGCTTTGACATGAATTATATTGTTAATAATAGTGTTGCTAATGTAAAAGACAAATATAGGAAGGGGTTAATCAAATGGGCAAATCATGATCCTAAGCATCCATATATTGAAGATAAATTGATGTTCTCTGCAGCATGGTTGAAATTGATGGTAAAAGGGCGAGAGGTGACTGATGATAAGGGCAAGGATATTAAGCTTTGAATAGAACAGGGCTTTATAGAATTATGTCGCAAATGTTATCAACTAGTCGATATTTTGAAAATAGGATAAACCACATAGAGGATGCCAAGGAAACTTACACGTGAAAAATTTATTGAAAGAGCCAGACAACTATATGGAGAAGATCACGGGGACAGGTCATTGATCAAGCACACGGGGTCTGTGGGTCAGGGGACGGCACCTGGGTATGGGTGCCTGTTTTCATGGCAATTTTTTTGCTATCAGACCCAAGTACCTCTGTCCCAGTGACTAAAAGAAGATGAATGGGTAGATAGAGATGACAAGGGTTGTTCTATTGCCACAGCGGCTCATTTTGGTATCCTCTTGGAAATCCCATTGCTGCCGGGTCAGCGGCAGGATACTTCGCGAGCAGGCTCTTGATATCCTTGATGAAAGTGTTGGCAGGATTGATGCTGTTGAGCCAGTAGGCGATATAGCACAGATGGGGATAGAGCTTGTCGGGTGCTACTTGTCTGTTGGTTATCCATTGATTTGGCAGGCGATTCGGGAGGTTGGGCTTAACCACGATGTTGGCATTCCAAAGACGGGCATGGTGGGCACAAATGTTACGAACGACTGTAATGCAGCGGAGCCAGTTGCGCATATACTCGAACTTAGGGATCATGAAACTACGGCTGACGGACTTCTTGGCGGCACTGTCGTTCATGTTAGCGTAGAGCTTGGAGAGTGTACCCATCGAAGCCACTTCGAGTGTTTTCCAGACAGGTGCATAGAAGGGGTGTCATATTTGCGGAAGTGTTCCAAAATGAACTCGTCCTCAGAATAGAAATCTGCTGATCGAGTGTGAGAAGTTGTTTCGTATATTCCATAGCCGTTTAAGTAAAAAATGGCCCGCCCTGGTACGCTGCATTCCTTGCGGACGAGAAGCGGTGGCGGGATCTATTGGTTGCAAAGGTACATGTTTTATACGAAATGACCAAATATTTTTGCGAAAAAGTGCATAAATAACATAAAAAAGGATTAAGAGAGTCGTGGGGACTTTGACCCACTTTGCCTGACAAAGCGATCAGAGGGACATGCTCAGTGTCAGACACTTTGCATTTGCGTACTTACGATTATTTACTGTTCGCTAGATATGGAATCTATCAATCCATACTCTTAATCCTTGTTGACAATAACCAGGCTGTCGGCTTTGATGCGCTTCTGTAGCCAGTCGTTCAGCTTCTGTGCATCTACTTTTGAGAGTTTGCTGCCTTCTGAACACCGGATGATGGCTGCCACGTAGGAGCAGGTGGCGGCAGAGTCACGGCTGAACTCTTTCACGTGCGAGAGGCTGAAATGACTGACCTGAGGGAAGAGCGTGGCCATCTCTGGACGGAGGTCGGCGGCGAGCTGGTCTATCCTCGTATATCGGGAAAGTTGCTCGCTGAGCAGTGCGTTTTGGGCAGAGAGGCCTGCCTGCTGTCGGCGTTCCTGTTCGTAGCTGGTGTTGAGATGGCTTAGCTGTTCGTTGAGCGTCAGCAGGCTGTCGCTCTGCGTTCCCTGAATGATACGCAGCTGGTAGCCCTCCAAGCCGTACCCGGCCATGTGGCGTTCTGCCTCCAAGCGCTTCGCTTCGGTAATCTCACGCCCCACAGCCACAATGCGCAGTTTCAGACTGTCATTGTCGATGTTGTCAGAGATAATCTGTGTGCCGCGCTGGCTCAGTTCCGCCTTGATGAAGTACCTCACGTTGCTGTCGAAGACATGCTGCTGCACGATGCAAACGGTCATATAGGCAGCAGGCAGCATAGTCAGCACGATGATTATCATCAGGTAGCGGTGAGCCTTCCGTGCCTTTTCAGGCGACTGGAACTCACGGCGGTGAAAGTGCATCAGCCGCACGCCACAATATGTCGCCAAGGCAATGAATACGGTGTTGATGAAGAATAGGTAGAAGGCGCCGAGGAAATACATCAGGTGCCCTGTAGCCAGTCCGAAACCTGCCGTGCAGAGCGGAGGCATCAGGGCGGTGGCAATGGCTACGCCGGGGATGACATTGCCCTTGCCTCGTGTGCAGAGGGCGATGATGCCCGCCGCACCGCCACAGAAGGCGATGAGCACGTCGTAGAGTGTGGGCGACGTGCGGGCCAGCAGTTCCGACTGTGCCTCGCCAAGCGGGGTAATCAGGAAATAGACCGTGGCTGTCAGTACGCTGATCAGTGTAGCAACACCGAAATTCTTTGCCGCCCGTCTGAGCAGGTCGAGGTCGTTGGTACCCACAGCCAGTCCCATGCCGATGATGGGTCCCATCAGCGGTGAGATAAGCATGGCACCGATGATGACTGCCGTGGAATTGACGTTAAGACCCAATGAGGCGATGAATATAGCGAAGATGAGCACCCAAAGCTGGGCACCGCGAAAACTTACTCCGCTGCTTATCTGCTCGACAATCTCGCGCTCGTCTTCCTTGTCAGGCATCAGGTTAAAGTAGTAACCTATCCGTTTTGTCAATTCTGCCATCGTCATTTCTTTTAATGATTTTTATCAATCATTATTTATTTGCTGGAAATTATTCTGTCTTATATGACAACCGCTGTTCCGCTGATAGCTACCATCAGCATAGAGTTGGTCTCGCCGATGGTCTCATAGTCGATGTCGATGCCCACGATGGCGTTGGCTCCCATAGCTTGTGCACGCTCCATCATCTCCTTCATCGAAGTGTCCTTTGCCTCGCGTAGCACCTTCTCGTAACTGCTGGAGCGTCCGCCTACGATGTCGCGGATGCCAGCGAAAAAGTCCTTCACGAAGTTTGCTCCGATAATTGTTTCACCTGTCACCACACCCTTGTACTCGCGGATGGTGTGACCCTCAATCTGTTGTGTAGTTGTAAGTATCATAACTGTTTGTCTTTTATTGTTTATGAATAATCATTGTTCTCGGATGGTTATGGACGGTGGAAGGTCGTACATCACCTTGGCATGGTTAGTACGGATAAGCTGACTTTCGAGGTGTCGGCCTGTAACACGGTCTATAACATCACGATAGACCTGCCCGTTTCTATAAATCGCATCTCCTTCTCGGGAAAAACACTCGTTCTCTGCATGGATGTGGAAAGTGTGCGACTGGAGTTCAGCGGCACGTAGTTCTCCACAAAGATATTCACCATCCACCCATAGACGAAGCTGATAGGTGTTGTCGGTCTCGTTCTTCACGCGGTAGTCGATGTAGTTGTAGGAGATGCTGGTGCCCGTGCCGAAAGGAATCTTACGACCATAGTCAGGAAAGAGATCGAGGCCGTCATGGTGATGATGCTCCACGATGGTCAGTTCGCTATGCAGAATCATCCAGTGTATCAGGTTCGACAACTGGCAAAGTCCTCCACCGATGCCCTTTGACGGTTGTCCTTTTGCAATGGTCAGTCCTTCTTTGTAGCCTTTGCGCTCACTGGTTCGTCCGACGAGTTTCCAAACGGAGAAGGTCTCGCCAGGCCGGATGAGCAAGCCGTGGATATGGGTAACGGCGAGGGCGAGGTTGGTGGCCTTGTTCTCCTGCAGCTGCATATCGACATTGCCCAGTCGGCGACGGATAAGCGACTTGTGCTGATAGACGAGGATGGACAGGGAGTCCGAAGTCCGTTCATGTGCGAAAACGGTCTTGCGAAAGAAGTCCTTCAACTTGCGCTTCAGGATTTCCTTCTCCATCGACAGGCGATAGGTGAAAGGTGATATTTCGCAAAACAGCTTCCTGCTCATTGCTTAGATGCTAATCATCGATTGCCTCAATATAGAAACTGAACGGACGGAAACCGTCGTTACAACTAATCATCGCGCTCATCGGGTTCTTCATCCAGCCGTCGTAAAAATTGCCTTTGCCTCTGGCCAGCGACTCCACGAACTCACGCATGGAGTACCATGCAGCAGGACACATCCCTTCGGGCTGCTTGCCGTCAACGGAGATCCATTGCTGGCCCTCCGTGACGTCGCAAGTATGCTCGATAGGGTTCTCGTACTTTGCCATCAGGTCGGGATAGACCGTCTGGCGTATGGCGGTGATGCGTACCTTCATCTACAGATTATTGACAATAGCCTGAATCTTAGCCTTGGTCTCGTCCGTCTTCTGCTCACAAAGTGTCAGACACTTTGTGAGCATTATTTCACACGTGTCATCTGGAAGGTGGCGGTGTAGGTGGAGCCGTCTTCGCGTTGGCGCAGGGCTTTCCACTTCATCACGCCGCCCTCGATGCTCTCTATCTCCCACCACTCGCGCATTTCCTCGCTGTCGGCGGTATTCTTCCAGCGGGTGCAGAGCAGGGTGCCGTCGACGAAGTACTCGGCCAGCGCATCGTCTTGGGCCACCCACTCGGCGTCGCCTTCGTTGTAGTAGACGTAGGTGCCGTCGGCCTTGTACTCCCAGCGGTGTAACTTGCCGTCGGAGTGCTCGTCCTCAGCGCTGGTCACCTTGCCCTCCCATGTGCCGAGGATGTCCTGCTGATAGTCCTTGTTGATGCGCTCGTAGCGCTCCTTGCCATAGACCTCATGCTGCACCGATTTGCCGTCCACGTATACATTCCAGTCGGAACTCATCAGCATCTCCTTGTCCGATATCTCCAGGACGAAGCAGTCCAGCACGTTGGAGTTGGCCTCGTCATGAGTGATGACGCCCACATTGTTCCCGTCGATCTTGACGTCGGCCAGCACCTTCACGTTCCACGACTGACTGAAGAAATCGGAGAGGCTGCCGTAGGCCTGGGTGGGCGAGACGAAGGTCAGCACCGTCTTCCAGTTGGTGGGACACGGCTGTCCCTCCAGTTCAGACACCATCCACTTGCCGATGATCTTCTCTGACAGGTCGGGGATCGGCGTCACGAAGTCGTTGATGGTATAATAGATTGGAGCAATCATCTCGCCCTTGGCTGCGCGGTTGAGCACTGCCTCCACAGCCTTGAGGACCATCGTCTCCGTGTCCTGTCCCATGATGCCCTTGAAGTAACTGTTGGCCACCATCATCTCGTCGATGAACGATTGGTAGACATCGAAGGAATAGACATTCTTATGTGTATCCCTGAGCAGGCTGAGCACGGCATCGGCCAGTTCGCCATTGAAGAAGACGAAGTCGTTGTAGCCATCCAATGTAGCCTTTACGTCGGCCGCCACCTGGTCCTTGGTCGTGTAGCAGACGACGGTGCCCGGCTTCTTGGCCTTGAAGGCCTCGGCACGCTCCTTGCCGGGGCCGTTGCCGATGGCAAAGACCGCCACGTTCTCGGCCATCACCTTGTCGGCCAGCGCCTCGCCGGATGCCTTGCTGTCAGTACCGAAGAAGGGGCATGAAGCCAGCGGACTGTCGGTTGCTACGGCATTGTCGATGACGACCACGGGGATGCCTAACTTTTGGGCCAGCGCGGCCACCTCGGCATCGGCGGTCTCACCATTCTCACTCACACAGGGGGCATAGATGATGCCTTTCAGTCCGCTGCCTGCCTCGGCTGACAGCCTGCTGACGGCCTGACGCTGTTCGTCGGAGGCGAAGTCGCTGCTGGTGAAGTAGCAGAGGGCCTCCACGCCTTTGCCCGCACATTCCGACTCAAACACCGAACGTATCTGCTGCCAGTATTCAACTGTTCCGTTCTTGGCGATGATGGCTATCTGCCGTTGAGCCTGAACGGGGTTGTCGCCGTTGTTCGACGTACATGCTGTGAAAATGCTTGCGCCGCAGACGAGGGTGACGGCGAGCACCCATTGAATCATTTTCTTCATAATCGTTTTTAATTTAATTGGTTTAAAAGCATCAACTATTTCTCTTCTTTTTCAGTCTCGAAACAGACCACGAACCCGTAGGTGATAGTGGGTCGTGTCCAGATTTCCGTGAGCAGATAGTTAGTGTGTTTGTCGAAGGGTTCCAGATACATGATGTCGTAATTGAGGTAAACTCTGACTTTTGGTTGCAAAGATAGTTGTTTCTGTTGAAACCTCCAAATATTTGGCTGATTATTTCACTCCATCGGTTTGATTATTTTTGGGTCAGGGGTGCTTTGACCCACTTGTCGACGAACACCACCCGAAGACAAGACGGCGCAAGTGGTTGACGCGACACTATGCGCGCGTAATAGTAGGGAAACGCTG
>DDQK01000029.1:0-17899 GCA_002342665.1 Prevotella sp. UBA2444
CTTGTTGCACACCATCTCGCCCACATGCTCTCGCCCCTGGGCGTCGACATGGGAGAGGCGCAGGTAGCGCAGCTCAGATCGCGGCACGGAACAGTCGCGGGGATAGGAACGGCCCTGCATGCGCTGGAAGACGGAATCGGGGATGGGCGAAGACGTGAAGGTCTGCGCCAGGAGCAGTGAGCAATGGGCCAGGAGCAGTGAGGCGATGAGCAGCGTGCGACGCATAGGGCTTAGGCTTCGAGGGGGAGCGTGAACCAGAAGGTGGTGCCGGTGCCGAGGGCAGAGATGACGCCTATCTGGCCTCCAAGGTTTTCTACATGCGACTTGGCCACGGAGAGGCCGAGGCCTGTGCCGGGGACAAACTCGTCGACCTTGACGAAACGCTCGAAGATGCGCTTCTGATCAGCCTCTGAGATGCCCTTGCCCGTATCGCTGACGCTGACGCGCACCTGATTGCCCTCCACCTCGTAAGTCAGGGCGATGGAGCCCTCGGTGGTGAACTTGACGGCATTCTGCACCAGGTTGTCGAGGATTTCGAGCAGCTTTTCGCGGTCGCTGTTGATCTCGAGCTTCGCCAACGGGCAGTAGCAGGTCATCTGGACATTGGTGGTGGGCTGATAGGTGTCGACCATCTGCTGGATGAGCTGATTGAGGTCGACCTTGGCCATGAGCAGACTCTTGGCTCCGGCCTCGATCTTCGACATGCTCACCAGACCGTCGATGATACGGAGCAGCTTGCGGTTGTTGGCCTGTATCTCGGAGATAAGTTGGTTGCGGTCTTCCTCGCTCTGCACCACGGGCAGCAGGTCGGCAAAGCCGACGATGGCATTGAGGGGGGTGCGTATCTCGTGACCCATATTGGCCAGGAAGGCCGTCTTCAGACGGTCGCTCTCCTCGGCCTTGTTGCGGGCTGCAACGAGGGAGGCCTCGAGTTCCTTGCGGGCATCGATGCGCTGGGATGTGCCCACAATCTTCTGGGGCTTGCCGTCGGCATCGCGCTCCACGATGGTGGCATAGCTCTCCTCCCAATAGGAAGAGCCGTTGGGCATGTGGACGCGGTACTCCTGATGATAGGTGTCGGTGCGCCCCTCGACGAGGTCGACGAAGGCCTTGCTGACCCGGTCTACATCGGCAGCGTCGATGGCCGTGAGCGTATCGAAGAAGGTCTCGTCCTTGTCGGGCACATAGCTGGCGGTGCCGTAACGGAAATCGTTCTCATAGACAAAGGCGCGGGTGGTGGTATCGTATCGCCACACGGCGATGCGCATGGCCTTGAGTACGAACTCGTACTGGATATTGTTCTGCCACACCTTCTCCATCTCGGCCAGCTCGGACTGCAGCCGACGGTACTCACGCCATTGTCTGTAGGCAAGCCAACAGAGCACCAGGAATATAAGCCCTCCGAACGCCCATATCCATCCCACAGCGCTACCGCTGATGAAGCGCGCATATAGCAGATTTGTCACCATATCATCACTTTACGAGGGCAAAATTAAGAAATAATTCCGAATAACGCAACAAAGGACACTATTTTTTAGCAAATTATTTGTTTTTTCGCCCGACTTTGAGTAACTTTGCAGTCGAAAAGAAGGCAATATTGAAATAATGGAACAGAACATCTCTACGAGCCGTGCGCCTCAACAGGAGTACGAACTCATCGCCAAGACGTTTATGGGACTGGAACCTGTACTGGCGAAAGAACTGACCCAACTGGGGGCCAACAATGTACAAATAGGACGCAGGATGGTATCGTTCACGGGCGACAAGGAAATGATGTACCGCGCGAACTTCCAACTGCACACAGCCATCCGCATCCTGAAGCCCATCCGGCACTTCAAGGCGAAGAGTGCAGATGATGTCTACGAGGAAATCAAGAAAACAGACTGGACTGAATATCTGGCGAACGACAGGACGTTCGCCGTGGATGCCGTGGTATTCTCGGAAGAATTCAGGCATTCGAAATTCCTATCTTATAAGGTGAAAGATGCCATCGTGGACCAGTTGCGAGAGAAGACGGGCAAGCGCCCTAACATCTCGGTGGCCAACCCCGACATACGCCTGAACATCCACGTGGCTGAGGACCAGTGCACGCTGAGTCTCGACTCCAGCGGAGAGTCGCTCCATCGCAGGGGCTATCGACAGGAGAGCGTGGAGGCCCCCCTGAACGAGGTGCTCGCCGCAGGCATGATCCTCATGACTGGCTGGCGGGGCGATACCGACTTCATCGACCCTATGTGCGGTTCGGGCACACTGCTCATCGAGGCAGCTCTCATCGCACGCAACATGGCACCAGGCCTCTTCCGAAAGGAATATGCCTTTGAGAAATGGCCTGATTTCGATGCCGAGCTCTTCGACGAGATCTATAACGACGACAGCCAGGAACGGGAGTTCAACCACCATATCTACGGCTACGACATCGACATGAAGGCTGTGAACACGGCACGACTGAACGCCAAGGCCGCAGGGCTCTCTGCCGATATCACCATCGAGCAGCAGGACTTCAAGGACTTCACCGCCCCCAAGAACAAGAGTATCATCGTGACCAACCCACCCTACGGCGAGCGCATCTCTACGCCCGACCTGCTGGGCACCTACAGGATGATAGGCGAGCGACTGAAGCACCAGTTCAAGGGCAACGATGCCTGGGTGCTGAGCTACCGCGAGGAGTGCTTCGAGCAGATAGGCCTGAAGCCCAGTATCAAGATACCCCTCTACAACGGCTCGCTGGAGTGCGAATTCAGGAAGTATCAGATGTTTGACGGCAAGCTGAAGGACTTCCGTCACGAAGGCGGCGTGGTGAAGACCGATGAGGAGAAACGCCAGATGGCCGAGAAGCACCGCTTCAAGAAGAACCGTGAGTTTAAGCAACGAATGGAGGAGACGGAACAGAACGAGGAGGCCGACATCCGCTCGTTCACCTTCCACAAGCACGACATCGAGCGAAACGACCGGAATAGCCGGAATACCCGAAAAGACAGGAATGACCGCGAGGAGCGCGACGACCGGAAAGACTGGAAAGCCCGCAAGAACCGGGATGACCGGAACACCCGCGGAAACAGGAAAGACCGAAATATCCGGAGAGACAATAAAAACTGGAAGGGACGCGACAACAACGACTTCAACAGGAGAAGGAGGACTGACGATGATGAAGATTAAGATAGCAGCACTCATCGCCGTGCTCACACTGACCACACTACCCCACCCCATGCAGGCACAAAAGAAACACTTCACGCTGGAAGACCTGAACTATGGCGGCAACAACTACCGACAGTTGCTGCCACAGAACATGTGGCTCACCTGGTGGGGCGAGCAACTGATGTATCAGGATGCCGAGGAGGGAGGCACCATCGACGCCAGGGGCAAGAGAAAACCGCTCTTCAGGCTCGATGAGGTGAACGCCATGCTGACCAACGGCGAACCGAATACCAAGCCCATCCACTCGGCCATGAGTGCCACCTATCCCTATGCCGACAAGCCTCTGGTGATGCTCAGGAATGCCGACCTGCAACTGCTCTACAACTTCAAGACGAAGGCTATCGAGTGGACGCAGGCTCTGAAGGGCGTCACCGTGAGCAAATGGAACAAAGCCTCGAAGGCACTCGCCTACAAGAAGGCAGACCAGCAACTCTACATCAGAGACGGCATGGAAGAGACCCAACTGACCACCGACGGCAGTCGTGAAATCGTCTACGGAGAAGCCGTACACCGCAATGAGTTCGGTATCGAGGAGGGGCTCTTCTGGAGCGACAACGGCCGCAGGCTGGCCTTCTACAGGATGGACCAGACGATGGTGGCCGACTACCCTCAGGTGGACATCTTCCAGCGCGAGGCCAACCATGAGCCCGACAAATACCCCATGGCAGGCATGACCTCGCACCAGGTGACCGTGGGCATCTACGACCTGCTGACCAAGAAGACCGTCTATCTGAAGACTCCGGATAATCCGAATAATCCGGCTAATCCGGTATACTTCACCAACATCGCCTGGAGCCCGGACGGCGAGACCATCTACATGCAGGAACTGAACCGCGAGCAGAACGACTGCCGACTGGTGAGCTACGACGCTGCCACGGGTGAGCGCAAACGGGAATTATACCGCGAGACGAGTGATAAATACGTAGAGCCGCAGCACCCCATACTCTTCCTGCCATGGGACGAGACACTGTTTGTCATGCAGAGTCAGAAGGACGGCTACAACCATCTATACCTATTTAATATTGAAGGCCAGCAGGTGCAGCAACTGACCAAGGGGCCATGGGTGGTGACCAGCGTGGCAGGCTTCAACCGGAAGGACAAGAGCATCATCATCACCTCAAACGAGCTGCACCCACTGCAGGACAACGCCTACAGCGTCGCTATCGCCACGGGCAAGCGCACCCTGCTCGACGAGGGCATCGGCGTCGCACAGACCTGCCAGTTGTCGGCATCGGGCGAGAAACTCTACGAGAAATTCTCGGCACCGCAGATACCACGGCGCATCATCACGGCCAGCACCAGGAAGCACGCCACAAAGACACTGCTCGACGCTGCCGACCCCTGGAAGGACTACCAGCAGCCCCTCTTCGAAAACGGATCCATCAAGGCTGCTGACGGACAGACAGACCTCTACTGGAGGATGGTGAAGCCTGCCGACTTCGACCCGCAGAAAAAATACCCCACAGTGGTCTACGTCTATGGCGGGCCTCACGCCCATAACGTCGCCGCATCGTGGCACTGGGCCAGCAGGTCGTGGGAGACCTACATGGCACAGAAAGGCTACATCGTGTTCATCCTCGACAACAGAGGCTCTGAGCGCCGTGGACTCGACTTTGAACAGGCCACCTGGCACCAGCTGGGCCAGATAGAGATGCAGGACCAGATGAAGGGCGTGGACTATCTGCGCGCCCTGCCCTACGTCGACATGGAGCGTCTGGGTGTACATGGCTGGTCGTATGGAGGCTTTATGACCATCTCGCTGATGACCAACTACCCCGACGTGTTCAAGGTGGGTGTGGCAGGAGGTCCGGTGATCGACTGGAAATGGTATGAGGTGATGTACGGCGAGCGCTATATGGGCACGCCAGAGAACAACCCCATAGGCTACGCCAAGACGAGTCTGCTGCCCAAGGCCAAGAACCTGAAGGGACGGTTGCAGATCATCACGGGCTACAATGATGCGACAGTGGTGCCCCAGCATTGCCTCGCGTTCCTCGATGCCTGTATCAAGGCCGGCACGCAGCCCGATTTCTTCGCCTACCCTGGCGAGCCTCACAACATGAGAGGCCATGCCAGCGTACATCTGCATGAGCGCATCACCCGGTATTTTGAAGATTACCTGAAATGAACATTGAAGATTGAAGATTATGAAGATATTATTATTAGGAAGCGGCGGACGTGAGCATGCCCTGGCTTGGAAGATTGCTCAGAGTGAGAAATGTGAGAAACTGTACATCGCCCCAGGCAATGCCGGCACCGGCAACTGCGGCGAGAACGTCAGCATGAAGGCTGATGACTTTGAGGCCATCAAACAGTTTGTGGTGGAGAACGACATCCAGATGGTGGTGGTAGGCCCGGAAGACCCGTTGGTGAAAGGCATCTACGACGAGTTGAAGAGTGACACAAGGACGAAAGACGTGCCCGTGATAGGCCCCTCGAAGGCAGGCGCCGTGCTGGAAGGCTCGAAGGACTTCGCCAAGGCCTTCATGCAGCGCCACCATATCCCCACGGCCCGTTATCAGACTTTCGACGGCGAGCACGTGGAAGAAGGCATCGCCTTCCTCGAGACCCTGAAGGCTCCCTACGTACTGAAGGCCGACGGTCTCTGTGCTGGCAAGGGTGTGCTGATACTGCCCACCCTCGATGAAGCCAAGAAGGAACTGAGGGAAATGCTGGGCGGCATGTTCGGCAATGCCTCTTCGCGCGTCGTTATCGAGGAATTCCTCAGTGGCATCGAGTGCTCCGTGTTTGTGCTGACAGACGGACGCCACTATAAGATACTGCCTGAGGCCAAGGACTACAAGCGCATCGGCGAGCACGACACAGGTCTGAACACGGGCGGCATGGGCTCCGTGACCCCCGTACCCTTCGCCACCAAGGAGTGGATGCAGAAGGTGGAAGACCGTATCATCAGGCCTACCGTGGAGGGACTGGCCGAAGAAGGTATCGACTATAAGGGATTCATCTTCTTCGGACTCATCAACGTCGATGGCAACCCGATGGTGATCGAGTACAACTGCCGTATGGGCGACCCAGAAACGGAGAGCGTGATGCTGCGCCTGAAGAGCGACATCGTAGACCTGTTTGAAGGTGTGGCCGAGGGCAATCTCGACCAGCGCACCATCGAGTTCGACCCCAGGGCAGCAGTCTGTGTGATGCTCGTCAGCGGAGGCTATCCCCAGGAATACAAGAAGGGCTATCCCATCACGGGCATCGACCAGGTGGAGGGCAGCATCGTCTTTCATAGCGGAACGGCCCTGAAGGACGGGCAAGTGGTGACTGCAGGAGGGCGCGTGATAGCCGTCAGCAGCTACGGCAAGGACAAGGCCGAGGCCCTGCAGAAATCGTTTGAAGAGGCCCAGAAGATACAATTCACAGACAAATACTTCCGTCGCGACATCGGTGCCGACCTGTAAATGAAGCATATACAGAACAAGGTGGCAGAGAGTCGCAGGACGCTGCCTGTGACTTTCGCAATCTGCATTGGCATCTGGCTGACAGCAGGACTGATCCAGCACCAGTGGTGGATACAGTTTGGCTGTTTCGCCCTCTCCGTGGCCGTGATGACGGAGTTGGACAACAACAACTCCCTCATCCGCATCTATAGCCGTGCGGTGACGGCATCCTACGCCTTGCTATCGTGTGTGCCCTGCTTTCTCTTCCCCTCGACGAGTGGCGCCGTCTTCCAGCTATGCCTCGTGACCAGTCTGTTCTGTCTCTTCAAGTGCTATCAGGACAAACAGGCTGCAGCATGGGCTTTCTACACCTTCCTGATGCTGGGCTTGGCCAGTATGGCCTCGGCACTGACATTCTGGCTGATTCCCGTGGTATGGCTGATGATGGCCACCACGCTCTACTGCCTCAGCTGGCGCACCTTCACGGCAACCATACTGGGACTGTTGTGTCCCTACTGGTTTGCACTGGCCTGGATACTCTGCTTCAACGAAGGCGACATGATGCCACTGCTGGAGCACCTGATGGAGACCGGGCACTACATACTGCCAGCCGACTACCTGTCGCTCAGCGCATCGCAGATACTGACATTTGCCTTGCTGACCATCCTGACTATTACGGGCATCGTGCACTACTCCAGGAAATACTTCCTCGACAAGATACGCACCCGAGAGATCTACTATTCGCTGATGATGCTCTGGGGATTGGCCACGCTGCTACTGATTATCCAGCCTCAGCACGACGACACGATGCTCAGGGTGATTATCATTGCAGGCAGTCCGCTGCTGGGCCACTTCCTGGCACTGACATCCACACGGGTAACCAACATCGCATCCTACGTCATTGCCGCATCGGTGGTGCTGCTGACGGTCTTCAACCTATGGATGGCATCATAGCATTCCTGACCCAGTACGGCTATTGGGGCATGCTGGCAGCAGCCTTCCTGGCAGGCAGTTTCTTCCCCTTCTCGAGCGAGGCCGTGATGATAGGACTGATGGCGACAGGCCTTGACCCCTGGATACTGATGATCTACGGAACGGTGGGCAACGTACTGGGGTCGGTGGTGAACTACGCCGTCGGGCGAATGGGCAAGATGGAGTGGATAGAAAAATATCTGCACGTGAGCAAGGAGAAGCTCGACAAGGCCCATCGCTTCATGGCAGGCCGTGGTGCATGGATGGGCTTCTTCGCCTTCCTGCCCGTTCTGGGCAGTGCCATCACCATCGCCCTGGGACTGATGCGCTCGAATATCGTCATCACGCTGATAGCCATCACGCTGGGCAAGATATTCCGTTATATTATCTTAATTTACGGCGCAGGTTTATTCATATAGCCGATTTTTTCGTAATTTTGCACGCAAGATAGATTTTTAACGTTAAAAAAGATATTCTTTAGATGAAACAATTTAAATTGGTGGACAACGTCATCGGCTGGCTGTCGTTTCTGATAGCAGCCTTCGTCTATTGCTCCACCATTGAGCCGACAGCTTCGTTCTGGGACTGTCCCGAGTTTATCACTACTGGTTACAAATTGGAAATAGGACATCCCCCCGGGGCACCGTTCTTCATGCTCACGGCCAACCTGTTCTCGCAGTTTGCCAGTGATCCCACACAGGTGGCCAAGATGGTCAATGTGATGAGTGCCCTGCTCTCTGCCACCTGCATCATGTTCCTCTTCTGGAGTATCACCCATCTGACGCGACGTCTGCTGATCGACAAGTGGGAGGAACTGACGACGACCAAACTGATCACCATCGAGGCAGCAGGACTGGTGGGCGCGCTGATCTATACCTTCAGCGACACCTTCTGGTACTCGGCTGTGGAAGGCGAGGTATACGCCTACTCATCGGCACTGACGGCCATCGTCTTCTGGCTCATCCTGAAATGGGAAGACCATGCCGACGAGCCTCACAGCGACCGCTGGCTGGTGCTCATCATGTATCTTACGGGCATCTCCATCGGCGTCCACCTGCTGAACCTGCTCTGTGTGCCTGCCATCGTGCTCGTCTATTACTATCGGCGATTCCCCGATGCCAACCTGAATGGCTCGCTCGTGGCACTGGCCGTATCAGTGGTGATACTGGCTGCGGTGCTCTACGGCGTGGTGCCAGGCATCGTCACCGTAGGAGGATGGTTTGAGCTGTTCTTCGTCAACACCCTCGGCATGCCGTTCAATACGGGTGAGATCGTCTATATCATCCTGCTCATCGCCACAGTGATCTGGGCCGTCTACGAGACACAGACGCAGAAGCACAGCGTCACCGTACAGAACGTAGCCTTCCTGCTCTCCGTGGGCTTGATGGGTATCCCCTTCTACGGATGGGGATGGACAGCCTTTATCATCGGCATCGCCGTGCTGGCTGGTCTGTGGTTCCTGCTGAAATACCAGCGCGACAAACTGCCCCTGATCACGGCCCGTGCCAAGAACACGATGCTGCTCTGCATGCTGATGCTGCTGATAGGCTATTCGAGCTATGCACTGATCGTGATCCGTTCGTCGGCGAATCCCCCGATGGACCAGAACTCGCCAGAGGACATCTTCACCCTGGGCGACTACCTGGGACGCGAGCAGTACGGCCAGCGTCCACTGTTCTACGGTCCTGCCTATACCTCACAGGTGGCCCTGAAGGTGGAGGGCAACATGTGCCGCCCCGAGATGACGGAGGGCAAGCCCGTCTACCAGCGTAAGGAGAAGGTTTCAGAGAATGAGAAAGACTCCTACTTCATCGTGCGCACCAAGGACGAATACAAATATGCGCAGAACATGCTCTTCCCCCGAATGTACAGCTCAGCACATACCGCAGCCTATGAATCGTGGATGGGAGGCGTCGACGGCAGTGAGGTGCCCTACGACCGTTGCGGTGAGCCCATGATGGTGAAGATGCCCAACCAATTCGAGAACCTGCGCTTCTTCCTCAGTTACCAGTGCAACTGGATGTACTGGCGCTACTTCATGTGGAACTTTGCCGGACGACAGAACGACATACAAGGCAACGGCGAACTGGAGCACGGCAACTGGCTCTCAGGCATACCATTCATCGACAATGCCCGTCTGGGAGATCAGGACCTGCTGCCTGATGAGCTGAAACAGAACAAGGGGCACAATGTGTTCTACTGCCTGCCCCTGTTGCTGGGTCTGATAGGTCTCTTCTGGCAGGCCTGGTATACGCGGAAGCGCAAGATAGAGGTGAACGGCATCCAGAAGACCATCGACGACCCCATCGGAATCCGTCAGTTCTGGGTGGTATTCTTCCTCTTCTTCATGACAGGTCTGGCCATCGTGATCTATCTGAACCAGACTCCCATGCAGCCCCGTGAGCGCGACTATGCCTACGCAGGCTCTTTCTATGCCTTCGCCATCTGGTGCGGCATGGGCGTGGCTGCTATCATCGACTGGCTCAACCGGAAGATGAAAAAAGAGAATCTCGTAATGGTATCACTGGTATCACTTGTCTGTCTGCTGGTTCCCGTCCAGATGGCTTCGCAGACCTGGGACGACCACGACCGCTCAGGACGCTATACCTGTCGCGACTTCGGTCAGAACTACCTGATGACCCTGCAGGAGAAGGGCAACCCCATCATATTCACCAATGGCGACAACGACACCTTCCCACTTTGGTACAACCAGGACACTGAGAGCGTGCGTACCGATGCCCGCGTCTGCAACCTCTCCTATCTGCAGACTGACTGGTATATCGACCAGATGGTGCGTCCCGCCTATGACTCTCCCTCGCTGCCCATCACCTGGAAGCGACTGGAGTACTGTGCCGGCACCAACGAATACGTACAGGTAGACCCGTCGCTCAAGGAGCAGGTCATGCAGCTCTACAAGGATCAGCCCGAGGAAGCCCGCAGGCAGTTCGGCGACGAGCCCTTCGAGCTGACGAACATCCTCGACCACTGGGTACGTTCCTCCGTACAGGACTTCCACGTCATCCCTACGGACACACTCTATATGACCATCGACAAAGAGGCCGTACGCCGCAGTGGTATGATGATGGCCAGCGACTCCATCCCCGACCGCATGGTCATCTCACTCAAAGGAAAGAGTGCGCTCTACAAAGGTGACCTGATGATGCTTGAGATGATTGCCCACGCCAACTGGGAGCGCCCCATCTACGTGGCTACTACCGTGGGACAGGAGAACTATATGAACCTGGGCGACAACTTCGTGCAGGAGGGTCTGGCCAACCGTATCACACCATTTACCACCAATGTGCCCGGTGCCAAGAACTTCGACACGGAGAAGACCTACAACAACGTGATGAAGAAGTTTAAGTTCGGTAATGTCAGCCAGCCTGGCATCTATCTCGACGAGACGGTGATGCGCATGTGCTACACCCACCGAAGACTGATGGCGTCGCTTGCCACCAACCTGATCCAGGAAGGCAAGAAGGAGGAAGCCAAGCAGGTGCTGGCCAAGTGCGAGAAGGAACTGCCCGCGGCTAATGTGCCTCACGACTTCCAAAGCGGATCTACCGACCTGGTGCGTGCCTATATTGAAACAGGCCAGAGCCAGAAAGCTCAGCAGCTGCTCGACAACCTCTGGAACAAGTCGACGCAGTACATGACATGGTATCTCTCGCTCGACGGCATGCGCTTTGACAACTCGCAGCGCGACTGCATGCTCCACCTGTACATCATGAATCAGATGCTCGACATGCAGGATGCCATCGACAAGCAGAAGACTGCACTGAGAGAAAAGCAGTTGGACGCTCTTGTCAATCAATATCATGCCAAGGGAGGAACGTTTCAGGAATAAATAGATGATCATCGAGCAACCAGCCATCTATCTCCGCTGGCTCTACCCGAAAGCCTACTGGAGAATGGACCGTCACGAAAGGGCAGTATACCTGACTTTCGACGACGGCCCAATCCCCGAGGCTACCCCATTCATTCTTGAGACACTCAAGAAGTTCGACGCCAAGGCCACCTTCTTCATGGTGGGCGACAACGTGCGTAAATATCCCGAACTCTTCGAACGTGTAAAGGCCGAGGGCCACCAGGTGGGCAACCATACCCACAACCACATCGTAGGATTCAGCCATACCATCAAGGAATATAGCTACAACGTGGAGAAAGCCAATGCCTACATCCACAGCCACTATGTACGTCCCCCCCACGGATGGATGCGCATGGGTCAGTATGCATGGCTCAGCAGGAAGTACAAGATTGTCATGTGGGATCTCGTCTCACGTGACTATTCCAAGTGGTTGACGGCAGAGGATGTGGTCAACAATATCAAGAAGTTCACGCGCAACGGCTCCATCATCACCTTTCACGACTCCCTCAAGAGCATTGACAAACTGCGGACGGCACTGCCGGAGAGCCTGCGGTGGCTACGCGATGAGGGTTACGAGTTCAAAGTATTCCCATGAGACAATAAACAATAACAAAAAACCAAGACGATGAAGAAATTATTATCTATCTGCTTACTAGCAACATCATTCGCAATGACTACCAATGCCCAACCCCAGCTCCGCGCCGATAACATCGACGAGGTGCTCAAGGCTATGACCCTTGAAGAAAAAGCCAAACTACTCGTTGGCGGTGCAAACAACTTCTTCGGTACTGGTGCCGTCGTAGGTGGCGAGGCCGACCTCGTGGCAGGTGCCGCAGGAACCTCTCCAGCCATCCCGCGTCTCGGCATCCCTGCCACCGTGCTCACTGACGGCCCTGCCGGCGTGCGCATCGACCCCACCCGCAAGGGCACCGACAAGACTTACTACGCCACAGCCTTCCCCATCGGATCCTGTCTGGCTTCCACATGGAACACAGAACTTGTCAGCAAGGTTGGCGAGGCTATCGGCAATGAGACCAAGGAGTATCGCTGCGATGTCATTCTCGGTCCTGGCATGAACCTGCACCGTAATCCCCTCTGCGGCCGCAATTTCGAATACTACAGCGAGGATCCCCTCGTGACGGGTAAGATTGCTGCAGCCTATATACAGGGTGTGCAGAGCCAGGGAGCGGGTGTCTCGGCCAAGCATTTCGCCGTGAACTCGCAGGAGACCAATCGCACGAGTGTCGACGAGCGCGTCAGTCAGCGTGCAGCCCGTGAACTCTATCTGAGAGGCTTCGAGATAGCCGTACGCGAGAGCAACCCATGGACAATCATGGCCTCATATAACCAGGTGAATGGTGAATACTCCATGGGCAACCATGACCTGCTGACCAGTATCCTGCGTGACGACTGGGGATACAAAGGCATCGTGATGACCGACTGGATTGGTATCCGCAAGGGACTGGAAACCATCAGTGAGGTACATGCTGGCAACGACCTGCTGGAACCCGGACAGCCCGCACAGGTGGAAGAGATCATCAAGGGCGTGAAGGACGGCAAACTCAATATCGCCGACGTGGACCGCAACGTGCGTCGCATGCTTGAATACATTGTCAAAACACCCAGTTTCCACAAATATCCTGCCAGCAACGCACCTGATTTCAAGGCCCATGCAGCCATCACGCGGCAGAGTGCCAATGAGGGTATCGTACTGCTGAAGAACAATGGTGCACTGCCTTGGAAGAATGGCAGCATGAAGACCGTTGCCCTCTTCGGCGAAAACTCTTACGACTTCCTCTCTGGAGGTACTGGCTCAGGCTGTGTGCATCCTCCCTATGTGGTTGATATGCTCCAGGGACTGAAGAATGCAGGCATCCAGTCATCGGCAACGCTCACGGACATCTACCAGAAGTACATCCCCTTCGCCCGTGCCAAGTTCCAGGCTGAGCGCCATCCTGCCAAGTGGTTCCAGACGGAAACCATGGGACAGCAGAAATATCCAGAGATAGGCCTCTCACCCATTGCGGTCAATAAAGTAGTGGGAGAATCGGATGCAGCCATCATCACCATTGGCCGTCAGGCTGGTGAAGGTATCGACCGCGACATCGAGACGGAGTTCAACCTCATCCCCGAGGAGCGCGCCCTCATCGTCGATGTCTGCAATGCCTTCCACAATGCCGGCAAGCCCGTCGTGGTAATCATCAATTCTGGCAGCGTCATCGAGACAGCCTCCTGGAGCCAGTATCCTGATGCTATCCTATGTGCATGGCAGCCAGGCATGGAGGGTGGAAATTCCGTTGCCGATCTGCTCACGGGCAAGGTGAATCCCTCTGGCAAGCTCACCATGACATGGCCTGTCGCAGCCACCGACCATCCCTCGACGAAGAATTTCCCCGGAAATATCGATTTCTATACCTACCGCGAAACGCAGGGATGGGGCGACGGACAGGTTTCTGGCTATACCTATACCAACCACGAAGAAGACATCTACGTGGGCTACCGCTATTTTGACACCTTCCAGCGCGAAGTGTCCTATCCTTTCGGATTCGGTCTGAGCTACACCACCTTCCAGTTCTCCAAACCCGCTGTGAAAGCCAAGGGCAAGGATGCCGTAGAGGTCAGCATCACCGTGAAGAATACGGGTAGCATGAGCGGCAAGGAGGTGGCACAGGTATACGTGCAGGCTCCCAAGGGCCGTCTGGAGAAACCAGCTCAGGAACTGAAGGCTTTTGCCAAGACCCGTGAACTGCAGCCTGGTGAGAGTCAGACACTCACGATGGTCATCCCCGTGCGTGACCTCGCCTCTTTCGATGAAGCAGGCTCACAGTGGCTCACGGAGGCAGGAACTTACACCTTCCGCATCGGTTCCTCCAGCCGCGATATCCACGCTACGGCAAATATCAAGCTCAATGAATATACGGAAAAGGTCAGCAACGTATTGGCTCCCAAGACCAAGCTCAACTTGCTGAAGCAATAAAAACATATTTGGATTCATCGCACGGCCAGTCCGTGCGATGAATCTCCTTACTTACTCTTCATCTCCATCCATCAGTGCCAGCTTGTCGAAAGGCAACTGCCGGTCAATGGCACTATGAAATGATATCAATGTCTGACTGCTGGCCAGGCCAAGGGGTTGAAGCTTATCGTGGATGATATCCAGCAGATGGTGATTGTTGAGGGCATAGAGTTTAATAAACATATCATAGTTGCCCGTCGTATAGTGGCATTCCACCACCTCTGGTATTTCCTTCAGTTTATCCACCACGGCATCAAACTTCTCCGGGTCTTTCAGGTTCAATCCGATGTAGGCACAGGTTTCATAGCCAATCTTTTCGGGGTCGATGATAAACTGTGAACCCTTGAGCACACCCAACGATGTGAGTTTCTGTATACGCTGATGGATAGCAGCACCACTGACATTACACACACGGGCTACCTCCAAGAATGGGATGCGGGCATCCTGGGCTATCAGTTGCAATATCTGTCTATCGAGTCTGTCAAGCTTTATCTTCATCACTATTCACTATTCACTAATCACTATTCACTTTTTAATTTCTCTTCCACTATAGTTCACGCGCAGGGCATACGACTTCTGCAGGGCCTCCTTCACGTCGGCAATCATCCCCATCGGCGTCTTCTTGTCAGCCTTCAGGCTCACCGTCAGTCGCTCGGCATTCTCTGGCGACATCTTGCGGCGCTCAGCATCGATGGTAGTCGGGAGATGTGCCAAGTCTGTCATCTTGCCGTTCACCTGTATACGGTATTCCCCACTCTTATTCTCGCCTTTGCCGATATAGACATTGATAACCGACGACTTCTGCTCCATCTTACGCACCTCGGTACCGGCAGGCACTTCGTAACGCACCTTTACGTCATCGTCACGCATGTGGGTGACAAGCATGAAGAAGAAGAGCACGGTGAATATCAAGTCTGGCATTGATGCCAGGTTCAGGCCTGGCATCTTGTGCGAACTTCTGCGAAACATCGGCTGCATCTTTCTCATGGCGTCCCCCCTTCCGTAGGTTTCTGTTCACTGATCCGCATCGGACAATCCTTGCCGGAAGCCCTCAACCGTTGATAAGCAGCCACGATGGCATCCTGCATACGGTAGTAAGCCTCATAGGTGGTCTGTCTGTCCGTCTGGATACTAATCACGTGCTCTTGGGGATCAGCATTCACGAAGTCCATCACTTCCTGGGTGAGCTGGGGCGCAGAGAGCAATGTGCCATTGCAGGACAGCTGGTCGTGAGCGTCGAGCGTCACCGTCATCACATGCTCCTTCTTGACGTCCGTCGGGGGCTGTTCCTCCTGGGGCAGTGGCGGCAGTTGGCGCAAGAGTCCCTTGTCCGTGTCCATCGACGATGTCACGAGGAAGAATATCAGCAGCATAAACGAGATGTCTGCCGTGGAACTGGTATTCAGTTCCGGAATCTGCTCACTACGACGCCTACGAAACATCCTATGATAAGTATAATGGTGGTATAGATAAACATATCCGTCACCTTCAGCCAGAAGGTGTCGGTAAAGAGCTGTCCGTTGGTGGTGACGGGATTCGACGAGCCAGTCAGGAAGGTGATGACCAGACAGGCCACGAATGCTACGGCCACTGTCCTGGCCACCCGCTTCTGTGGCACGCCGTTGATGATCTCATCGTCCTTGGTGCGCAGTCTGAGCCGTTTCACCACCGACAACAGTGTCACCCCGATGGCCACAGCCAGCGTGATGTACATCAGCCACAGCATGATGTCGGCTACTATCGGCGATACTATCGAGGTCATACGCTCTCTTTCTGTCTCGTACCTTTTTCTTTATATAGCTCTATCAGGTCGAGCATCTGTATCGCTGCCTCCTCCATCTGCGAGGTCAGTTTCTCAATCTTTGAGAGGATATAGCTGTAGAACAGTTGCAGCACCAGGGCCACGATGATACCGAAGATAGTGGTGATCAGCGCCACCTTCATGCCTTGCGCCACAATGGCAGGACTGATGTCGCCCTGTGTCTGGATATTGTCGAAGGCCATCACCATACCGATCACCGTACCGAGGAATCCCAGCGAGGGAGCCATCGCGATGAACAGTTTGATCCACGAACAGCCCTTCTCCAAGTTAGCGGCCTGCAGACCACCGTAATTGGTGATACTGCGCTCAATGGCGTCAATGGGCTGACGAATGTGCAGCAGTCCCTGATAGCACACACTGGCTACAGGTCCGCGCGTATTGCGACAGAGCGTCTTGGCACCCTCTACATCGTCGCTGGCCAGACGGTCCTCAATGTCGGCCAAAAGCTTTGAGGCCTTGATCTCCGACATCATCAGATAGAGGATGCGCTCGATACAGAAGGCCAGGCCCAGCACCAGCGAGAGGGCTACGAGCGACATGAAGCCCACGTTGCCGTCGATAAACTTCGTCTTCAACTGCTTATGCAGGCCTCCCCCCTCCTCTTCTGTCACATCGGCAGCCTCCAGTTCCTCATCGGTGGCTGTTGTTGTCAACAGGCTATCGTGCGCAGCAGAGTCGGCCAGCAGCTCCACCGTATCGGGCACTGCTGCCTGCTGAGCCGCAACGAGGGGCGACACCGTCAGCAGGAGAGCCATCAAAAGTATGGTTATTTTTCTCATATCTTACCGTCTGTCTATCTAAATCGGGTGCAAAGTTACGAATAAAAATCGAAACGGCGTGAAAAATAAGATATTATAACATAAAAATCACTTTTTCGCAAAAACATTTGGAAGTTCACACCCAGACGGATACAGAGATTACCGACGAAAAGGCTACCATTGTACAGAGCAATAAGCAGTGCTTCCATCTTCTTTTCAATTACGATTCATGTGCAATTATAATCAAAAATGTTCAGCCCGCAAAACATTTTGCCGAACAATTTGTTCTCTCTGCTGAACATTTAAAATTAAAAGCATAATTCTCATGCCATTTTTGTATTTCTCAAAGAACAAATCATGGCCCATTCTGTTTTATGTATGTCACATGGGGTCAGGCTCGCAGTGGCACAGCCTCAGGGCGAGGATGACAAATATTCTTGAGCCATGCGACAGATTTGGCACCCTTCGCCCCTTTTGTCGCATATTTGCCCGTGTGTCGCTATAAGTTTCGGCCTTTTCGCTGATATTATTTGGAAAGTGGCAAATATCGCCGTAACTTTGCATCAGAAATCAAGAGTGATTCATACGATTCAAACATAAGTTATTGGTTAGTTTTGTTAGTTAGTAGTTTTTTCATAAGTTTCTAAGTTTTGGTTAATAATGGTGCATAGGGCTCGCAGGGATGCGGGCCCTATGCGCTTCTTTACTCATCGTTCCTGCCCCCGCGAGGTCACTGGTTCCCCATCGTCGGTGAATATCTCCGCGTCGAGAAGGAATGCCCTTAGGGATCAGTCCGAAAAGCATGTTGCAATTAACAACCGGAATATCAGTCAGACTCCCCAAAACGCTACGCGCGCAATAGTAGGGAAACGC
>DDQK01000029.1:18070-45553 GCA_002342665.1 Prevotella sp. UBA2444
AAGTCTCTTTACGGCTGCCATGACGATTACGGGAGTGAACTCTTGGGGTAGGCATTTACGAATAATTAACACAACAGGAATGGTTGGCGATTTGACAATCGCATGCGCGTAACGTCAAATACCAGTAAAGGCAAAACAAATATAAACAGATGAGAGATTTCAATTACTATGCGCCGACAGAAGTGGCGTTCGGCAAGGACAGTGAAGAGCAGGTGGCTCTTCTGGTGAGGAAATATGGTGGCACGAAGGTGCTGGTACACTACGGTGGACAGAGCGCCGTGCGCTCAGGCCTGCTCGACAAGGTGTGCAGCCTGCTCAGCGAGGAGGGTGTCGGCTACGTGACACTGGGCGGCGTGGTGCCCAATCCGCGTCTGTCACTCGTCCATGAGGGTATCGCACTCTGCCGCAAGGAGGGTGTCGACTTCATCCTCGCCGTAGGTGGCGGCAGCGTGATCGACTCCGGCAAGGCCATCGCCATGGGTGTGGCTAATCCCGACGACGAGGTATGGGACTACTATCTGGGCAAGAAGTCGCCGCAGGGCGCACTGCCCGTGGCCTCGGTGCTCACTATCCCGGCTGCAGGCAGCGAAATGAGCGAGTCGACGGTGGTCACCAACGAGGACGGCGGCGTGAAGCTGGGCTACTCGGACGACATCCTGCGCCCCAAGTTCGCCATCATGAACCCCGAGCGCACCTTCACCCTGCCCCCCTATCAGACAGCAGCCGGTGTGACCGACATGATGATGCACATCTTCGAGCGTTACTTCACCAAGGACGACGACATGGACCTGACCACCGACCTGGCAGAGGCCACCCTGCGCCGGATCAAGACTGCCGTGTTCTTCGTGCTGAAGAATCCCGAGGACTACCGCCAGCGCGCCCAAATCATGTGGGGCGGCAGCGTAGCCCACTGGGGACTCCTGGGCAAGGGCGTAGAGGAAGACTGGGCCACCCACCAGTTGGAGCACGAACTGAGTGGCATGTTCGACGTGACCCACGGAGCAGGCCTGGCTGCCATCTGGCCATCGTGGGCCCGGTATACGATGAAGGAGAACCTGAGCCGATTCGTACGCTTCGCCGTGAACGTGATGGACGTACCCAACGACTTCACCGATCCTGAAGGCACAGCCTTGAGAGGTATCGAAGCCGTGGAGCAATTCTACCACGCCATCGGCATGCCCACAAACATCAAGGAGCTCATCGGCAAGGACATCACCGATGAGGAAATCAAGGAGATGGTGCGCAAGTGCAGCCGCGACTACACTGCTACGTGCGGAGGACTGAAGGTGCTGAATGCAAAGGATATGGAGAACATCTATAAAATGGCACGCGGATGAAGATATTAATAATAGGTGGAACAGGCACCATCAGCAGTGCCATCACCCGACAGCTGGCAGCCCAGGGACACGACCTGTGGCTACTCAATCGTGGCAACCGCAGCAGCGAGGTGCCTGCTGGCGTGAAGCAGGTGGTCTGCGACATCAACAACGAGGCGGAAGTGCTTCGGCTACTAGGCAGTGACACGTTCGACGCCGTCTGTGAGTTCATCGGTTTCCTGCCCTCACAGGTGGAGCGCGACATCCGCCTCTTCCAGGGTCGCACCCGTCAGTACGTCTACATCTCCTCGGCGTCAGCCTACAACAAACCAGCCCCCAACCACGTCATCAACGAAGGCACTACGCTGGCCAACCCCCATTGGCAGTACTCACGCGACAAGATAGCCTGCGAGGAACTACTGCTCAAGGCGTGGAGGGAGGAGGGATTCCCCATCACCATCGTACGCCCCAGCCACACCTACTGTGAGCGCGGCGTGCCCGTCAGCGTACACGGCCCCAAGGGTTCATGGCCCGTGCTGAAGCGCATGATGGAGGGCAAACCCGTCATTATACAGGGCGATGGCACATCGTTGTGGACACTGACCTGGAACGAGGACTTCGCCCGAGGTTTCATCGGACTACTGGGCAACCCCAAAGCCATCGGCGAAGCCTTTCAGATCATGAGCGACGAACAGCTCACGTGGACACAGGTCTATCAGTCGATAGCCAACGCCCTCGGCGTAGGGCTGAAGCCCTACTACGTGGCCTCAGAATTCCTCGCCGCCGTGGCACCACGGGAGTGGGACTTCGAGGGTAACCTGCTGGGCGACAAGTCACTCACCGTCATCTTCGACTGCTCGAAGCTGAAGCGCGCCGTACCCGGATTCCAGTGTACCACCCGCTTCGATGAGGGTGTCCGTCGCTGCATCGTCTATCTGACGGCCCACCCCGAACTACAGGTGGAAGAACCAGAGTTCGACGACTGGTGCGACCGCGTGATAGCTGCTCAGGAACGTTGCAAAGCCGAACTACAATAAAGAAAATCCCCGAAAGCCTTGTGCCTTTCGGGGATTTTTCGTACCTTTGCTGCCTAAAATCAGAGAATAGATGATAGTCTGTATAGCAGAGAAACCGAGCGTGGCTCGTGACATAGCGCGCATCCTGGGGGCCAACAGCTCTCACGACGGATATATGGAAGGCAACGGATATCAGGTGACCTGGACCTTCGGACACCTGTGTACCCTGAAAGAGCCGGGCGACTATACTCAGGCATGGAAGACTTGGGCACTGACACAGCTGCCGATGGTGCCCCAGCGCTTCGGTATCAAGCTGATACCCGACAGGGGTATCGAGAAGCAGTTCGCCGTCATTGAAAAGCTGATGCAGGCAGCTGACGGCATCGTCAACTGCGGCGACGCCGGACAAGAAGGAGAGCTCATCCAGCGCTGGGTGATGCAGAAGGCACAGGCCAAATGCCCCGTGAAACGACTGTGGATATCGTCGATGACCGACGAGGCCATCCGCGAAGGTTTCGCCAACCTGAAAGACCAACAGGACTATCAGCCGCTCTATCTGGCCGGGCTATCACGCGCCATCGGCGACTGGCTCTTAGGCATGAACGCCACCCGCCTCTACACGCTGAAGTACGGACAGAACCGCCAGGTACTCTCCATCGGCCGTGTGCAGACCCCCACCCTCGCCCTCATCGTCAACCGCCAGAAGGAGATTGAGAACTTCAAGCCTGAACCCTATTGGGTGCTGGCCACCATCTACCGCGACACCACATTCACGGCAACGAAAGGCAAGTTCACCTCGAAGGAGGAAGGCGAGAAGGCCTTCGCCACCATCGAGGGCAAGCCGTTCACGGTGACGAAAGTGGAGAAGAAAGAAGGCAAGGAGCAGCCCCCGCAGCTCTACGACCTCACCTCGCTGCAGGTGGACTGCAACCGGAAATACGGCTACTCGGCAGAGATGACGCTCAATCTCATTCAGTCTCTCTACGAGAAGAAATACACCACCTATCCCCGTGTGGACACGCAATACCTGAGCGACGACATCTACCCCAAGTGCCCGCAGACGCTCAACGGCCTGTATCAGACCAAGTTCGCAGGCGTTGCGCCATACGCAGAATTTATCAAGCCCATCGGCGGCAAGGCACTGAAGAAATCGAAGCGGGTCTTCGACACATCGAAGGTCACAGACCACCATGCCATCATCCCTACTGGCGTCATCCCCCAGAACCTGAGTGATGCCGAGCGAAACGTGTTCGACCTGGTGGCACGGCGATTCATCGGGGTGTTCCTGCCCGACTGCCGATTCTCCACCACGACGGTACTCGGGGAGGTAGCCGGAGATTCCGGATATCCCGGAGAATCCGAAAAGTCCGGTGAAGCCATCGAATTCAAGGTGACAGGCAAGGAGATCCTCGACCCGGGCTGGCGCGTGGTGAGAGGAAAGACCGATGCCAAGGCCGACAGCGACGATGGTGAGCAACAATCGACAGACGAGGAGCGGACGCTGCCCACCTTCGTCAAGGGCGAAAATGGTGACCATAAGCCGACGCTCACCGAGAAGTGGACCACACCCCCACCTTACTATAATGAGGCCTCACTGCTCCGCGCCATGGAGACTGCAGGCAAGTTCGTGGAGGACGAAACACTGCGCGCCGCCATGAAGGAGAATGGCATCGGGCGCCCGTCGAGCCGCGCAAGCATCATCGAGACCCTCTTCAAGCGCCACTACATCAAGCGCGAGCGCAAGCGCCTCATCGCCACGCCGACGGGCATCGAACTCATCGACCTGATCCACGAAGAACTGCTGAAGAGCTGTGAGTTGACGGGCATCTGGGAGAAGAAGCTGCGCGACATCGAGCACCAGAAATACGATGCCCAGCAGTTCATAGATGAACTGAAGCAACAGGTGGCCGAAATCGTACACGAGGTGATGGCCGACAGCACCAATCGACGGGTCACCGTGCTCACCGACGCCGACCTGAAGAAAGTCAAGTCGCCAAAAGCTGCTGAAGCCCCCAAGCCCAAGGCTCCGCGCAAGAAAAAGGAAGCGGCACAGGCCTCTTCCGCAGCAAGTACGCCCACACCCCAGCCCTCTCCTGTAGACGAGGGAATAATTACGGAAGGAGCCCCCTGCCCTCTCTGCGGCCAGGGCCACATCATCCGGGGCAAAACGGCCTTCGGCTGCTCTCGGTGGAGGGAAGGATGCACTTATCGTGTAGCATTCAAACAATAAATCGGACGGCATATCGTTATTATAAGGTATGCGAAGACTAACAACACTCGCCACGATTCTCATTGCCGCAGTCCTCATGATGGGTTGCGGAGGGCCCGACAAGGCTCTGAAAAAGGCGGAACAGTTTAATGCCATCGGCGAATACTTCGATGCGGCAGCACAATATAAGAAGGCCTATTCGCAGACACCGCCCAAGGAGCGCAACAAACGAGGCGAACTGTCAGTGAAGATGGCAGAGTGCTATCGCAGAATCAATAATACCTCAAAGGCCATCGCTGCCTACAACAACGTGATCCGCTACCACAAGGAAGACTCGCTGACCCACCTCCGACTGGCCCAGATGCAGATGAAGACAGGCAGCTACAAGGATGCTGCCAAGAATTTCCAGACGGCCATCGGTAGTTTACGAATGACAGTTGACAGTTTACAGCAGATTAATGACTCGGCCTCAAATGTCAAATCTCAAATCTCAAACCTCAAATCTCAAATCACCCTGGCCCGTAACGGGCTGAAAGGTGCCCAGCAGGCTCCGCAATGGAAGAAAGAGGGTTCCTTCTACACCGTGAAACGGATGGAACTCTTCAACTCGCGCCGCGCCGACTACTCCCCCATGCTGGGCGGCCTTGACAACGACCAACTCTACCTGACCTCCACCCGCAACGAGGCACGGGGCGACGAATTGAGCGGCATCACAGGTACGAAAGCCGGCGACATATTTATGTCGCAGCGCGACGACAAGGGCAAGTGGAGCCGTCCACAGAGCATCGACTCAGAACTGAACACCGACTTCGATGAAGGAGCCTGCAGCTTCAGCCCCGACGGGCGAACGATGTATCTCACCCAATGTAAGACCGACCCCAGATATCCCCGTCTGGCCACCATCGTGGTGTCAGACCGCAGCGATGCCGCCTGGAGCAAAGCCACCGATCTGACCATCTCGAAAGATACGCTCTCAAACTATGCCCACCCTGCCGTATCGCCTGACGGGGAATGGCTCTATTTTGTCAGCGATATGCCTGGAGGACTGGGAGGCTACGACATCTGGCGATGCCGGCTCTACGCCAACAATGAGACTGGCGGAGCGGAAAATCTTGGAGCACCTGTCAATTCTGCCGGTAACGAGATGTTCCCCACCTTCCGTCCTAACGGCGACTTCTACTTCTCAAGCGACGGACATCCGGGCATGGGAGGACTGGATATCTTCATCGCCAAGCCCCACGAGACAGGCTGGCGACTGGAGCATCCCGGATTCCCCCTCAATTCGCAGGGCGACGACTTCGGCATGACCTTCGAAGGGATGAAGAATCAGGGATACTTCGCCAGCAACCGAGGCGACGCCAGAGGGTTCGACCATATCTACAGTTTCTATAACCCCGATGTCGTACAGACCGTGAAGGGATGGGTGTATGAGCAAGACGGCTACGAACTGCCTGCCGCACAAGTGTTTATGGTAGGCAACGACGGAACCAACCTCCGTCTCAGCGTCCGAGGTGATGGCTCCTTCACTCAGGAGATCAAGCCCAATGTAGACTATGTCATACTGGCCAGCTGCAAGGGATTCCTCAATCACCAGGAGCAGTTGAGAGTGAATGCCGTCAAGGAGTCGGAAGAATATGTGCTGCAGTTCCCCCTCTACAACATCTCGGCCCCCGTACTCATAGAGAACATCTTCTACGATTTCGACAAGGCCACTCTGCGTCCGGAGTCGTCAGCAGCTCTCGACTCGCTGGTAAGCCTGTTGAACGAGAATGCCAACATCACTATCGAGCTGTCGGCACACACCGACTATAAAGGTACGGAGCAATATAACGAACGCCTCTCCCAGCAACGTGCCGAAAGCGTGGTGCGCTATCTGATACAACACGGCATAGCAGCCGACCGTCTGACCGCAAAGGGCTACGGTGAAGGCAAGCCAAAAGCCATCAAGCGCAAGGTGGCAGAGAAATATCCCTTCCTCAAGGAGGGCGACAAACTGACAGAGGAGTTTATCAGCCAGCTACCTGAGGAAGAGCAGGAACAGTGCAACCAGTTGAACCGTCGCACGGAGTTCAGAGTGTTGTCGACAACCTACGGGCTGTTTGATAAGGAAGGACGATTAAAACAAATGCCAGCAGTAAGAGAAGCAGAACCGGATCCAGACGAAGATCAGTCGTCGGAGCCGTGGTGACCATCACACTCAGCGAGGTGAACATTGTATTGAGGATAGCCAGAACGCTGGCCTTCAGCGACTCCCACCCATTCAGCAGGAAGAACATCAGCCCACCCACGAAGATGCAGAACCAAGTCCACAGTCTGGAGAGCTGACGGGTCTTGCTTGGCCTGGCATCAGGCAGGCTACTCATCACCCGCTCCGTAAATCCATCGTCGGCTATCTGCTGAGCGGATGCCTCCTTGAAGAATTGTTCTATCAATCTGTCGTCATTTTCTGTCATATCCATTAGCTTTTAAATAGTTTGCCATTTTCTCTTTTCCTCGTCGCAGGTGCGACTTCACCGTATTCTCTCCAATGCCCGTTATCCGACTGATCTGGTCAATCGGATAGCCGTCGATGAGTTGCAGCGTGATGCAGGTACGCTCTTCATCCTTCAACAGCGCAAGGGCCTGATATATATCCATCTTCATATTGGCATCGCCCGAAGTGGAGAGTCGTTTAGCGGCAGCAGAACTGTCAACGTCATCTGTCTGTCGCCGTGAACGGATTTCGTCGTAGAACACGTTAAAGGCTATCCGCATCAGCCAGGTGGAGAAGCTCGAGAGGCCGCGAAACATGGAAATGTTCAGATAGGCCTTGACGAAGGTCTCCTGTGCCAAGTCGTCGCTCAGCTGCTCATCGCCCAGCGTCTGGTTCAGAAAGAACCGGCGCACAGGCGACTGGTACTTCCTGACAAGTTGGTCGAAAGCCCGCTTGTCCCGAAGCACCGCCACCTGCGTCACCAATGCTATGTCGCTGAGCTCTGCCACCTGTATAGACTATCAACAGGATCCTACTTCTGTTCAATCCAGTTCTTTTCTGGCATCACCAGCCACAGCACCAGATAGAAGATCAGTCCGCTGAAGGCTGTAAAGATTGTCAGGAAAGCGTAGCCGATTCGTACCAATACGGGATCGAAGTCGAAATACTCTGCCAGTCCGCCACATACGCCGGCGAACACTCTATCGTTTGAACGCATCAGTCTCTTAGTCATAATTCTGAATATTTGAGTTGTTATTACTATTATTGTCCATTTGTCCACCGAGCGGGTCACTGCCGTTGTTACGGTTCTGACGGGCGATGTACCATTTACCCAGACCGATGAAGAACACCAGCGCACCGATACCTACACCCACCTCTTCTATCATAAATCCCAGCAGGATGGCCAGGCCCACGCCAAGACACATCTGTCGGATGCCCGCCTGATAGTCATCGTTTACAGTCGACGACGTCTGTTTGAGGAACTCCTCGGGGATGGGTTGCCCGTTCTGGATAGCCATCTGTGCCAGTTTATAGCGCTCGCGACGGTTCTTGTTCACGAAGTAGAAGATGGCGATGATAGCGATGACGAACAGTAGCGGCAACAGCAGGAAGATGACCACGATGGCTACCATCCCCAGGGCGATGCCTGAGCCGAAGATACCACCAAAACCACCGAACACCTCCCTGAGCACCTCCTTGGCCTCCTCCTCAGAGAGGCTGTCGGATTGCGTCCAGCTGACGCTGCTTCCCCCCGTGTAACTGGCGGTGTCAGTACTCGTCGTGTCCGAATAGGCTTCGATGGCGTCCTGATTGTTCTGAGTGGTGTCCACCTGCTCCGTACGCGGCGTGTGGCGATGCTTCTGTGCTGCGGCTCCAGCTGTCAGGCTGAGCGTCAGCATCATGGCGATTGCAATTAAATACCTTTTCATATCCATGTCTTTTTTCCCTTTTTCTTTTGTTCTTTTTATTTCTCTCTGTCTGTTTGACGAAAGAAAACGCCAATTAGTTGCAAAGGTAACTCTTTTTTTTGAATCACCCTCACTTCACGCCCAAATAAAACTGCCTCAATTCAGGCAACACATCATTTTATATCACTCGATTTAAGCTTCAGGATACTTTGCCTGCCAAAGTAAAACATCAGGCAAGGGGTTATAAACCCTATGACACTCCCCATACAGACATCCGATAGGAAATGTTGCGACAGGTAGACGCGAGAATAGGCTCCCAATGCGGCGAGTACCAATAGGAGCAACAGCAGGAAACCCAGAAATATCCACAACCAACAGTTCGCATTTTCGACTTTCCGCCGATAAAAGTAAGCCACAAGGAGAGCACAACAGGTACTGAAGATGAAGAAGGTGGAAGCGTGGCCAGACGGGAAGGAATTACCACTATGCAAGCTGACACCCTCCACCACAGGCAGTAACCCATCAGGCATGTTCTCAAACTCACTGGCAGGGCGTGGCATGCTGATGAGGTGCTTGAGTATCTGCAATACAGAACCTCCCGACAATTCACAAAGGGCAAAGAAAAGAACCAGTCTAAACTTCTTCCAAAGGAGAGGAAGCAGTGCCAGGACATACAACGGTCCTTCTGCCAACATGGAGTAATACGTAAAGAAGGTATCTTGGAGCTTTGTATGGCATGAGTTCAACAGTAGGTGCAGCTCCAGTTTCGGGTACACGTACTGCAATCCCAGCATCGATATGAGCAATATCAAATAGCCTACAACATATACCAAGAAAATCTTCTTCATCACTATACTTTGTATTTGGTGTGCAAAGGTACTATAATTAATGCAATTACCCAAATAAAATTGCCGAAATTATGAATTATCGACTTGGTTGACTGCGTTTGGTGACGCGCTTTGAGAGACCGATGGCAGACGTGGGACAGACGAGTCGGCAGAGATGGCACCCCACACACTTGGCCCCCACGATGCGCGGCTGACGCGTAACGGTATCAAAGACGATGGCTTGGTGACCGCCATCCATACATGAGAGGTGACAACGTCCGCATCCGATACAGCGGCTGAGGTCTATCTTCGGATAGACAATGGTATCGCGGTCCAACTCTGAGGGACGTACGAAGTTGGGCAGTTCTTCGCCGACAATGTCCTCCAGTCGCTTAATGCCACGCTGGCGCAGGTAGGTCTGCAGTCCCAGCAGCATATCGTCGATGATGCGGTAGCCATACTGCATCACGGCCGTACATACCTGCACGTTGCGGCAGCCCAGTTGCATGAACTCCAGGGCGTCGCGCCATGTCTCGATGCCGCCTATGCCACTGAAATGCACCGTATGAAGCTTGTTCAAAATGCGCTGCGAGGCCATCTCCAAGATGAAGCGCAGGGCGATGGGCTTTACGGCCTTGCCGCTATAGCCCGAAATGGTCTTCTTCTGGCTCACCTCGGCCTGTTCCGACATCGTGACGCTCTTGATGGTATTGATGGCAGAGATAGCGTCAGCTCCGGCAAAGTAGGCCCCAATGGCGGGTTCCTGCATGTGGGTGATGTTGGGAGTCATCTTGGGGATGACGGGGATGCTCACTGCGCGCTTCACGTAAGTGGTGTAGAAGACGACGAGCTCCAGATTCTGTCCCACGTCGCTTCCCATGCCTGCCAGTCGCATCTGCGGGCATGAGAAGTTCAGCTCCACGGCATCGCAGCCAGCCTCCTCGGCCATCTGCGCCAGTTCAATCCATTCTTCCTCAAACTGCCCCATGATGGATGCTATGACTACCTTCGACGGGTAGTCGCGCTTCAGCCGCCGCAGAATGTCGAAGTCCGTCTGGTACGGATTCTCAGAGAGCTGTTCCATGTTGCGAAAGCCCTCTATCGCTGAGCCGTTCTTCACGGCATCGAAGCGGGGCGACACTTCCCGGATCTCCTGCTTGCAGATGGTCTTGTAGAACACGCCACCCCATCCCATGTCGAATGCCCGCGCCACCATCTCATAGTTCGTACACACGGCCGACGAAGCCAGGAAGAATGGGTTCTCGCAGCGTATGCCGCAGAATTCAATGGCAAGCGACGGCTCTTCTTCCTGGGATTTCAAATCCCCGGGAACGGGTGAGAGAGCATCTCCCTGTGAGGGACTGCTGGAAGCCTCTTGCTCCACAGCCCTGCACAGCTCGCTGATGCGGATGGGGCGGTCGTAGTGGATGCAGGCCTGTTCGGCAGCCATTAAGTCAGCATTGCTACACGATGCCACCCACCGACCTGCCAGTGTCTCATTTCCAAAGCGGATAGCTCTGATGGCCCGTGCGGGATCGCCCGTCGGGCATGCTTTGCTACATGGTGCATCCACGCACAACAGGCAGCGTCCTGCCTCCTCACGGATGTTCATCTTTCTTGCTGTTGCCTTCATATCCTCCCTTGTTTTAGGTTAGTCCTGATATTACTTAATTTCTGTGCGGCCTTGCCCCTGATTACACTGCAGCTTTCTTTTCTTCCTCCAGTTTCAGGCCGATACTGAAGATTTCACCCATCAGCAGCGCAAAGAAGCCTTCGCCCAATGTGTCGATGCCGTCTAACAGAGCATCGACGAGTGAATTGCCTGTAATGATAGTGGCACTGAAAATGATGAAACTCACGCCAACGATGAGGGCACACACGCCATACTTGCGGAGCAGACTGACATTCTTCGCCGTGAACACCTGGTTGCGATTGACGTTGAGGATAAACCTGATGAAATAGACGAAGGCCATAAAGACTCCGCCCAACATGACCAGACAGAGCAGTAGGAGCAGCAACACGCTTCCCAAAGAGAAATCATCCGGACTCTTCATGGAGATAGGAGCGCTCTGGGTGAAGAAGAGGTCTACGATGATGTCTGCCAGCATCAGTGCCAGTATCAGCACGCATAATATATTAATGTACTTTTTCATAATCTTAATTACTTAACTGTTTTTTAATTGGATTCATAAGGTGCTCAAATCATTCTTGATGACGATATAGCCCACGATAAAAATTATAAAGATGATCATTGTCAGCAGAAGACCAAGCAAGAGTGTAACGAAACATTTTATATAGCCACTGCCCGAGAACTGCTTCAGTGGAATGATCGGTACAAACATGAGGGCCAGCGTAAATTCAGAACTGAGGCAGAAGAAGCTGATAATAATTTCAATCATTGTCACCAGGTTGGTTATATAGACCATCGCCACAAAGAACTCCGACAGGCGCATGTCGGGTATGTTGGGGCAGTGCCTGAAGAAGGGATAGAGCAGCAAGGTGAGCGGTATGAGGTAGGCCAGATTCACCAGAGCTCCATGACTTTGTTCCCATTCATCGATAACGATAAACACTTTGTCATAAGTGCTAATACTGGCTTCTTTTTTTTGTGCTTCCCTGTCAGCAGTATCTCCGTTGACGGCCTTGGCCGTATTCTCCTTCTGCTGACTCCGTTCTAATGCCGCATCCTTGGCTTCTTTCTCCAAGCGCTCATGCTCGGTTTCAAACTGGTTTGCCCCCTTGATGTTCAGCCCGCTACCGACGAGCAGCGAGAGGGTAGCGAGCAGGAAGAGCATCTTGAACGGCGGGAAATAGGCCATCTGCATGCCGCGCAGGTAGTCCTGTATCATATAGCCGGGCCGGAGGAACAGGTCGCGGATGGTGCGGAACATACCCCGGTTGCCCAGCCCCCACACGTCGAGGTAGAGCAGGAGTGCATTCTTCAGGGAGTAGCGCCCAATCTTCGACGACTGTCCGCACTGGGGGCAGAAATTGCCCACATAGTGCCGGCCGCAGGTGGGGCAGACATGCTCATCCTCCGACATGGGTTTCACGTGATGAGGCACCTTCTGCCACTCACGGAATTCCCGGTATTTCTCTTTCTTGTCTTCAAACATCCTGTATTATATAAGAAGGGAGAGGTGAGTTACCTTTCATCATCTCTCACCTCTCCCCTCTAAAAAGAACTATAGGCTGCTGAAATAGCCATTGACTGCAGTAGCAATGGCCGCAAACTTCTGCTTGGCCACATCGATCATCCCACTCACCTCCTTCCCTATCGGCGTAAAGCTGGTTATGATCTTCTGGTAGTTGGCCATGTCGGCCTCGCTCATGCGGTCGAACATGGGCAGAGCCTCTGTCTCACCATCGAACTGGAGTGCTACTAAGGGCTGATAGTCACCATTCTGCTTGTCCCTCAGACCTGTCACCAGCTTGCCCTCGGCATAAACACCTGTGTTCTTCTGGCTCACCACGAAATGGATCAGGCTGTTGAGCTCCTGCGTGTACTTGTCGACAGCCTCGCGGCTTGGCTGTGTGCCCTGCAGCTTGCGAATGTTGCCGAGTGCGACCAGCGACTTGGCGATATCATCGATCTTGCCGCCAATGACCATGTTGTCGTTGATGGAGATAACGACATTGTCAACCGACTTTCCCTTGAGGGCCTTCAGCATTTCGTATGATGCTGCGAAGAAGGGCCCCATCTCGCGCAGTCCCTTGAACTCATCGCTGTTGATCTCCTCATCGGTGTACTCATCGTGCATGTCGTTGCACTCCACACGTGCCAACTCCTTGCCGTTGACATCGAAGGCAACTTTCAGGTCGAAGGCCCGCTGCTCGGTGTGCTTGACGTAGAGGTCGAGCGTCTCCTGGCGGTCGTTCACGTTGAAAGCCAGTTGGCCGTCGCCCACCCATCCGCTCTTCTTGAAGTTGATGAACTGCGACTGGTTGGGGTCGATCGTGGTCAGGTTGACGGTACCGTTGAGTACCTGTCCCCGGGCAGTGGTCATTGTGATGCCAATGCTCTTAGGCAGCTGGATGGCAACAGGCAAATTGGAAAGGCGTGCCACAAAGAAGCATACGCCGTCGCGCTCGTCGTTGAACGTGAGAGCCAGGGTATGGGTCTCGCCCTGGGCGTTGGTACTGACAATGGTGAAGGCATCGGCATCGTTGGTGACGGTACACTGTCCCTGATTGAATGCCAGCTTCATCTTGCCGATGCTCTTGTAGGCATCAACCAAAAAGAAGCCAGGCAGCGCCTGCAGTTCCTCGTCGGTCATGCCGAAGCGTTCTTTCAGGCAAGCAGCGGCGGCAGCCTGGTCAGCTTGGGGGAGACTGGCCAGTGTGGAAGCTTGCAAACCGCCAACCATATTGCCGAGCACGGTCAGGACCTGCTGTGAGAATGCTTTCTCGTCGAGCACGTCGATGAACTCCTTGAGGGAGGCGGTGGCCTTCATGGCCGACTCAAAACGGAACTCATCAGCCACATCCTGCAGGTCTTTTGAGAACTGCTGCTCAAAGATGACACGGTCGGTCTCATTGGGCTGCGGCTCTACAGGGTTATCCTTATCTGCCGTACAGGCAGTGAACAAACCCAGTCCACAGAACATGAGAGTGGACATCAAAAAATGTTTTTTCTTCATAAGTCTATTATTAGTTAAAATGGATTATATGACTATTCTGACCCGCCGCCCAGGGCGATGTACAGGGCTATGACAGCGTTGGCTGCATCATACATATTCATGGCCTCGCCAAGCTGTGCGTCAAGCAAAGACTCCTGGGCCCTGAGCACTTCGATGTAGCTGGCCTTGCCATTGTCCATCAGCTCATGTGTACCTGTATAGGCTTCACGCAACACCTCCACCTGACGATGGTAGTATGCATGTTTCTCACGGGCTGCCATACAGTCGGCCATGGCCTCGTTCACCTGATTACCCGCGTTGATGACTGTCTGTACATACTTCTTCTTCAGGTCTTCCTCGGTGAGCTGGGCTATCTTCTTGTTGGCAATCAGACGACCGCGTGCGAAGATGGGCTGCGTGAGTGAGCCTATGGCAGAGAGCAACAGCTTGCCTGGGTCGACAATCATACCGCCGGCTGAGTTGGTCCAGCCGACAGAGCCGCTGAGCGTAATGCTGGGGTAGAAAGCAGAACGGGCAGCTTGCGTGTTGTAGAAGGCCTCCTCCATGGCATGGTTGGCCATCCGAATGTCGGGACGGTTCTCCAGCATCATGGCAGGAACACCAAGCTTTAGGTATTTGGTGTCGAACATACGCTCGTTGACTTCACCCGTGGCTTCAACGTTGTGAAGCGCGGTTGTGCCCCACTTCTGGCGCTGGATATGCTGGGGAGTAACGGCCATCAGCTGACAGATGTCATTCTCCACGGAACGGATAGCGCGACGGGTGTCGACTATCTGCTGCTTGACGCTCAGATACGAAGCCTCCATCTGGTTGACAGCTGTGCTATAGGCCTTGCCGTTCTCCCAGAGCGACTTCTCCGTCTCGAGTGACTTACTCCAGAGACTGTCGGTCTTCTGAAGGATCTCTAATTGAAGGTCGAGCACCTGTAGCATAAAGTACTGCTGTGCAGCGACAGAAATGAGGTTGGCCCGTACGGCCTCCTGCTGCATCTGAGCCTGCATGAGCACGGCCTTGGCTGCACGCTTCTTGTTGGTGATGGAGCCGAACACATCGATTTCCATCGACAGTTGCAGCGGCAGGTCGTAGGTCTTGGTAGCTGCACTGCCATCGAAACTGGCGATGGTTCCCTGTGGCGAGAAGTAGAGTGACGGCAGATAGGCCATCTTGGCAGCCTTCAGCGAGGCATCGCTTTTCTCGACGGCGAGGCGGGCAGAGTTCAGGTCGGTATTGTTGGCCAGCACCTGCTCGATAAGCTGCTGGAGCATCGGGTCGGTGAAGAACTCACGCCACGACATCTGGGCAATGGATGTTTCACCAGTGGCACTCTTGATATCCTGACTGGTTCCAAAAGCATCGGTGGGTGCCTGTGTGCTCTGCTCGTACTTATTATATATGCCGCAGCCCGTGAGCAGAAGGCTCACGGCTGCAGCAGCGAAGATATTGTTTAGTCTTTTCATGATTTATTCCTCAGTATTTACTTCAACACTTTTCATTTTCGGAGCTCCCTGGAACCGCTCATGCAGTTTCTGGAACACGATGAAGAAGGCTGGCACGACGAAGAGCAGGGCAACAGTACCGATGCTCATACCGCCAATGACACCAAGTGCGAGGGCACGGTTACCATTGGCACCGGCACCTCCCGTAATCACCAGGGGAACCATACCGATGATCATCGTGGCCACCGTCATCAGGATGGGGCGCAGACGCTCCTTGCAGGCTTCGAAGGCGGCATCGCGGATGCTCATGCCCTGGGCACGACGCTCGGTGGCGAACTCGGTAATCAGGATGGCCGTCTTGGCCAACAGACCGATCAGCATGATGACACCTGTCTGCAGATAGATGTTATTGTCCATGCCGGGAATCTGCTGGGTATATCCAAGGTAGGCGAACACGAAGGCACCCATCAGACCGAACGGTACGCTGAACAGCACGGCCCACGGGGTAAACCATGAGTTGTAGAGTGAAGCCAGGATGAGGTAGATCAGGATGGCGCAGATGACGTAGATGAGGGCCGTGGCATTTGAGTTGGCCGTTTCCTCCACCTCGCGCGACATTCCACTATATTCGTAGGTAGCGCTATTTGGCATCACCTCCTTGAACTCCTCGGCGATGACCTTGTGGACGTCACCTTCCGTGTAGCCGCTATTTGGCGACACGTAGCAGGTAATGCTTTGGAACAGGTTGAAATGCTCGATGTTCGACGGGCCTACGACCTCCTTCAGGCTGACGAACTGGGAGATGGGGGTCATCTTGCCACCCTTCACCTGCATGAAAATGTTCTGCAGTGACTGCGGGTCGAGACGGTATTCGGGTGACGAGGCGGCCATGATGCGGTAGACCTTACCAAACTGGTTGAAGTTACCAATGTAGGCACCACCGCAGAAAGTTCCGAGTGTGTTGAGCACGTCAGCAGGTGATACACCGGCGCGGTCGCACTGGGCGGCATCGACATCCACCTGAAACTTCGGGAAACGCTCTGAATAGGTGGACATGGCAGAGGCTATCTCCGGACGCTCTGACAGTTTGGCCAAGAAGTTCTCTGTCTGCTTGGCAAACTCTGACAGGTTGCCGTCGGTGGGATCCTCAACGACCAGTGTGATGTCGTTACTCGTACCATAGCCTGGAATCTGCGGCATCTGGAAGGGCAGCACACGCACGTTCTTGATGTCCTGACAGTCAAAGTAGAAACGATACTTAATGAGTTCTATGTAATGGTTCATCCCAGGACGGTCGTCCCAGTTCTTCATGCGCAGCACCATCGTGGCATAGTTGGAGCCGGCACCGGAGTACATACCGTAGCCGCAGCATACAGCAAAGCTCTCCAGTTCGGGAATCTGCTTGGCCTTTTCCTCCACCTTCTTCACCATCTCACGGGTCTGCTGCAGCGTGGCACCTTCCGGGCATTGCACTTCAACCAGCAGTACGCCCTGGTCCTCCTGTGGCACGAGGCCGGAAGGCAGGCTCTTCATGAAGAACACCAGCAGTACAGCTGCCAGCACCAGCAGGCCCCATGACAGGACGGGGCGCTTGATGAACTTCTGTACAGCCTTGCTATACTTATTATATATAGCACTATAGCTGGCCTCGTAGGCCTTCTTGGTATAGTAGTTCAGTCCCTTGCCTTCCTTCTTGCCTTCCGTGACGCGCATCATGATGGCACAGAGGGCAGGACAGAGCGTCAATGCTGAGATACACGACAGACCGACGGACGAGGCGATGGTGACACCAAACTGGGTGAAGAACGTGCCGGACGTGCCGGGCATGAACATCACGGGCACGAACACGGCCATGAATACCAATGTACACGAGATGACGGCTACCGATACCTCGCTCATGGCCTGACGGGTGGCCTCGCGGGCATCGCTGATGCCGCCCTCTATCTTTGCCATGACGGCCTCCACCACCACGATGGCATCATCCACCACCGTACCGATGGCGAGCACCAGGGCGAACAGCGTCAGGATGTTGAGCGAGAAGCCTGCAACCGAAACCACGGCGAAGGTGCCCAACAGCGACACGATGATCGAGATAGAGGGGATGATGGTGGCCTTGAAGTTCTGCAGGAAGAAGTACACCACGAGCACCACGAGGATGATGGCAATGACAAGGGTTTCCACCACGTTGTGGATGGCTGCGAAGAGGAAGTCGTCAGAGGTCATCAGCGTTACGAACTCCAGTCCGGCCGGCATTGATGCCTTCGCATCTTCAAACGCTTTTTTGATGCTGGCATTCACCTGGGTAGCGTTGGCACCTGGGGCTGCAAACACCATGAACATAGCACCCGGACGGTCCTGTATGTTTGACGTGAAGTTATAACTCATGGCACCGATTTTCACTTCGGCAACGTCGCTCAGGTGCAGCATGCCGCCACCGCTGGTGCGCAACACGATGTCGTTGAACTCCTCGACCGTCTTCAGCGTACCCTTGTACTGCATGGAGTACTGGTATGAATTCTTCGACTGTTCGCCCAATTGACCCACAGCCGCCACGAAACTCTGTCCGCCGATGGCGGCAAACACATCGTTAGGTGTCAGGCCATACTGGGCCATCACGTCGGGCTTCAGCCAGATACGCAGGGCGTAGGTGTTACCCAGGCTCTGCACGTTACCCACACCAGTGATTCGCATCAGTTTCGGCTTGATGTTGATATCCACGTAGTTCGACACGAAGTCCTCGTCGTACTTGCCGTCGGCACTCCTCACGGCGAAGATCTGCAGGATGTTGTTCTGGCGCTTCTCCACCTTCACACCAATCTTGGTCACGTCGGCAGGCAGCAAGGCCTGGGCGCGGGTGACGCGGTTCTGCACGTTCACCGTCGCCATGTCGGGGTCGGTGCCCTGCTTGAAGTAGACGTTAATTTCGACATCACCGTTCGACGATGCCTTGGAGGTCATGTAGGTCATGTCGTTCACACCGTTAATGGCCTCTTCGAGGGGCTGGATGACCGACTTCATCACCGTGTTCTCGTCAGCACCGGTATAACTGGTCGTAATGTTCACCGTTGGCGGCGCGATGTCCGGATACTGTTCCACTGGCAGTGTCGACATCGAGATGTAGCCCACCAGTGCAATCACAATCGAGATGGCACATGCCATCACGTATTTATTAATAAATATGTTATTCTTCATAACGCGGAAGCAAATTATTCACTATTCACTTTTCACTTTTCACTTCCTCCGCAGGGAACAGCACTTTCATGCCTTCCGTCACGTTGTTGGCACCGGTGGTCACAATCTGGTCACCTTCGCTGAGACCGCTGGTGATGATGAAGTCCTTGCCGTTACCGGTATCTTGAGTCGTCACGTCGACGGCGGTTGCCGTGCTGTCGGCCTTCACCTTATAGACCTGCGACTTGTCCTGCAGACGCACCACGGCGAACTGGGGGACGACCATCACGCCCTTCTCGGCGAAGGACATGACAACCGTGCCTTGTATGCCCGAGTACAGATGACCATCGGGATTGGGGAACGCCACCTTGACGGTCAGCGAGCCTGTAGCATCGTTGACCACACCTGTCAGGCTGACCACGCGGCCCTTGTGAGGATACTCCGTACCGTTCTTCATCACAAACGTAGCCTCGGGCAGTTTGGCGATATATTTCTCTACCTCGCTTGCCTTCACGCCCTCTTTCACCATATCCTCGATAATAGACTCGGTCACTGAGATCTCGGCGTACATGGCCGTGTTGCCGCTCACCATGGTCAGCTCTGTCAGGGGTGACACTTGGTCTCCGGTACGCACGGGAATACCGCCGATGACACCCGACACGGGAGCCGTGATGGTGCAGAAACCGAGTTCCACCTTGCAGCGGTTGACTGCCGCGCGGGCCTGGGCCACAGCTGCCTGTGCCTGCTTGTACTGGTTCTGGCTGTTGTTGAGCATATAACTGCTCACGATCTTCTTCTCAAAGAGGTTCTTGTTCGACTCATACTCCAGCTTGGCCGAGTTCTCCTGTGCCAGGGCGGCCTGAAGGTTGGCCTGGGCTGCCTCCAGCTCCAACTTCGCATTGCGCGAGTCGATGACGAAGAGCGTCTGCCCCTTCTTCACCAGCTGACCCTCTGTCACGCAGATCTTCATCAGCTGTCCGCTCACCTGAGGCGTGATAGTCACATCGTTGCTGCCCTTCATCCTGGCACTAAACTTATAAGGGAGTTCAATGTCCGATTTCTTCACTGTCATCGTCTCAAACGATGAATTCTTTGGCTTAGGCTCGTCATAGCTACACGATGTCAGTCCCACGGTCATTGCTGCGATGGCCACGACCCATATCGACAGTTTTCTTGTCTTAATCATTTGTCTTGGATATTTATTGGATATTCATTAATTGATTAGAAAATTTTATAGGCTACCCGTATCTGCAGGTTGGGCCATGCTTTCAGCCACGACAGGACACTGGTGATGCCGGAATTCGAGCCGTTTGACTTGATTTCCACGTCGTTGTTAAGCAGGAATTTCGGTGTACCCCAGAACATCAGGCCAGCCTCAACAGCCAGACTGACGCGGTGGGTCTTGGCAATGTTCTGACCGGCACCAATGCCGATGTATGGCTTGATGGCATTGGTCTTCATGCGCACGTCGATATTGCCCTGCTCATCGGCAGTGAACACGTAGTCGCCAAACTTCAGTCCGACGGGCGGATAGTTGGTATGGTAGAGCTGGTTGTAGTCCTCCACCTTCTGGTTGGCGTCGTAGAGGAATCCCAGGGCACCGTCGTTGGTGTTGCGGAAGTGCATGAAAGTCTGGCTGCCAAAGAACAGACCGGCCGTGAAGTAGAAAGGCTGGTTCTTGAAGGGATGCACCTCGCCCAATAGGAAGAAGTTCCAGAACTTTGGCTTGGCGGCCAGCTCCACCTTGTCTACCATCTGTGCCTGCTTGATGGCATCCTCTTCCACCATCTGCATCTGGTTGATCTCCGTGGCGGTGTTGATGGCCTTGAACTTGATGTCGCCTACGCCCCATCCGGAGAAGCCGGCCTTGACCGTCACCAGCTTGTGTACGGGCATGGCCACGTCGATGCCGGTACCCGTCAGTCCGGTTGACAGACCCACGGAGAGGTGATTGAACAGGCCTTCCTCGGCATGTAACTTGTCGACATTCTGTGCCTTGGCCACTGATGCCGATATTATGATTGCGGAGAGAATGATGATTCTCTGAATATTGTGTTTCATATCCTTATATTTATTTGAAGTATGACTTGTTCGACTTAATTAGCAGGTTAGTGAGCGACTGGCTCAGTGGGTGGAACCCGTACAGGTAGTCACTGGTGTAGGCCGTGCCGCCATTGATGATGCAGTGTACGTAGTCGTGGCAGGCCATGTCCATCGGCGTGATACCCACCGTTCCCTCGTTCTTCAGCAGGTCGTCGATGACCAGCGGGTGCAGGTTGGCGGCATTGGTGATGTATCCGCGTGGCGATACCTCAGTATAGGCCGAGCAGTGGTTCACCACCCAGATGTTTTCGTCGGTAGCTGCAGCTTCACGGGCACTGTGCATCATGTCGATTACTGTCTTCTGCTTGTTCTGCATGCGCTTCTGGTTGGTTGTCTTGTAGTAATCCTGCTTGTAGAGCACGGCCTTTATCGACTCGTCGTCCATGTTATACATGGCACAGTTGCGCTGAGCCTTGGGGTCGAGGTTCTCGTTCACATCGGGGTCTTCGTCGGGCCAGTCGCAGTACACGATGGGGTAGTGGTAGAGCGATTGCAGCGGGCGCAGGTCGTAGCGGCTCAGCCACAGTATCTTACCTCGCATCTCACCCACGGTGATGTCCGGACGCCAGTTCTCGATGAACAGCCCCTGATACTTCGGCAGGCTGAGCACCTTGCTGAGCAGCGATGGCAACTCTTTCTGGTCCTCCATACCGTTGTCAGCCTGCAGCTTGGCAATGAAGAACTCCGTCGGATGAGCCTTCAGGTAGGCCTGCATGTCGTCGATGGTCTGCTCGAAGGTATAGTCGATCTCGCTGATACCGTGTGTCAGGCGCAGGATTTTCTTCTTTGCGGGGTCCGTGGCCATAGTGTCGATGCTCACCACGGGGCGGATGTCAAAGAACCGCAGACCGTTGGCCATCTGCTCCTGGAATGTTGACACCTGGCTGATGGCCGTCAGGTTGAATACAAACTTCAGTGTGGGCTGGTAGAATCCCATACCGGTCATGGTGTCATGGGTGCCGGGGATGCTCAGCTTACACACTTTTGTCTCGTCCTTCACCATACCCAACCAGTCGGTGATGGGAGTGGAAAGGTCGTAGGGATGGACGATTTCGTCCTGATAACCCTCCGAGAAGATGTAGGGTGAGTCGAGGGATACACCTTCAGTGTAGACTTTCTTCAAGTCCTCGTCCTCGCAACTGGTCATTGCTGTCGTGGCCGCTAAGGCCATGATGGCATACATTAGTTTTTTGCTCATAATTTTTGTTATTTGATTAATTTGATTGTTTGTCATGCGTTCTCATCATGGGCGCTCATGTTCTTGATAAACAGATTGACAAGATGCTTCGTGATAAAAGTATGCCTGACGGCATGGCGCACCTTATCTGCGAATGCGTTTTCGTTGTCGGATGGATTAGCCGCCTTCGCCTCCGCTTCTTCCACCTGCATCTCACGCTGATCTATCTTTGCGCGGAAGCTCGTTGAAACGTGATTATAAAGGTACGTATAGCATGGCACGGCAGCCTTCATAATATAAGGTGTAAGGAAGGTGGTCACCACACTGGATGCCACGATGATAGGATAGATGATGGGATTGAGAACACCCAGGCTGGTACCCAGTGAAGCGATAATGAACGAAAACTCGCCTATCTGCACAAACGAGAAACTGGTCAGCATGGAGTCACGCATCGTCTGGCCGCCCCACCAGCAACCCAGGGTGCCAAAGAGAATCATTCCGATGACAATGACCAGGCTGACATAGACAATGCTCATCCAGTATTCAGACAGTGAAGACGGATCAATCAGCATGCCCACGGAGATGAAGAAGATGGCAGCGAAGACATTCTTCAGCGGTGTCATCAGCTTTTCAATACGATGCGACTCCGTCGTCTCAGCAAGGATAGAACCCATCACGAAAGCACCGAGTGCACTGCTGAAGCCCGCTTCCTCTGCCGTCAGCACCATACCTAAGCACAGACCCAAGGCAAGGATGATCAGCGTCTCGTCATTCAAATGGGGTTTCAGTTTGCGTATCAGTGTCGGGATAATCAGTATGCCGCAGATGAACCATGCAGCAAGCGTAATTGCCAGGTCGATGACCTTACCGGCCAACTCGGCACCCTCGAACTGATGGCGGATGGCTATACTGGAGAGCAATACCATCAGTACCACGGCCACCACATCCTCCACGATCAGGATGCTGGTCGCTCCCTTGACAAAACGCTCCTTGCTCAGGCCGGCCTCATCGATGGCCTTCATCACAATAGTGGTGCTCGACATACAGAGCATGCCCGCCAGAAACAGGGAGTTGACCATATCAAATTTAGCATCCACTCCCACAAGATAGCCAAAGAGCATCATGCCCAAAATGATGGTCAATGCTCCTATTGCCGCCACCTTGCCGCTACTGATGAGGTTCTTCAGGCGGAACTCCAGACCGATGCAGAACAACACAAACAGCACGCCGATGTCGCCCCAGGCCTTTACATTATCCGCATTCACAAGCGTCTCGCCAAACAGATGCGGGCCTACCAAGACACCTGCTACGATATACCCCAAAACCACCGGCTGCTTTAAGAATTTGAATACAAGACTGACTACAGCAGCAGTAATCATCAAAACATATAAATCAGATACCATAAGTTAAAATACATTGTTTTATTGTTCTACAAAAGAAACCATTCTAAGTTTTGACTGACAAAATTAAGCAATTTTTCACAAATAGCCGTATACCAAATTACCATTTTAGCAGTTTTTGCATATTTTGAAACTATTTTTGCATATTTTGAAACTCCAAAAGGCTCCGCGAAGCTATTTACAAGGCAAATACCAGAATAAAAATGATTATCCGCTGATTGCGGATAATCATTTAATGGAATACCAAACCGGGGCTTTACATGGAGAATACTTTCTTGCCTTCGAAGTAGGTAGCGGCAGGCTTGGCCTCGTGGATCTCTGTCACCGGGCAGGTCAGCACGTCCTTGGTGACCAGCAGGAAGTCGGCATACTTGCCCTCTTTGATGCTGCCACGCTCGTTCTCCAGGAACATCTGTCTGGCCACGTTGATGGTCAGGGCCGTAAGAGCCTGTTCGCGAGTGAGGCATTCTTCCGTCCACCAGGGCTTGGCCTGTTCTGGATAATAGACACCCGTCACTACAATCTCCATGATGCCGAAGGGGTCGTCAGGAGCGCCGCACAATGCGGGGAAGTCGGAGTGTGAGGACACATTGACGCCGTGGTCGAAGAAGGACTTCATCGGATAACCTTTATCCTTCAACCCCTCAGGTAGTATGCGAAGTAATTCTTCTTGCAACGCACTGTCAGCGTGATGCCAGAGCATACCCGAGGTAACATATATATTATTGTCTGCCATACGCTGATAGTCGGGTTCATTGACACCGTACACGTGAACCAGCGTGTTGCGCAGTTCTTTCTTTCCACCTTTGACGTAGGCATTGACAATACGCTCCACGCCCTTGTTGCCCATCACATGAACGTGCATGGTGATCCCCCTTTCGTTGGCCTTGCGGGTGATGTCTGTCAGTTCCTCTTCCGACCAGTTAGGGATACCCTGGTGATTGTCAGGATAGAGCGGGTCAACAAATCCTGTGCCGCTTTCCACCGTTCCGTCCATAAACATCTTGAGCCAGTTAGTGCGGATGTGGGCAGACTCGTATTTCTTCGTAGCAGCAGCCTTATCCAAGGTCTTGTCTACATCCATCCAGCTGTCCAGTTCCCATGCCGTTCCCAGTACGAATTGCATTTCGCCGGCCTGATCCATCTGCTGAGCGGCCTTATAGAAATTGTCGTTGAAGAAATAGGAAGAGTAGCCGTCCTGATACATCGTGTAGCCCTCCGACAGCAACTGTTCCTGGATGCCGGCCATGTTGGCCTTGGCAACGTCAACGGAGAAAAGGTATTCGTTATCTAAGAAAGAACGCACGTAGGTGCCTGCCTGTTCCTTTACATAGCCAGTGGGCACACCGTCGGCATCGAGCACAATCTCGCCACCGCGCACTTCCGTCTTGCCAGCCGTACCGTCCTCCTTGATAAGACCGGCTTTCTTAAGCAGGATGGTGTTGGCCAGACCTTTGTGGCCTTCCTCGTCAGCGAAGTAGATGGGAATGTCACTGCATACTTCATCCAACATCTTGCGATAACATAAGTCCTTGGGGAACTTCATCATCTCCCAGCCACTGCCAAATATGACATTAGCGCCATTGTCCTTGGCCTTCTTTACGGCAGCAGGAACGATTTCCTTGATAAACTTGTCTACATTAGTTTCGCGGCTCATAACCGTTCCTACCGACTGGATGGCATAACCCAGTGAATAGTGGGCATGAGCATTACCGCAACCAGGCATCACAAGGCCTTTGTCAGTATAGTCAACCACTTCTGTCTTACCTTCCTCGATAAAGGCTTCGGCTCCAGCCTTGTCACCCACATACACATACTTGCCGTCCTTCACGGCAAAGGCCTCAACAATCTGGTTACCCTCGGCGGTATAGATCTTTCCATAGACCACAAGATCGGCACTGGGCTTACTGTTACAACTGGTCATCATCCCCATTCCAAAGATGACAGTCAGCACTGCGATAATCGACAAAATCTTTTTCATAATGTATTGCTTATATATTATGTTTCTTTATTCCTTATTTTCAAACACCTTCTTTCCCTCGAAATAGGTGGCGGCGGGCTTCGCCTCGTGGATCTCCGTTGCAGGGCAGGTCAGCACATCCTTGTTGACAAGCAAGAAGTCGGCATACTTGCCTTCTTTGACGCTGCCACGCTCATTCTCAACGAACATCTGCTTGGCAACGTTGATGGTCAGGGCGGTGAGGGCCTGCTCACGGGTCAGCAGCTCTTCCGGCCACCAGGGCTTGGCCTGTTCGGGGTGGTAGACACCTGTCACTGCCACCTCCATGATGCCGAAGGGATCGTCAGGACTGCCACTCAAGGCAGGGAAGTCGGAGTGTGACGACATGTTGATGCCGTGATCGAAGTATGATTTCATGGGATAGCTCTTCGTTTCCATGCCTTTAGGAACATAGCCAGCCTTCAGCAACTCCTGCTTGTCATTGGAGAAATGGTGCCACAACATACCTTCGGTGACGTAGATGTTATGGTCGGCCATACGCTTGTAATCCTCCGGATAGACACCATGCACGTGTACAAGTGTGTTGCGCATCTCGTCCTTACCGCCATTGACGTAGGCACTGACGATGCGGTTGACACCCTTGTTACCCATGACGTGTGCGTGTACAGTCACTCCTTTCTCATTCGCCTTGCGCGTGATGTCAGTCAATTCCTCCTCCGACCAGAGTACAACACCCTGATGACCGTCTGGATAGAGTGGCTCCACAAAACCGGTGCCGGGTTCTACCGTGCCGTCTATGAATATCTTGAGCCAGTTGGGTTTTACACGTGTGGAAGCGTATTTCTTTGCGTCACCGGCTTTGGCCAGCACTTTATCCGTATCCATCCAGCTGTCCAGCTCGGTGGTCAGACCCAGGACGATGTGCAGGTCGCCGGCCTGGTCTATCTGCTGAGCAGCCTTGAATATGTTTTCATTGAAGAAATAGGTGGAGTAGCCGTCAATATACATCGTATAGCCCTCTGACAGCAGATGCTCCTGCACGCTCTTCATCGTGGCCTTCGCTATATCAATGGAAAAGAGACTTTCGTTGTCCAAGAAGGAACGTGTATAAGTACCTGCCTGCTCCGACAGGAAACCATTTGGCGTACCGTCGGCTGCAATCCCTATCTCGCCGCCGCGTATCTCTTTCTTCAGCACGGTGCCGTCCTCCTTCATAATGCCGGCCTTAACAAGCATGATGCTGTTGACCAGTCCCTTATGCCCCTCCTCGTCTGCAATGTAAATAGGAATATCACTGCAGATGGCATCCAAATCCTGGCGGGTAGGCATCTTGTCCTTGAAGGTAAACAGATTCCACCCCTGTCCGAAAATAGCCTTAGCCCCTGAGTCCTTTGCCTTCTTGACTGCAGCGGGCACTATTTCCTTCAGAAACTTCTCGGGGCTGTCTTCATAGCCAATGACTGTTCCTACCGTCTGGATGGCATAGCCAAGCGTATAGTGGGCGTGACCGTTGCCGCAGCCAGGCGTCACAATTCCCTTGCCGGTGTGGTCTATCACCTCGGTCTTACCTTTTTCAACGAAGGCTTCGGCACCCGCCTTGTCACCTACATAGATGTATTTGCCGTCCTTCACAGCAAAGGCTTCTACCACTTTGTTGCTGTCGGCGGTGAAGATCTTACCATAGACCACGAGGTCGGCAGCAGGTTTGCTGTTACAACTGGCAAACATACTCATTCCTGGGATGATGCTCACCATCACTGCCAGTGCCATCATCTTCTTGATACTTTTTCGAATTGTCTGTTCCATCATAAGAAAAATTGATTTTTAGTACTGATATATTTAGAATGCAAAAGTAAGCAAAATCTATTAAAAGACCTTGCCCAAAGTTCCTGAACAGTAAGTTTTTGCTGATTTTATATCGACTTTTGCAGATTTTATAAGCAAGGATAACGATCAGTTATCATTGTCCTGCATCCATGCCGTCACATTCTTACCCATGCGCTGCTTGAAAGCACTGCTGAAAGTAGCATAGTTGCGGTAACCGCTGTCTTCTGCCAGCTGCTTGACGGTGAAAGATTGTTTGTCGGCGGCAGCCGTTCTATAGAGGTTGATGAAATAGTCGATGCGCAGACCGTTGATATAGGCATTGTATGTGGTGCCGTGCTCAGAGAAATAGCGGCTGAGATAGTAGCGGTTGGTTCCAATCGTTCTGGCTAATTGCATCAAGGTCAGGTCATGCTGCAGGTAGAGTTGCGTGTCTATACAGTGTTGCTGCAGCAATGTAGCGAGGTCTTGAGGTCTAGAGGTTGTCAAGTTATCTGGTTTTGAGGGTGTAGGGTTATCTGG
>DDQK01000032.1 GCA_002342665.1 Prevotella sp. UBA2444
CAAATCCAGCGCGCTCGGCATACACTCAGGCACACTTCGGCGCACTATTTCTCCTGCGCGGAGTTACAGAATCAGGGCGCTGGGAGGTGGCAAACCCATACTTCTGCGTTAATTTTCCCTTATTGCTTTGTCACGTCAGCATAATTTTGTACCTTTGCACGCAAATTTCGAAATTTAACAAGATTATGGCACAAGAAGATGTATTTAAGAAAATCGTGAGTCACTGCAAGGAGTACGGTTTCGTGTTCCCTTCGAGTGAGATTTACGACGGATTAGGCGCTGTGTACGACTACGGTCAGAACGGCGTGGAGTTGAAGAATAATATCAAGCAATACTGGTGGAAGGCGATGACGATGCTGCACGAGAACATCGTGGGTATCGACTCAGCCATCTTCATGCATCCGACGATATGGAAGGCCTCCGGTCATGTGGACGCCTTCAACGACCCCCTGATCGACAACCGCGACTCGAAGAAGCGCTATCGTGCCGATGTGCTCATCGAGGACCAGATAGCCAAGTATGACGAGAAGATACAGAAAGAGGTGGAGAAGGCCCGCAAGCGTTTTGGCGAGAGTTTCGACGAGGCGAAGTATCTGGAGACCTCTCCCCGTGTGGCCGAGACGAAGGCGAAGCGCGACCAGCTGCATGAGCGCTACGCTGCTGCCATGCAGGGACCGGACCTGGAGGCACTGAAGCAGATCATCCTCGATGAGGGGATTGTGGATCCCATCAGCGGCACGAAGAACTGGACCGACGTGCGCCAGTTCAACCTGATGTTCTCCACGGAGATGGGTTCGACGGCCGATGGCTCGATGAAGATCTACCTGCGTCCAGAGACGGCTCAGGGTATCTTCGTGAACTATCTGAACGTGCAGAAGACGGGTCGCATGAAGATCCCCTTCGGCATCGCCCAGATTGGTAAGGCTTTCCGCAACGAGATCGTGGCCCGTCAGTTCATCTTCCGTATGAGGGAGTTCGAGCAGATGGAGATGCAGTTCTTTGTGCAGCCCGGCACGGAGCTGGAGTGGTTCCCCAAGTGGAAGGAGACCCGCATGAAGTGGCATCTGGCCCTGGGCTTCGGTGCTGAGAACTATCGTTTCCACGATCACGACAAGCTGGCTCACTATGCCAATGCTGCTACTGATATCGAGTTCAAGATGCCGTTCGGCTTCAAGGAGGTGGAGGGTATCCACTCTCGTACCAACTTCGACCTGTCGCAGCATGAGAAATATTCAGGCAAGTCGATCAAGTACTTCGACCCGCAGACCAACGAGAGCTATACGCCGTATGTCATTGAGACAAGTATCGGTGTCGACCGTATGTTCCTCTCTATCATGTGCCATGCCTTCGAGGAGGAGAAACTGGAGAACGGCGAGACCCGTACGGTGCTGAAACTGCCCGCTGCACTGGCTCCCGTGAAGTGTGCCGTGATGCCGCTGGTGAAGAAGGACGGACTGCCCGAGAAGGCCCGCGAGATCATCGACTCGCTGAAGTTCCACTTCAACTGTCAGTATGACGAGAAGGACTCCATCGGCAAGCGCTACCGTCGTCAGGACGCTATCGGTACGCCGTACTGCGTCACCGTCGACCACGACTCGCTGACTGACGGCAAGGTGACCCTGCGTTTCCGCGACACGATGGAGCAGGAGCGTATGGACATCTCTCAGCTGAATAGCATCATCGAGGACAAGGTGAGCATTGCGTCATTGCTGAAGAAACTGCAGTGATTAGTGAATAGTGATTAGTGAATAGTGAATAGTGATTCGTGATAAAGTATATGATTATGAATATTCGGTGGAAGAAATGGCTTGAATGTGTGGGAGTGATACTATTCACTATTCACTGTTCACTATTCACTGTGTCTTGTTCCGAAGACGAGAGTGCTACGGAGGAATACCCCAACTGGCAGGCTCGTAACGACGAGGCTATAGAGCAGTGGGCTGCCACCAGCAGTTACCGCAAGATACGTACCTATACCCAGGACGAGACGGCGACGGCAAAGAATGCTGACTATATCTACGTGGAAGTGCTGGAGACAGGCGTGGGTACGGAGAGTCCGCTCTTCACCGACACGGTGCGGGTGGCCTATCGTGGCCGGCTGCTGCCATCGACCTCCTACAAGGAAGGCTATGTGTTCGACCAGACCTACCTCGGCGACTTCAGCTGGGAGACGATGGGTGTGGCGTCGAATGCTACGGCCGGTGCTTTTATGCAGGGCTTTTCCACTGCCGTACAGAATATGCACATCGGCGACCGCTGGCGCGTTCGCATCCCCTACGCCCTGATGTATGGTTCGTCGTCGTCGGCCTCATACCCGGCGTACAGCAATATGATATTCGACATCGCCTTGGTGGACTATTGGCATCCGGGTGAGACACGGCCTGTGTTCAGTGCCAGACAGCGATAAAGACAGAAATTCCGGAATACGTTTGGTGATTCCGGGATTTTTTTTTATATTTGCGCCAAAATAGAGATATTTATGCAGAACAGTAAGAGTAATGGCGTGAAGTATGCCGACTATATCCGGCGCATCGAGATAGAGTCGCTCTGGAGCGGGAAGAAGCATGTCGTATGGGAACTGAACCGTCAGGTGAACATCCTGAGCGGTATCAACGGCGTGGGAAAGAGTACTATATTAAATAAGGTGGTGAAGAGCGTCAATACCAACGGCGACATCATCAACCACCTGCTGAAGGGCGTGCATATCGACGTGGTGCCTGCCGATGCGACACATATCCGCTTCGATATCATCCGCTCGCTCGACTCCCCGTTGCTCGACAATGAGACCATGAATATGGTGGATACCCGCATCCGCTCGGCCCTCGACTTCCAGCTCTTCCACTTGCAACGCAAGTATCTGGACTATCAGGTGAATATCGGCAACCGGATCATCCAGCAGTTACAGGCAGGCCATGCTGATGCCGCCCAGCAGCTGTCGATGCAGAAGACGCGCTTCCAGGACGTGATAGACGACCTCTTCTCGGAGACGGGCAAGAAAATCGTGCGGACGGAGAACGAGATACGCTTCTCACAGATTGGCGAGACGCTGGTGCCCTATCAGTTGTCGAGCGGAGAGAAACAGATGCTGGCCATCCTGCTGACCGTGCTGGTGGAGGACAACCAGCCGACGGTGCTCTTCATGGACGAGCCGGAGGTGAGTCTGCACATCGAGTGGCAGAAGCGGCTCATCGACCTGTTGCTGGAACTGAATCCCAACGTGCAGATCATCCTGACCACCCATTCGCCTGCCGTGGTGATGAACGGCTGGGTGGATGCCGTGACGGAAGTGTCGGACATTACGGTTAATGCATAATTCATAATTATGGGCAATCGGCTGAAGGACAATATCAACTCGCAGTATTTCGAGGCCGCGAATGCGCTGACCTCGAAGAAGGCGCGGCGCAGGATTGTGGCCTACGTCGAGAGCTACGATGATATCTACTTCTGGCGGACGGTGCTCTCCGAGTTTGAGAACGACAAGCGCTACTTCGAGGTGATGCTGCCTTCGAAGGTAAACCTGACGAGGGGTAAGAAGTCGGTGCTGATGAACTTCCTCGAAGGTGAACCGCTCGGCAAGGACATGATAGCCTGCGTGGATGCCGACTACGACTACCTGATACAGGGACGGACGGCCCAATCGCGACGGGTGCTGAAGAGTCCATACGTGTTCCATACCTATGTCTATGCCATCGAGAACTACCAGTGCTATGCCCCGTCGCTGCACAATGTGTGCGTATCGGTGACGCTCAACGACCACCGCATCTTTGATTTCCGGGAGTACTTCAGTCAGTTCTCCGAGGCCATCTTCCCGCTGTTCGTCTGGTCGATCATGCTCTATCGCAACGGTAAATATCCGAAGTTCACCATCTCCGACCTGAATCGCATCTCCGATCCCGGAGGCTTCAACGTGCAGAACCCGGCACCTTCGATTGCCAACGTGAAACGGAAGGTGCAAACAAAGATTCATGACTTGCAGCGGCAGTTCCCCGACGCCAAGCAAGAGTATCTTTCCACGAAAGAGGATATCAAGCGGCTGGGGGTGACGCCGGAGACCACCTATTTATATATACAGGGCCACCATCTCTTCGACACCGTGGTGTCGCCTATCCTCTCGAAAGTATGTAACCTGCTGCGGCAGGAGCGTCAGAACGAAATCTATCATGCTTCGGCGCACAGGACGCAGAAGCGCAACGAGATGTCATGCTATGAGAACTCTCTTCAGGACATCAAGGCGATGCTGAAGAAGAACAATGGCTATATGGTCTCCGAACAGTTCCGCAGACTGCAGGACGACGTGCGTCGCTACCTTGACGGAGGACGCTAAGGATTCCTAAGACTTTGGTCAGACGAATGTTTCGAGGAACTTGACGGTGCCCTCGACCTTCACCTCCGTGGTAGTGGCGGGTATCAGCACGGTGTCGCCCATCTGGAAACTGACGGTATCGCCATTGGCCGTGAGGGAGCCGGAGCCCTTGACAGCGATGAGGATGACGAAAGAGTCGAGGTCGGAGTAGTCGAGCGTCATGGGCTCATTGAGGTCGTAGACTGCCGTGGTGAAATAAGGGCAGCTGACCACCTGCGTACCCTGATTCTTCGATAGCTCGTACTCCGTGCGGTAGTTGGGCAGCACGGTGTAGTTGATGCTCTCTGCAGCCTCCTTGGTGTGCAGCTCACGATAGTTGCCGTTTTTGTCGCGGCGCTTGAAGTCATAGATGCGGTAGGTGACATCGCTGGTCTGCTGTATCTCAGCCACGAAGCAGCCGGCGCCGATGGCATGGATACGGCCTGCGGGGATGAAGAAGACGTCGCCCTCGCTGACCTCGTAGCGGGCCAGGGCATCGGTGATGGTATCGTTGGCCACCATCTCCTTGTACTGCTCGGGAGTGATCTGCTGCTTCAGTCCGTTGTAGAGCTGGGCACCGGGTGTGGGCTCCAGGGCATACCACATCTCCGTCTTGCCACGGCTCTTGCCTTGGCGATGGGCTATCTCGTCGGTGGGGTGAACCTGTATGGAGAGATCTTGACGGGCATCAATGAACTTGATGAGCAGGGGGAACTCATCGCCAAAGCGCTCGTAGTTTTCTTGGCCGACGAGTTTCTCTTTCTGTTCCCGTACCAGTTGGTTGAGGCTTTTGCCCTTGTCTGGTCCCGACGCCACGATGGTCTCGTTGTCTTTCACGCCGGAGATCTCCCAACTCTCTCCCACATTCTCTATTTTAGTACTAAGGTGTTTGAAGGGGATAATCTTGTCGCCTCCCCAGAGCGTCTGTTTCAGTAATGGTTCGAACTTGTACATGTTTATATAGTTAGTTTTCTTTCCAGAAAGTCCTGGTGAACAGCACCAGCACAGTCAGTATCTCCAGACGTCCCATCAGCATCAGCAGGCACAGTGTCCACTTGACGATGTCCGACATGCCCGACCACAAGATGGGCGGTCCCACCTGGTTGTCGAGCGAGGGACCTACGTTGCTCACACAACTCAGGGCGATGACGACCGAGTTGGTGGAGTCGATGCCGGAGATAATCATGATGGCAGCCGTGACAATGAGCATCAGCACGAAGAGCGTGAAGAAAGCGAACAGGGCTGTGATGCGCGACTGCGGTATGCTCTGTCCGTTGACCTTGATGGGCAGCACGGCATTGGGATGAATGATCTGCCGGAAATTGTTGCGCAGCACTTTCAGCGTCATCACGCCACGTATACATTTGAATCCGCCGCTGGTACTGCCGGCACAGGCTCCGAGGAACATCACCAGGCCCAGGATGATCCACGTCACGTGAGGCCAGGTACCGATATCGTCGTTGCAGATGCCTGTCGTGGTAATGAATCCCACCACCTGGAAGAGGGCGTTGCGGAAGGCCTTCTCCAGCGGGTAGCCCATCTGTATCAGCAGACACAGCATGATGGCGGCAGTGGCCAGCAGTACGGTGCTGATGTAGAGCTTGAACTCGGAATTGTGGTAGAGGTCCTTCAGCTTCATCTTGAATATACTAATATATAATAAGGTGAAATTGATGCCTGCCAGAAACTGGAAGATGATGGCAATATAGTCGACGGTGGGCGACTGGAAGTCGGCAGTGCCGCTGTTGTGGATGGCAAAGCCTCCTGTGGCCGTGGTCGTCATGGCGTAGTTGGTGGCTTCAAACCAGTTCATGCCTGCCAGCCAGAACGACAGTCCGCAGCCCACCGTCAGCAGTGAGTAGATGCTCCAGATCCACTTGGCTGTGGTGGTGAGTCTGGGGTGCATCTTCGCCTTGATGGGTCCTGTGGCCTCTGCCGCGAAGATCTTCACGCTGCCGCCCACCAGTGAGGGTAGGATGGCGATGGTGAAGAACACGATTCCCAGTCCGCCGATCCACTGCATCAGCGATCGCCAGAAGAGCATGCCGTGGGGCAGTGCCTCGACGTCGTCGAGGATGGTGGCTCCTGTAGTGGTAAAGCCCGACATGGTCTCGAAGTAGGCATCGGTGACGCTGGTGATGCTGCCATGGATGAGGAAGGGGAACATGCCGAAGATGGAGAAGATGATCCATACTGCCGTCACCACGATATAGGCATCGTGACGACTCAGCGTGTTCTCCGCATGGCGTCCCATATAGAGGAAGAGGACGGCACTGCCGAAGGTGATCAGCAGTGACATGGCGAAAGCCAGCGTATCATCTTCTTCAAAGCCAAAGGCTATCACCAGGCACAAGGCAATGAAGAATGCCTCGATAAACAGTAGCGAGCCGATGATTTTAGAGATGATACGGAAGTTTACCATATCGCGTTCTTTTTAAAGAATTTCTCGATGTTGTTCAGTTTCTGTTCGTGACAGAACACCATCACCGAGTCGCCGGGCTCGATGCGGGAGTTACCATTCACGAGCATGCCCTGTCCTTTGCGCACCAGTCCGCCGATGGTCACGCCGAAGGGCAGTCCCAGGTCTTTCACGGGCTTCTTGGTCACCTTCGAGCCCTCAGCCACTGTGAACTCAGCCACTTCAGAGTCGACGAGCATCAGCGAGCGTAGATTGCTCACCTCGGCACCCAGCATCAGTTGGTAGATATGGCTGGCCGCCACCGTTTTCTTGTTGATGATGGTACCGATGTCGAGTCCTTCGGCCATGCTGACGTAGTCGAGGTTCTCCACCATGGCCACGGTCTTGCGCACCCCCAGTTTCTTGGCAGTCAGACAGGCCAGGATATTCGTTTCGGCATTGCCTGTGAGGGCCACGAAGGCCTGGGTGTTCTTGATGCCTTCTTCTTCGAGGAGTCCCAGGTCGCGGCCGTCGCCGTTGATGACCATCGCGTCGCTGTCGCCCAACAGCTCGTTGAGTTTCTCGCAACGGCCTGGGTCAGTCTCGATGATGCGGAAGTTCATATAGTCGGGTTTGGTGAGTGCAGCCCTGACGGCCGTCTTGCCACCACCCATGATGATGACGTTCTTCACGTCGGTATAATGCTCCTTGCCCACAATCTTGCGGATGTAGGGGATATACTCCTTGGTTGTCATGATGTAGACCAGGTCGTTGACGCGCAGTTCGTCGAGTCCACCGGGGATGATGGTGTCGTTGCCGCGCTTCACGGCCACTACGTGGTAAGGGTCGTCGGGACCGCTGAGTTCACGTAGCGGACGGTTCAGTATCTCTGCCGTCTCCCTCAGTTTGATGCCGAGTAGCACGAGGGCTCCGTCGTGGACGTCCCATCGCTGTCGAACCCACGACATCTTCAGGCCGTTGTTGATATCGATGGCTGCCAGTACCTCGGGGTACACCAGTGAGTCGATGCCGAGTTCCTGGAAGAATTTCAGGTTCTGTGGCTTCAGGTATTCATAGTTGTCGATGCGTGCCACCGTCTTCTTGGCCCCCAGGGCGTGGGCGATGATACATGCAGATATGTTCGTACTCTCCTCGGTGGTCACTCCCACGAAGAGGTCGGCATGTGCCACGCCTGCATCCTTCAGGGCCTGGATGCTGGTAGGTGAGGCGTTGTAGGTCATCACGTCATAGTCTGCCAGACGGTTCAGACAGTTCTCTCTCTCATCGATAAGCACACAGTCCTCGTGTTCCCTTGAGAGTAGTTTCGACAGGTGAGTTCCTACGGCACCTGCACCGGCAATGACGATCTTCATTGTTTACTGTTTATAGTTTACAGTTTACGGTTTACAGCTTAGGATGGCTTTGGCGATGCCGTCGGCATCGATGCCCACGATGTGCTGCAGTTCGTCCACGGTGCCGTGCTCTACGAAGTTGGTGTCGGGCATACCCAGACGTATCACCTGTGGGTGGTAGCCGTGGTCGTTCATCCATTCCAGCACTGCCGAGCCGAGTCCTCCGTTCTTGACACCGTTTTCCACCGTGATGATACGGCTGAACTTACGGCCTACCTCATCGAGGATATCTTCGTCGATGGGCTTCAGGAAGCGCATGTCGTACATTGCACATTGGATATTGAGGGCAGAACATTTTCTGACGGCTTCAAGGGCATTGTTGCCGATGGGGCCGATGGATAGCACGGCCACGTCGCTGCCGTCGGCGAGCTTGCGGCCCGTGCCCACTTTGATTTCCTCCAGCGGACAGCGCCAGTCCTGGAGCACGCCGCCACCTCGTGGATAGCGTATCACGAAGGGACCCTTGTCGGGCAATTGGGCGGTGTACATCATCCGTCTGAGTTCATGTTCGTCGAGGGGCGAGCAGATGGTCAGGTTGGGGATGGGGCGCAGTGCCGCCAGGTCGAAGGCGCCATGGTGTGTGGGCCCGTCCTCGCCAACCAGTCCGGCACGGTCCAGACAGAACACCACGTTGAGCTTGAGCATTGCCACGTCGTGGATGATGTTGTCGTAGGCCCTTTGGGCAAAGGCGCTGTAAATGTTGCAGAAAGGCAGTAGTCCGTCTTTGGCCATACCTCCCGAGAAGGTGACGGCATGTCCCTCGGCGATTCCCACGTCGAAGGTTCTTTCCGGCATCTTCTCCATCATGATGTTCATCGAGCAGCCCGTAGGCATGGCAGGGGTGACACCGACGATCTTGGGGTTCTGTTCAGCCAGTTCCAGCAGGGTATGTCCGAACACGTTCTGGTATTTCTGTGGTTTGTTGGGGTCGCGGTCCACGATGCGCTCACCGGTGTCTGGATTGAACTTGCCCGGTGCATGCCAGGTGGTGACGTCCTTTTCTGCCGGAGCATAGCCGTGACCTTTCTGTGTGTGCAGGTGTAGCAGCTTCGGCCCTTTCATGTCCTTGATTTGTCGCAGGATGCGCACCAGCTCCTTCACGTTGTGCCCGTCGAAGGGTCCGAAGTAGCGTATGTTCATACCCTCGAAGATGTTCTGCTGCTGCGATATGACGCTTTTCAGCGCGTTCGACAGTCGGATGATGCCTTTCTTGCGGTCTTCGTTGAGCACGCCCTTGCCGTAGAGCCACCGTGAGGCCTTGAAGCGCAGGGCGTTGTAGGTCTCGTTGGTGCTCAGGTTGAGCAGGTATTGTTTCATGCCGCCCACCGAACGGTCGATCGACATGTTGTTGTCGTTGAGGATGATCAGCAGGTCGTTGGGGCTCGACGATACATTGTTGAGGCCTTCGAAGGCCAGTCCTCCACTCATGGCGCCGTCGCCGATGACGGCCACCACCTTCCGCCCGCTGCCCTGGGCGTTTGCAGCCACTGCCATTCCCAGTGCTGCCGACACCGAGTTGGAGGCATGGCCACAGGCGAATGTGTCATATTCACTCTCCAGCGGTGACGGGAAGGGACGGATGCCGCCCAGCTTCCGGTTCGTACAGAACTGCTCCCGTCGCCCGGTGAGTATCTTGTGGCCGTAGGCCTGATGGCCCACGTCCCATACGATGCGGTCTTCGGGGGTGTTATAGACATAGTGAAGGGCAACGGTAATCTCGGCAACACCGAGACTCGACGCCAGATGACCGGGATTGACCGCTACCTCCTGGACAATGTCCTGTCGCAGTTCGTCGCACACCTGGGGGAGCTGGTCTACCTGCAGTTTGCGTAGGTCTTCCGGGTATTGTATCTTGTTTAATAGTCTTAAATCCTTTTGTTCCACAGCATAAATGTTGTATAAACTCTGCAAAGATACGAATTATTTCACAATTCCCAATGACAATTCACAATAATTTATTATTTTCTGTGCAAAATGCAATGATAGCAGAATAAATTATCGTTAAATATTTGCAGTTTACATAAATTCTTCATATTTTTGCAGCATCAATGATTCACTGCTGCCTAAAATGATGAAGTACATCGCTTTGCCTGACCATAAGGTGTGCCGTAGCCTCTCGTTCTATCTGGCGATGGAGGAGTACGTGGCGCGCCATGTCGGTGAGCCCGACTGCTTCTTCATGTGGCAGGTGATGCCGAGTGTGATCTTCGGCAGGAATCAGGTGGCAGCTAACGAGGTGGACTTCGACTACTGCCAGGCGCATGGCATCCGTGTGTTCCGTCGGAAGAGTGGGGGAGGCTGCGTGTATGCCGACATGGACAATGTGATGCTCTCTTTCATCACTGCCGAGGAGAATGTGGGCCTTGCCTTCAACCGTTTCGTGAACATGGTGCTGCTCGTGCTCCGTAAGATGGGCATCGAGGCCACGGGTACCCGGCACAACGACGTGATGATTGGCGACCGTAAGGTGTGCGGCACCGCTTGCTATCATCTCAGCGGGCACAGCATCGTACACTCCACGATGCTCTACTCGACGAACATGGAGCACATGCTCCACGCCATCACGCCCCCGGCAGAGAAACTTCAGAAACGGGGCATCGAGAGTGTCCGCCAACGTGTCACGCTGTTGAAAGACCACACCTCACTGGGTCTTGATGAGGTCAAGCGACTCATCCGCGACACCCTTTGCGATGGTGAGCGCGTGCTGACTCCCGACGAGGTGGCAGCCATCGAGCGCCTGGAACAGGACTACCTGGACAAGGATTTTATCAACCTATTACAATAATAATCTATGGCAATCAGACAAGAACTGGAAAAGAAAAGTAAGCGCACGTGCCTCTACGACAAGCACGTGTCACTGGGAGCCACGATGGTGGAGTTCGGCGGCTTCGACATGCCCTTGCTCTATCAGAGTGGTGGTATCGCTCCGGAGCATTTCGCCGTCCGTGAGCATGTTGGACTGTTCGATGTGTCACACATGGGTGAGGTCACGGTGCGCGGCAACGATGCAGAGCGCTACGTGCAGCACATCTTTACCAACGACATCGCCGATGCTCCCGTGGGCAAGATATTCTATGGCATGATGTGTTATGAAGATGGTGGTACCGTCGACGACCTGCTGGTATACAAATTGGGAGAGAATGATTTCTTCCTCGTCATCAACGCAGCCAATATCGACAAGGACTGGGCTTGGATGCAGGAACATGCAGACGGCTTCGATATCGACCTGCAGAACCGTAGCAACTTCTATGGTCAGATAGCCCTCCAGGGCCCGGAGGCGGAACACGTGATGGAGACCGTCCTCGCCATCCCTTGCAGGGAGATGGTGTTCTACACTTGTGTTAGGTTAGGGGAGGTCATCGTCTCCCGCACCGGCTACACCGGCGAAGACGGCTTCGAGCTCTACGGCTCTCACGACTATATCCGCGACTGTTGGGACAAGCTCATTGCTGCTGGTGTACAGGCCTGTGGCCTCGGATGCCGCGACACCCTGCGCTTTGAGGTGGGACTGCCTCTCTATGGCGACGAACTGTCCCGGGAGATCACTCCCATCATGGCAGGACTGGGTATGTTCGTGAAGTTCGACAAGTCCGAATTTATCGGCAGGGAGGCCTTGCTGAAGCAAAAGACAGAAGGCCCGGCGAAGAGACTCGTGGGCATCGAACTCTCCGACAAGGCCATCCCCCGTCATGGCTATACGGTGCTTTCCAAGGAAGGCGACCCCATCGGCGAGGTCACCACGGGCTATCACACCCTCTCCACCGACAAGAGCGTTTGCATGGCCCTCGTCGACAGTCAGTATGCAGCCCTTGGCACGGAGGTGCAGATCCAGATCCGCAAGAAAGTGTTCCCGGGCGTTGTGGTGAAAAAGAGATTCTACGATAAACATTATAAGAAATAAATAGTAATTAGTATTATGGCAAAAGTGATGGAAGGACTCTACTACTCGGAGTCACACGAATATATCAGAGTAGAAGGTGAATATGGTTTCATCGGCATTACCGACTATGCCCAGCAGGCCCTGGGCGCCGTGGTCTATGTGGATATGCCCGAGGTCGACGATGAGATAGAGGCTGGTGAGGAGTTCGGCGCCGTGGAGAGCACGAAGGCTGCCTCAGAGCTGATGGCTCCTGTCAGCGGCACGGTGGTAGAGGTCAACGAGGCCCTCGAAGACCAGCCCGAACTGATCAACGAGGATGCCTATGCCAACTGGATCATCAAGGTTGAGCTCTCAGACAAGTCTGAGCTCGGCAACCTCATGGACGCCAAGGCCTACGAGGCTTTCTGCGAGAAGTAATGTTCAATGTTCAATCTTCAATGTTCAATGGATTACAAGTATTTCCCACATACCGAAGACGACCTGCAGGCGATGCTCGGCAAGGTGGGCGTAGAGTCGCTCGACGACCTCTATGCCCAGATTCCCGAGAGCATCCGCTTTCAGGGCGACTACGACCTGCCGCTGTCGCAGAGCGAGCTCGAGATACGGCAGGCTTACGACCTTCTGGGGCGTGAGAACCGCCAGCTCGTCTGCTTTGCCGGTATGGGCGTCTACGACCATTACGCCCCGGCGGCGATTCCCAATCTCCTCTCGCGCTCCGAGTTCCTCACCTCCTATACCCCCTATCAGGCAGAGATATCCCAGGGCACGCTCCACTACATCTTCGAGTATCAGTCGATGATGGCCAGCCTGACGGGGATGGATGTGTCTAATGCCTCGATGTACGACGGTGCGACGGCTGCTGCCGAGGCCATGATGATGGCCGTAGCCGCTGGCAAGAAAGTCAGCAAGCTGCTCGTGGCTGGCACCATCAATCCCCTGAAGTATCAGGTGCTGAAGACCTACGCCCTCCATCATGGCATTGAGTTGGAGGTGCTCTCCATCATGAATGGTGTCACCAGCCTCGACGAAGTGAAGACCCGTCTTGCAGAGGGAGGCTATGCCGGCGTGCTGGTGCAGCAACCTAATGTCTATGGCATCGTCGAGGACTTCACAGGCTTCGCAGATGCGTGCCACGAGCAGAAGGCCCTCTTCATCGTCGACAGCGTCGCTGCCGATCTCGCCGTGCTGAAGACGCCGGGCGAGTGGGGAGCCGATATCGCCGTGGGCGATGGCCAGAGTCTTGGCATCCCGATGTCCTACGGCGGTCCTTACGTCGGCTATATGTGCTGCACGGAGAAACTGATCCGTAAGATGCCGGGTCGTATCGTGGGCATGACCCGTGACAGCCGCGGCCAGCGGGCCTTCGTGCTCACCCTCCAGGCCCGTGAACAGCACATCCGTCGTCAGAAGGCCACCTCTAATATATGTAGCAACCAGTCGCTGATGGCCCTCTGGGTCACGGTCTACATGTCGCTCATGGGGCCCCAGGGACTTCGTGAGGCCGCAGAGCTTTCCTATGCGGGTGCCCACTATCTCTGCGACGAACTGTTGAAGACCGGCCACTTCCGTCTTTGTTACGACAAGCCCTTCTTCAATGAGTTCTATATCACCTACGACGGCGATGCCGATGCGCTCTACAAGCGTTTCATCGATGCGGGCTTCCTCGGAGGCATCCGCTTCGAACAGGGATTCCTCTTTGCCGTCACCGAGAAGCGTACGAAGGAAGAAATTGACAAACTCGTAAAGATAGTAGCCTTATGAACAACCGACTATACGGAAACCTGATTTTCGAACTCTCCCGTGAGGGGCGCCGAGGCTACAGCCTGCCCCGCAACAACTTCGGCGACTACAAGATACCCGACGACATCCGCCGGAAGGAGGAGGCTGCGCTCCCCGAATGCGACGAGCTGACGGTGGTGCGCCACTACACTAATTTGTCGAACAACAACTTCGGCGTCGATACGGGATTCTATCCCCTCGGCTCCTGTACGATGAAGTATAACCCCAAGATCAATGAGGAGATAGCAGCCCTGCCCGCCTTCCAGAACCTGCACCCCCTGCAGCCAGAGAAGACCGTGCTGGGAGCTAAGGCCCTCATCATCATGCTCGACAAGGCTCTGTGCGCACTCACTGGCCTGGCCCACTTCACCTTCAAGCCATACGCCGGTGCCCACGGAGAACTGACGGGACTGATGACCATCGACAACTACCACCGTTCGCGTGGCGACCTCCAGCGCAAGAAGGTCATCGTGCCCGACTCGGCCCACGGCACCAATCCCGCTTCAGCCGCTGTCTGCGGCTTCGAGATTGTCGAGGTGAAGTCTGATTCCAATGGCCTCGTCGATCTCGTCGACCTGAAAAGGCTGGTGGAACAGGAGGGGCCCACTATCGCCGCGATGATGATGACCAATCCCAATACCCTCGGTCTCTTCGAGGTGCATATCCCGGAGATAGCGAAGCTCATCCACGACTGTGGTGGCCTGATGTACTACGACGGTGCCAACCTCAACCCCATGCTCGGGGCCTGTCGTCCCGGCGACATGGGCTTCGACGTGATGCACATCAATCTGCACAAGACCTTCTCCACCCCTCATGGTGGCGGAGGCCCCGGCAGCGGCCCCGTCGGCGTCCGCGAGGGCCTGCAGCAGTTCTTCCCCTTCGTGTCGCCCTATCAGGGCAATTTCGCCGTGATGCTCCGCGCCTATACCTACATCCTCTCCCTGGGTCGCGACCAGATCAAGTACGTTGGCCCGCTCGCCACGCTCAATGCCAATTACGTCAAGGAGTCGCTGAAGGATGTCTATGAACTGCCTATCGACACCACGTGTTGCCACGAGTTCGTCTTCGACGGCCTGAAGGACAAGCAGAGTGGAGTCACCACGATGGATGTGGCCAAGCGCCTGCTCGACTACGGCTATCATGCCCCCACCATCTACTTCCCCCTGCTCTTCCATGAGAGTCTGATGATTGAGCCCACGGAGAATGAGTCGAAGGAGACGCTTGACGGTTTCATCGCCGTGATGCGTAAGATCGCCGAGGAAGCCAAGACCGATCCCGAACAGGTGAAGTCGGCGCCCCACACGACACCCATCGGCCGTGTCGACGACGTTCTCGCCGCCAAGCATCCCATAGTCACCTACCGACAGCTCAAGGCGGAAGCCTAATGTTCAATCTTCAATGTTCAATGTTCAATCTTCAATGTTCAATGTTCAATGAATAAAGCAGATCTCATTATCATCGGTGCGGGCCCTGGTGGGTACCGCGCAGCTGAATATGCCGCCAGACAAGGCATGAAAGTGGTGATATTCGAGGACGCTGAGGTTGGGGGCACCTGTCTCAATGTTGGCTGTATCCCCACGAAGACCTATGTACACGCTGCCACCTTCGATGAGGCGCGCCAGCGCATGTCTGAGGTCGTCCCCCAGCTTCGTGCGGGTGTCGAGGCCATCCTCTCGCATCCCAATATCACCCTCGTCCGTGCCCAAGCCGCCTTCGTCGATGCCCATACCGTCTGTCCAGTGGTCAGCGGTATTTCCGCCGACACTTACACCGCCCCTGCCATCATCATTGCCACTGGCTCTGAAACCAAATGGCTCCCTATCGAAGGTGTAGGTACTGATCCGCGCGTGGTTGATTCCACAGGGCTGCTCAGTCTCGAAAACCTCCCTAAACGGCTGGCTATCATCGGTGCAGGTGTCATCGGCATGGAGTTTGCCAGTGTGTTCCATCGTTTCGGCTCTGAGGTGACGGTCATCGAGTTTCTGAAGGAATGTCTGCCAGCATTGGATAGTGATATCGCCAAGAGGCTCCGTAAGTTGTTGGAGAAGCGTGGCGTCACCTTTAAGATGAAGACTGCCGTATCCCGTCTTGCCGACATCGATGCCGATGTGATTCTGATGGCTACAGGACGCAAGCCCCGTACAGACGGACTTCATCTCGAAGCCGCAGGCATCACTCTGGCTCCCAATGGTGCCATTCCCGTTGATGCCAACTTTAAGGCTGTCGGGAGCATCTATGCCATTGGTGACGTGAATGGTCTTCAGATGCTGGCTCACGCTGCTGAGATGCAGGCTGTCCGCGCCGTCAATCACATTTTAGGAAAGTCGGACGGCATCCGTTTCGACATCATGCCCGCAGCCATCTTCACCGAGCCTGAGGCTGCCTGTGTAGGACCAACGGAGGATCAGTTGAAGGAACAAGGCATTCCCTACGTCTGCCGCAAGTCGTTCTGGCGTGCCAACGGCAAGGCCCTGGCCATGGGCGAGACGGAAGGCATGCTGAAACTCTTCGCCGCTCCCGACGACGGGCTCATCCTCGGCAGTCATACCTATGGTGCCCATGCCGCCGACATCGTGCAGGAGGTGTCTGTCCTGATATGCAAGCATACCACCCTCTCCGAACTCGCCGACATGGTGCATATCCATCCGACACTCTCGGAAATCCTCCGCTTGGCCGCAGAGTTTTGACATACTATTAATTAAACAAAACAAAAATGAAATGAAGACAATGAGAAAATTTCTGTGCCTTGCGATGCTTTTGGTCGCGGCTGTGATGGGAGGTAGCCTTACCTCCTGTAGCTCGAGTGATGACAATCCTGTTTCCGCACCTGAAGTTACGCTTGAGGATGCGTTGAAGGATGGCGCTATAGTGGCGTTTAGTTTCAATATCGACGGCGAGGACTATGATGTCGTTTTCGTCAGGGTGGGCGATACCTATGAACTGCTGGATATGGCCATGACGCGTGCCGATGGCGACGACCAGTCAACACCAAAGCTCTCGGAGAAGGATCTTGCTTGTACGATGGAGCATGACAAGGCTAACAACTTGCTCAAAGTCACCGTCAAGGAGAAGAGCAGTACCGACATCGTGATGACCGCCATTATCGACATCAAGGCAAGTACCATCGAGATTATCCCTGGCAACTCGAAGATCAAGGTGACTGGTGTGAAGATGAAGGTATCCAATATCGAGGTTACCAGTCAGCTGAAGGAGAAAGGCGAAGGTGTCACCCTGGCCGATGCCCTCGTGAAAGGCGCAAAGGTGGAGATCACCTATAAATGGAGCGAAAACAAGAATCCTACCGTCTTCACTTTCGTCAACGAAGGTGGAAAGTTCTCATGCAAGATCACTGGTCATGAAGCTGACAATTTCGAAGGCAGCAGTCTGAAGTCGGAAGGTAATTTGCTCATTTTCAGGGCAGACAACTGGAGTGACATCGATTGTAGCCTTAGAATCGACTTCAACACGGCGACGGATACCTTTAAGTTCATGACGATCCGTCATGCCTATTACAATTCCCACACTATCAGTGTGAACGGCACCGATATCACTTCGAAGCTGAAAGAAGAGAGGATATGATCGTCTCTACAACTTTGGGGAAGTGTTCCATTTCCAGTTGGTGCTCTTTCTCGGCAATGTCCTCTACGGTATCGTCGGGCGAGAGACTGACACGGAACTGAGCGATGATCTCCCCTGCGTCACAGACGGGTGTGACCCAATGAACGGTCATACCCGTCTCTCGTTCTCCCGCAGCCTTCACTGCCTCGTGCACGTGGTGTCCCCACATGCCTTTGCCGCCATACTTCGGCAGCAGTGCGGGGTGGATGTTGATGATGTGGCGGGGGTAGGCCTCGATCAGGAAGTCGGGGATGAGCGGCAACCATCCTGCCAACACGATGAAGCCGATATCGTAACGTCGTAGCAGTGGCATCATCACGTCGGGATTATGCAGGTCGGCCTTGGGGGTGACGGCTGTCGGCACACCGAGGCGCTCCGCCCTTGTTAGTGCGTAGGCATCTGGCTTATTACTGACAACGAGAGCGCAGTTCACGCTCTCGGAGTCAGCAAAGTATCTTATCAGGTTCTCGCAGTTGCTACCGCTTCCTGAAGCAAAAATCGCTATATTCATTTTTCCGTTTTTGCAACGGACCACAGGACTAAAGGACTTTCGCGCTCATACTCTTTAAGTCGTGTTGTCCGTTGCTAATTATTTTATACCAGATGTTCGATGAGGTCGGCGCGCTCGCCAGGCAGCATGTCAATGACGGGAATCTCCACCATGGTGTAGCAGCCGGGCTGCAGGCGCATCGAGGCACGGGCGACGTTGACCAGTACCTGACCCGTCAGGGCGGGGTTGTTGATGCTCATGTTGAACTCCAGGCGCTGGTTCTGCGTCTTTCCGCTGACGCCCTTGCGCACCAGGTTGACGCCGTGGCCCATGTCCTGCACGTCGTCTACCGACTCCACCTGAAAGACGTGGGTCTCGTCGGAGGCGAAGTAGGGATCGGCCTTGATGGCCTTTGTCACCTCTTCGAGCTTGGCGCCCTCCTCGAGTTCTACGTATACCATACGGCGATGGATGCCCTCACCGAGGGGAATGGTCATCGAGAGTGCATTCTTCACGCCCTCCTTCGAACGTACGCAGACGCTGTGGCCCATCGACATGCCGGGGCCGAAGTTGGTGTAGCTCAGGCCTTTGGGGGCGAGGCTCTGCATCAGGGTGCGCACGATGGAGTCGGAGCCCGGATCCCATCCGGCGGCAATGACGCTCACCGTACCGGTCTGCTGGTTGAGCTTCATCAGTCGTTCGCGATAGCCACGGATCTGGGTGTGGATGTCGAAGGAGTCGACGGTGTTGATGCCCAATGGCAGAATCTGGTTGGCGTATTCCTCACACGAACGGGTGGGGGTGGCCAGGATAGCCACGTCGACGTCCTTCAGCTCGCGGATGTCGCTAACGACGTCATATTGAGCCAGTTCTGCGGGTTTGTCCTTGGCGCCCTGACGGCGCACGATGCCTGCCACTTCGAAGTCGGGGGCTGTCTCCAGTGCCTGGAGTGCAAACTGTCCGATGTTGCCGTAACCTACGACGGCTGCTCTGATTTTCTTCATAATTCTATTGTCTTTGCTGTTTATTTTTGCTTTGCGGTTGCAAAAGTACATCATTTCTGTGAAATACGTGACGTTTTGCCCCAAAAAATATCAAAAACCTTTCATTTCGTGACGAATCGCAAGGTTTTGTGGCTTTTGTGTTGTCAAACTGTAACTTTCCGTAGACGTTTAGGCCGCAGATTGATAGCTGGCATGGTAGTGAGGGTCATGCTTCTGTCGGGAAGTGGCGACCATAGACCTGATACCTGCAAAAACTCAAGCGTGCCGACTTGTTACGAGAGCTTATCCATTCTGCATCCAGCCCCTTGCGCCCCTTTTTTAGTTAATTTGTTGGGATACAGATTGATAAGAGGGGCATTATCGTTTAAAAAGACGCCCCTTTGGTGCCCCTTTGATGCCCCAGTCGGCAGAAAGTACGGCGGAGGAAAAATTTGTTTTTGCCTGAGGGCGCAGATATTTACGGCGAGGGCTACAGATATTTACGGCGGGAGCCGCAAATAATGATGCCCGCTGGCGCAAACCAGTTTGCAGGTACTAAACTCCCAGTTTAAACCCTGTAGACTCCCACTTTAGAGGCTTCCGTGTACCGCTCGGGAGGTGCCATCAGGAAACTGCGTTACGCATGTATAAGAAACAGGGTCAGCGCGGGTACTACCTCGTCTTGAAGCCTCATGAGGGGGTGCGATAGGTGCACAATAGGGGCATGATTATTGATGATGGTGCCCCTCGTACCTATCTGAATATCATGCATATACTTCGAAAGGGGCGCGAGGGGCACTGTTATGAAATGGTGCTTCGTCAGTATTACGGGGACAGAGCCCCGTGACTCTATTCAGACTACGTGATATTGCTAAAAAATTTTGTATCTGCTATTGTAGGAACGAATTTTTTTTGTAACTTTGGAAGAAAATTCAATTCTACGTTCTGCTATAAATTGCCTAAAAGAGCACCCGAACCAGAGCCACTGCCTGATTCGTGACCCTTCATCGTGTGCAAAGGTACAGCTTTATTTTGAAACTACCAAATCTTGGTGTTTATTTTAAAAACCAATGCCCATAGATATCGGAATTTCATGTACTCTGTAAATAAAGATAGAGTGTCACAAGAGTTGCTTATTTTTTCATTTCACTCTCTGCCCATTTCATTCGGAGGTGTGCTTTATCCCGGGCTTCCTGCGCCCATTTCATTCGAAGACGTGCTTTTCCTGATGCCTCGTTAGCCCATTTGGAATATGTTTTAGCCCGACTTGAGTCGTTCTTTCTTGAGTAATAGTCTGCCTGTCTCAAATATCCTTCAGCCTTCTTGGTGTAATATGTTGCCTCACGCTCATGACTTTCTGCGCCAGTTCGGGATAAGATTA
>DDQK01000022.1:0-47987 GCA_002342665.1 Prevotella sp. UBA2444
AGAAGTAGTGCATCTCGCGATCGCGGGTGTTGAGCGTCTTGGTCATGTGCATGATCTGTGCGCGGAGTGGAGCCATACCGGCACCACCGCCCACCCAGATCATCTCCTTCTTCGAGTCGAAGTGCGGGTGGAAGTCGCCGTAAGGGCCTGACATGATGACCTTGTCGCCAGGCTTCAGTGAGAAAATATATGACGAAGCAATACCGGGATTGACATCCATGAAGCCACTGCGATCAGGCTTGAACGGCGGCGTAGCGATACGCACGGTGAGCATGAACACGTCACCCTCGGCCGGATAGTTGGCCATCGAGTAGGCACGGATGGTGGGCTCGGGGTTCTTACACTTCAAGTCGAACATCTTGAACTTCTCCCAACTCGGCACATACTCCGGCGTGATGAGGTCGCGGTCGTAGTCGTTGTAGTCGATGCAGTCGAACTGCGGAATCTTGATCTGGGCGTACGAGCCGGGCAGGAAGTCCATGTGTGCGCCAGCAGGCAGCTGCACCTTGAACTCCTTGATGAAGGTAGCCACATTCTTGTTAGAGATGACGGTACACTCGTACTCCTTGACGCCAAGGATACTTTCGTCGACATGTATCTTCAGGTCGCCCTTCACCTTGCACTGGCAGCCGAGGCGCCAGCCGGCCTTGATCTCCTTGCGCGAGAAGTGAGGCTTCTCGGAGTCGAGGATCTCCCCTCCCCCTTCGAGCACCTGCACCTTGCACTGTCCGCACGAGGCCTTGCCACCGCAGGCAGAAGGCAGGAAGACACCGTTCTCATTGAGCGTCGACATGAGCGAGGCCCCCTGAGGCACGTTGATGGTACGGTCGCCATTAATCTGAATATTCACATTGCCTGAAGGTGAGAGATACTTCTTGGCCACCAGCAGGACGATCACCACCAGGATGATCAACGAGAGGAAAACTCCTATACTATATAAAATAAACTGTGCCATACCTTATCAAATATTTAAGCCAGAGAAACACATCATGGCCATAGCCATCAGACCAACGGTGATAAACACGATGCCGAGGCCCTGCAAGGGCTTGGGGACGTCAGAGTACTGCATCTTCTCGCGGATGGCACCGAGGGCCACGATGGCCAGTGTCCAGCCCAGTCCGGAGCCGAAGCCGTAGACGATGGCATCCCACACGGAGGTAATGGCCTGTGAGTTTTCAGGATCCATCAGTATGCGCTGCTGCATGAAGAGCGAAGCACCCATGATGGCGCAGTTGACAGCAATCAGGGGCAGGAAGATGCCCAGGGCTGCATAGAGCGAGGGCGAGTAGCGCTCGACGGTCATCTCCACGAGCTGCACCATACCAGCAATCACGGCGATGAAGAGGATGAACGACAGGTAGCTCAGGTCAACCCCCTCAACGAGGCAGTTGGGACCAAGCACCTTGGTCTGCAGCAGATAGTTCACGGGTACGGTGACGGTGAGCACGAAGGTCACTGCCAGTCCGAGGCCCAGCGAGGTCTTCACGGTCTTCGACACGGCAAGGTAGGAACACATGCCGAGGAAGAAGGCGAAAATCATATTGTCGACGAAAATCGACCTAAACAATAAACTTATAGCGTGTTCCATATCTTACTTCTCCTTATAAAAATATGCACGATGTACCCAAATGACGCAGCCGACGAGGATAAGCGCCATAGCGGGCATCGTCATCATACCATTATTGACATAACCCAGATCGTAGCAGGCATCGGGGATGATCTGGAAGCCCAGCAGTGAGCCGCGTCCGAGCAGCTCGCGGACGGCACCCACGATGACCAGTATCATGGCGTAGCCAAGACCGTTGCCCACACCGTCGAGGAACGAGGGCCAGGGCTTGTTCATCATGGCGAATGCCTCCAGACGGCCCATGAGGATACAGTTGGTAATGATCAGGCCGACATACACGGAGAGCTGTACGCTCACATCGTAGGCGAAAGCCTTTAGTATCTGCGACACGATGGTCACCAGCGCAGCCACGACCACCAGCTGCACCACGATACGGATGCGGTTGGGAATGGTGTTGCGGATGACGGAGATGATGACGTTGGAGAACGCCGTAATCACCGTTACGGCGAGTCCCATCACGATGGCGGGCTTCAGCTGGGCTGTCACGGCGAGTGCCGAGCAGATGCCGAGCACCTGTCCGAGTATCGGATGGTCGACGTTTAGCGGGTTAGTGAAAACCTCTTTATTTTGTTTACTCAGTAATGCCATAGCTTAATCCTCCTCTGATTTTGGTTCTACGTTGGCTTCCTTCGCGCTGCTGCCTTGCTTCATGATGTCCTCGAAGAGGGCGAAAGCGTTGGCACAGGCATCCTTCAGGCAGTCCTTGATCATGGCGTCGACACCAACGGAAGTCAATGTAGCGCCAGTCACGACATCTACCTGAGTCTCGGGGTCTTCCACCTTCTTCACCACCGACAGGACGACATCGTAGTTGTCGTCATAGATACGCTTGCCGATGAACTTCTCCTGCCATGCCTGCGAGTCCTTGATCTCGGCACCCAGGCCTGCAGTCTCACTCTCGTGGTTGAAGTAGGCACCAAAGACCTTGGGCTGCTTCTGGTCGTGCAGGGCAATATAGCCGCTGATGCCACCCCAGAGTCCCATGCCCTTGAGCTGGACGACGAGCACGTTCTGACCGTCGATGTTGCACATATAGTACTTGCGACCGTCCTTGTCGGCCTCAGCCTTCACCACCTCGGCATACTTGGCCTCGGCAGCTGCACCGTCGAGGTCGCGGATGTTGAGCGAGTAAAGGATCTGCTTCTTCACGTCGAGGGCCACGTTGGCATCCTGCATGGGCTTGAGCGCCTGGTAGACAAATGCCAGCAGGAAGGCCACAATAACTACGAGAACGGCACTATATATAATAATGTACGCGTTCGAGTTTGTATTCAGTTTACTCATTTTGTACCTCCTCTCTTCAAACGCTTGTTAATATTGTGCTCCACCACAAAGTGGTCGATGGTGGGAGCAATCATGTTGCCGAAGAAGATGGCGAGCATCATACCCTCGGGATAGCCGGCATTCATCACACGGATGATGATGGCCATCGCACCGATGATGAAGCCATAGATGTATTGTCCTGTATGCGTGCGGCACGATGTCACAGGGTCGGTGGCCATGAACACGGCACCGAAGGCAAAACCACCCATCACCAGGTGTTCGCGAGCTGACAGCGGCGACAGATTGCCCTGGAAGATGAAAGCCATCAGAGCACCGCCACAGAAGACGAACAGCATGGTGCGCCACGAGGCGATGCCCGTCACGAGCAAGATGCAGGCACCGATGGCGATAGCGAAAATGCTGGTCTCACCGATGGAGCCAGGAATCAGACCGATAGCCATGTCCAGCACCGAGAGGTCGGGCGTCATGCCCTGTGCCACCTGTCCTAACGGCGTAGCGGCAGTAAAGCCGTCAGGCAGCGTGTTACCCAGTCCGAAGATGGAGTCCTGAGCCACCCACACCTGATCGCCCGTCATCTTCGACGGATAGGCGAAGAAGAGGAACATACGTGCGGCGATGGCGGGATTGAAGATGTTCATGCCCGTACCGCCGAAGATCTCCTTGCAGAAGATGACGCTGAAGGCGCAGGCCAGGGCGAGCATCCACAGCGGGCAGCCGATGGGGATGATGAGCGGGATGATGATACCCGAGACGAGATAACCCTCCTGGATCTCCTCACCCTTCCACTGGGCCCAGGCGAACTCAATGCCCAGACCAACAATATAGCTGACGAGAATCTTCGGCAGCACGGCCAGGAAGCCGTAGCAGAAAATCTCGAAGAAGCCAGCACTCTCGAGGGTGCCTGCTGCCAGATAGTTTTGGTAGCCGACATTGTACATACCGAACAGCATGGCCGGCATCAGGGCGATGACCACCATACTCATGATGCGCTTCGAGTCGATGGCGTCGTGGATGTTGACACCCGTACGGGCCGTATCATTGGGCACGTAGAGGAAGGTCTCAAATCCGTCGAACACGCTGCGGAAGGCATGAAGTTTGCCGTCCTCTTCGAAGTTCGGTTTGATTTTGTTGAGATAATTTCTTAAAAAACTCATAGTCGTTTACATGCTTGTTTAGTAGCCGAAAATGGGCCTTGGGGTTTGCTCCGGGGAAAGTCGGGGTTTGCTCCGGGGAAAGTCGAGGTTTGCTCCGGGGAAAGTCCGGGTTTGCTCAGAGCAGAGTTTCGCGCCCATTTGAAGCTACTATTTGTTTGTTAACTATTTTCCTTTCGCAAGATGTTGAGCCCCTCACGAACGATACGCTGCAGCTCCAGTTTCGAGGAGTCGACAAACTCAGCCAGGGCGAAGTCCTCAGGAGAGACCTCATAGATGCCAAGTGCCTCCTGACGGTCGATGTCGCCGGCTATGATAGCCTTGATGAGGTACTCGCCGTAGATGTCCATCGGCAGCACCTTGTCGTACTCGCCGCTCATGATCATGTGGCGCTCGCCACCCTTGATACGGGCATCCAGCGCATACTGCTTCTTGCCCAGGAGCCACGAGAAATAGCTGCGGCTGACAGAGAACTGCGAGAAGCGCGGCAAAATCCAACCCAACATCTCGTCGGCATCGCTGCCTTCGGGGATGACGGTAATCTCAGAAGTATGGGCACCCAGGAAACCGTCTTTCGTCGTCGGCTTGCCCGTGAGCACATTGCCGTTAATGATACGGACGGCGTGAGAGGCGTCGTAGCTGTTGGAGAGCAGCGTGGAGAGTTCCTCGCCCACGAGCATGTCCACGTAAGCCGGACTTTTCACCTCAGAGCCGCAAAGGGCTACCGTGCGGCGCAGGTCTACGCGGCCCTTGTTGAACAGACGACCGATGAAGAGCACCACCGTGGGGTCGCCGATAGTCCACACCACTTCGCCCTTGTTGACGGGATCGAGATGGTTCACCTGTACACCGACATTGCCTGCAGGGCACTTGCCGTCGAAGATGGTAAGCTCTGCCACATTGTCGGCACCTAACTGTCGGATGGCCGTCTGGAAGTCAGGCTGGATACCAAGTCCCACATGAGTCTTGGCAATCTTCGAGAGGGCCTTGAGGCCAGTCACGAAGTCCTCTTCCTGCCCCTTCACCTCAAACTGGAAATCAGCAGCCAAGGGCTTGTCGCGCAGGGCGGAAACAAAAATCGCCTTAGGCATCACCGACGGATTAGTCGATACAGCATAAGGCAACTGATTGATGTAGCCGAAGATTCCCGCCTCCAGCAAAGCATTGATAACTTGCTCGCCCGTAAGGGTACCAGGATCACGCTTGCCGAAGTCCACAAACTCCTGCTGCGCGTCAGCATCCACCCTGATGCAGAGCACTTTACGACGCTCACCACGCACCACCTCGCGGACAATACCGCTGACGGGCGAGGCGAACTTAATCTCGGGATACTGCTTGTTGACAAACAATGCATCCCCGGCCTTGACCTTGTCGCCTTCGTGAACGACCACCTTCGGAGTGACCCCTTCGAAATCGTCGGGCACAAGTGCAAACTTGCCGTTCGACTTCAACTGGATCTTCGTCTCCTCAGCACGTCCCTGAAGGTTGATGTCCAAGCCTTTGCGTAACTTAATTACATTTGGCATTTTTATAATGTTTGATAGAATAGTTGTACCAAAGCGAGTGCAAAATTAATAAAAATATGACTAAACGGCGTAAATAATCGCCGAAAAATGCAATAATAACAACTTTTTGTCGTAATTTTGCAGAGAAATCGGGCGTTGCCCAAATGATTGCTATCTTGAACTGACAGAAACGAGCATAATAGTGAAACTGATCAAACACCTCATCAACGGAACAGTATGGAGCCTCCTGGCTCTGTATCTACTGCTATTGATAGCCTCACGCCTGCCCGTGTGTCAGGAGTTCGCCGGCAGCAAGATAGCCAGCGTTCTCAGCAAGCAACTAGGCACAGAGGTGAGTGTTGGCCGCATCGACATAGGACTGCTGAACCGACTGATACTCGACGACGTTTGCATCAAAGACCAACAGCAGCAGGAGATGCTGCGCATAACGCGCCTGACAGCCCGCGTGGGATTGAGAGCCCTCGCCAAAGGCAAGATATATATCGCCAGTGCGCAGCTGTTCGGAGCGCAAGCAAACCTTTACCAAAAATCAGGACAAGACAAACCCAACTACCAGTTCGTCATTGACTCGCTGGCCTCCAAGGACACCACGAGCCATACCCCTCTCAACCTGCGTATCAACTCGCTCATTATACGCCATTCGGGCATTCGCTATGACAAACTTTCAGAACCGGAAACGCCAGGGCTGCTGAACCCCAACCACCTCAACGTGAACGAGATCAGCGCACACCTCATACTACGCACCCTCACCGACGACTCCCTCGACCTGAACATCAAACGGCTCGGACTGCAGGAACAGTCTGGACTGACCATCAACAGACTCAGTATGAAGTTGAAAGCCGACAAGCATGCGGCCTCGCTTAGAGGACTGCTGCTGGAGATGCCCAGTACGACACTGAAAATCGACTCTGCCGACGCCACCTACCAATGGACGGAGAAAGGGCTCGAAAAACAGTCGCTGACCTATAGTGGCATTATTAGCGAGACATCCATAACACCCTCTGACCTAAGATGTTTCCATCAGCCGTTAAAGAATTTACAGAGACCCGTTAAACTATCCACAAGCATCAGCGGAACTTGGGAGCACCTCGATGTGCCACAACTAAACATATACACCGACGCAGGCGACATCAGGCTCAAGGCCAACGGCTACATCGACGGCCTCAGCGCCCCCACCCCACAATGGCGACTGAATACCAACCAACTGGAACTGGCCGACAACATCATCGACTTCCTGCAGAAGAGCATCGGACTGCCGCCAATGGTAAAGAACCTCGGCAATCTGCAGCTGAGCGGCACTTTTGGCGGCGAGCATAACGGCAACATCAGCGCCAACGCTGTCATCAAGACGAGCATCGGACAAGTAACCACCAACTTTACGATGACACGTGACCGGCAGTTTAATGGAAGCCTGAGGACTACAGAACTCAACCTGCAGCGACTCACGGACGACGCCCAATTAGGCACACTCAGTGCCGACCTGAAAGCCAGCGGAGCCATGCCTCAAGGACAGAAGCCCAGCATCAGACTGGAAGGAGCGGTAACACAAATAGACTACAACAACTATCCTTTCAGGAACATCACCATCAACGGTTCCTACGCAAATGGCAGCATTGCAGGACTCCTGCAGATTGCCGACCCCAACGTCGATGCAGAACTGAACGGAGAAGTCGCGCTGGTTCAGAACAAAGTAAATAGCATCAACATCGACGGCGACGTGAGACGCCTGTCACCACAAGCCCTCAATCTCACGAACCGTTGGGACGACGCCGTCTTCTCCGGCAAAATCAACGCTAACTTCAAGGCACGTACGCTAAAGGATGCCGAAGGCCAGATACGCATCAGCCAGCTATCAATGAAAAAAAGCGACACAAGCATCTATCAGTTAGATCAACTGCTGGTGATGGCCGACCACACAGACAACGGGCAGCACCTGACGCTGGTGAGCGACTTTGCCAAGATAGACCTCAAAGGCGATTTCGAATACGAAACACTCCCCCGCAGCATCGCCAACATCGTGGGGGCGAAACTGCCCGAACTACCCGGACTTCCCCCGTTGACCAACAATGCCAACAATAACTTTTCACTCCGCATGCAGGTCTATAAAAGCGACTGGCTGCAGCGACTGCTGGGCGTGGACCTCGACATCGTCCAGACAGCCATCATCAATGCCAGGGTGAACGACAAGAACCGAACCATGATTCTCGAAGGAGACCTGCCACGGCTGGCATATAACGGCGCTACCTACACCAACGGAAAAATAGAAATACACGCGCTGACACCGATGGACACCCTGAGGTGTAACGTCAGCGCCAGCAGGATATCGGAGAACGAACATTTGAACATCAGCCTCAGCGCCCAAGCTATCGACAACAACCTAAAGACCTCACTGAACTGGAACGACGGTCAAGGCACCAACCACATGAGCGGCGAACTGAATACCATCACCCGACTATACACCAACCTGGCACAAAAGCCAGAGGCACACGTCAGGATACAACCATCCCACATCATCCTCAACGATACCATCTGGAACGTAGAGCCATCAGACATACTCTACTCGGAGAACAACCTGCTGGTGGACCATTTCAACATACACCACGACAAGCAGCACATCACCATCGACGGCAAGGCCAGCAAGCACCCATACGACTCTCTGACCATAGACCTGAACGAGGTAGAGGTGGCCTATATCCTCGACCTGGTGAATTTCCACACCGTAGAATTCAGCGGGAAAGCCACAGGCAAGGCCATTGCCCGCTCGCTCTTCAACAACTTCGAAGCCCACACCGACCTGCAAGTGGGCAATTTCAAGTTCGAGAAAGGACGCATGGGCACACTTCACGCTCACGCCGAGTGGAACAGGGAACAGGAACAGATTGACATCAAGGCCATCGCCGACGACGGACCTGACGCCATCACCCACATCAACGGATACGTATCGCCCACCCACAACACCATCAACCTGGCTTTCGGCGCACGAGGCACCTACGTAGACTTCATGCACAACTTCACCAATAGTTTCCTGAGCTACATCACGGGACACGCAGAAGGCGACCTCCGACTGGCAGGAACACTCGACAACATCAATCTGACCGGAAAACTGGAGGTAGAAGGAAAAGCATTTGTGACAGCCCTCAACACCGAATACGAGTTGCACAAAGACACCATCGTATTCATACCCGACGAAATAGAGCTGCGCGGTATCCCGCTGAGCGACAGATACGGCAACACAGCCACACTCAGCGGAGGTATCCACCACGAGCATCTGACCAATCTGACCTTCGACCTATTCGTCAATGCCGACAATTTGCTGGCCTACGACTTCCGCGATTTCGGCGAGTCAAACTTCTACGGCACCGTGTTTGCTTCGGGCAACGTCGCCATCAAGGGCCGTCCTGGCGAAGTGACCATCGACTGCGATGTCACCCCGCAGAAGAACACCGTCTTCGTGTATAATGCCTCTTCACCCGATGCCATCTCCAAGCAGGAATTCATCCAATGGGGCAGCGCCAGCAAAACCGGATTATCAGGATTATCCCGATTATCCGGAACATCCGGGAGCACCCCCGTCGAGCCCGACGAGCCTACAGACATCTACATCAACTTCCTGATCAACTGCACCCCCGATGCAACCATGCGCCTACTGATGGATGCCAACACCAACGACTACATCACCCTCAACGGCGAAGGAGCCATCCGTGCAACTTTCTACAACAAAGGACCATTCAACATGTTCGGCACATACACGGTGGAACACGGAACCTATGGGGTAACCATCCAGAACATCATCCAGAAGAACTTCACCTTCAACAGAGGGGGCACCATCGTCTTCGGAGGCGACCCATACAATGCTGCACTCAACCTGCAGGCACTCTACACCGTGAACGGCGTGTCACTCTCCGACTTGAACATCGGCAATTCGTTTGCCTCGAACACTATCCGCGTGAACTGTCTGATGAACATCGGAGGGCAGCCCAACTCGCCACAGGTAGACTTCGACCTGGAGATGCCCACCGTGAATGCCGACGAGCAACAGATGGTACGCTCCGTCATCAACGGACAGCAGGAGATGAACCAGCAAGTGCTCTACCTGCTGGCAATCGGACGCTTCTACAACCAGACACAGAATAATGCCGATGCCCAACAGCAGGACCAGACATCGCTCGCCATGCAGAGCTTCCTCTCTGGTACGCTTTCCACCCAGATCAACAATCTACTGAACACGGTAATCAAGAACGACAACTGGAACATCGGCGCCAACATATCGACAGGCAACGAAGGATGGCACAATGCAGAATACGAAGGTATCATCAGCGGACGCATGCTCAACAACCGCCTGCTGCTCAACGGACAGTTTGGCTATCGAGACAACGCCAAGCAGGCCACCCCATCGTTTATCGGAGATTTCGACATCCAATACCTGCTCTTCCCCAACGGCAACCTGTCTGTCAAAATGTATAACCAGACCAACGACCGATATTTCACCAAATCATCACTTAACACACAAGGCATCGGACTACTGATGAAGAAGGACTTCAACGGTCTTGGCGACCTGTTCTCCACCAGCAAGAAAAAACGCAAGAAATCAAACAAAAAATCCATCACACCAGTTTCCTCGCAATAAATTTGGAGAAACAGATTATTTTTTGTAATTTTGCACGCTGAATTCAAACTTTGGAATAAAAAGATTAGATGGATACAACGGCAATATTACTTCTGCACTGCCCCGATCAGCAGGGCATCATTTCAGAAGTGACGAAATTTATCACAGACAATAAGGGAAACATTGTCTACCTGGACCAATATGTAGACAAGGTTGACGGCATGTTTTTCATGCGTATCGAATGGGAACTGGAAGGATTCCTGATCCCGCGCGACAAGCTATACGACTATCTCACCACACTCTACGCACAGCGCTACCAGATGAAGTTCTCGCTCTACTACAGCGACAAGCGCCCCAGGATGGCCATCTTCGTCAGTAAGATGAGTCACTGCCTTTACGACTTGCTGGCCCGCTGGAAGGCAGGCGAGTTCAATTGCGATATTCCCTGCATCGTGTCGAACCACGAGGACCTGCGCTACGTAGCCGATCAGTTCGGCATCCCCTATTATGTATGGAGCATCAAGAAGGATCACTCCAACAAGGCTGAGGTGGAAGCTGCAGAGATGGAACTGCTCAGGAAGGAGGACATCTCGTTTATCGTACTGGCTCGCTACATGCAGATTATCAGCGACGAGATGATAGCTGAATATCCGCACCACATCATCAATATCCATCATTCGTTCCTGCCGGCCTTCATCGGAGCCAAGCCCTATCATCAGGCCTACGAGCGCGGTGTGAAGATTATCGGAGCCACCAGCCACTATGTGACAGCAGAACTGGATGCAGGCCCCATCATCGAGCAGGACGTGACGCGCATCACCCACAAGGACACCCCCGACAGCCTTGTACTGAAAGGAAAGGATCTGGAGAAGATCGTGCTCTCTCACGCTGTCTCGAAGCACATACAGCGGAAAATCCTCACGTATAAGAACAAAACGATTATCTTCTCTTGACCCATGAACGTAGCCATCGTAAAATATAATGCAGGAAACATTTATTCGGTGGTGAATGCCCTCCGCAGGATGGGCATCGAGCCTCTGCTGACGGATGATGCCGAGCAGCTGAAGAAAGCCGACCGTGTGCTGTTCCCCGGACAAGGAGAGGCACGTGGAGCGATGGAATACCTGAAAGCCCGACGGCTCGACGAGGTGATTCGCGACTTGCGCCAGCCGGTATTCGGCATCTGCGTCGGACAGCAGCTGCTCTGTCGGCATTCTGAAGAAGGCGATGTGGACTGCATCGGCATCTTCGATGCTGAAGTGAAGCGCTTCCAGCCTGAACGCCATGAAGACAAAGTGCCCTGCATGGGTTGGAACCAGTTGTACGACACCCGTTCACCACTGATGGAAGGTATCGAGGACAGCTACGTCTACTTCGTTCACAGCTATTACGTGCCGCTATGCGAGGAAACCATCGCTACGGCCGACTATATCCTGCCCTACTCTGCCTCAATGCACAAAGACAACTTCTACGCCTGCCAGTTCCATCCCGAGAAGAGCGGAAAGGTGGGCGAGCGCATTCTTAAAAACTTTATGGAGATATGATAGAACTAATACCAGCCATAGATATCATCGACGGACAGTGCGTCCGGCTGACCAAGGGCGACTACGACCAGAAGACCGTCTACAACGACTCACCTGTCGAAGTAGCCAAGGGCTTCGAGGCTCTGGGCTTCAAGCGGCTTCACGTAGTCGATCTCGACGGTGCCAAGTCGAAGCATATCGTCAACAGCCACGTACTCAGCCGTATCTCGGCTGAGACAAAGCTGACCGTCGATTTCGGCGGCGGCATCAAGACCGACGAGGACCTCAAGAAGGCCTTCGCCTCCGGAGCCGCCATGGTAACCGTAGGTTCTATTGCCGTCACGCACCCCGAACTGTTCATGGGCTGGCTGGAGAAATACGGTGCCGAGCGGATGATACTGGGTGCCGACGTGCGCCACGGGAAGATCAGCATCAACGGTTGGAAGGAGGACTCCAGCGAAGACCTGCTGCCATTCCTCAAGAAATACATCGAAGCAGGAGTGAAGAATGTGCTCTGCACAGAGATATCAAAAGACGGCACCCTCGCGGGGCCAGCCATCGACCTCTACTGCCAGGTGATGGATGCCTACCCCCAGCTGCACCTGATAGCCAGCGGAGGCGTATCGTCGAAGGAAGACATCATTGCCCTCGATGCAGCAGGGATTCCTGCCGTCGTATTCGGCAAAGCAATATATGAAGGCCGGATAGACCTTCGAGAGTTAAGAGTCATGAATCAAGAGTTATGAGAGGACTGGCAAAACGCATCATACCCTGCCTGGACGTCAAGGACGGCGAGACCGTCAAAGGCACAAACTTCGTCAACCTGCGCAGTGCGGGCGACCCTGTAGAACTGGGTAAGGCCTATAGTGAACAGGGGGCCGACGAACTTTGTTTCCTGGACATTACGGCCAGCTTTGAGGGTCGCAAGACCTTTACCGAGATGGTGACTCGGGTGGCCCGTGAGATTAATATCCCCTTCACGGTGGGAGGCGGTGTGAACGAACTGGCAGATGTGGAGCGTCTGCTCTATGCCGGTGCTGACAAGGTGAGCGTCAACAGCGCTGCCATCCGTCGCCCGCAGCTGATCAACGAAATCAGCAACCGTTTCGGCTCGCAAGTCTGTGTCTGCGCTATCGATGCCCGTCTCGACGAAGACGGGTGGCACTGCTATCTGAAAGGCGGACGCGAGCGTACCGAGCGCGGATTATTTGAGTGGGCCCGTGAGGCTCAGGATCGCGGAGCCGGCGAGATACTCTTCACATCGATGAACCACGACGGCGTGAAGGAAGGCTACGCCAATGATGCCCTTCGCCAGCTGGCCGACTCGCTCTCCATCCCCATCATCGCCAGCGGTGGAGCCGGAAAGAAGGAACACTTCCGCGACACCTTCATCGAAGGGCATTCCGATGCCGCATTGGCAGCCAGCGTGTTCCATTTCGGTGAGATACCCATCCCGGAACTGAAGCAATATCTAAGATCAGAAGGAATAAACGTAAGAATATGAACATAGACTTTAAGAAGTGCGGCGGACTCGTTCCCGCCATTGTACAAGATGCCATCACCAAGAACGTACTGATGCTTGGCTATATGAACGAAGAGGCATACGACAAGACTATCGCCACCAAGAAAGTGACGTTTTGGAGTCGTAGCCGCAACTGCCTTTGGACCAAAGGCGAGACGAGTGGCAATTTCCTCCACTTAGTGGATATCAAGGTGGACTGCGACAACGACACGTTGCTCGTCAAAGCGCACCCCGACGGCCCTACTTGCCATAAAGGCACCGATACCTGCTGGGGCGAAGCAAACCAGCACAATCCCCTGCTCTTCCTTTCGGAACTGCAAGACTTTATTGACAAACGCCACCAGGAGATGCCTGAAGGCAGCTACACCACCTCGCTTTTCAAGGACGGCATCAACCGCATTGCCCAGAAAGTGGGCGAAGAGGCACTCGAGGCTGTCATCGAAGCCACCAATGGTTCCAAGGAAAAACTGATCTACGAAGCTTCCGACCTGATATATCATCTGATTGTCCTGATGACAAGCAAAGGCCTTCGCATCGAAGACATCGCCCGGGAGCTACAGAAGCGCCACGACCCGGATTGGGACAAGAAGCGTCGAGAGGCAAAGGCCAAGGGTGAAATGGAGTAAAGAACATTCGACTGAATAATCGTATTATCGTCAAGATGCTGATTGAATATAAAAATGCAAACATCTACCAGCGACATGGAATCCGCGTGCTGGAGAATGTGAATTTCCACGTAGACGAAGGAGAGTTTGTCTATATTATCGGCCGCGTGGGTTCGGGAAAGACCTCACTGCTGAGGACGTTCTATTTCGAGCTCGACATGCGTGAAGCTGAAAAGGCCACGGTGTTCGACTACGACCTGCTCACTCTTCGCAGGAAGGACATCCCCATGCTGCGCAGGCAGATGGGAGTCATCTTCCAGGATTTCCAACTGCTGGGAGACCGCACAGTATACAAGAATCTGGAGTTCGTGCTGAAGGCTACTGGCTGGAAGGACAAATCGGAAATTAACAATCGCATTGGCGATGTGCTGAGCGACGTGGGACTTGAAGACAAAGGCGACAAGATGCCCCACGAGTTGTCGGGTGGCGAGCAGCAGCGCGTAGCTATCGCACGTGCCATCCTCAACAGACCAAAACTAATCATCGCTGACGAGCCAACGGGCAACCTTGACCCCGAGACTGCCACCAACATCATCGAACTGCTCAGACAGATCTCGCAAACAGGAACGGCCATCGTGATGACCACCCATAACATGCCGCTGCTCGACAAATATCCCGGAATCGTATACCGTTGTGTATCAGGAATCATGGAGGAGGTCACCAACGACTTCAACCAAATACAACTCGTTGACGAACCCGATACCGATGAGATAACCGTCAGGTACTCGGAGAGAATGGAAATTTAATAAAAAATACAGATACGCTTATGAAAGTAATGAAATTCGGCGGCACCTCAGTAGGAACGCCACAAAGAATGCAAGAAGTGACCAAGCTCGTCACCAAGTCGGGAGAGCCTGTTTTCGTTGTACTCTCCGCTATGTCGGGAACAACCAACTCGCTCGTTGAGATCTCAGACTATCTATACAAGAAGAATCCTGACGGTGCCAACGAGGTTATCAACCGTCTGGAACAGAAATACGCCAAGCACGTTGAAGAGCTTTATAGCAGTCAGGCCGCCAAGGATAAGACTGCTGAGTTCCTCAAGGGCGAATTCAACTATCTGCGCTCGTTCACCAAGGAGCTGTTCACATCCTTTGAGGAGAAAAGCATCGTGGCACAGGGCGAGATGATGTCGACCAACATGGTGGCCAACTATATGGAAGAAGAAGGCATCAAGGTGGTGCTGCTCAATGCTCTCGACTTCATGCGTACGGACAAGAATTCCGAGCCCGATCCAGTATACATCAAGGAGAAGCTCAGCGTGCTGCTCAAAGAGAACGAGGGAGCACAGGTGTTCATCACCCAGGGCTTCATCTGCCGTAATGCCTACGGTGAGGTAGACAACCTGCAGCGCGGCGGCAGTGACTATACGGCCTCGCTCATCGGAGCAGCCATCAACGCCGAGGAGATTCAAATATGGACCGACATCGATGGTATGCACAATAATGATCCGCGAGTGGTCGACAAGACGGAGCCTGTACATCAGCTTCACTTCGAAGAGGCAGCCGAGCTGGCTTATTTCGGGGCAAAGATCCTCCACCCCACCTGTGTGCAGCCCGCCAAGTATGCAGGCATCCCCGTACGTTTGCTGAGCACGATGGATCCTGATGCCGAAGGCACCACCATCAGCAATGCGACGGAATACGGCAAGATCAAAGCCGTTGCCGCCAAGGACAACATCACGGCCATCAAGATCAAGTCATCCCGCATGCTCCTGGCTACAGGTTTCCTCCGCAAGGTGTTCGAGATCTTCGAGAGCTACCAGACCCCCATCGATATGGTGTGCACCTCTGAGGTCGGCGTGTCGATGAGTATCGATAATTCTGCCCATCTTGGCGAGATTGTCGACGAACTGAAAAAGTACGGTACCGTCACCGTCGACACCAATATGTGTATCATCTGCGTTGTCGGTGACCTCGACTGGTCTAACATCGGTTTCGAGACGCTCGCCCTGGATGCCATGAAGGACATTCCCGTCCGCATGGTCAGCTATGGTGGCTCCAACTACAACATATCCTTCCTCATCCGAGAGGAGGACAAGAAGCGGGCACTGCAGAACCTGAGCAACACCATCTTCAACAAGAAATAGTCAAAGATACAACACAAAACACGACTGATAGAAAGATATGAAAGGTCAATTTCCCATAGAGAAGATGCAGTCGATCAAGACGCCCTTCTACTACTACGATACCGAACTGCTGCGCCAGACGCTCCGCACCATCAATGAAGAGGCTGGTCGTCATGAGAACTTCGTGGTCCACTACGCAGTCAAGGCCAACGCCAACCCGAAGATACTACGCTTCATCCGCGAGGCAGGACTGGGAGCCGATTGCGTCAGTGGCGGCGAGATAGAGGCATCCATCAAGGCGGGATTTCCCAGCAACAAGATTGTCTACGCTGGCGTGGGCAAGAGCGACTGGGAGATCAACCTTGGTCTCGACAACGACATCTTCTGCTTCAACGTGGAGAGCATCCCTGAGTTGGAGGTTATCAACGAGCTGGCAGCCGCCAAGGGCAAGACGGCTCGCGTAGCCTTCCGTCTGAATCCCAATGTAGGAGCACACACCCATGCAAACATCACCACCGGACTGGCCGAAAACAAGTTCGGCATCGCGATGGATGATATGCTGAAGGTAATCGAAGAAGCCAGGAGCATGAAGAACGTAAAGTTCGTAGGACTCCATTTCCACATTGGATCACAGATTCTCGACATGGGTGACTTCGAAGCGCTCTGTAACCGCGTTAACGAGCTGCAGGCCAAACTCGACAGCCAGCGAATTCGCGTAGAGCACATCAACGTGGGCGGAGGCCTGGGCATCGACTACGCACACCCCAATCGTGTGCCCCTCCCCGACTTCAAGGCTTACTTCAATACTTACGCCAAGAAACTGAAGCTGCGTCCGGGGCAGACACTCCATTTCGAATTGGGACGCGCCGTGGTAGCTCAGTGCGGGTCGCTCATCACGCGTACCTTATATATAAAGAAAGGAGCCGTGAAGCAGTTCGCCATCGTCGATGCAGGATTTACCGATCTTATCCGCCCTGCCCTCTATCAGGCGTACCACAAGATTGAAAACATCACCAGCGAGGAGCCTCTTGAGACCTACGACGTCGTGGGGCCCATCTGTGAGTCGACAGATGTCTTTGCCAAGCAAGTCGACATCAACAGAGCACACCGGGGCGACCTGCTGGCCATCCGGTCTGCTGGTGCCTATGGTGAGATTATGGCGTCTCAATACAACTGCCGCCAACTGCCCATAGGATATACCAGCGACGAGATTTAACCAGATAAAATAATGGACAACAAAACAAGCAGTTTCTCCGCCATTATGGCAGTCTACGAACAGGCCAGCCAACTGGAAGCAAACCTTCCCGTCTTCCTGACCAATACGTATGAATCAGGCTATGAGGTGATTGTCGTCGATGAGTCATCGACTGACGAGACCGACGACGTGCTGAAGCTGCTCAAACAAGATCATCCGAATCTCTACTCCACATTCATCCCCAAGCCTAACCCTCATATTACGCGCCGCAAACTTGCTTTATCATTAGGCATTAAAGCTGCTAAGAATGAATGGGTTATCATAACAAGCATTGAGAATGCGCCCGCCTATGAGGAGTGGCTCAAGGAATTATCGGGAGTTATCGACAGAACGACAGAAGCCGTCGCTGGCTACTATCTGAAAAAGGGACTTCGACTCCAGACTTTCGAAGATACAGACCAGACTCGGTCACTCGTTGTCAAGGCTGAGCGCAAGAGGAGGAAAATCAGCAAACGCCGATTTCTGAAATACCTTTATGGGCGTTACGACTTCATTGCCGTCAGACGAGACAAGGCATACGACGTACTGAGTTTTTTCGAACAAGACGCAAGTGCCCTCAAGCTTGCCAAGCTGAAGTTAAATGTGTTTTTCCATCAATGTTTCTCGTAAAGACGCATCGCCATGAAGATCCTGTACTACTATCCTAAGTCCGACAATATGATTACGCGCCACGTAACCATATTGGCTGAGGGTATACGCAACAGTGCAGAAGTTCAAACCGCGACGACGCTCAATGAATTCAAGATGCGTCTGGAAACGATGAAGCCCGACATCGTTCACTGTCATGGATGCTGGCAGTATGCCACCTACAAGGCAAGTGCGATGGCCCGCAAGCAGGGGGTCCGCGTGGTACTCTCTCCTCACGGGCAACTGGAACCCTGGGTAATCAAGGAGAGGGCGACAGTCTCGGGAGATTTCAAATCTCCCACCACCATCATCAGCAAATCTGTCCTGCTGCAGCGCCGCGCCACAGAATCAGCCTTCGCCCTAATAGCCTTCGGCAAGATGGAGTACAAATATCTCCGGCAGATTGGCTGGAATTCGCGTATCGAGATTATCCACAATGCGGTCATCACCAATAGTCTCTCGCCAAAGGAAATGTGCAGCCAGACCTTCGCCGTCTACCAAAAGGTACTCGACAGCAATGTGCTCGAGCAGATGAGCAGCGACGACCGCAGCCTCTTGTCCCTAATCCTCAAGGCGGGCATCACTGGCGATGCCCGCTGGATTACATCCGATGCTGCTAAGGCCGTCGGCGATCTGCAGTCACTGTCATCCTATCCCGACTGGCGACGCATCTTCATCTATGCCGAGCATCAGAACATCCGCAACTATGTAGACTACGGCATCAGCGTCCTCAAGCTTCAACCCAACGATTTCGACACGTCGAAGATTGCCTCATACTTTCCGGAGAAGTACCAGCGTCCCGTTCCGCTGAAGAACCTTATCGGCGACTTCAAGGGCGACGAGACAGACTACCTTATCCGTATGTTAAGACAGATACAGAAGGCTCCGCTCCTACTCCACCTCATTGAGCTGCACAGGGAACTGCACCGCGACAGCGTCGACGACGACAGTCTTTCCGAAGCCCTCGAGGAGAAGCGCCTGACATCGTTTGCTGCCCGTCTGATGCAAATACTCTCCGAACAGACATTACTCGACGAGGGCTACATGCCACTCGCCCCCCTCGACGACCGAGGCACTCAACAAATCAGAAACTTAATTGCTAATCACCTAAGAATATGACATCCAAGCATCATTACGACATCGAAGCCGACCGCCACTACCTACAGCTGCTCTCACAGTCGTTCCCCACGATTGCCGATGCGGCCAAGGAGATCATCAACCTGGAGGCTATCATGAACCTGCCCAAAGGTACGGAGCACTTCCTGGCTGACATACACGGTGAGAGCGAAGCCTTTCAGCACGTGCTGAAAAATGCTTCTGGAAACATCAAGCGAAAGGTTAACGAGCTATTCGGCAACGACATACGGGAGTCGGAGAAGAAAGAACTCTGCACCCTCATCTACTATCCTGAGCAGAAGCTCGAACTCATCAAGGCCCAAGAGGAGGACATCGACGACTGGTATCGCATCACCATCCATCAGCTGGTGAAGGTGTGCCGCGATGTCAGCAGCAAGTATACTCGTAGCAAGGTGCGCAAGTCGCTGCCTGAGGACTTCTCCTATATCATCGAGGAGCTGCTCCACGAGCGAACAGACGACCAAGACAAGGCTGCCTACGTGGCCGTCATTGTCAATACCATCATCTCTACGGGACGCGCCGACGATTTCATCTGTGCCATCTGCAACGTCATACAGAGACTGGCCATCGACCAGCTCCACATTCTGGGCGATATCTACGACAGAGGCCCGGGAGCCCACAAGATTATGGACACCCTGCGACAGTATCACTCCTGGGATATCCAGTGGGGCAACCACGACATTCTCTGGATGGGAGCATCGGCAGGCAACGATGCCTGCATCTGCAACGTACTGCGCCTCTGTCTGCGATACTCCAACCTGTCGACCATCGAGGAGTACGGCATCAACCTCGTACCGCTGGCCACCTTTGCGCTTGAAGTCTACGGCGACGACCCCTGCGAGGAGTTTATGCCACGTCTGCTGAAGCCCGATCCCCGCATGGACGACAAGACCCTCCAGCTGACGGCCCGTATGCACAAGGCCATCACCATCATCCAGCTCAAGGAGGAAGCCCGCATCTTCATGCGGCATCCTGAATGGAGGATGCAGGATCGCTGCCTGTTCGATGCCATCGACTATGAGCGCCAGACATGCACCATCGACGGCCATGAATACGAGATGAAGAGCTGCCATTTCCCCACCATCGACCCGGCAGCACCCAACCAGTTGACACCCGAGGAGCAGTTGCTCATGCAGAAGCTGCACCACTCCTTCCGCATCAGCGAGAAGCTCCACAAGCATATGCGCACCCTGCTCTCTCACGGCTGCATGTATGCCATCCACAACTCCAACCTCCTCTTCCACGCTTCCATCCCCCTCAACGACGACGGATCGCTCAAGCCCGTGGAGATCTATCCAGGAAAGAGCTACGAGGGCAAGCAGCTGATGCACAATATCGGCATGATGATACGCGCTGCTTTCCAGAACGACCGCAACACAGCCGAACAGCAGACATCGCCGGCAGAATACCCCCGCGACTACGCCCGCGACTACTTCCTCTACCTCTGGTGCGGCAAGGACTCACCACTCTTCGACAAGTCGAAGATGGCCACCTTTGAGCGCTATTTCCTTTGCGACAAAGAGACTTACAAGGAAGAAAAGGGTAACTACTTCAAGCTGCGTGACTCTGCCGAGATCTGCGACCGCATACTCGATGCCTTCGGTGTGGAGGGACCTAATCGCCACATCATCAACGGCCACGTGCCCGTCCATGCGTCAAAGGGCGAGAATCCCATCAAGGCCGGCGGACGACTGATGGTCATCGATGGCGGATTCTCAGAGGCTTATCACAATGAGACAGGCATTGCCGGCTATACGCTCGTCTACCACTCACGAGGCTTCCAGCTCGTACAGCACGAGCCCTTCACCAGCCAGCGCGACGCCATCGTACGCGAGACGGATATCAAGTCGACCACACAGATTGTCGAAATGTCGGCCCACCGCATGCTCGTGGCAGATACCGACAAAGGCCGCGAGCTGAAGGCGCAGGTGGCAGATCTCAAGGAGCTGCTCTACGCCTATCGTCACGGCATTCTCACCGAGAAACGTAACTAATCCTGTCCTGGCAAAGGCCGGGAACTATTAATTTAACAGGATCTGCAAGATGCGCTCTGCCGTACGACCATCCCAACGGTCAGGCAGGGCGCCTTTTTTCCACTTCCCGTTGACCATTTTCTTTACCGCATCGCGCAACTTCGCCGCATCTTCGCCGACCAGCACGTTGGTACCCACGCTGACCGTTTCCTGATGCTCAGTATAGTGATTGAGTGTGATACAGGGGACACCGTTGAAGGTAGCCTCCTCCGACACATTGCCGGAATCGGTAATTACGCCCATGGCCCGAGATGTCAGCCAGCCGAACTCCAAGTAGCTTAAAGGATTCACAACCAACATGTTGACACCGCTTTCTTCAACTATTTCGCGGGCATTACCCCGAAGCGGTGCCACCACCGTCACTCCGCCTGCAGACTCCACAATGGCATGCAGCATCTCTACCAGATTCTCACGATGTTCCATCAGCGCTTTGCGATTGAGGGTAAACACCAGATAGCTGCCCTCTTCGAGCTGCGGCAGACTGTCAGGCTTTTTCCATCTGCTATGATTGTAGCGGAGAGAGTCCATCAGGATATTGCCCACCATATATGTGTGCGACGACTCCGACTGCTCACGGGTGGCAATGCCCGTACTGCGCACACCTGCCGTGAAGAGATAGTCGCTCAGAGCATCAATCACCAGACGGTTGATTTCCTTGGGCATGTTGATGTCGAACGAGCGGGTGCCAGCCACCAGATGGGCCAGGCGAATGCCGCGTTTCTTCGTCACGATGGCAGCGGCCATTGTCGAGGCCAAGTCGTCGACGACAATCACCACATCTGCGGGATGGATGTCGAGGAAACGGTCAAACTCGCTCATCACCCGACTGGTAATCTCGTTAAGACTGATACTGTCGACACCCAGATAGAAGTCGGGCGGCGTCATCTCAAGGTCATCGTAGAGCGACGGCTCAAGCGTCGGGTCGTCCTCACGTCCAGTATACACCAACACACACGACATCACGCTCGACTGCCGGATAGCTCTCATCAGCGGGGCCACCTTCACAAAGTTCGGACGCGCACCCACCACTATACATATTTTTTTGCCTATCATTTGGTAATTTTTTGCAAAGATACGGAAAAAAACAGATTTTCCTTTGATATTCCGCAGAAAATATTTATTTTTGCACGCATAATTACAGAAAACATAAGACTAATGATACCAAAACGACTATTGGCAAGCATCGTGGCATGCGCCTGCATCATGACCATACAGGGCCAGCAACTGCAGGCTTCACTCTCACATTTCTCCACCGACGACGGTCTGACAAGCAATGCCATCTCAGGCATCTACCAAGATGACTACGGCTACCTTTGGGTGGCCACCTGGAACGGCCTGTCACGCTTCGACGGATTCAACTTCTACAACTACAAGACGGGCAACGCCAGCCATATCAAGAATCTGCACAACCGTATCCTCGACCTGGCCATCGACCAGTCGCAGAACGTATGGATGCAGATGTACGACGGGCGGGTATTCGTCATGAACCGCACCACCGACAAGATTATCAACCCCTTCGAGGGCATTGCCGGCTATGAGGAGTTCCGCACCAACTCGCCCATCCTCGTCACCACCACCGGCGATGTGCTCATCACTATCGAGGGAGCCGGACTCTACATCATGCGACTCGACCGCCGGGGACTGAAACGCGAGCTCGCCACCACTGGCGGACTCACCATCACCAGCATGGCCGAAGGCTATCAGAACGACATCTGGCTCGGCACCGACAAAGGCATCCATCGCCTCGACCGCAGCAACCTCAGCATCGAGAAGGAAGGTATACTGCCCAGTGAGCATATCTCCTGCCTGCAGTCCAACGGCTACAATATCTTCGCAGCCACCTCGCAAGGCAGTATCTACACCTTCGCCTACGGCAAGCAGCCAGAGCTGATACGCAAGCCCAACGGACTGGCCATCTTCTCCATGTTCATCGACAGCCACGGACTCATCTGGTTCTGCGACGACCGCATGGGAGCATACCGGCTGAATACCGAGGCGGGCAATGAGCGATTCTACGAGCAGACCGTGCTCGTGCCCGAATTCGACGGACGGGGCGGCGTATTCCGCGAGGCCAACGGCGTGGTGTGGGTCAGGATGAACCATGGCGGCTACGGCTATTACGACCGCGAGAAGGATGAGGTGGTATACTTCCACAACGACCCGTCGAATCCCTGGAACCTGTCCAACACCGTCAATGCATCCCTCGAGCTGCCCGAAGGTGTCGTATGGGAATCCACCAGTCGACGCGGGCTGGAGAAACTGGAAATCCTGAAGAACAACATCGTCAGGATACGCCCCGTGCCCGATGCCGCCACCACCCTCGAGAATGAGATTCGTGCCATCTACTACGATCGTCAGCGCAAGCTGCTACTGCTGGGCAACAAGAACAACACGCTCTTCATCATCCGTGGCGACAGCACCCGCACCCTCATCCATAACGACGACGAGGGCCACCCCCTGGGCCGACTCTACGGCATCACGAAGGATTCCAAGGGCAACTACTGGCTCTGTTCCAAGGACCATGGCGTCTTCAAGATGTCAGCACGCCAGGACGGCGGATGGTCTATTAAGCGCTACTGCCACGTGGAAAGCGACAAATACAGCCTCAGTTCCAACAACGCCTATCTGGCCATCGAGGATAAGCAAGGCAACATCTGGGTGGCCACCTACGGGGGCGGTGTCAACCTGCTCGCCAAGAAGGAGGGCCGGGAGGTGTTCCTCCACCACGACAACGACATGAACGGCTACCCCTTCAACTCGTTCCTCAAGGTGAGGGCACTGGCGCTCGACAAGTACGGCAAAGTGTGGGCAGGCACCACAGACGGCATCCTCGTATGCTCCTACGACAAGGGCAAGCTCAGCGTAGAGCGGCTGAAGGACCCCGACGACCAAAACCGCATGCTGATGTGCAACGACGTGGTCTGTCTGGCCCTCGACCACAAAGGCAACATGTGGGTGGGCACCATGGGCGGAGGCATCAGCAGCACCACAGGACAGGACGGCGAAGGCCGCTGGCTCTTCGAGACCTACAACGCCCAGTCGGGGCTACCCTCTGAAGAGATACGCAGCATCACCTTCGACCAGCGCGGCAATGCTTGGTTCGGTACCGACCACATCATCTGCTCCTTCGACATCGAAAAGAAAATCTTCACCACCTTCTCCAGCCTCGATGGCGTCGACGAGACCATGCTCTCGGAAGGCAACTCGGCAGCAGCGGTCCTCGACAACGACCGCATCCTCTTCGGCACCCTCAACGGCTACTACCTCGTGGACCGCAAGAAGCTGATGAACGCCACTGGCTCGCTGCTCAAGCTCCGCATCACCGACTTCTTCCTCAACGGCGAGATACAGAGTCCGCGATTCAACGACAACTTCCAGACGTACCCTCCCGAGAGCAAGGAGATAGTACTGCCCAGCCACAACAGCGTGTTCGGATTCCGGGTGGCAGCACTCAACTACCAGTTGCAGCACCGCGTACACTATCAGTACATGCTCGAGGGCTACGACGACGACTGGAAGAATGTGGGTAAAGACCGCACCGTCTATTTCTCCAGCGTGCCCGGAGGCACCTACAAGTTCAAGGTGAAGGCCTTCCTGCTTGAGTCGCCCGAAAAGTACGACATGCGTACCATCACCGTCGTCGTGCCGTCACACCCGCTCTTCTCGACCGCAGCCCTCTGGATATACCTCCTACTGATACTCTTGGCCGCCGCCTGGCTCTGCTACCGTTTCCGCAGCAAGATCCGCAGGATGCTCCCCCGGCGACGCTCCAAGCTCGATGAGATCGACGACAACGCCAACGAGGAGATTACCACCGACGACTATGAGGTGATTGATGCCTCGCAGCAAGAAGAAAACTAAAAAAGTATTAAAAGGTTTGGCCGATTCAACAATAAGCCTTACCTTTGCACGCATACAAACGGGTCGTGCCGCATAGATCGGGATACTCTACATTAAAAAATCAATCGGGCCAGCTTCTCTTGCCAATGGCGGGCCACATCCCTCGGGACAGCATCTTGATGCCGGTGGATTACAACGACGGAGAGCACCCAAATCATGTGAAACAGGAGTTTTCACCAAATCATCGGCACGCACCCGCTTTTTTAGTGAATAATGAATAGTGAATAGTTATCAGTTATGTTTTCTGGAATCATCGAAGAATTTGCTACCGTCGTAGCCATCAGGAAAGACCGCGGGAATATCGATTTTACGCTCACATGCTCCTTTGTCGACGAACTGAAGATTGACCAGAGTGTGGCCCACAATGGTGTGTGCCTCACCGTCGTTGCCATCGAGGGCTCTAACTACGTCGTCACTGCCATGAAGGAAACCCTCGACCGCACCAACCTTGGCCTGCTGCAGGTGGGCGACAAGGTCAATGTGGAGCGATCCATGCTCATGAACGGCCGGCTCGACGGCCACATCGTGCAGGGACACGTAGACCAGACAGCACGCTGCATCGCCATGGACGATGCCGACGGCTCCACCTACTTCACCTTCGAGTATCCCGAAAACCGAGAGATGGCCCTCAAGGGCTACTTCACCGTCGACAAGGGTTCCGTCACCGTCAACGGGGTCTCCCTCACCGTCTGCAATCCCACTTCCAACACCTTCCAGGTGGCCATCATCCCCTACACATTCGAGCACACTAACTTCTGCGACATCCGTGTGGGCTCCGTGGTCAACCTCGAGTTCGACATCCTCGGCAAGTACATCGCCCGCCTGCAGCAACTGTAGGGAGCAAACGGGTGATCACCTACCGCAGGTGATCAGAAACCGACAGGAGTGAGCTCGTTAGGAAAAAAAGAAGGCTTGCATCGACTGCAAGCCTTCGTTCGTATAGGGACATCAATGACACAAGGTATCCTGCCCCCAGTGTGTCATTTCTTCTCTTCGACAGGCATCAGGAAACGGTCGCCCGTGAGTTTGAGCTGCTCCTTGACATAGCCCTCAGGCATGCCGGGACGCTTGATACGGGCACCACGGCCATACTGGTCGCGCTCGAAGCGGCGCTGCTTGTCGGTGGGGCGCACGGCGCAGTCGTTGTACTTCACGATGAGGTGGAAGGCCAGCTGGCGCCAGCAGTCGATCATCTCGTCGCCCTTCTGACAGCTGTAGTCAGTGAGGAAACGGACTCGTGCATCACCCTCAAGGGCCTGCGCACGCACTTCGGTCTGGGCCTGCAGGCGATCGTACGACTGGTCGAGCGAGTCGCGCACCTCCTTGAGCGAGGGGAAGAGCATCGAGTAGCGGGGATAGACCATGTTGCTGACCCAGTTGCACACCCAGAAGGCATTGTCCATGGAGAAGGTGATATCATCGGCACCCTCGCCCGAGAAGCACTTGGGCAGGCGCGTCATGCAGGAGTACATCGGGGTGTAGGCCACCATGTTGCCGTCGTCGTTGCCAAACCAGAAGCATCCTCCAATCTCACGGGGCAACCAGGAGCGCATCTGCGAGATGAACGACCAGGCCGTCTGGAAGGTAGAGATGGGACGCTCGTTAAAATACTCCTTGCCATCGTGCTTGTAGGAGAGCGGCGAGAGGCGGTAAGGCATCTGGAAGATGCCGCCTCCGATGTCGCCGTCCTTGTCGAGGGCGAAAGGTGTGCCCTCATAGTGGTCACGCATGGCGTCGCGCAGGTCCTGCAGCGATACTTTCTTGTTGGGGATGATCCAGAGGGGCATGGGCTCGGCATCCTTCTCGATGCCTGCTGCATAGGGCACGTACTTTGAGAAGTCGTCGGTAAAGCGGTTGAAGAAGCTCCACACGCGTGCCTCACAGTAGCGGCGACCCGAGAAGTCGGGGGCGGCATAGGCTGCATTGTAGCTGAACTCGGCATCCTTGCCCGAGAACCAGCCCATGGTGCGTGCGTACTTGACGACATTGTCGGAATAGCACACCAGATTGGGCACGGGTTTCTTGCCGCCTACGGGGTATTTCTTCTGGAGATCCTTCAGCTTGACGGGCGTATAGCGGCCGTCGAGGAAACGGGTGATGCGGCTCTGGTTGGCGTGGGCTGCCACGGCATCGTCAGGGATGCGGACGGCCACCCACACGGTGCGCTCCGTCGACTTGGTGCGGTCGGGGCCGCAGCCCATCATCTCGAGCATCCAGGCCTCGTTGGGGTCGGCGATGGAGAAGGTCTCGCCCTCTGAGTAGTAGCCGTACTGCTCTACGAGGGATGTCATCACCTGGATGGCCTCACGGGCCGTACGGGCACGCTGGAGGGTGACGTAGATGAGTGAGCCGTAGTCGATGATGCCGGTAGAGTCGGTCATCTCGTGGCGACCTCCAAAGGTAGTCTCACCGATGGTGAGCTGCCACTCGTTGGTGTTACCGATGACGTTCCACGTCTCGGGTGCCTCGGCGATCTTGCCGAGATATTTGCCTGTGTCCCACTCCGTGATCTTGCGCATCTCGCCAGGCTGGTGCTTGGCGGCGGGATAGTGGTAGAGGGGCATGAACGAGCCGTAGGAGTCGGCATTGTAGGTGACGAACACGGAGCCGTCGGCAGAGGCCTTCTTGCCCACGATGAAGTTGGTGCAGGCCAAAGAAGTGAGAAGTGAAAGATGGAAAATGATAAGTACTAATGCTATCTTCTTCATATTATTTAATAATTAATGTTAGTTTCATAAACGGTAGTGTTCTGCCGGTTGTCGGTGGCAGAGAACTTCAGGTGATGCTGGCGTCCCGTACGGCGGAGAGGGGTCTCGCTCAGGTCGCAGACAACGGTGAGGCTCTTGTCGAGCTGTTCGAACACGACGAAGCGGTCGTCGATAGTGGCGGTGAAGGAGGCTACCCCACTCTTCCGGTCGGCGAGTCGCAAGACGATGCGCTCACCCAAGCTGAGCGGCTGTACCGTCGGGGGCTCGTCGTCGTAGTCGAGGGTATAGGTGAGTCCCAGGTCGCGGATACGTCCCATCACCCACCCGTCGTGGTATTCGCCCCCCATGAATCGTCCGTCGGCAGTGCGCACATAGAGTTTCGAGTGGTCGGCCTCGGTGTGGAGGATGCTGTCGGCCCCGATATTGTCGAGGCGCGGACGGATATAGAGCTCACCATCGCTGACGAGCGGACAGCTGACGGGATGGAACGCATACCAGTCGGCCATCTTGTCAGGGCGGCGCGTCACTTCGGGCTTCAGTGCCACATCGTCGGCAAGCAGGCCATAGGGCACCACCAGCTGCATCTCGCCCGGAAGGGAATAGGAGTTGGTCTGGCTCCAATGGAAGACGCGGGTATCGCCCGATTCTCCAGAATATCCGGGATATCCGGGATATCCGGAATGTCCGGATTCTCCGGATTCTCCCTGAGATGCAGGCTTCTCTCCCCTCACGGTGAAGGCATAATGGCTCTCGTTGCCCTTGTAGTCGCGCAGGATGTACTCCAGCCGGTAAGGGCGCTCCTCGCAGAAATCGATGATGCCGCGACTGGCATCGGCGCTCAGGATGGGGAGACGGTTGCCTGGATCAACAAACGACTTGAGAAACCACACGCGATGGTGCAGCCAGTGATCGTAGTCGCCCCAGGAGTTGACGAAGCGGTTCTGCCCCACCGGCACACGATTGACCAGGGCACGAAACACCACCTGGCCGTCGCACATCAGTATCTGCTCGCGCACGCCATAATGATGATAGGTGCCCTGCATATAGTCGTCGGCCCAGAGGGCAAAGCCTACCCTGCCCCAGGCTGTCAGCTCGCGCGACAGCTGATGGGAGGAGAAGCCAAAGACTTGCTTCCGGCTGTTGCCGCAGACGACACCCTGCTGCGGACAGGCCATCAGCGAATGGGCCTGAGGGGGGATGGTGTCGCTGATATGATCGCCAATGAACTCATAGGGGTCGAGCATGTCCCAGGTACGGGTATCATGAATCTCCAGGTGGAGGTGAGGCCCCGTGGAATTGCCGGTATTGCCGCTGAGGGCGATGAACTGCCCGCGCGACACCGGACACACCAGAGGCGAAAGACGAGCATCAGGGACTGACGTCTGATGCTCGTACTGATAGCGCCGCAAGGCGGCCTTGATGCGCGGAGAGAAAGACTTCAGATGACAATAGACCGAGGTATATCCCTCAGGATGTGTGACGTAGACGGCATTCCCGAAGCCGTAGAGTCCCTGAGTGACACGGCTGACATAGCCGTCGCCGATGGCATAGATGTGCTTGCCCTCGACATTGTCGGTGGAGATGTCGAGTCCGCCATGGAAGTGGTGGGGACGAGGCTCACCGAAATTCCCCGCCAGCAGGATATCGTAATCCACTGGCGGGGCATAGATGCTTAGCAACAGGCTTATCAGCAGGGAACTCAGCATGCCTTGCCCTCTTGCTCTTGCTTACTCGCAGCCTTAAACGACATATCGAGTCCCTTCACCGAGTGCGTCAGGGCCCCCACGCTGATGAAGTCGACACCCTGTTCGGCATAGTCGCGGATGGTATCGTAGGTGATGCCGCCGCTCGACTCCGTCTCATAGCGGTGAGCGATGATATCTACAGCCTTCTTCGTATCAGAGACACTGAAGTTGTCGAGCATAATACGGTCAACACCGCCATGGTCGAGTACCTGCTGGAGTTCATCGAAAGAGCGCACCTCGATCTCAATCTTCAACTGGAGGCCCTTCTCCTGGAGATACTTGTGGCAACGGTCGATGGCATTGGTGATGCCGCCGGCGAAGTCGACATGGTTGTCCTTGAGCAGGATCATGTCGAAGAGTCCGATGCGGTGGTTACAGCCACCGCCGATCTTCACGGCCTGCTTCTCGAGCATACGCATGCCTGGGGTGGTCTTGCGGGTATCGAGCACACGGGTGCCGGTGCCCTTGAGGCGCTGCACGTATCTGTCGGTCATGGTGGCGATGCCGCTCATGCGCTGCATGATATTGAGCATGAGGCGCTCTGTCTGCAGCAGGGAGCGCACGCGTCCGCTGACAATCATGGCGATATCGCCCTTCTTCACGCGGCTGCCGTCGCCCATCAGCACTTCCACCTGCATCTCCGGGTCGAAACGGCGGAACACCTCCTTGGCCACTTCCACGCCAGCCAGGATGCCATCCTCCTTGATGAGCAGATGGCTACGGCCCATGGCATCCTCTGGGATGCAGCAGAGCGTGGTATGGTCGCCGTCGCCGATATCCTCGGCAAACGACAGGTCAATCAGTCTGTCGACAAGTTCTTCTACACTTAACATATCGCATCACTTAAAAGTAATATCCGAAGCCGAGACGGAGGCCGAAGCCGGAATAGTCGGTATCCTTGAAGCTGTGCTTATAGTACAGTTCGGGCTCGATGGTGACGTGACGGTTCAGGAAAAAGGAGTAACCGACATTGAGCTCGGGCTGGAAATCGTTGAACCCTGTGGAGTGGGCATATTTGGCGATGGCACCCAGGTAGAGGCCGATGGTCTCAAAATGATAGCGGGCACCGGCACCGATCTCGGTAGTGACGATATCGCCACAGGAGATATTGTTGTAGTCGAACACGGCGAGTACCGACCAGTTGTCGAGGAACAGATAGCCTGCCTTGGCGCCCAGTCCGAACGACCACTCGCTGGCCTTGCTATAGTCCAGGTTGAGACTCGACAGAGAGGCATTCACATAAAACTTACCCTGCTTGAACGGGGTGTCGGACTCGTTGAGGAATCTCTGTGCATTCACACTCATCGCCATCATCAGGGCGAGGATTGACAATAATACTTTCTTCATACGTTTACTTATTATTTTGTTGTTTCTTTCCTATACCATATACAGAACCACGCGATGGACACCACACATGCTGCCGCTGCAACCATCAAGGCCTTCGACAGGTCGAAGCTGAACACCTGTTCGCTGAACAGGAAGGTGGTACAGACGACCGTCATGAACACGGCGGGAATCAGCGTGATGACGTACGGCTTCTTCTGGCGCACCAGATAGACGGTGATGGCCCACAGCATAAATACCGACAGCGTCTGGTTGCTCCATCCGAACCAGCTCCAGATCTTGCCGAAGCCCTCCTTGTCGGACATCTGCCAGATGAGTAATGCTATCACAACAGCGAACAGAGGTAAGCAAATGTACAGGCGCTTGCGGATTGACCTCTGCTCAAGCTTCACGAACTCGGCGATGATCAGACGGCATGAGCGCAGGGCCGTGTCGCCGCTGGTAATGGGAGCAGCCACGACACCCAGGAGTGCCAGGATGCCACCAAAGACACCCAGCCAGTCGTTACAGACGAGATTCACGATCGAGGGAGCATCCTTCACCGCTTTCTGTCCGCCCTCTATCAGCTGATAGCCCGGTGTCGGGTCGTTGTAGAAGAAAAACATGGCCACCGTAGCCCAGATGAGTGCTACGATACCCTCGGTGATCATGGCTCCGTAGAAGATGGGGCGCCCCATCTTCTCGCTCTTCAGGCAGCGGGCCATCAACGGGCTCTGCGTGGCATGGAAGCCGCTGATGGCTCCACAGGCGATGGTGATGAACAGGCTGGGGAATATATTCTTCGGCGTAAGGGCCTCACCGCTCAGTCCCTCCCAAATCTCAGGTATCGAGGGCCACTTGACGAACAGCATCACCGTCAGGGCGGCTGCCATGAAGAGCAGGGAGAAGGCGAAGAGAGGATATATCTTGCCGATGATCTTGTCGATAGGCAGCATCGTGGCTACGATGTAGTACACGAAGATGATGATGATCCAGAAGGTGTACTGGCCAAAGTTGTCCACTACAAAGGCAGGCTCCCACATGTCACCGAGAATCTTCGCGGGACTGAACACGAACACGGCACCCACCATCATCAGCAGGAACACGGTGAATATGAGCATCACCTGCTTGGTGGTATGGCCCAGATAGCGGCCGATGATCTCCGGCTGGTTGGCACCGTCGTGACGCATGGAGAGCATGCCCGAGAAATAGTCGTGTACCGAACCGGCAAAGATACATCCGAAGACAATCCAGAGATAAGCCGCCGGACCGTACATCGCACCCATGATGGCACCGAAGATTGGTCCCGTACCAGCAATGTTGAGGAACTGAATCATGAAAATCTTCCATGAAGGAAGCACCATAAAGTCCACGCCATCCGCCTTGGCAACGGCAGGAGTCACACGGCCGTCTGGTGCGAACACCCTTTCCACAAAGCGTCCGTAGAGCAGATAACCTAACACGAGAGCCACGAGGCTCAAAAGAAACGAAATCATCTGTTTTAGCGTTTTAATTAAAATTTTGATGCAAAAGTACAAAATAAATGTGAATTATGAATTATGAATTATGAATTATTTTGTATCTTTGCAGCGAATTTAAATAAAAAACATCATTTTGAAAGCAATAATAAGGATTCTTCTGCTCCTGACCGTCACGATTGCAGTGAACGCACAGAGCCCCAAATACGAAATGAGAGCAGTATGGCTCACCACCATCGGAGGCATCGACTGGCCCCACTCATACGCCAATTCCATCCATTCCATCGCTACCCAGAAACGGGAACTGACCACCATCCTCGACCAGCTGCAGCAGGCTGGCTTCAATACGGTGCTGCTGCAGACACGCGTCAGGAGTACCACGATCTTCCCCAGCGGGATGGAGCCCTGGGACGGTTGTCTCTCGGGCAAGCCTGGCGTCTCGCCGGGCTACGATGCCCTGCAGTTTGCCATCGACGAGTGCCACAAGCGCGGCATGCAGTGCCACGCCTGGATTGTCACCATCCCCGTGGGCAAGTGGAACAACTACGGTTGCAAGCAACTGCGTCAGAAATATCCGAAGCTCATCGTGAAAATAGGCGACGAGGGCTATATGAACCCCGAGAAGGCTGAGACAGGCGACTACCTGGCCCGCTTCTGCCGGGAGGTGACGCGACGGTACGACGTGGACGGTATCCATCTCGACTACATCCGCTATCCCGAGACGTGGAAACTGAAGGTCAGCCGGCAACAGGGACGACAGCATATCACCTCCATCGTGCGCAAGATCTCACAGGCCGTACGACAGGAGAAGCCCTGGGTGATGCTTTCCTGCTCGCCCATAGGCAAGTATGACGACCTGAGCCGCTACAAGAGCGGAGGGTGGAATGCCAACACCACCGTCTGCCAGGATGCACAAGGATGGCTCCGCGATGGACTCATGGACGCACTCTTCCCGATGATGTACTTCCAGGGCAACAACTTCTACCCCTTCGCCATCAACTGGAAGGAGTATGCCTATGGCCGTATCGTGGCACCGGGACTGGCTGTCTACATGCTGCACCCGAAGGAACGCAACTGGGGGCTCGACATCATCAAGCGCGAGATGAACGTGCTCCGCGAACAAGGATTAGGACATACCTACTTCCGCTCTAAGTTCCTGACAGACAACACCAAAGGTGTGTATTCGTTCACGAAAGACTTTAACCAATATCCTGCCCTCATACCACCAATGGACTGGACCGGGCGACAAGCACCATCCCCCGCACAGCGACTCGACGTGAATCGTGGTATGACGACAGACCGCATCAGCTGGCAGGGAGCCAAAGACCGCTCAGGAGCCGACTACCTATTATATAATATATATGCCTCGGAAACCTACCCCGTGGACATCAGCGACGCGCGCAATCTCATCAGCACCCGCCAGCGGCGGAATTCGCTCAGCATACATCACGGCGGCAAGGCACTCAACTATGCCGTGACGGCCACAGACCGCTATGGACAGGAAAGCACCGCCATCAGGACCATCAGGCTACAGAAAGCCCCGACAATGGTGGATTTCCGCCGCCTTATCATGGGGAAACCGCAAAAAAGAAACAAACGGAGATGAGTTTGCAACAAACGAGCAAGTCTCAACCCGAAATTATTACTAACTTTGCACACAATATTTTAAAGACTAAAAACAGAAAGATATGGAAAGAACATGGAGATGGTTCGGCAAGAAAGACAAGATCACACTTGCCCAACTCAGACAGATCGGCGTAGAGGGCATCGTCACCGCACTGCACGACGTGCCCCTGGGTCAGGTATGGACACGTGAGAAAATCCGCGAACTGCGCGAGTACATCGAGAGCTACGGCATGCGCTGGAGCGTGGTGGAGAGCCTGCCCGTGGTGGAGACAATCAAATACGGAGGCCCCGACCGCGACGAGCAGATAGAAGTCTACAAGGAGAGCCTGCGCAACCTCTCGGCAGAGGGCATCCACTGCATCTGCTACAACTTCATGCCCGTGCTCGACTGGGCGCGCACCGACCTGCTGCACCAGAACCCCAACGGTTCGACGAACCTCTATTTCAACTATGCCGAGTTCGCTTACTTCGACATCTACATCCTCAAGCGTCCCGGTGCCCGCGAGGAATGGGAGAAATTCAAGTTCCCCGCAGGTGTGGGCGAAGGGCGCAATGTGCTGGCCGAATGCGACGAGCTGGCCAAGACGATGACTCCCGAGAAAGACCACAAGCTGGTGGAGAACATCGTCATCAAGACGCAGGGCTTCGTGAGCGGCAACTTCTCCGAGAACGACGAGGCCCCCGTGCAGAAGTTCCGCGAGTTCCTCAACCTCTATAAGGGCATCGACAAGAAGCAGTTACGCGAAAACATGAAATATTTCCTCGAGGCCATCATGCCCACTTGTGAGGAGTACCAGATGAACATGTGCGTACACCCCGACGATCCCCCCATCGAGATACTCGGACTTCCGCGCATCGTACGCACTGAGGAGGATATCCAGTGGTTCCTCGACGCCGTGCCCAACAAGCACAACGGTCTCACCTTCTGTGCCGGCAGTCTCTCTGCTGGCGCCTACAACAACGTCGTCGAGATGGCCCGCAAGTTTGCCTCGCGCACCCATTTCGTACACCTGCGCAGCTGTCATATTTTCCCCAACGGCGACTTCACCGAAGCCTCCCACCTCGGTGGCCGTGCCGACCTCATCGAGCTCTGCCGCATCTTCGAGAAGGAGAACCCCCAGCTGCCCATGCGTGTAGACCATGGCATGACCTTCACCGACGAGCCCGGCGGTGTCATGGACGAGTCCAACCACGGCCATAACGCGGGCTACACCCTCCTGGGCCGTATGTTCGCTCTCGGACAGGTGCAGGGCATCCTCGCCACCGTCGACCGCGAACTTGGCATCGACTACAAGCAACCCGGATTCTATGATTAGGGATTGAATAATTGAAGGACTGAAAAATTGAAGATATGAAACTTACAGACATACTGTGCGGCCAGTTTAATGCCGCAGAGTGGGAGCAGAAAGGCTATGAACTCCCAAAGTTCGACATCAAGGCCGTGCGTGAAAAGACAGCCAAGGAACCCACATGGGTACATTTCGGCGGAGGCAACATCTTCCGAGCCTTCCCCGCAGCCATCCTCAACGACGCGCTGAACACCGGCAAGTACGACAGAGGCGTCATCGTGGCCGAGACCTTCGACTTCGAGGTCATCGACAAGGCCTATGCCCCCTACGACAACCTCTCACTCTACGTGGCCCTGCGCAGCGACGGCAATATCGAGAAGAAGGTCATCGCCAGCGTCACCGAGGCCCTGAAGGCTGACCCGCAGTTCGCCGACTGGCAGCGACTGGTGGAAATATTCCGCAATCCGTCGCTGCAGATGATCTCCTTCACCATCACCGAGAAGGGCTACGCCTACAACGAGGCCGACCTGGAGCGCGGCTTCAATGCACAGTTCGCCATGGGCAAGGTGGCTGCCCTGCTCTACGAGCGCTTCCAGGCAGGACAGCTGCCGCTAACCGTGCAGTCGATGGACAACTGCTCGCACAACGGCGACAAGGTGCGCTCCGGCGTGTTCGCCTACGCCGAGCGCTGGCAGAAGGACGGACTCGTGCCACAGGCCTTCATCGACTACCTGAGAGACGAGACGAAGATCACCTTCCCCTGGTCGATGATCGACAAGATCACTCCCCGTCCGCACCAGAAGGTGAAGGAACTGCTGGAGGCCGACGGCTTCGAGGACAACAACTACATCGAGACCGAGCGCCACACCTTCACCGCACCCTTCGTGAATGCAGAGGAAGTGCAGTACCTCGTCATCGAAGACAACTACACCAACGGCCGTCCCCCACTCGACCTTGGTGGTGCGCTCTATACTACCCGCGAGACCGTCGACAAGGTTGAGACGATGAAGGTGACCACCTGTCTGAACCCACTCCACACGGCCATGAGTATCTATGGCTGCATGCTCGACTATACCCTGATCTCCGCCGAGATGGCCGATGACGATTTGCGCGCCTTCATCCAGAAGATCGGCTATATGGAAGCCATGCCTGTGGTTGTCGATCCCGGCGTACTCAATCCTTACGAGTTCATCGGAGCCGTCATCAACCGTCGCCTGCCCAATCCCTTCATGCCCGATGCCCCGCAGCGCATCGCCATGGACACCTCGCAGAAGCTGCCCATCCGCTTCGGAGAGACCATCAAGAAGTACATCGCACGCGGCCTCGACAAGAGCAACTTAGTGCTGATACCCCTCACACTCGCCGGCTATGCCCGCTATCTGAAGGGACTCAAGGACGACCTGACGCCATTCGAGCCCTCACCCGACCCGATGCTGGCAGAACTGCAGCAGATCGTGGCCCCGTTGGAGATTGGCAAGGCCGACCAGGACTGGAGCCCGTTGCGCCAGCTCTACAGCCGCAAGGACGTCTTCGGCCTCGACCTCTATGAGGCAGGCCTCGGCGAGCAGATCGAGGGCTACGTCAAGGAGCTCTACGCCGGAGCCGGAGCTGTGAGGAAGACACTCCACAAGTACGTGTCTGCCCGATAGCCACCCATCTGTCAGTCCTCCAAGGCTGCTTCTGAGGGGGCTGCAATGCCCCTCTAACATCTCATAGTTTACCGTAACTAAACTGGGAGTTTACCGTAAGTAAACTCCCAGTTTAGTGCCTGTAAACTCCCAGACCCTAAATCATAATACAATAATCGGGCGAAAAATGCGTTATTATATGTGATGAGATCATATCAGACGAAATATATCCTCCTGATGGCAATGCTCCTGACGAGCTTTGTCGCCCTGGCCGACGACTTCACGCTGAAGGGCAAAGTGATAGACGAGGAGAACAACGCCCTTGAGCTGGTGACGGTGTCCTGTATGGAGCAGGGCAAAGTGACAATGACCAATCTGGAGGGCGAATTCTCGATGACACTCCGCAGTGCAGACTCTGTGGAGGTACGCTTCTCGATGATAGGCTATGCTGCCAGGAAGCGCGTATTCCGCCGTCCGAAAGGCCGGCAGACGGTACAGATCGTGATGCACCCCATGGAGGCCCTGAAGGAAGTTACCATCACCGAACGCAGACGACAGACCACCAGCACGGAGCAACTGGACATCAACGATGCCAAGAACGGTCCCTCGACGACAGGCAATGCCGTAGAAGAACTGATCCAGCAGCAGGCCGGCGTATCGACCCACAACGAGATGTCGTCACAATACAACGTGCGAGGCGGCTCGTTCGACGAGAATGCTGTATATATAAATAATGTGGAGGTATATCGGCCCCTGCTGGTGCGAAGCGGGCAGCAGGAGGGTCTCTCGATCATCAACCCGGACATGGTCGAGAAGATCGGATTCTCATCAGGTGGCTTCGAGGCCAAGTATGGCGACAAAATGTCGTCGGCCCTCGACATCACATATCGCCGCCCGAAACGATTCGAGGCAACGGTCACGGCATCACTGTTGGGTGCCAGCGGCCATCTCGGAGTCAGCAACAAGAAGTTCGCCATGAGTCATGGCATCAGGTACAAGACCAACCGCTATCTGCTGGGCTCACTGGAGACCACCGGTGAGTACCGCCCGAACTTCTTCGACTACCAGACATACATCAGCTATACGCCTAACCGCAGATGGGCCATCGACCTGATAGGATATATCTCGGAGAACCACTACAACTTCAAGCCCAAGGACCGCGAGACGAGCTTTGGTACGATGGAAGACGTCAAGTCGTTCAAAGTCTACTTCGACGGTCAGGAGAAGGATGCCTTCGAGACCCTGTTCGGCACGGCCAGTATCACGCGGAGCTTCACTGACTCCACCAAGATCAAGTTGCTTGCCTCCGCTTTCCACAGCAAGGAAAAGGAGACCTACGACATCATGGGGCAATACTGGCTCGACGACACGCAGACCAGCGAGCGGCTTGGCGTAGGCACCTATATGGAACACGCCCGCAACTATCTGACAGCCGATGTCATCAGTTTCAAGCTGATGGGCACGCACAAGACCAAGCGACACGACATCGAGGCAGGCATCACCTACAAGACAGAGCGCGTGGAGGAACAGGCACGAGAGTACGAGATGCGCGACTCCAGCGGATACTCCATCCCCCACTCTGCCAACCGGCTGGACCTCATCTACACCCTATCGTCGAAGAACAAGGTGAACAGCCACCGCATAGAAGCCTATATCCAGGACACCTACCGATTCCAGAAGGGTGAGACATTCTTTACGCTGAACTACGGCGTAAGGCTGGCCAACTGGTCGTGGAACAAGGAGACCATCGTCTCCCCACGCGCATCGCTGGCCATCGTACCTGCCTTCAATCACGACATGACCTTCCGCCTGGCAACGGGCATCTACTATCAGGCGCCATTCTACAAGGAGATGCGCGACACGGTGACAGAGAACGGCATCACCGTGGCCCGACTGAACGAGAAGATCAAAAGTCAGCGCTCCATACAACTGATTGCCGCTGCCGACTACCGTTTCAAGATGATGGACCGCCCCTTCAGGTTTACGGCAGAGGCCTATTTCAAATCCCTGCAGAATCTGATACCCTACAACGTACAGAACGTGAAGGTGACCTACTACGGAGAGAATCTCTGCTCGGGCTATGCCGCAGGACTCGACCTGAAGCTCTTCGGCGAATTCGTGCCGGGCACAGACTCATGGCTGACATTCTCGCTGATGAGCACCCGACAGAAGTACAACGGCATCTGGGTGCCCCTGCCCACAGACCAGCGCTACGCCATCAATCTGCACTTCACCGACTATTTCCCGGGCACAGAACGCTGGAAGATGACCCTGCGACTGGCCTACGCCGACGGCCTGCCCTTCGGTGCGCCCCACCGCGGCATCGAGCATCAGTCGTTCAGGGCTCCCGCCTACAAGCGTGCCGACATCGGCATGGCCTTCAGGGCCATCAAGGAGGGAAAGACGCTCAAGAACATGTGGATTGGAATAGACTGCCTGAACCTGTTCGGCATCAACAACGTCAACAGCTATTACTGGGTAACCGATGTCAGCAATCGCCAGTGGGCAGTGCCGAACTATCTTACGGGCCGTCAGATTAACGGAAAAGTCACCGTGGAGTTTTAATTATTCTTAATTATCTGCTCACATATCTTAATTCTTAATTCTTAATTCTTAATTCTGAGTTAGAATTACTACCTTTGCACCATATTTATAAATATACAAACTTTAAACAACATGAAGATTTCCCACATTGAGCATCTGGGCATCGCAGTCCAGAGCATTGAAGAGAGCCTGCCGTTCTTCACGAATGTGCTTGGCTTGGAGTGTTATGCAACAGAAGTAGTAGAGGACCAGAAAGTGAAGACCGCCTTCCTGAAGTGTGGCGAAGTGAAGTTGGAGCTTTTGGAACCCACATCCCCTGAGAGCACCATACAGAAGTGGCTCGACAAGGGCAACAAGGGAGTCCACCATGTGGCTTTCTGCATAGAGGACGGTGTGGCCAATGCATTGGCAGAAGTGTCTGAGAAGGGAGTACGTCTCATCGACCAGCAGCCCCGCAAGGGTGCCGAGGGCCTGAACATCGCCTTCCTGCATCCGAAGTCTACGGCAGGTGTGCTGACAGAGCTTTGCGAGCACCCGGAGTAAAATAATCCCATAACGAAATTAACGAAACACAGATTATAACAATGTCAAAGCAATTAGACAAGATCAAGCAGCTCATCGAGAAGCGTGAGCAAGCACGCCTCGGTGGCGGCGAGAAAGCCATTCAGAAACAGCACGACCGCGGCAAGTATACTGCCCGCGAGCGCATTGAGATGTTGCTCGATGAAGGTTCGTTCGAAGAGTACGATATGTTCAAGGAGCACCGTTGCCACAACTTCGGCATGGAGAAGAAGCAGTTCCTCGGCGACGGCGTCGTGGCAGGAAGCGGTACCATCGACGGCCGTCTGGTATTTATCTTCGCACAGGATTTCACCGTCCACGCCGGCTCTCTCTCTGAGACTATGAGCCAGAAGATCTGCAAGGTGATGGACATGGCCATGAAGATGGGTGCTCCCGTCATTGGCATCAACGACTCTGGTGGTGCGCGCATTCAGGAGGGTATCAACGCCCTGGCTGGCTATGCCGAGATCTTCGAGCGCAACATCCTGGCCTCTGGTGTGATTCCCCAGATTTCAGGTATCTTCGGCCCCTGCGCCGGCGGTGCCGTCTACAGCCCTGCCCTCACCGACTTTACCCTGATGATGGAAGGCACGTCGTACATGTTCCTCACCGGTCCCAAGGTGGTGAAGACCGTTACCGGCGAAGACATCGACCAGGAGCACCTCGGCGGTGCTTCCGTACATGCCACGAAATCGGGTGTGACCCACTTTACTGCCAAGACAGAGGAAGAGGGCCTGCAGATGATCAAGTCGCTGCTGAGCTATATCCCCTCCAACAACATGGAGACGGCTCCCTACAAGCCCACTCAGGACCCCATCAACCGTATGGAGGACTCTCTGAACGAGATTATCCCGGAGAACCCCAACGAGGCCTACGATATGTACAAGGTCATCGGCGCAGTGGTCGACGACGGCGAGTTCTTCGAGGTACAGCCTAAGTTTGCCAAGAACATCATCGTGGGCTTTGCCCGCTTCAACGGACAGTCGGTAGGTATCGTTGCCAACCAGCCCTCATGCTACGCAGGTGTCCTCGATGTGAACGCCTCGCGTAAGGGAGCCCGCTTCGTACGTTTCTGCGACGCCTTCAATATCCCCATCGTGTCACTGGTTGACGTACCAGGATTCCTGCCCGGTACAGGCCAGGAGTACAATGCCGTCATCCTGCATGGTGCCCAGCTGCTCTATGCCTACGGTGAGGCTACCGTGCCCAAGATCACTGTCACACTGCGCAAGTCGTACGGTGGCTCTCATATCGTGATGGGCTCCAAGCAGCTCCACACCGACCTGAACTACGCATGGCCTTCGGCAGAGATTGCAGTTATGGGTGCTTCTGGTGCCGCTGCCGTGCTCTATGCCAAGGAAGCCAAGGCCAAGAAGGAGGCTGGTGAGGACGTGAAAGCCTTCATCGCTGAGAAGGAAGACGAGTACAACGAGCTTTTCGCCAACCCGTATCAGGCTGCCAAGTATGGCTACATCGACGATGTCATCGAGCCGCGTAATACCCGTTTCCGCATCTGCCGCGGTCTGGCTCAGCTCGCAACGAAGCGCGACGCCCTCCCCGCCAAGAAGCACGGAAATATTCCTATGTAATCACATTAGCAGCTCAAATGAACAACGAAGTATATGCAGCTATTGCCCTTGCTCTGCATGAGCACTTGGGCAACAATATTCACGACGTGGAACCGGGCATTATCACCATTAATGCCCACCCCACGCAGTGGAACGGATACTCACAGACTATGACGCAACACCCCTAATTCACGACGATCATGAAAGAATACAAGTATACAATCAATGGAAACAAGTACGAGGTGGCTATCACCGACATCACCGACAATATTGCCACACTGACAGTCAACGGTGAGCAGTATACGGTAGAGATGGAGAAACAGGCTGAGCCCGAAAAGCCAAAGCCCGTGGTTCGGCCCGCTGCCGTTGCTGCCAGCGACGATGCTCCTGCTGCCAATAAGGGTGCCGTCAACAAGGCCAACGCCGTAAAGGCTCCCCTGCCCGGTGTCATCACCGACATCAAGGTGGCCGTTGGCGACGAGATACAGCCTGGCGACACGGTCGTAGTGCTTGAAGCCATGAAGATGGCCAACAACCTGACAGCCGAGAAGGGTGGAAAGGTGACTGCCATCTGCGTGAAGATAGGCGAAAGCGTGATGGAAGACGATGCCCTTGTGGTTATCGAGTAAGCATCAGGCATCATACACTCAATGAAGAAGGCAACCCGACGGGTTGCCTTCTTTTTTCTGCACTGTTCCTATAAGCCGGGTTCTGTATCACCCCACGCAGGGATGATGTCTGTCATCTATCTACTCCATGAGTCACCCCATGGCTCAAGCGTTCTACCCTCCATCGTAGTACTCGGACGGGCAGCCCTCTGACGATGGTATACGCGAACTTGCAGCCCCCAGCCGGCACAGCCCAGTGATCACCCACTGACTGGTGGTCTCTTACACCACCTTCTCACCCTTACCTACCCCCTCTATTTCCCTCTACAAGAGGGAGAATCAGAGGGGCAAGGCGGTTGTTTTCTTCTGCCGTCACATACTGTCACCAATATCTTCTACTTTCAGAAGTGAGGCGCCCTATGCTGCCCGGACTTTCCTCTCGTGCCGTGAGGCACCAGCGACAGACCGAAACAGTGCTTTCTGGCTGCAAAAGTACAAAAAAAAGTCGAAGCGACCAAACAGAGCACGAAGAAATGGGCGGATAATTAAAATATGGCAACTAATACGAGTACAGAATCTTAATTTTGTCAACCTTTTAAGACTTTAAGTGTTAAACGCAAATAGCCGTTAAGGTGAAAGGCAAAAGTGTTAAAATGGGACAAATATTCGTGACAATTTGTCAGTTTACGGAAAAATGCACTTATATTTGCACTCGATTTCGTGAATCAGGGAATAATATTCCCAAAAAGAGTTAGAACTTAAAATTTATATAAAATGAACGTAAATATGAAAAAGATCGTAAACGTGGCTACTCCGGCTATATGCTTTGTAGCCTTGGCACTTTCAGTAGTAGCCTTCAACAAGACGAATGCTGCTAACACACCAGCTCCTGTCTCTACATCAGTCACCGCTGCAGGGCAGCCCGTAGACCTGACCTATGCAGCGGAGAAATCACTGCCATCAGTGGTCTACATCAAGTCCGTCATCAATTCAAAGACACAGACGGTGGAATACAGCGACCCGTTTGAGGATTTCTTCTCCGACCCGTTCGGTGGTTTCTTCGGGCGCGGACAGGGCAACGGCGGTAAGCGCCAGCGCCAGGTGCAGACTCCCAAGCGCGCTGCTGCTGGTTCGGGTGTCATCATCTCTGCCGACGGCTACATCGTGACCAATAACCATGTGGTCGACGGTGCTGACGAACTGACAGTCACCCTGAACGAGAATTCCAAGGAATACTCCGCACGCATCATCGGTGCCGACGCAACGACGGATCTGGCACTCATCAAGATCGATGCCAAGAACCTCCCGGCCATCGTCATAGCAAACTCTGATCAGGTGAAAGTAGGCGAATGGGTACTGGCCGTCGGCAATCCGCTGGGACTGAACAACACGGTCACGGCTGGTATCGTGTCAGCCAAGGCACGGTCGATGGGACAGGGTGTCAGCTCGATGATCCAGACCGATGCTGCCATCAACCAGGGAAACTCCGGTGGTGCACTGGTCAACACGCGTGGTGAACTGATTGGTATCAATGCCATGATCTATTCCCAGACGGGGTCTAACATCGGCTACGGTTTTGCTATTCCTACAGCCATCATGAACAAGGCCGTCGACGACTTCAAGAAGTACGGCTCCTATCAGCGCGCCATGATCGGCATCCAGGGCGGAAGCGTGAAGGACTACGTCGACTCCATGAAAGATCAGGATAAGGAAGTGAAGGACTATGGCACGATGGAAGGTGTACGCATCGACAAGATCATCGAGGAAGGTGCAGCAGCAGCTGCCGACCTGCAGGCTGAAGACGTGATCACCGAAGTAGACGGCAAGAAAGTGAAAACCATGGGCGACCTTCAGGCCATCATTGCCCAGAAGCGTCCTGGCGACAAAGTGACCGTGAAGTATCTGCGCAACAAGAAGGAGAAGACCGTCACACTGACCCTGAAGAACGAGAAGGGCGACATCAAGGTGGTGAAGAATGCCGACCTCGACGTGCTCGGCGGACAGTTCAGGCCCGTCAACGACTCCCAGAAGGAACAGCTCAATATCGGTTATGGCCTGCAGGTGACCAAGGTGAGCGGCGGCAAGCTCAAAGATGCCGGCGTACCCCAGGGATTCATCATCCAGCGCGTCAACGAAAAGCCGATGAAGGCCATCGAGGATCTGCAGAACGCCGTAAAAGATGCTTCCAAGTCGAAGGAGCCCGTACTATACATGCAGGGTATCTATCCGACAGGCAAGAAAGGATACTTTGCAGTGCCTCTGGAGGACGAATAATCCCAAAAATCATCAAAAAGGCCACGGATTGTAAAAATTCGTGGCTTTTTTTTGGTTGTTCCGATTATTTGTCATATCTTTGCAGACAGCTTAAAACTATACGGCGATGAGACAACTGAAGATAACAAAATCAATCACAAACCGAGAGAGTGAAGCTCTTGACAAATACTTGCAGGAAATAGGTAAGGAAGAGATGATCTCGGTGGAAGAGGAAGTTGAGTTGGCACAGCGCATACGCAAAGGCGACCGCAAAGCCCTTGAGCGTCTGACCAAGGCCAACCTCCGCTTTGTCGTATCAGTTGCCAAGCAGTACCAGAACCAGGGGCTCTCCCTGCCCGACCTGATCAACGAGGGCAATGTGGGACTCATCAAAGCGGCCGAGAAGTTTGACGAGACGCGCGGCTTTAAATTCATCTCCTACGCTGTCTGGTGGATCCGGCAGAGTATCCTGCAGGCTATCGCTGAGCAGAGCCGTATCGTCAGACTGCCTCTCAATCAGGTAGGTTCTGTCAACAAGATCAACAAGGTGCTCAGCAAGTTTGAGCAGGAGCACGAGCGCCGTCCGTCGGTGGAGGAAATCTCCGAGTCACTTGATCTTCCAGAGGACAAGATCGACGAGGCCATCAACGCCAGCAACCGCCATGTCTCGGTAGACGCTCCCTTCGTTGACGGCGAGGACAACAGTCTGCTCGACGTATTGGTGAACGACGACGCGCCAATGGCAGACCGGGCTCTGCTGGTTGAGTCGCTCAAGTCAGAGATCAACAAGGCACTGAAGGTGCTCAACGAGCGAGAGCGTGGCGTCATCGAGGCATTCTACGGCATCAATCAGCCCGAACTGACCCTCGAGGAGATAGGCGCGAAGTTCGGACTGACCCGCGAGCGTGTCCGCCAGATCAAGGAAAAAGCCATCCGGCGCCTGCGCACCACCACGAACAACAGGATATTGAAAACATATTTAGGATAATTGTAATTTGAGATTTAAGATTTAATGATGAAGATTCTGAAATATTCGATGCTGGCCGTCATCATGGCGGCCGTACTGCCCACATCGGCCTCGGCCAAGGGTGTTGTCTTGCCCAAGGGCTACCTCTTCGGATTCATTGCCAACTTTACCGATTCTGTAGTTTATTTTACCGACGTCCAGGAAGTGGACAGCATCTGGTACGACAATAGCTCACACTTCCTGCTCGGTCGTGATATCTACGCCAACCAGTTGCGCAACCATTTCACCGAGAACATGAAAATGCCCCACCGCACGTGCATTGTCTCTTTCGGTCTCTCGCGCAAGGATGCCGAGAAGAAACTTGTGAAGATGCGCAAGCTGTACACCGACAAGAAGAAAGGCAATTATGAGGTACGGAATCTCAACGAGAATCAGTTCCGGTTCTCTACCGTCAACATGGAAGAGTCCATAGAAGCTCCCATGACGAAAGCCGAGAAGGAGGCTGCCAAGGAGGCCAGGAAGAAAGCAGAGCAAAAGGCTAAGGCTGCCAAGAAGGAAGCTAAGAAAGCCAGGAAAGAGGCTGAGAAGGCTGAAAAGGAAGCTGCCCAGGCCAGGAAAGAGGCCAGAGAGGCTGCCAAGGAGGCCAGGAAGCAATCCGCCAAAGCAAGAAAGGCCCAAAAAGACATGCCAGGCCAGCGGCCGCTGGATCCCAATCTGCCGCCTGCAGAAGTGGAGATGCGAGAATAGGCAAAAGAAAGAGAGCCCCCGACTGGAGGCTCTCTTTCTTTTGCGTCTTATCTGGAGACTACTTGTTCACCTGGAACTTGGTATCGCCGTCCTTGAAGAAAGCATTGATCTGCTTGGCGGCAGCAATACCGGCATTGATATTAGCCTCGGCTGTCTGGGCGCCCATCTTCTTGGGAGTAGAGAAGTAGCGGCCTTCAAACTTCTTGAAGTCGTCGTTGGCATCGGGCATAATGTCGGTCACAAACTTCAGGTCCTCACGCTCGGCCATCAGCTTCAGCAGCTCAGGCTCGTTGATGACTTCCTTGCGGGCAGTGTTCACCAGTATGCCACCCTTCTTCATCTTACCCACCAGAGCATAGTTGATGCTCTGCTTGGTCTCCGGAGTGGCGGGAATATGCAGTGAAACGACGTCACAGGTCTCGAAGAGGGCATCCTGATTAGCCACGGCATGCACGCCGGCAGCCTCGATGACCTCGGCGGGGCAGAATGCGTCATAGGCATATACGTCCATACCGAAACCCTTGGCGATGCGGGCCACGTTGCGGCCCACGTTACCGAATGCCAGGATACCCAGCTTCTTGCCGAGCAGCTCCGAACCGCTCTTGCCGTTGTAGAACCCACGCACGGCCATCACCAGCAGTCCGAATACGAGCTCTGCCACTGCATTGGCATTCTGACCGGGAGTATTCTCGGCCACCACCTTGTGAGCCGTGGCGGCAGCGAGGTCGATATTGTCGTAACCGGCACCGGCACGCACCACGATCTTCAGCTGCTTGGCAGCGTCGAGCACCTCGGCATCCACCTTGTCTGAACGGATGATCAGTGCATCGGCATCCTTCACGGCATCGAGCAACTGAGCCTTCTCTGTATATTTCTCCAGCAGGGCCAGCTCATTGCCGGCTGCTTCTACTTCCTTCCTGATGCCCTCCACGGCTGCTGCTGCGAAAGGCTTCTCTGTTGCAACTAATACTTTCATATTATTTATTGAACATTGAATATTGAACATTGAACATTATTATTCGGTACCTTTTGTCGTCTTGATGATTTTTGTCAGGGTGCCAACTATCTTTTTGCAGTCATCGTAGATGGACTCAAACAGTTTCTCGTCCAATATGTTCGACTCGTGCAGTAGTTCAAGCCAATATTCTGTTTCGTTTGCTTCCTTTAGAGCAATATTTAATTTGTTAATAAAATCCAATCTACTTTGAGCATTGACACTCTCGCGAACATTGGCACCAATGCTTGTACCGCTTCTCAGAACCTGCTTGGACAAAACATACACTTGTTTCTCTTCCTTTAAAAACATGTATAGTTTAATGATCCTGAGTGAAAATGCCTTGCTGTCTATCAGTATCTGATTGTCGGCACGCATAATGTTCAATGTTCAATGTTCAATGTCCACTTTCGAACTCCTTCATGCAGGCAACGAGAGCCTGGCAACCCTCGATGGTCTGGGCATTGTAGCAGCTGGCGCGGAAGCCACCCACCGAACGGTGACCCTTCACACCGACCATACCCTTAGAGGTAGCGAAGTCGAGGAAGTCCTTCTCCAGTTCCTTATATTCAGGAGCCATCACGAAGCAGATGTTCATCAGCGAACGATCCTCCTCCTTGGCTGTACCCACGAACATCTTGTTGCGGTCGATCTCACCATAGACGATCTCTGCACGCTGCTTAGCCAGCTTGTCCATAGCCTCTACACCACCCTGCTTCTTCAGCCAGCGCAGGTTCTCCAGGGCGCAGTAGATGGGCACCACGGGAGGCGTGTTGAACATCGAGCCCTTGTCCACGTGTGTACGGTAGTCGAGCATCGTGGGAATCTCACGGGGAGCCTTGCCCAGGGCATCATCCTTCACGATGACGACAGTCACGCCGGCCATGGCCATGTTCTTCTGCGCACCGGCATAGATGGCGTCGTACTTTGCCACGTCGACGGGACGGCTGAAGATATCCGACGACATATCGGCTATCAGGCGTACGGGCACGTCCAGGTCCTTGCGGATCTCCGTACCATAGAT
>DDQK01000022.1:48058-50178 GCA_002342665.1 Prevotella sp. UBA2444
CACCTCACCGAAAAGCTTGGCCTCCTTCATGGCCTTCTTGGCCCACACGCCCGTATTCAGATAGGCAGCCTTCTTAATCAGGAAGTTGTAGGGAATCATACAGAACTCCAGGCTGGCACCGCCGCCAAGGAAGATGACCGAGTATCCCTCGGGGACATCGAGCAGCTCCTTCACCAGAGCTACAGCCTCGTCGACCACGGGCTGGAAATCCTTTGCACGATGGCTGATCTCCATCAGAGAGAGACCGGAACCATTGAAATCAAGACACTGCTGAGCGGTCTTCTCAATCACCTCGCGCGGAAGGATTGAAGGACCGGCATTAAAGTTGTACTTCTTCATTTTTGATTGCTATTTAAGTTTGATTATACTTCTGTTTCCGAAAAACGCTGCGAAATTACACTTTTTATTTCATTCGGCCAAATATTTGAGCAACAATTCACGAAATTAATGCATTTTCTTTCATTTTGTCAACTCGGCCTGTCACTTTATTATTCCTATTCAATTTGGCCCAACACGATTTCAATAAGCCGACGAGTTGGTTCTATGAGAGGTTGCACCAGTTGCTCGGTTGCATCAAACGAGCAGTTGTAGTCACTCTTATCGCGCGTGCCTTCCGGCTTTCATGCTCGACCATGATGCGGCGTTCTTCGTCGTTGAGACTCATAGCAGCACGATTTTATCTTGTTCAACATTCTTGTAGAAGGGGGTATAGGAATATTCACTCCATTCCTTCTTTGAATAGACCTGCGGGTTGATTTCCTCGTCGATGTCCCATCCGAGGCAGCGGAATGGATAGCCTATGCCGTAGTCCTGATAGGTCAGCACAGGCTTGTCGAGCAGTATGAGCAGGTCCCAGTCGCTTCCCTTGTGGGCATCGCCGCGTGCCTGCGAGCCGTAAAGCAGCAGCGAACTGCCCAGTGGCAGGGCCGTCGAGCCCAGCCGCTTGATGCTGTCTATTACTTCTTGTCGCTCCATAGCTGTATATGTTTCGATCCGTCGGCAAAGGTACAAAGAATTTCCGAAACTTTCTCATCTTTGCCTCACCTTTTTATATATTATTAGGCGAAATCAAGTGAGGCAACAGCAAATTTTCTCTTTTCATTTTCGCATTTCACTTCTTTTTAGTATCTTTGCATTCGTTATGAATCAAAGACAGCACAGCATCATCATCAGCCTGGCTTCCAACTATGACCAGCAGGGAAACCTCGCCAAGGCAAGGGAGCAACTCGAAGTGCTCCTCAGCGACATCCAGTTCACGAAGGAACTGTGGACCCAACCCGTGAACAGCCACCGCCAGGAGCCCTACCTGAACCAACTCTGCCAGGCAACGACCAATCTCGGAGCCAACCTGCTCAGTGAGGTACTGAAGGAACTGGAGAAGCGACTCGGACGGACGCACAACGAGGAGGGCATCGTCACCATCGACCTCGACCTGATGGCGTACGACGACCAGCGATACCACCTCAAGGACTGGGACAGAAGCTACATCAAGGACTTAATCAACGAATTATGAAGAAGATACTCATTATCAGTCTGTTATCAGCGATAGTAACATGCACCTCCGCACAAGGTTTCAATGACTGGTTCGAAGACCGCACACTCCGCCTGGACTACACATTCTCAGGCGACAACAGTCAGCAGCAACTCTATCTCGACCAGCTGTCATCACTCCCCCGATGGTATGGCAGGCGACAGCATCTGGCAGAGCTCCCGCTCCAAGGAAACGGCCAGATCACCGTCAGAGACCAGGCCAGCCACCAGGTCATCTACCGGCACTCCTTCTCGTCACTTTTCCAGGAGTGGCTCTCCACCGACGAGTCGAAGCACACCCGGAAATCCTTCGAGAACGTCTTCCTCGTCCCCTACCCCAAGAAGCCTGTCGACATCACCATCGAGCTCCGCGACTACCACAACCGGGTGAGTGCCGCGATGACGCACAGCGTCGACCCGACAGACATCCTGATACGCAGGACGGGCGAGCGACTGGTCACCCCATACGTCACCCTCCAGCAAGCAGCCGACACCAGCCGGTGCATTCACGTGGCCTACGTGGCAGAAGGCTATCAGCAGCATGAGATGGGCACCTTCCTCGAAGACTGCCGCGCGGCCATGGAGTCGCT
>DDQK01000022.1:50314-50869 GCA_002342665.1 Prevotella sp. UBA2444
TACTGGCCGGCACACCCTATGAGCACATCATCATCCTCGTCAACACCGACCATTATGGCGGGGGCGGCATCTACAACTCCTACAACCTGACCTATGCCCACGGCCCACAGTTCCGCCCGGTGGTAGTACACGAGTTTGGCCACAGCTTCGGAGGCCTGGGCGACGAATATCCCTACGGCGACGACGACCCCATGTATTTCCCCGACACAGAGCCCTGGGAGCCCAACCTGACCACCAAGCACGATTTCAGCGGCAAGTGGGAGGCACTTGTAAGCGAGGGCAGGGCCGGACTCATCGAGGGCGGAGGCTATCTGTCGAAAGGCGTCTGGCGCGGGTTTGAGAACTGCCGGATGCGCACCAACGAGGAGCCCGAGTTCTGTCTCGTCTGCCGCCAGGCCCTCACCCGTCTCATCGACTTCTACACCCGCTAAAGTCCCAAAGTGTCTGATCTGCTCGATGGCCATGCGCCGCAGCTGCCGGTCGGTCAGTTGCTGCCAAGCGGCATTTGCATGGCAGCCGTAAAGAGGCGTCTTTCTGCTCCATGGAAGCTCCTGG
>DDQK01000006.1 GCA_002342665.1 Prevotella sp. UBA2444
GCGCGTGCGCGAGAAGCAAAAAAAGGAAAAGAAAAGCTACAGATTTTTTGAAGTCTGTGGCTTTTTTTGTACCTTTGCACCCAGAATTAGGAACAAATACGTATTTCAACCCATGGAAAAGAAGAATTATAAGCGTACGACCGTGACGTCGGCGCTGCCATACGCCAACGGAGGCGTGCATATCGGCCATCTGGCCGGTGTCTATGTGCCAGCCGATATCTATGTGCGCTATCTCCGATTGAAGAAGCGCGAAGTGCTGTTCATCGGAGGCTCGGATGAGCACGGCGTGCCCATCACCATCCGTGCCCGCAAGGAGGGCATCACTCCGCAGGACGTGGTGGACCGCTACCACGAGATGATCAAGAAAAGCTTCGAGGAGTTCGGTATCTCGTTCGACATCTATAGTCGCACCACCAGTGAGACTCATCACAAGTTCGCCGCCGACTGGTTCCGCAAGCTCTACGACGAGGGCAAGCTGACGGAGGAGACCACCACCCAGCTCTACGACGAGGAGGCCAAGCAGTTCCTGGCCGACCGTTACGTGACGGGCGAGTGCCCCCACTGCGGCAATCCCAGTGCCTATGGCGACCAGTGCGAGAAGTGCGGCCGCGACCTTTCGCCCACGGAGCTCATCAACCCGAAGTCGACCATCTCTGGCTCTACGCCCGTGCTGAAGGAGACGAAGAACTGGTACCTGCCGCTCAACGAGTATCAAGACTGGCTGAAGCAGTGGATTCTGGAGGAGCACAAGGAGTGGCGGCCCAACGTCTACGGCCAGTGCAAGTCGTGGCTCGACATGGACCTGCAGCCCCGCGCCATGACACGCGACCTGGACTGGGGTATCCCCGTGCCCATCGAGGGTGCCGACGGCAAGGTACTCTACGTATGGTTCGACGCGCCCATCGGCTATGTGTCGAACACGAAGGAGCTCTGCGAGAAGGAACCTGAGAAGTGGGGCAACTGGGAGAAATGGTGGCAGGACGAGGACACGCGCCTGGTACACTTCATCGGCAAGGATAACATCGTGTTCCACTGCATCATCTTCCCCGTGATGATGAAGGCCCACGGAGGGTTTATCATGCCCGACAACGTGCCTGCCAACGAGTTCCTGAACCTGGAGAACGACAAGATATCCACCTCGCGCAACTGGGCTGTCTGGCTGCACGAGTATCTCGTCGACATGCCGGGCAAGCAGGACGTATTAAGATATGTATTGACCGCCAACGCCCCCGAGACGAAGGACAACAACTTCACCTGGAAGGACTTCCAGGACCGCAACAACAACGAGTTGGTGGCCGTGTATGGCAATTTCGTGAACCGTGCCCTCCAGTTGACCAAGAAATACTGGAACGGCGTGGTGCCTGCCTGCGGTGAGCTGCTCGATGTGGACAAGCAGGCCCTGGCCGAGTTCAAGGATGTGAAGGAGAAGGTGGAGGCCCTGCTGGAGCAGTTTAAGTTCCGCGATGCCCAGTTCGAGGCGATGAACCTCGCCCGCATCGGCAACCGCTATATCACCGAGTGCGAACCCTGGAAGGTCTGGAAGACCGACCCCAAGCGCTGCGAGACCATCCTGAACATCTGCCTGCAGCTGACGGCCAACTTGGCCATTGCCTTCGAGCCCTTCCTGCCGTTCTCTTCGAAGAAGCTCCGCGAGATGCTCGCTATTGACTCGTTCGAGATTCCCGAGCAGAGCTCGCCTACCCGTAGCCTTTGGGAGCAACTCGGCTCTACAGATATACTGAAGGCCGGACATCAGCTGGGTGAGCCCTCACTGCTCTTCGAGAAGATAGAGGACGACGTCATCCAGAAGCAGCTCGACAAACTGGAGGCTACTAAGAAAGCCAACGAGGCTGCTGCCTATAAGGCTGCTCCCATCAAGGACACCGTGAGCTTTGAGGAATTCGAGAAGCTCGACATCCGTGTGGGCTTGGTGAAGGCTTGCCAGCGCGTGCCCAAGTCGAAGAAGCTCTTGCAGTTCACTATCGACGACGGCTCAGGCCAGGATCGCACCATCTGCTCGGGCATTGCTGCCTTCTACGAGAATCCCGAGGAGCTCGTTGGCAAGCGCATCCTCTTCGTGGCCAACTTCGCGCCTCGCAAGATGATGGGCATCGAGAGCCAGGGCATGATTCTCTCGGCTGTTGATGCCGATGAGAGCCTGAGCGTGGTGACTACCACGAAGGACGTGAAGCCTGGTTCACAGGTGGGGTGATCATGCGGTAACGCGCTCGCTTATTCGTATCTTTGCACCCAAGAAGAAAAAGATTAGAGCTATGCAGGCAATCATATTGGCAGCGGGGATGGGCCGCAGACTGGGTGAACTGACCAGGGACAATACCAAGTGCATGGTACCCGTGAACGGTACACCCCTCATCGACAGGTTGTTGACACAGTTGTCGCGTCAGCAACTCCAGCGCGTCATCATCGTGGTGGGCTACAAAGGCAAGCAGCTGCGCGAGTACATCGGTCAGCGCTACGACCGGCAGCTCCGTATAGAGTATGCCGAGAATCCCATCTACGACAAGACCAACAACATCTACTCACTCTCGCTGGTGAAGGACCGGCTGCAGGAAGACGACACGCTGCTCATCGAGAGCGACCTCATCCTGAGCGACCGTCTGTTCGGCATGCTGCTCGACAACCCCTGTCCCAATCTGGCCCTCGTGGCGAAATACGAGAGCTGGATGGACGGTACGATGGTGCAGATAGACGACGAGCGGAACATCGTGAATTTCATCTCGAAGGCTGCCTTCAACTATGCGGATGCCCAGAGTTACTACAAGACAGTGAACATCTACAAGTTCTCGAAGGCTTTCCTCAGCGAGAAGTACGTGCCCTTCCTTGAGGCCTATACCAAGGCCGTGGGACTGAACGAGTACTACGAGAACGTGCTGCGCATCCTCTCGCTGCTGAACAGTCACGAAAGGCTACGGGTAGGCGCGTCAGCGGGAATCCTGAAGGCACTGCCGATAGGGCAGGAGAAATGGTACGAGATCGACGACAAGCAAGACCTTGACATCGCTGAGGCCATCTTTGCCGACGAGAAGGATGTCATCCGTAAGTACTACGGTCGCTACGGAGGCTTCTGGCGATTCCCCCAGATGCTCGACTTCTGCTATCTGGTGAATCCCTATTTCCCCACCCGTCAGATGAAGGACGAGCTGCGTGCCAACTTCGACACGCTGCTGACCGAATATCCTTCGGGCATGAAGGTGAACACGCTCATCGCCAGCAAGTGCTTCGGCGTGAGTGAAGACTATATCGTGCCGGGCAACGGTGCCGCCGAGCTGATCAAGGTGCTCATGGAGGGCACTGAGGGCAGGACGGGATTCGTCAGGCCTACCTTCGAGGAGTATCCTAACCGATGGAACAGCGAGAGCCATCATGCTCGCATGAATGGCCGAGTCGTGACAGAGGAAGGCGAAGTCAACCGCAATGATAAGGACAGCCAGGTGACCTTTGTGCCGCAGAACGAGGACTACCGCTATACGGCCGACGATCTGATGGCCTTCTTCGGCGACAAGAACATCCAGCAGCTGATGCTCATCAATCCCGACAACCCCTCCGGCAACTTTATCCCCAAGGCCGACGTGCTGCGGCTGGCCCAGTGGTGCGAGATGCGGGGCATCCGGCTCATCGTCGACGAGAGCTTCGTGGACTTCAGTCGTGACTACGCAAATAATTCGCTGCTCAGCGACACGACGCTGGAGCACTATCCGCGGATGGCCGTGATGAAGAGCATCTCGAAGAGCTACGGTGTGCCGGGCCTGCGTCTGGGCATCCTCGCCTCGGCTGACAAGCAGCTCATCGCGCGAATCAAGAAAGAGGTGTCGATATGGAACCTGAACTCCTTCGCCGAGTTCTTCATGCAGATATACAACAAGCACGAGCAGGGCTACCGGAACGCCTGTGCCAAGTTCGTGGCAGAGCGCGACAGCTTCGAGCGGCAGCTCCGTAGCATTCCCTTCCTCAGGGTGATGCCTACTGAGGCCAACTATTTCCTCTGTGAGGTGCTGCCGCCCTATACGGCCAGTGAGATCGTGATCCGTATGCTCAAGCAGCACAATATCCTGACCCGCGACTGTAGTGGCAAACCGGGTCTGGACCCTGAGAAGCAATATATGCGTATCGCCGTCAGAAACCATGAGGACAATCTGCGCTTAGTGGAAGGCCTGAAAGAGCTTATTGTATAACGGTTATTGGTTATTGTATGAAGATCTGTATCTGTGGAGGCGGCAATCTGGGCCATGTGGTGACAGGCTTCGTGGCGGCGCGCACTGACCATGAGGTACGCCTGCTGACCCGCCATCCAGAGCGTTGGCAGAAAAGCATCATCGTCAATCGGCCTGACTGCGGGCAGCCACTCATCGGCACGCCATCGCTCATCAGCAACCGGCCTGAGGAGGCGGTTGGGGGAGCCGACGTCGTGGTGCTCTGTCTGCCGGGCTTCTCCATCCGCGAGGTGCTGATGCAGATCAAGGACAGCCTGAAGCCTGATGCCATCGTAGGGTCTGTGGTCAGCAGCACGGGGTTCTTCTTCGAGGCGATGGAGGTGCTGCCCTCTTCGCAGCCGCTGTTCGGCCTGCAGCGCGTGCCCTTCATCGCCCGTACCACGGAGTACGGCCATGAGGCCAGTATCCTGGGCTATAAAGACACGCTGGCCGTGGCCGTGGCACAGACCCGGTGCGAGGAGGAAATCCGGCAGCTGTGCGAAAGGCTGTTTAATACTCCCACCAAACTGCTCGACAGTCATTACGAGGTGAGCCTCTCCAACAGCAACCCGCTGCTGCACCCCTCACGGCTCTATTCGCTCTGGAAAGACTGGAGGCCGGGAGTCTGTTACGACCGGCAGGCTCTCTTCTATGAAGAATGGACGGAAGAGGCAGCCCAGCTCTATATCAGCATGGACAATGAGTTGCAGACTCTGCTGGAAAGGCTGCCCGTCAGGAAAGGAGCCATACCGACGGTGCTTGACTATTACGAGAGCCATGATGCGGCGTCGCTGGCGCAGAAGCTGCGCAGCATAGAGGCCTTCAAGGGTATCAAGGCTCCGATGAAGGCTGCAGGCGGTGGTTTTGTTCCCGATTTCGGGAGCCGCTATTTCACTGAAGACTTCCCCTATGGCCTGGCTATTGTCAGGCGCCTGATGAAGGAGTACGGTCTGGAGGCTCCGACCATCGAGCGGATCTATCAGTGGGGCATCCCCTATAGCCAGTAAGCTTCAAACTTGTGGGTGACGCGCTGCGCCTCAGGTGGCAGCTGCATGTAGTCGCCGTAGGTGCGGCGTAAGTGGTCGTCGTAGCCTGCCATGACCTTGTAGACACGATCCTCAAACGGCATGTCTATCGTCTGCTCCATGTCCGTCACGGGGAAACAGCCTTTGATCGACGGTCCTGCCTCAGTCATGTGGCACAGTGTCGCTGTTGGCTGCCGTCTCACGATGAGTCGCTCTATCCACCGGTTCAGCAATCCGACGCTGACGGGCAGGCTGCGATAGCAGAGGAAAGCCAGTCGGGACTGCAGGGGATTGCTCTCGGATATCTTGCAGCGGCGAATCTTATACAGCAGCTTCTTCAGACGGAAGACGCGCTCACGTTCTTTCAAGTCCTCCGTGACATAATCGACGGGAAACACGTCGATATACACGCCGATCTCGTAGCCCTCCGTTTCCTTCTCGATCATCTTCGTCCGCAGGTCAACCACCTTGGCGAAGGTGTAGTAGTAGTGCTGTTCCCGCTTGGGATCCAGCACCCGGTAGCGCCCCTGGCTATCGTGATACTCCTGCAGGAACTGCTCGTAGTCGGCACGGAGCATATAGATGTCGATGTCGTCGTCCCAGGGGATATAGCCCTTGTGGCGCACGGCCCCGATGAGGGTACCGCTTGAGAGGGAGTAGCGGATGCCGTGAGCCTCGCAGAAACGGTGAACATCGTCGAGGATGCCCATCTGTATGGTGCGAAGTTCGTGTATGTCGTCGATTCTTTTCATCGTGGATTTATTGTTTCTGCATGCAAAAGTACGGATTTTTGTTTGATGTTCCAAATAAATTGCCTAATTTTGCAGCACAATATGGATAATCTGAAAGAGAAGACTGCCAAGGGCCTCTTCTGGGGAGCGATCAACAATGGCACCATCCAGGTGCTGAACCTGCTCATCGGCATCGTCATCCTGCGTCACCTGACACCGGGCGATACAGGACTGATAGGCATGCTGGCCATCTTCGCAGCCATTGCCGGCAACCTGCAGTCGAGCGGGTTCTCCACAGCGCTTATCAATGAGAAGGAGCCTACGGCAAAGCAGTACAACAGCGTCTTCTGGTTCAATATCCTCATGGGCGGATTGCTTTACGCCATCCTCTTCCTGTCGGCTCCGCTCATAGCGTGGTTCTTTCATCAGCCGGCACTCCTGAAGTTGTCGCGCTTCCTCTTCCTGGCCTTCTTCATCTCATCGTTCGGCATTTCCACGAACGCCTATATGGTGAAGAACATGATGAACCGCGAGATCACCATCATCAACGTCACCGCCCTTGTCGTGTCGGGCTCCACAGCCATCATCATGGCTCTCAGCGGCATGGGCTACTGGAGTCTGGCCTGGCAACAAGTGGTGAACGCACTGATGCTGGTGCTGGGACGATTTTACTATGTGAAGTGGCGCCCCACGCTGCGCTTCACCTTCGACTATATCCGGCAGACATTCTCGTTCTCGATGAAGATACTGGTGACGATGATTATCAACACCGTCAACCAGAACATGCTCACCGTGCTCTTCGGTCGCCTGTTCCGCGATGCCAGGGTGGTGGGCAATTTCTTCCAGGCCTACAAGTGGGATGCCATGGCCTTCCAGACGGTGGGCGGCATGCTTGCACAGGTGGCCCAGCCGGTGCTGGTGAGTGTCCGTGATGAGCGGGACAGAGAGCTGCAGGTCTTCCGCAAGATGGTGCGCTTCGCATCCTTCCTGGCCTTCCCGGCACTCTTCGGACTGGCCCTGGTAGCCCGGGAGTTTATCCTCTGCACCATCGGCGATGAGTGGACTGACTGTATTCCCCTGCTTCAGATACTCTGCATCAGCGGTGCGTTCATGCCGCTCTACACCTTGTTCCAGAACCTCGTCATCAGTCATGGGCGAAGCGACGTGAACATGTGGCTTAACATCGCCCAGATCCTGCTGCAGCTCTGTGTCATCCTGTTGTTCTACCGGCAGGGCATCACGATGATGGTGACGGCCTATACCATATTCAATATCCTGTGGTTGGCAGCCTGGCAGCCCTGTGCCCGTCGCATGATCGGCCTGAGGGCTGTCGATCTGCTGCGCGACACCCTGCCCTTCATGGCAATCGCCGCAACCGTCATGCTGACCACCTACTGGCTGACCCTCCCAATAGCCAACCTCTGGCTGCTCCTGTTGGTGCGCATTGCCATCGCTGCAGCCCTCTATTACGTCGCCATGCGACTGCTGAACGTCGCCATCTTGCGTGAGTGCCTACAATTTATCAGAAAGAAGTGATGGAAATCAGTATCATCATACCCGTCTATAATAAGGCCGAATACATCAGCCATTGCTTTGAGAGTCTACTCGCGCAGGACTTTGAAAGCTTCGAGGTAGTGGCCGTGGACGACGGCAGCACCGATGGCTCCGGCAACCTCTGCGACGAAGCAGCGAAGCGGGATGCCCGCATCCGGGTAATCCATACAGAGAATGGCGGCGTGACGGCTGCCAGGCGCCGGGGGGTGGAGGCTGCCGAAGGGAGGTACATCATATTCGTGGATGCCGATGATGAATTGCTGCCCGATGCGCTGAAGACCCTGTATCAGACCATCACGACGCATGAGGCCGACGAGGTCATCGCCACCTTCTGTACCCAGGACGGCATCCACTCTCCTATCGTTCACCAAGGCTGGCAAAGAGATACCGACAGTATGCTGCGGGCCGTTGTCACGGGCAAAAACCGTTTCCCGATTCTGTGGGGCATCATCTTCCGGAAAGAGATACTCGACGGATGCCTTGACACGCCGAGAGAGATCATCGAGGGTGAAGACCTGCTGATGCAGGCGAAGGTGCTGATGAAGCAGCCTCGGGTCTGGTTCATCAGCGACTGCGTCTATCGCTATCAGCTGGGACTGCCCAACAGCCGGAAGCATACCCTGGAGCGTGCCCGGCTCTACGACCAGCAGCTGAAGGAAACGCTTGCCCCGCGATGGGATGACATGCAGTCGGCCTTTGTGCTTCATCAGTTGAAGGAGTGCGAGCGCTTCATCATCGAAGGACAGTCGGAGGTGAAGGATCGCTATTACCGCCAGGCCATCAGAGAGCTGCCTGAAGACATTCCCCTCTACAACCGCATCGTGTGGGCACTTCCCCCTGCCATTGCCGCCCATCTCATCCGATTCTATAGGACTATCATCCGAATGAAACAACATAAGTTATGAAATATCCTGCCAAGACCGATATCGCCGTGCTGCTGCTGATGTTCACCCGCAGCGACACATTCCAGCAAGTGTTCAACGAGGTGCGCAAGGCCCGGCCCTCAAAGCTCTTCCTTTTTCAGGACGGGCCGAGGGGGGAGCGTGACATGGCTGGCATCGAGGCCTGCCGCCAGATAGCCAGCGATGAGAATATCGACTGGGAGTGCGAGGTACACCGCAACTATCAGGAACAGAACCTCGGCTGCATGACGGCGGGCTACACCTCGCATCGCTGGGCCTTCACACTGGCCGACAAGGTGATGGTGCTGGAGGACGATGTCGTGCCCTCGCAGTCGTTCTTCCCCTTCTGCAAGGAGATGCTCGACCGCTATGAGCACGATGAGCGCGTCACGATGATATCGGGCTTCAATATGGACGAACAGACGCAGGACAGCCCTTACGACTACTTCTTCACCTCGGCCTTCAGCATCTGGGGCTGGGCGTCGTGGCGAAGGGTAGTGAGCCAGTGGGATGACAATCTCTCATTCCTCGACGACCCCTATAATCTCGACCAGCTGCAACAGCTCATCAAGGCCCGGGGCTGGAAGAGTGACTTCATCCGTACTTGTCGGCTGCACCGCGAGTCGGGACTCCCGCAGTTTGAGACCATCTTCTGGTCGCACATGATGCTCAACAACGGACTGGCCATCATGCCCGCCAAGAATCTCATCAGCAATGTGGGAGCCACGCAGGAGTCGGCCCACTACTCGGCCCTGAGCACGCTGCCGAAGGCTGTGCGGCGCATCTTCACCATGCAGCGTTACGAACTCACCTTCCCCTTGCAGCATCCGAAGTACATGGTGGACAATGTGGCCTATCAGCAGCGCATGTACCGCTACAACGCCTGGGGACACCCGTGGCTGAAGATAAGCCGGTCGATAGAGGAGCTATGGCTGAATCTGACGCACGGCAACTTCAGCCAGATCCCGAAAGCCCTCACCCACCGCTTCCGCAAATGGATGGGCACCGACAAGGACATTTAGAGCGTAGCCCTGATGGGTGTCAGCAGGAAGTCCGTCAGCAAACAGCCATTATATATAAATAGGTAAAGCGTCAGCATCAGGATGACACCCCGCAGCGCCTGATGCCGCCAGCCTTGCGCTGCCTTCAACAGAAAAGCCGTCGCGATGGGCAGGACGAACATGAAGTGGGGAGCCATGATATGCACCTCGTTGATGCCGAAGCCCAGCACCAGATGCAGGAAGAGGTCGAAGCCCAGGCATGAGAGGCATAGCCACAGGAACCGGCTACGGCGACCGCACCAGACGCCGGCAGCGAAGAGCAACAGGATGACGGCCTCTATCAGATAGCTGAACCACCAATTATACTTGACGAACACCGGGCGATGCACCAGCGTGTCTTGAAGGAAATACTGCTGATGGAACTGCAGCGCCTCGCCGAAGAGATTCTCATAGATCGTCTGCCAGCGGTCGGTGGTGATGTCCGTCCAACGGAGGAATCCCTCTTTCTCCATTGGTGTGCCGCTCTTGGCAGCCTGAATGCGTAGCACCTTCTCGCGCTTGGCTTTCTTTACTTCAAACTTGGCCCGCTCCTCAGGCGACATCTTGGCCACGCGGGCTGCCAGTGCCTTGGCCTTGGCAATTTTCTCCTCCTGCCGCTGCTTCTCCTTGGGTTCAACGAATGTGTGGTATTCCCACGTGGCCGTCAGCCAGAGCAGGGCGGCGGGCAACGCCACCGCCAGCAGCAGATACTTGGGGCGGAAGAAGTTGCGCAGATTAACGAACAGGCCCGAGAGGAATACCTTAATGCCATTGGATAGTGTGACGCCTGCCGTGATGTAGAAGAAGAGTGCCGACTGCCACCAAGTGAACTTGCGCCCCTTCTGAATGCATCGCCCGGAGATATAGAGTACCGTGAGCAACAGCAGCATGGAGAGCGTGAAGTGGTCGGGTACGATGACCGACAGCATGATATAGGCCAGGGAATAGAAGAAGGTGGAGAGCAGTGCGGCATCGAACCGCTGCAAGCCGACGACCTCGCGGTGTATCCTATATATGAATAGGTAGGAGTAGAGTGAACAGAAGGTCAGTACCGACGCCACGATATACTGCACGCAGTTGATGCCGAAGAGCCACGTCAGCCCCTCGTTCAGCAGATACAGCGGCCAGATCATGAAGGCCAGCAGCGGATGGCGGTACACCTGATAGACGGTGCCCCAGTCGGTAATGCCAAGGTAGGTATAAGGGTCGTAGCCCGCCAGATGGAATTCCCGCTCGAACACCTTCCAGTAGGGCCCGAAGCCTGACTGCATGAAGAGGTCGTGGAGACGGTAGATGAACAGGCCATTGAGGGCTACGATGACTATCAGAGCCACCACAGCCATCACCCGCTCTTCACGCCGGATGCGAAACACGGAAGTATCCTTCAATCCTTCCTCACTCATACCAGAATCCTGTATAGACAGGGGCTTGCTGCATCCAATCGGCAATCAGCCCCACATTATGAACAAACAGATAGAGCGTCAGCACCACAAGCGATAAGCGTAGGGCCCAGCGCCAGCGCCCCTTGAGCCGCAGCATCAGACAGCCCACGGCGATGGGGATGACGTATATCCAGTGAGCCGACATGATATAGACCTCGTTGATGGCGAAGCCCAGCACGAGGTGCATCAGCACATCGGGCACGATACCCAGCAGTGCCATCCACAACAACCGGTTTCTGTAGCCACAGACGATGCCCGCCAAGAGGAGCAGCACGATCAAGGCCTCTACGGCATAGTTAATCCACGAACGGTACTGCAGCAACACGGGTCGATAGCTGGTCAGGATGTCGTCGAGCACCCATTCCTCGTGCATCAGTATCGACTCTCCGAAGAAATTCTCTATCAGCGTCTCGTCGCGGGGCGTGGTGGTGTCAGTCCACTTCAGCAGACTGCCCGGGCCCAGCGGTATACCCTTGTGGATGACCCACGGGGCATTCTTGTAGCGCTCATGGTTCCTGCGGGCCTTGGCCATCATCTCGGCCTTGTGGGCCTCGAAGTACTCCTGTTCTGCCTTTTGCTTGGGGTAGACGTAGATCCGCTCCTCCCATAGACCAAGACCTGTCATCAACAGCGCAGGCAGCACCACCGCCAGCAGGAGGAACCGCCACTGGAAGAAGTGTCGTCCCCGTGCTATCCACTCTGCGGCATATACCTTTGCACCATTGGTCAGCGTCACGCCCGAAGTGATGACAAACAGCAGTGCCGTCTGCCACCAGCGCAGCATGCGACCCTCCTGCCGGGCCTTGCCTATCGTATAGAGGGAGATGAGTATCAGCATGAGGGAGATGCCGAAATGGTCGGGCACGAAATAGGTGGCCATGATATAGCCGAAACTGAAGAACAGGAGCGTCAGCAGCGAGGCATCCCAACGGCCGATACCTATCAGCTGGTGTAGGATGCGATGGAGGTAGACGGCTGTGTAGAAAGCACATATCAGCAGGATGACGGCAGCGATGTACATCGCACAGTTGATGCCCGTCAGGGAGATCAGGGCCTGGTTCATGCCGTAAGGCAGATACATCAGATAGGGTAGCAGCGGATGGCGCAGCACGTCGTACTTCATCCCCCAGTCGGTCAGTACATTGTAGGTGATGGGGTCGAAGCCGGAGACGTGGTAATAGTAGGAGAGCGTCTTCCCATAGTCGTCGCCCACCACGTTGAGGAGGCCGTCGTACTTGCAGAATATCATCGTGTTGAGCACGATGAGCAGCAGCACGATGGCGGCACCTGTCAACAGTTCCACGCGATTAGTTTTCATCGGCTCTGAATGGTTTGTAGTGTGACTCATCGGCGAAGGCCAGCAACTCCCGGTCTCCCCGGCTGTCGCCGTAGGCCGTCAGGTGATAGTCTTTGCGGTGGGGATAGCATTCGAGGATACGGTTCACCTTCTCCTGACCGTAGCAGTTGCGGGTCAGGAAACGGCCCGTCAGTCGTCCGTCGTTCACTTCTATCTGTGTGCCCATCACCTGTACTGAGGGGAAGAAGGGCTTCATCCAGTTGTCTATCGAAGCGCTGACGATGAGCACCACGGCTCCTTCGGCCTGTGCCTGACGGAGGGTTGCCTCGCCTTTTGGTCTCAGCAGGTGCCGGTTGTCTGCGGCAAAGCGCTGGCACAGGGCATTGAATTCTTGGAGCGCCATCCCTCGGAAGAAATAAGAAAAGACCCGCTGCTTGGCTTTCCAGTTTGGATAGAGCCCCAGTTTCATCAGCACCAACAGCGGGGAATAGCGCAGGAATCCCAGCAGGAAGCGGGAGGTGCCGCAGGCATAGCGGATGAATGCCAGCAGCGTATCGCGGGTGGTCAGCGTCCCATCGAAGTCGAAAGCCACTATCCTCTTCATATTATGATCTTTTCAATTACTCCTTTTCAATTCTTCAATTTCCCAATTCTTCAATTTTCCAATTCTTCAATCCTTCAATTCTTCAATTCTTCAATTTTCCAATCCCCCGCTGTAGCAGCCAGGCCAGTGGGATGGTGATTATGATGGTGAGCAGGGCTGTAGGCCAGTAGCCCAGGTGGTAGGGCGTGATATAGTCCATCACGAAATGGTCGTGGATGAGATAGGCCTCCAGGCTGAGGGCTCCGAAGAAGGCACAGAAACGGTTGAACCACCGTGGCGTACGACGGAACAAACGGTTGAGCATCAGGATGAGTGTCACGGTGAAGGGGATGTAGATCATCCGTTCCACAAACAGGGGGAACCGTCCGTGGGTCACCTGCTCCAGATAGACACACGAGGCGAAGGTGGCAACGAACGTGATGAGTATCAGCCAGATACCGGCTCCGTCGATCTTGGTCTCCCGTCGGATGATCTCTCCGCAGTTGATGCCGATGAAGAAGATAGGCACGCGGCTCCAGAATATCTCGATGTGCCCTACGGCCTCGTGCAACGGACGAATCCACTGCACCAGCACGCACCAGAGTATCATCAGCACCGGCAGCCAGCGATAGATGGGATGGCGCCCGATCAGTCGCATGTAGGGCGGTGCCCAGAGGTAGAGCATCATGATGGCGGGGATGTACCAGAAGGTCAGCTCGTCGTGCAGCCAGAAGTCCCAGTTGATGGTGATGTCGCCTATCAGGTCGATGAGGCTGCCCTTCGCCGGATTGAAGCGGGGTATGTAGTAGAGGGCTGCCATCAGGAGCCAGGCGGGATAGATGCGCAGCAGGCGCCGTTTGTAGAACTGCCATACATCGGGATTTCTGACCCATGAGAACCACAGGCCGACCCCGCTCAGGAAGAGGAACATATCCACCCCGACATTGCCGCAGCGACGCAGTCCGAAGAAGTCGTCGCTTCGGGCCAGCGGCACGTGGAAGAGGATGATGAAGAGCATCGCCGCCCCCATCAGTTCTCCGCGATAGCGGCTCACATTGGCCAGTTCGATGTCCTTGATCTTCATAGGCGGGGAGCAGGGATGCGGTCGATGATTTGTTTCACGGCCCAGGCCATTGCAATGGCCACGATGATGTAGAGCAGCAGACCGTCGTAGATGTCCTGTTTCCATGCCACGGTGATGAAGAGCTTGCGGGCAGTGGGATGGGCCACGAAGAGGGCTGCCGAGAGACTGCCCAGCCAGACTGTCGCCGAGAGCATCCACTGCGGCATGGCTTTCACCAGGGCGACGGTTCCGACGATGATGATGACGGGTATCCACAGCCAGGCCTGGAAATGGAAGCTCATGGCTACTGTCAAGGCACACGAGACGATGAAAACTAACGACCAAGTCAGGCGGGGGTGGCTGCTTACTGTCTGTTTCCCGGTAGGAAACTGTTTGTTTCCCAGTAGGAAACAACTTGTTTCCCGGCAGGAAACTCTTGCTAAGAGTATACCTAAGCCGAAGGGAAGTATACCCCCAATGGCATTATATCGTAAGTAGTTGAGAACTTCGCCCTCTGGATCGCAGAAAGCCTGCAGCAGCCAGCAGCCGGCTATCAAGGCAATGACCCAGAGCGAGCTGCGCCGATAGAGTAGCAGTCGATAGACGATGTAGAGCTCCATCATCAGTCCGAAGAACCAGTAGATACCGGGCCAGATGATCTTGTCGGGGTGGGGGAACACGTTGATGCACATCAGCAGCTGGGCAATAACTTTCTTCCAATGGAAGGCGAAGCGCCCCGGTGTGACGGCATCCACCACAAGGAACAGCGAGAAGCCCACGATGAGCATCCGCAGCAGCTTCAGATAATTATAGCGCAGGAAGGCGGATATCCCGGATAACCCGGATGATCCGGATATTCCGGATAATCCGGATTCATACTTCCTCACCAGCCCAAAACCACTGAGAAAGAGAAACACAGGCACCCCGTAATGCCCGAAAAAGGAGAGCAGATGCACGGGGAGCAGCTCGTCGGGCTGCATCAGCTGCTGCCACAGCCGCGAGCTGTTCATGGCAAAGAACCTGAACTCATTCTCCTGGACGATACGGCCGATGAAATGGCAGTAATTGTGCAGCACGATAGCCATGATGGCCAGGCCCCGCATGGCAGTACATTCCTTCCGTGTCAATATCTCGTTCATTTCTTCAACTGATTATAGTCGGTCTCGCCTTTGAGGATTCGGGGGCGTCTCATGTCGTAATCGGGGCTGATCACATTATACTCTGAACGGTAGAGGGGCGACGAGATGCCACCGAGATAGAGCAGCAGATGGGGCAGCACGTCTGTCATCAGCGGACGGTCTTTGGCGTTCTGAATCGCAAGCCAGCCATAAGGGTGGTTCTCGCGGTAGAGGGGCGAGCCCCATATCCAGAAGGGTATCTCCATCTCGTTACGGGCCAGACGGTAGTCTGTCTCTGCCGAGTGCAGGCGCCCCCAGATAGGCTCGTCGTCGAAGATCTCCTCGCCGTGGTCGGGCATATAGATGACGACGGCATCCTTATCCATGAACTTCTGGGTGATGACAGCCACCACCGAGTCGTTGTAGAGTAGTGAGTTGTCGTATTCTGCCAGAAGCTTCCGCTGGTGGTCGTTCAGGTCAGGCCGGTTGTACATCTCGGGCTTGAACCGTGAACGGGTCTTCTCCGGATAGCGGGCACGGTAGTCGACATGAGAGCCCATCAGATGGAGGATGTACAGATTGTTGGTAGAGTCGCCCTTCATCGTGTCGTAAGCCTTCAGTACGCCCTCGTCATAGCGGTAAGTCTTGGTGTTGCGCACATTGAACTGACGACTGCTCAGGCTTGGGTCATTGAGGAAGAAGCCACCGCTGAAGTCCCATACCGGCTCCTTGGCCTTCGACTGGAACTGATTGGTGATGAATGTCACCCGATAGCCGGCCCGTCGGAACACTTCGGGGAAGAGGGGCTCGTCGCACCACTCGCCGCTGTCGCCGACGGCATGCAGCGAGAAGTTGTGCTTGAAGACAAAGCTCGTCAGGTTCCATGGGGCCACCACATCGCTGAAAGGCACTAGGCTGCCTTCCTCCCGCAGGGATATCTGTCTCGGCGTCGTGGGCATCTTGTAACCATAGAGCTGGGAGTGGTGCTTGTTGTAGCTCTCGCCGATGACCAGTACGATGTTGGGTACACGGAAGGAGCAGCTGTCCACCACCACCTTGCTGCTGGCAGCTACCAACTGGTCTACCTGATGTGCCGCCAGACGATTGGCGTAGATACCGAAGGCCAGACGATAGACGGGCAGATACATCACGGCATGATCCTTGCGGGTCAGCTCATGCTCCACCTGACCGATGGTCTGATAGGAGAACAGCCGTTGCGTGGCGGTCTTATTACTCCAGCACTGGCTGCCGGCATCAATGACTGTCCAGAGGGTTGCCACGCCCAGTATGGCCTTGCAGATCTTTGGTATCGTCTCGTTGATGCGTGGCAGAATAATCCGTTTACGCAGGCTGGCTCCGATGCATCGGATGATAGTCCACAGGATGTGAACGGCTATCAGCAGCAGTATCCAACCAACCTCCGACGTCAGGATGTCCCATCCTATGTACGATGAGAGGAACTCGCTGGCCTCCTGCTGATTGGTCTCGCCAAATAGCATCAGCATCGTCGGGGTGAGTGTAGACTCGAACCTGACGTAGCAGAACATGTCCACCAATGCCACGCCGTAGAAGAAGATGTAGAGCAGGGCTCTCACCCAGTAGCGTATCTTGCGGGGAATCAATGTCAGCACAATGCAGATGGCATAGAGGTCGAACAACAGTTCGGGCACTGACATTTCGTAGGGCTTGGCGCCTTTTACATGGAGTGTAATCTCTGTCTGTGTGCAAAGATAGCCTAAGGCAAACATAAAGACGAAGAAGGCTCCGTTCTTCTGTATCGGGTCGAAGAGCCAGCCCAGCCACTTCAGGATATCCATGTGCCAGCGCCGTCTACGCATAGAGCCCCTCCTTTCTGATAAAGTCCTCCACGGCCTGGGGCACCATGCCGCTGATGCTCTCACCTGCCTTGATGCGGCGGCGTATCTCCGTGCTGCTGATATCCATCAGCTCCGCCTCGATGACACATGGGGTCAGGCACNNGTGCCTGACCCCATGTGTCATCGTCCTCGGATAGACCACGATGCGATAGTTGCGGAGGATATCCTCATAGTGATACCAGCGATGGAAGAGGGCCAGGTTGTCGCCTCCCATCAGTAGCACGAACTCGCGGTCGGGGTAGTCTCTTGAGAGGGCCTGGAGGGTGTTCCAGGTGTACGACGGTCTTGGCAGGTACATCTCATAGTCGCTGGCGATGACGCCTTCCACGCCTTCGAGTGCTCTTCGGGCCATCTCCATCCGCAGACTGTCGTCGAGCAGGTCTGCCTGTTGCTTCAGGGGATTCTGTGGCGACACCATCAGCCACACCTCATTGAGCTCTGCCTTCTCACGCAACTGCCGAGCCAGCGAGATGTGACCGTTATGGATGGGGTTGAACGAACCGCCGAAGATTCCCGTCTTAATCATTGCTTAACGACAACTTCTCCTCATCATTATTTTAACGACAGCCAGAACAACTTTTTCGCAGAACTGGTTATCCTAAGTTGTCTTGGTTGTTGTTTTTATAAACTCACTTACCAGTGCCAGTGTGTCGGCCTCTGCCTGCTCCAGCACGTCGTTGACAACGCGCTGGTCGAACTTCTCTGCGTAGGTCAGTTCAAATTCGGCGCGGGCGATGCGCTGGTCTATCACCTCCGGGGCATCGGTGGCGCGACCTTCGAGCCTGCTCCGTAAGGCTGCTATCGAAGGGGGCTGGATGAAGATGCTCATGGCCTCATTGCCATAATGTTGCTTGATATTCACACCACCCTTCACGTCGACGTCGAACACCACGTTCTGTCCGGCTTCCAACTGACGTTCCACTTGAGACTTCAGCGTGCCGTAGAACCGGTCTGTATAGACCTCCTCATATTCCAGGAACTCGCCGTTGTCGATACGCTGCCGGAACTCTTCGGGCGACAGGAAGAAATACTCCACGCCGTTCCGCTCCGTTCCTCTCGGTGCCCTTGACGTACAGGATATCGAGAAGGCCAGATTCAACTCGGGATGATGATTCATGAGCCACGAGATAATCGTTGACTTGCCTGTTCCCGAAGGTGCAGAAAATATAATCAGTTTGCCTCTTGCCATATACCGAAGCCTTTATAATGCATTGAGCACTTGTTCCTTGATCTGTTCCAGCTCGTCTTTCATCTTCACCACGATATTCTGCATCTCGGCCTGATTGCTCTTCGAACCGGTGGTGTTGATCTCGCGTCCCATCTCCTGGGCGATGAAGCCGAGTTTCTTGCCCTGTCCGGCAGGCTCGTTCATCGTTTCGCGGAAATATTTCAGATGATTGGTCAGTCGCTGCTTCTCCTCGCTGATGTCCAGCTTCTCAATATAGTAGATCAACTCCTGCTCCATGCGGTTCTTGTCGTACTCCACGTCGGGTATCTGCTGCAGACCGTCTACGATGCGGGCCTTGATCTTCTCCACGCGCCCCTTCTCGAAGGGCTCGATGGCAGCCAAAAGGCCGGCGATGTTGTCGATCTTCTCCTCAAACTTCTTCTGCAGGGCTGCACCCTCCTGACAGCGGAAGTTCACCAGGTTCTGCAGGGCATCGGCCACAGCCTGGCGCACCACAACCCACTCAGCGTCGTCGAGCGTCTCCACGTCGGTCTTCGTCAGCACATCGGGCATGCGGGTCAGCGTGTACATCCAGTCCTGCGGCTCGGGGATTCCCGTCTTCTGGGCTATCGTCTTCAGCTGCTGGTAGTAGTTCTCCATCAGAGCAGTGTTGACGGGTGTGGCATCGACGCCCGTCTCCTTCTCTATCCACACGCTCATGTCCACCTTGCCGCGTATCAGGGCCTCGGCCACCATTTGGCGCATCTCCATCTCCTTCTCACGATAGAGAGGGGCGATACGGGTCTGCAAGTCGAGTTGCTTGGAATTGAGCGACTTGATTTCTACGTGAATTTTCTTTTCTTTGTAGGCCACGACCATGCTGCCGTAGCCCGTCATTGATTGTATCATATTTGCGTACCTATTTATATTATGGCCGCAAAGATACTAAAAATCGGGCGAAGAGCCAAATATGTTACAAAGAAATTTTATCCTGCTGCTGATAATACTTACGGTCTATCTTTCCGTTGTATGTACGTCTGACGGCCTCTACCTGTTCATACAACAGGGGAACCTTGTAAGTTTCCAGCAGGGTGTTGAGGCTTCGGGCCATTTCCCGTTTGTTGAGATTGACACCTTCAAACATCACCACCAATAGTTTCAGCGCCGAACCAAGAATGGGGTGGGAGACGGCTATGCAGATACAGTCTTCTACCTGTGGTAAAGACATGGCGGCGGCTTCCACCTCTGTAGGTGCCACCTTGTATCCCCCAACGTTGATGGTGTCGTTCTGCCGCCCCACCAGGTGTAGCATGCCCTCGTCGTCGAGGTAACCGACATCGGAAGTCAGGATGGTGGTAGGGGCCTCGCTGGCAGAATCGTCTGCATAGCCACTCATCAGCGTGTCGCCCTGACAGGCGATGAGGCCGTCGTCGGCGATGGTGATGCGCGAGTGACTCATCGGGCGCCCCAGACAGCCCTCCAGGCATCGGCCGTCATTATAATTATAGGTGGCGATGATGCCTGTCTCCGTTGAGGCGTATGTGTTATAGAGTCGGGTGTGAGGTAGTAGCTGGCAGAGCCGGAGCATGTCGGCGCGGGGCAGCGGTGCGGCTCCCGACTCGATGAAATCGAGCTTCCGGGCGTAGGCGGCGAGTCGGTCTCCGCTAAACTGTAGCAGCATGCGGATGGTGGCGGGCACGAAGAAGGTGGCTATCTTAGCGGCTGGATAGTCGAGGGCCTGAAAGAAGGCGCTGAGGTCTTTCATCCCTTCGAGGATATAGAGCGTGGCGCCTGTCAGTATCACAGGCCAGATTTTCGACAAGCTGCCGATGTGGTTTAGCGGGCCGTTGATGATGAACACCAGGTCGTGGGAGAAGCCCTGCCCCTCTATCAGGTTCTCGGCATCGGCAATGATGGCCCGATGGCTGATGATGACACCCTTCGAACGGCCTGTTGTGCCTGTGGTATAAAGGATGTCGGCCCCGTCATTCGCTCGGAGGTCCTTTGCTATCTGCTGAAAGCGTGCCTCAGGCGTATCCTTTTCCAGTGGTGCAGCAATGCTCCCCGCCAGATGGATGGCGAAATAGGTGATGAGGAAGTCGATATCTTGTGAGTTGCGAAAGGCGATCACCTCGCCCTTTGGCAAAGTTGCAGCCCGCTCACAGACAGCGGCATACAGTTCGCGGTATGTCATCTGCCGTCCGTCGCATACAACTGCCACCTTGTCCGCATAGCGCTCGGCATCCTGTCGCAGATAATCCTCGAGTGTCATGACTTCTCGTTAAGCTTGCTCTCGACGAGGGCCACCAGACTGTCGAGACTTTTCAGGTTACGGGGTGTGGCATCGGTGGCCTCCAGGCGGATGCCGTATTCATCTGAGAGTGCCATCAGGATGGTGGTCACGCCCAGAGAGTCGAGCTCGCTGAACAGGAAGTCGGAGTCGAAGTCCACCAGCGGCAGCAAGTCCTCCAGGAGTGTTCTGATATGTTCCTTCATACTATTTTTTGATAATGACGTAGATGATAACTGGTGCTCCCATCAGGGGGGTGACGGCATTCAGGGGGATGACACCACTCTCGCCGGGCAGGTAGCAGACGAGGTTGCACACCAGGGCAACGACGGCCCCGCAGAGGATGGTGGCAGGCAGCAGCACGCGGTGGTTGTCGGTGGTGAGCAGCAGTCGGGCGATGTGTGGCACAGCCAGTCCGATGAAGGCCACCGGTCCGCAGAAGGCTGTGGTGATGGCTGTCAGCAGTCCTGTCACGATGAGTAGCCAGTTGCGGGTACGGATGATGTCTACGCCCAGATTCTCGGCATAGCGATCGCCGAGCAGCAGGGCGTTGAGTGGCTTGATGAGTAGCAGTGCCCCGATGAGTCCGGCGATGGTGATGGATGCAAACACGGGCATCATCTGCATCGAGACGCCGCCAAACGATCCCATGCCCCACACCATATACGACTTGACACCCTCATCAGTGGCAAAGAAATTGAGTAGCGAGATGGCTGCGTTGGAAATATAGCCCGTCATGATACCGATGATAAGCAGCATCACATTGTTTCTCACGATGGTGGAGAAGAAAAAGATAATGGCCATCACCGCCATTGCTCCGATGAAAGCTGCCACGAGGATGGCAACGAAGCCGGAGATGCTCACCGAACCTGCGGAAAAGCTCCCGCCCAACAGTAGCATCACTAAGGCCACACCCAGTCCGGCACCACTGTTGATACCAAAAATGCTGGGACCTGCCAGCGGATTGCGGAAGGCTGTCTGCAGCATCAGTCCGCTCACTGCCAGTGCCGCTCCGCAGAGCATGCCTGTAATGGCCTGTGGCAATCGCGATTCCATCACGATGAACTGCCACGAGGGCTTCGCCGATTCGTCACCCATCAGGATGCTCAATACGTCGGCTGCCGGGATCCTGACAGACCCCACCACCAGGTTGAGTGCGAACAGCACTACCACCAGTATCACCAGTCCTATGCAGTATAGCGTGCCCTTTTGCATCTTTTGCATGCAAAGTTAGCACTTTTTGCTGATACTGCCAAGTTTTAACGCAAAAATTCTGAAGCCATGTGCTTTTGTGATACGTGACGATTTTCTTTCGTAGTGATAAAAACAGTTAATATTTTGCCGGATGACAAACTTTATCCCGAAGTTATTGTAAATTTGCAGAAAATTCCGATGATGAGGATGGTACCAAAAGGTTTGATTCGGACAGGGCTCAAAGACTTTGCCGCGATTGATTTCGAGACGGCCAATACAGAACGTACTAGTGTATGCTCCGTAGGCGTGGTTATTGTACGGGGCGGAGAGATTGTGGACAAGTTCTATTCGCTGATTCAACCCGAACCGAACTACTATAACTATTGGAACACACGGGTTCATGGGCTTACCCGGCGTGACACAGAAGAAGCTCCTGTTTTTCCAGAAGTATGGAAACAGATAGAGCCAATGATTGAAGGCTTGCCGCTTGTTGCCCATAATAAGGCCTTCGACGAGTCGTGCCTGAAAGCAGTCTTCCGATGTTATCAGATGGACTATCCCGATTATCAGTTCTACTGCACTTGTGTGGCTTCCCGTCGTGCTTTCCCACATGCCGAGAACCATCAGCTCCATACCATCTCAAGACTCTGCGGCTATGAACTCGAAAATCACCACCATGCCCTTGCTGATGCAGAGGCTTGCGCCTGGATTGCGAGGGAGATACTCTGATAATTTGTCCCCGTTATGAATATATAATATTAAATATGGTATTTCTGATGAGAAAGATTCTCTGTTTCTTCGCCGTCATACTGACGCTATGGAGTCCTACGGTATTAGCTGCTTGTTCCAATAACGACACCCCTACAGGACAAGACAGCATCATCCCTGTCGGTGGGAAGGTTGCCGAGATTGTGGAACGAGGAAAGATACTCGTGGGCACTACAGGCGACTACCGGCCACTGTCTTTCCGTGAGGCCGACGGCACATACTGGGGCTTTGGCATTGAGGTTGCCCAAGAGATTGCCAGAAACTTAGGCGTCGAGATAGAATTTGTCAAGACCTCATGGCCTACGCTGACGACTGATGTCCTGGCTGAACCCCAGACCTTCGACATTGCCATCGGCGGCATTACCATCACTGACGCCCGTCGTGAGAAGATGCTCATGAGCGAGGGCTATCTGGCTAATGGTAAGACGATTCTTTGTCGTGCATCGGAAGCAGACCGCTTCCGTTCATTGGCCGACATTGACAAGCCGGAGGTGCGCGTGATGGTCAATCCCGGAGGACTGAATGAGAAGTTTGCCAACGAGAACCTCACTCATGCCACTATCATTGTTCATCAGAAGAATGAGGAGATTCCAATGCTGATAGCCGAGGGAGGGGCCGACCTGATGATCACAGAGATAACCGAGGCTCCCTATTATGTACAGGCAGACACACGGTTGGCAGCACCGCTACTCAACGCGCCTTTCACTCACGGGCAAATCGGCGTTCTGATGAAAAAAGGGCAGGAGGATTTGCTGCAGATGGTGAACAACAAAATCCAAGAGATGAAGGCCGACGGCTCACTTCGCCGACTGCATGAGAAGTACGGACTGGTATATGCTTATTAATTATAGTCCATCTGATGATGGATATTTTATATCCCTCTTTCTGCCCAGTCGCCACGGTCAAGATTGCGATAGCCGATGGCTTCGGCGATGTGCATCGATTCGACTTTCTCGCTTCCGGCGAGGTCGGCGATGGTGCGGGCTACCTTGAGAATGCGGCTGTAGGCACGGGCAGAGAGCTTCAGGCGTTCCATCGCCATGCGGAGCATATCGAGACTAGCGGCATCGGGCTCGGCAAACTCGTGGAGCATCCGTTCGGTCATCATGGCGTTGGAGTGAATGCCTTTGTAGGGTTTGAAGCGTTCCTCCTGAACCTTACGAGCGGCAATGACACGCTCTCTGATGACTGACGAAGGCTCGCCGGGCTGCATCTGCGAGAGTTGGGCGAAGGGTACGGCTTGGATTTCGCAGTGGATATCGATACGGTCGAGTAGGGGTCCGCTGATCTTGTTCATATAGCGCTGTATCTGGCCAGGAGTACAGACACAGTGGTGCGTGGGGTCGCCATAGTAGCCACAGGGACATGGGTTCATCGAGGCCACGAACATGAAGGAGCAGGGATACTCGACGGTATACTTGGCACGCGAGATGGTGATCTTACGGTCTTCGAGCGGCTGACGGAGCACTTCGAGGGTCGACTTGTTGAACTCTGGCAGCTCGTCGAGGAAGAGCACCCCGTTGTGGGCCATACTGACCTCGCCGGGCACGGCATGGTTGCCGCCGCCAGTCATAGCCACTTGAGATACAGTATGGTGGGGCGAGCGGAAGGGGCGTTGCGAGATGAGCGACGTGCCATTGGTCAATTTTCCGGCAACAGAATGTATTTGTGTGGTCTCCAGGCTCTCAGCCAGTGAGAGGGGTGGCAGTATGCCGGGCAATCGCTTGGCCATCATCGACTTACCCGACCCTGGAGGGCCTATCATGATGAGGTTATGGCCTCCGGCAGCAGCTACCTCGAGAGCGCGTTTCACGCTCTCCTGGCCCTTTACGTCGGCAAAATCGAGGTCGAAGGAATATTGATGCTCATAGAACTCCCGGCGTGTGTCGACAACTGTTGGCTCATAATTATCAGCACCATTGAGGAAACTGATGACATCAGCCAGGTTTTCCATGCCATAGACATTAAGGTTATTGACGACGGCAGCCTCGCGCTCATTCTCTTTGGGGACGATGAGGCCTTTGAATTTCTCTGCCCTGGCTCGGATGGCAATGGACAGAGTGCCATTGACAGGCTTCAGACGACCGTCGAGGCCCAGTTCACCAACCATCATGTATTGCTCCAGCAGGTCGCATGTAATCTTATTGTGGGCTGCCAGGATGCCGATGGCCAGTGGTAAATCGTAGCCACTGCCCTCCTTACGGATGTCGGCAGGAGAGAGATTGATGGTAATCTCAGCTGTAGGGGGCTTGAATCCAATGTTGCTCACAGCAGCGCGGATACGGTCGTAGCTCTCCTTAACAGACGTGTCGGCCAGCCCAGAAAGATGGAACATGATGCCACGGGTCATGTTTACTTCTACGGTTATCGTAGTGGCATTCAGGCCGTTAACAGCAGCGGTATATGTTTTTACTAGCATAATATAAGATTTATCTGCTGCAAAGATACTAATTATTTTTGAAACTCAAAAGAGTTTGCAGTTTTTTCACTCAAAACGATACAAATATCATGTATTCTTTACTGCTTTTCTGCCAGGTCGTGGTCAACCATTGCCGTGACACAGGAGTCAGACCATACGTTCTCGGCGGTCTCGATCATGTCGATGATGGTGTAGATAGGCAGGATGATGCCCAGTACTGCTACGGGGGCACCGATGCCCGACATGAGTGAGAAGGTAAGGAAATAGCAACCCATCGGTACGCCCGCATTGCCCACGGCAGAGATGACGGCGATGAGGATCCAGGTGAGGATGGTGGTGAACGTGAGCTCCATGCCGCCGTTCTGCATCACGAAGAGTGAGGTGGTGAGGATGAAAGCCGCGCAGCCGTTCATGTTGATGGTGGTGCAGATGGGCAGCACGAAGCGGGCCGTCTGCTGGCGGATGCCTAAGCGCTGTTCGGCCGTCTTCATGGTGACGGGCAGGGTGGCGGCCGAGCTCTTGGTGAACAGGGCCATCAGTACGGCGGGCATCATTCGGCTCAGCACATGCTGGGGATTCAGCCCACGTGCCAGCAGGAACAGGGGTAGCACCACGAAGAACTGTATCACGTTGCCGCCCAGCACCACCAACACGTACTTGCCGATACTGTCGGCTACCACACCTGCCGACAGCTGGGCCGATAGCTGTGCTGCGAAAGCAACTATGCCGAGGGGCAGAGACCAGATGAGACCCCGGATGAGCATGAAAAGCAACTCCTGCAGGCCCTGCAGGAAACGGACGACGACAGCTTTGCCCTCCGACTCAGGCAGTCGTGAGAGCCCGATGCCAATGGCGAAGGCCAGCAAGAGCAGTGACAGCACGTTACCTTCGAGGAAGGGCCGTACTACGTTGTTGGGGATGACACTCAGGATGTGGGTGTAGTAGGTCTGTGCGGGTGTATCACCGACAGCCTCACTGCCCTGTGCGATAGCCTCTGCGGGCAGATTGCCCGGTGCGATCACCACGTAGAGCAGGGCGCCGACGCAGGCAGCGGCCAGGGTGGTGAGCAGGGTATATGTCAGCGTGTGGCGGAACAGTCTGCCTGAGTCCTTCGAGCCGAAGGTGGCCAGGGTGGTGATGACGGCCAGTACTATCGTCGGCACTGCCAGTAGTTGGAATAGCCGTGTGTAGACCGTTGCCACGAACTCCATCAACTGGTCAACCCAGTGTAGGCCCGTCAGTCCCAGTATGGCACCCGCAATGAGTGCTCCAATCCAAATCAGCGTTTCTTTCATAACTGTTATTTTCGGACAGTGAGAGCATTCTTACTATCAACAAATATTGTCGCAGAATTGAGGAACAACTACCGACTCGATTGCCTCGAAAGTTGTTATTTTAGCAGTTCTTCTATCTTCCGGTCTATCTCATTGGTTTGTAATGAGTGGGCAACAATCTTGCCCCGGCTGTCGGTGATGACGTTGTCGGGCACAAAGTAAAGTCCCAACTGAGTCAGTGCCGGTGTCTCCCACATCTTGCCGTCGCAGACGCAATTCCACTTGATGGAGTCGCGGTCGAGCAGTCGGCGGCAGTCTTTCAGGTTGGCGTCCAGACAGATGCCAACAACCTTCATTCTGTCGGTGTTCTCCTTCTGCAGGCGGTTGAGCTTGCGCAGCATGTTCTGGCTGTCGTAATTCCATGATGCCCAGGTGAAGATGACGTTCACCTGGCTAGTCAGCTGGCTGCTACTGACAGTCTTGCCGTTGATGTCGGTGGCTGTAAATGAGGGTATTTTGCCGTTGTCGCGCAGGTGGCTGAGTCCTTCCAACTGCCGTTTGAGCATGTTAAGCTCCTTGCTGTTGGGACTCTCCTTGGCGATGACCTGCAGCAATTCCAAGGCTTTCTGATAGTCGGGAGTCGTGGTCTGGATGAACTGCTTGTTGAAGATATATCTGCTGGCAAGCGATTGCGGATGGTCTTTGATAAATTGTGCGGCCGACTGACTAATCTCGGGTGGTGTCTGCTGATTGGTTTCCATCCTGTATGCCGTCATCAGCTTGTTTTCATCGGTGCCGCTTACCGCTACCTCCCTCAGATGAGAGGCATCGCCCTCGATGGTCACCTTCTTGCCAGACTCTCCGAAGACGGGCAGTTCCGAGAAGTTGGGGAATACGATGACATAGGTGGTGGGCTTCTCTATCTCTACCGCATAGGAGAAGCGACCTTTCATCACGCTGATGGTGTCGATTTTATGACGTGCCCCGTCGATATTATAGAGGTAGAGTTCCCCTTGGTTGAAATTCTTGAACTCTCCCTCCATTTGAAACGTACCATCGTCGACACCACAGGAGACTAAAAGTGAAGAATTTGCTACCACTATCCCTGCGCAGATCAGCCGATGACGGAGTTTGCGGAGGATACCAGCACTCTTGTCGCTCACTATGAGTCTCTTAACCCTATTGAATGGCGGTAGCAAATTCTTCACTCTTCACTTTTCACTTAGTCAGCTCCAAGTCGTTGGCAGCATATTTCTGGAGCCAGGCATCGGCGGCGATGGCCTTACCAAGGGGCTCCTCGATGTCTTGCTTGTTACCCATGCGGGCAGCGAGGATAGCTTTCAGGTATTCTGTGATGGCATCGGCATTCTTCACGTATTTCAGCGTGACGGCTGCCGAGGCATAGTTCTTGTTCATAATCTGGGCCAGGGCAGCGCTGTTGCTGTAGATGTCGGCGAAGTCCTGCTCTGCCTGGGCATAGTTGCCCTGAGCCAGGTGCAGATTGCCCAGCACCTCCTGCAGACCGTTGGCACCGGTGGCGCTGGCGATATACTGCTCGGCGGTCTTCAGGTCGCCAGCCTGCAAGGCGATCATACCGAGGTTGGCCTTAGCTTCGGGCAGGTTGGCCTGCAGGCTCTGTGCCTTCTGGATATACTGGTCGGCAGCCTTGTAGTTGCCACGGGCATACTGGATGGTAGCCAGGTTGTTGTAAGCACGGGCATCGCTGGGATAAATCTCTGTGGCCAGTTTGTAGATATCCTCCTTCTCACCCAGGTCTTCCTTCAGATTGGCTCCGTAGAGCAGCTCTTCGATGCTCAGTTTGGTGGCGTCTTGCTTGATCTGTGCCAGGATCTGGTCGTCGCTACGGCCAACGGTCTCGTAGTTGATGGTCAGACGGGCACGGCGCAGCTGAGGCAGGATGCCGTCGGCCAGCTCGCGGAAGGCACTGGAGATATTCTTGATCTGCTGCTCACGCTCCTCAGGGTCTTTATACATCGAAAGCACACGCAGGATGACTTCCTTGTCCTGGATGTCGCTGGCCTTCACCAGTTCCTGGAATCCCTCCCAGTCCTGGGCGGTGTACTTGGCATCGACGTTGGCCTTCATCTGGATGCGGTTCAGTTCCTGGTTGACGTATTGTTCAGAGTTCTTCTGACGCTCAGCTGCCAACTTGTCGTTGATGCTGAAACCGCCATCGGGCGAAGCATAGGCTGATACCTCTACGTTTTCGAGGTTCAGGCCTTGGCGGTCGGCATTGATGCGCTGCAACATCTTGACGAACTCCTGTACCGAGTTGTTGGCCAGTTCGCTCTTACGCAGGTTGGCCTGCTGTATGAGGAACTTGATGTTGGCCTCTTGCTTCTGCTTGCTGATGCGCTGGTAGGCATCGGGGGCGATGGCTGCCTGAGCAGTGGTCAGCGTACGCTTGTAGAGTTCAGACGTGGCGATGATGCCATACGCCACCTTCACCTCCGGTATCTGTACTGTCTTCGAGCCGATGCTGGCACGGAAGGTCAGATACATGTCGGCTTTGTTGTCGTCGGCATAGGGGAAGTTGGTCTTCATTGTGTAGTTACCACCCAGACGGTAAGAGATGGTCTGGTCGTTGCCGGCAACTTTCTCGCCCTGGAAGGTGGCTACGTTGCCCTGTACGATGGTACCATTGGAATAGCGCAGCTCAGGTACGATGGTCACTACAGCCTTACGCTTCATATATTTCTCGGGGAAGTGCCCGTTGATGGATGCAGGCACCATTCCGGCTTGTGTCTCCAGCGGTGTGGGGGCAACATTGAAATTGTCGGCGGACAATGGACCCAGTTTTGAACACGAAGAAAGCAGCATCATTGTTGCTGCTGAAAAAAGGATTAAGTTTTTGTTTTGCATAAAATTCGAATTTTAATAGTGCCGCGAGCGGGACTCGAACCCGCACAACCCTTCCGGGTCAAGGGATTTTAAGTCCCTCGTGTCTACCAATTCCACCATCACGGCAGCCAAATTTTCCTGCAAAGGTAAGGCAAAATCCCTAAACTGCCAAACTTTTTATCATTTATTAAGAATCAGAGTCAGGGGTACATCAGTCTTGTCTTTTGTTATCTTATCAGCATTTTCTTACCGTCGATGATATTGATACCCTTCGTTGCTTTGGGCTTCGACTGTCCCGTGAGGCTGAACACCTTTGGCGTGGCGGCTCCGGTGTGAAGATTGTCCATGCCCGTCGGAATATCAGCTTTGATATTGAAAAGCTTCCACACGTCGGCCTTTGCGTAGGTCTCGCGGCATCCTTCTGGCACATGAAGCGTGGCCGAGAACGACGAGAAGGGCAGCACCCAAGCTATCGGTGTCCACTCGAAATTCATGTATGCGGGTGGTGTCGAGCCATAGCAGTAGATGTCTGTCAGCGAAGTGCAGTCGTAGAGCGTATAGGGGCATGTGGTGCGAATGCCGGCAGGAACGTGGACCACTTTCAGGGCCGTGCATCCCTGGAAGAGTGCTACCTCCATGGTTCCCGTCTTTTCCGGATACCACACCTCCGTCAGGGCAGTGCAGCCCTCGAAGGCATTGTTCCCGATGGTCTCAAGACTTTCGGGCCAGTCTATTGCCTGCAGGTTGGTACACATACAGAAGGCATAGCCATCGATGAACTTCAGGCCGTCGGGCAGCTCAATCTGCGCGAGCTGGCTGCACTCCTGGAACGCTTGAGCGCCAATCTCCCTCACCGATGAGGGGATGCTGATGTCTGTCAGCGATGTGCATCCGTAGAATGTCATCTGCTCTATCCGCTTGATACCTTCGGGCAGTGTGATTCGCCTGAGCGACGTGCATTCGGCGAAGGCCCCGGAGAGTGAGTCGACGGTGGCCGGCAGCTCTATCTCGGTGAGCGAGCGGCAAGCCGTGAAGGCTCCGCTGCCGATGGTGCGCAGGGCAGGGGGCAGGGTGACGTCCCTCAGACTTGTACACCCACTGAAGATGCCGCCATAGAGAGTTGTCAGCTGCTGGGGTAGCACCACCGCTTCGAGCGAGCTGCACTCCTGAAAGGCAGAGAACCCAATGAAGCCGAGGCTCTGTGGCAGCTGGAGCCGCTTCATGCTGGTGCATCCCTGGAAGGCTATGCTCTCCAGCGAGTCGGTACCCTCCTCGATGACGGCCTCCTCAATGGCGCTGCACTCCCAGAATGCCCCGTATCCCACATGCCTCATGCTGGCAGGCAGGTGGACGGCTTTCAGGCTACTGCATTCCACGAACGCCTGTGCCTCAATTCGCGAAATCCCTTCGCCGAATGTCACATCCTCAAGACTAGCGCAGTTGCGGAAGGCAAACTGCGGTATGACCTTCACGCTGCCGGGGATGGCAATCCGCTGTAGCGACGAGAAGGCGAATGCTTCTTCTGAGAGTTCCTCCAATGCATCGCTCAGGATGACCGTCTGCAGCTGCGGGCAGCCGTAGAACATCTGCCGATGTATCTTCCTGACTCCACGGGGGATGGTCAGCGAGCGGATGCCCGACTCTGCGAAGGCTCTGATGCCGAGGCTGTCGAGGCTCTCGGGGAGGGTCAACTCATGAAGGGCACTACCGTAGAAACAGTGATCTTCTATCGTTCGCAACCCTTCCGACAACGTGAGGCTTTCCAGTTCCTTGGTGTGGCTGAAGGCACTGCCCTCGATGGTGACAACACTTGAGGGTATTGTCAACCGTTGGATGGCTGACATCATGAAAGCACCATATCCGATGGTGGTTACGCTCGCCGGGATGTCGAGCGTGTGGAGGTTCCTGCACAGCGACAGGCCCCATATTTTGGTAATACCCTCTTCGATGTTCAGTTTCGACAGCTGTGTGATGACGTGATAGTCCATCGTTGTCATCTCTGTGTTGTGCCCCGCATATACCGTAATCTCTTTCAGCAGATTACAACCCTCAAAGGCACTGCCATCTGCGGCATTGATGTCGCTTGGCCATGTGATATGCGTCAGCGAGGTGCAGCCAGCAAAGGCGTAGCTATCTATCATCTTGACATTGGACGACAGATAGACACTCTTTAAACCGGTACTACCGCGGAAAGCCTCGTAACCAATCTTCGTCACCTCGTAGGTTCCCACCTTCAACGGGATGGTGATGTCGCCCTCATAGGCGTAGTTGGCTGCCCGCTCGCGTGGCACCTTCACTACAGTGGCCGTCTGTTCCCACTTGTCAATTTCGTAGAATATGCCGTTGCTCTCTACGATATTGGCTGCCTGTGCCTGAGCTGATGCCGTGCCAGTGACCATGACCGCTATCAGCAAAACTACTTGTAGGAAAATCTGTTTCATGTTCATTCAGTATGCACTCTCATAAAGTTCGTTGCTGCTGCAAAATTAAACAATAAATCCTGATCTGAGTTTAGGCATTAGTTCCAGGCACGCAGCAGCGTGCCGTCGAAGGAGCAGAAATAGCGCATGAGCGCATCTCCGTTGTCACCGCTGACGATGCCCCCCGTCTCCAGGTCATAGATGCGCTGGCACTTGCCACAGTTGACCTGCTGGCGGTTGCCCGTGAAGTTGAGGGCCTGATTGCCGCCACAGTTGGGACAGAGGCGGTCATAGGCCCAGAGACCATTGAAATTGGTCAGGCCGATGATGAGGCCTATGCTGTTGCTGGCACCGAGTTGGAAGGTGGTGTGGTTCTCCTTGTCGGTGGCGATGATATTGTCCTCACGGGGTGTCTTGCCGTCGTTGCTGGTCACGTAGACGTGGCGGGCTGTTGTCTTGCCGTCGCCAGTCATGGTGACGTAGACGTACGAGCCGGGATTCGTGGCGGCAGCGAAGAGCAGGCTGGTGGAGTGCTGCTCGTAGCTGAACACGAAATGACAGGCATATCGCCTGCTGACGATGTCGTCGGCATTGCAGGCTACCAGCAGCAAGGCGCAGAGCAGTGGCAACAGTCGTCTGATCATCTGATGAGCGCTTTTTCTGCCTCTGTCATCCGTTCGAAATGGAAACCGTCAAGCGTCTGCTGCATCAAGGCTTGTATCTGGTCGTTGCAGAGATTGCCGATGGAGCCTTCGTGGGTGTGGTGGATGTTCTTGTCGGCGCGGAACTGTCCGGCCTCGATGTCGAGCCCCACCTTCTTGTAGGCATCGCGGAAGGGCATGCCGTTGGCTGCCAGGCGGTTCACTTCTTCCACGGAGAACATCGGGTCGTACATCGGGTTGTCGAGGATATGCTCATTCACCTCTATCTTATTGATAATGTAGGCAGCCATCTCGAGGCAGTCCTTCAGTTCGCCGAAGGCTGGTAGGAACACCTCCTTGATGATCTGCAGGTCGCGGAAGTAGCCCACGGGCAGGTTGTTCATGATGAGTGTCACCTGCTGAGGCAGGGCCTGCAGCTTGTTCGACTTGGCTCGGATGAGTTCGAACACGTCGGGGTTCTTCTTGTGGGGCATGATGCTCGACCCTGTGGTGCATTCCTTGGGCAACTTGACGAACGAGAAGTTCTGCGAGTTGAACAGGCAGGCGTCGAAGGCCAGCTTGGCCAGTGTGCCGGCGATGGTGGCGATGGCGAAGCCCACGTTGCGCTCCATCTTGCCGCGCCCCATTTGGGCGTAGACCACGTTGTAGTCCATCGAGTCGAAGCCGAGCAGCTCGGTGGTCATCGTGCGGTTCAGGGGGAAGGAACTGCCGTAGCCGGCCGCAGAGCCCAGGGGGTTGCGGTTGGTCATCTTGTAGGCTGCCTGCAGGAAGAGCATATCGTCGCAGAGGCTCTCAGCGTAGGCTCCGAACCAGAGTCCAAAGCTGGAGGGCATGGCTATCTGCAGGTGGGTATAGCCGGGCATGAGCACGTCCTTATATTGGTTGCTCTTCTGGATGAGCTCGTCGAAGAGGCTCTTCACCTCCTGGGCTATCTCCATCAGCTCGTGGCGGGTGAAGAGTTTCAGGTCCACCAGCACCTGGTCATTGCGGCTCCGGCCCGAATGTATCTTCTTGCCCATGTCGCCGAGCTTCCGTGTGAGCAGCATCTCTACTTGTGAGTGTACGTCTTCCACGTCGTCCTCGATTGTGAACTCGCCGCGCTCCGCCAGCCGGTAGATGCTCTTCAGTTCTGCCAACAACTGCGTCAGCTCGTCCTTCTCCAGCAGCCCGATGCTCTCGAGCATGGTGATGTGGGCCATCGAGCCCAGCACGTCATACTTGGCCAGATAGAGGTCCATCTCGCGGTCGCGGCCCACGGTAAACCGCTCTATCTCCTTGTTGATCTCAAAGTTCTTTTCCCAAAGCTTCATTCTTCACTTATTCATAGTGTACCTGTGCCAGTGCGTCAGCGATTTTCTCTACTCCGTCCTGCAGCGGACCTTCCAGCATGCCCTTGATGAAGGGGTTCAGCTCAGCCTTCACCGTTACCTTCATCTTCGAGTTCTGCTCGTCGACGGGCAGCACCTGGATCCAGATGTTGAAGGGAACAGGCGACTGGACGGTTTCGAACTTCACACACTTGGGCTCCTCACGTTCACAGATGCGGAGCTTCAGCTCGCCCACGGGAGACACGTTGAGACTCACCGTATCCTCGTCGAACGAGAAGTCCTGTACTTTGTCCTCCGGCACGCGGTCGCGCACCTTCTCCAGGTTGCGCAGGTCGCTGATGTTGTCGTAGACTGCCTGCTGAGGGTAGGGTATCTGCTTGACGCTACTCTCGAATTTTGATTCACTTCCGAATATTCCCATAATAATGAAATAATGTAATAATGAAATACCTATTGTTTCCAGGTTTCGGGACTCTTGCGCCACTCAGCGAGCACGGCTTTGTCTTCCTCCTTGATATAGCCAGTCTTGGCTGCCTCTTCGACGACGGCCTCGTAGTTGCTCAGGGTGATGAGCTTCACGCCAGCATCCTCGAAAGCCTTCTCTGCCACAGGGAAGCCATAGGTGAACGAGGCCACCATGCCTATCACCTCCACGCCATATTCGCGCAGGGCGGCAACGGCCTTGAGCGACGAGCCGCCAGTGGAGATCAGGTCTTCGACGACCACCACCTTGGCACCTTTCTTGATCTCACCTTCCACCTGGTTGCCCATGCCGTGGTCTTTCGGCTTCGGACGAACGTAGCTGTAGGGCAGTCCCAGTTGGTCTGCTACCAGCGCTCCCTGTGCGATGGCTCCAGTGGCGACGCCGGCTACGGCTTCTGCCTCGGGGAAATGCTCCTGGATGGCGTGGCACAACTCGAGCTTCACGAACGAGCGCAGCTGAGGGAACGACAGCGTCTTACGGTTGTCGGTGTAGATGGGCGACTTCCAGCCCGATGCCCATGTGAAAGGCTCGTTGGGCTGCAACTTGATGGCCTGTATCTCCATCAGCTTCCTGGCAAATTGATTCCTGATATCTTGCATAATTGACGTGTTAAATATGATTCGGCCACAAAATTACTAATTTATTCCGAATGAGCAAAGTTTTTTGGCGAAAATGTACCTCTCTTTTCTCTTAGCTCTTGGCGAAGCCTATTGACATCACGCTGATTTTCACGTTGCCTGCCTTGACCAGCTGGCGGCAGCAGGCCACGACGGTAGCACCCGTTGTCACTACATCGTCGACAACGAGCAGGTGCCTGCCCCGGATGCTCTCGCCATCGAGAAGTTCAAACACCTTGTCCACGTTCTCATTGCGCTCCCAGCGGCCTTTGCTGGTCTGGCTACCCTCAAAGATGTTTCGTCTGACTACTTTATTATATATAGGCAGTCCCGTTATCTCGCTGATACCTTTGGCAATCTCCATACTCTGGTTGTAGCCTCGCTGTCGTTGTCGCTTCTTGGCCAGCGGCACGGGGATGATGGCCTCGATGCCTTCGAAGAAATCAGTGAGCTGTAGCTCACGCGCTGCCATGCGTCCGATGGTGGCGCCAATCTCGGGGTGGTTCTTGTATTTTAACTCGTAGATGATGTTGGCTGTCTCTGCATGTGGTTCATGGTAAAAGAGTGCCGCTGCGCGCTCAATGGGGATGCGGCCCCAGAACATCTTGGCCATGATGTTCTCGTAAGGGTCGTGCTGGAATCCGGTACGTGGCAGATGGAGGTTGCACTTGCTGCACAGCGTCTCTTCGGTGATGGAGAGCCGCTGGCCGCACACCACGCAGAGTCGCGGCGAGATCAGGTCGAGCAAACGTGTCCAGAAGCTGATCATTTGTTGCAAAACCCGTTAAGGCTCCTCATCCTCTACGTCGAGACACTGGCGGATGATGTCGAACGTAAAGCCTCTCCCCAGTGCGAAGCGCAACAGTTTCTGGTTCAGTTCGTAGTCGCTCTGGGCCTTGGTCGTCTTGCGCTTCTGCTTGAGCAGAGGGCGCAGCACGTCGAGGTATTCCTCATCGTCGACCTCATCGAGCACGCGCTGTTGGATGTCATTGTCGATGCGCTTCATCCAGAGGGCCTGCTGTATCTTGCGGCGCCCCCACTTCTGGTAGCGTATCTTGTCGTTCACGAAAGCCCGGGTGTAGCGCTCCTCGTCTATGTAGCGCTCCTTCACCAGACGGCCGATGACACGCTCCTGTACAGCCTCGTCCATCTCCCAGCGCCTCATCTTGTCGCGCATCTCCTGCTGGCAGTGCTCTGCCTGGGCGCAGAGGGCAGCCAATTCGAGGTAGGCCTCCTGTTCTGTCTTTTCTTTTTTCATATCTTAGTAGCTTTAAGGAATCTGTTCTTTCCAAACTGGTCCAGTCGCATCTCTATTTGCGAGAACCCTTTCTGCATCAGATAGTTGCCCACGCTCTCGGCAGTCAGCGGATTGAGTTCGAAGCAGAGTCTTCCATTTGTGTTCAGGGCCTCGATGGCGAGGTCGGCGATGCGCTTGTAGAAGATGATGGGGTCGTCTTCTGGGGCAAAGAGGGCGATGGCGGGCTCGAAGTCGAGCACATTGCGCTCCATCCCTTCGCGTTCCCTGGGCTCTATGTAGGGTGGGTTGCTGACGATGAGATCCCAGTGGGCATCCGCAGTTGGCGCTTTGAGGATGTCGCGCTGCTCAAAGCAGACGTTGACGCCGAGCTGCTCTGCATTCTCCTTGGCGATGGCGAGAGCTGTTTCGGAGATGTCCCAGGCCGTCACCTTGCTGTCTGGCAGTTCCGCAGCCAGCGTGATGGCGATGCAGCCGCTACCCGTCCCGATGTCCAGGACCTCACACGGAGACGGCAGTGGTGTATGGTCGGCTATTACCCACTGGCAGAGTTCGGCCGTTTCGGGACGGGGAATGAGCACTCCCGGAGCCACACGGAACTGTCGCCCGCAGAAGTCAGCCTTGCCTGCGACATACTGCACGGGTTCCCCCTCGGCGAGTCTTGCCGTCATGCTCTCAAGCTCTGCCTGAGCGACTTCGGAGAGTTCCTCTACCTTGTTGCACAGGATGTCTGCCAGCGTCAGGCCGAACCTCACGTCGAGCATCCAGCGGGCGATGGCTTTCGCCTCGCCAGCCTCATAGAGCGGTGTCAGTCTTTTCCAGAGTGCTTCGTATGTCATATCGCCTGCAAATTTACAGAAAAGTGAGGAAAAGGCCAAATTTATTTTTGCTTTAATAGATTTTTCGTATCTTTGTACCCAAATATACGCAAAGACAATGAAGAAATTGCTATACCTTATATTATATATAGCCGTGCTGACCGTGGCAGGCTGTAGTGGCGGAAGCGGAATGAAGGGTGATTCCTCCTCAGGTTTCAGCATCACGCTGGAGCGTGCCAAGGGCTATACCTATCCTACTGATACACTGAACCTTGACACCGCGCGGCAGATGGCACTGGCACTGCTGGAGCACGACTCCGTCAAGACAGATGTCGGCAAGCGGATGGATTTGCTGAGCCTGCTGACCGATGTCGCACGCATGGGTCTGGACTATGAGGAGCAGGTGAAGTGGGCTTCACAATTGGCCATGCTCTGCCGCGAGCAGGGCGACGAGACCGAGGCCCTGCGCACGGAGTCGGAGATAGGCATCGTGCTTACCCATCTGGGACAACGGTGGGAGGGCTTAGCGATGCTCGACAAGTCCATTGCCCGGCTGGAACCGCAGCGTCACTTCGCCGAGCTTGATGCCTGCATCATCGCCATGAAGCGCAAGCTCACGGCACTCAGTCTGTTGCCGTCCATTACCATGCCTGAGGATTCCGTCACATCCGAGCTGCGCTATCACAGCATCATCTCACTGGCCGAACGGTTCGTCGCCAAGCTCGATGACTACGAGCAGCATCCCGACGACTATGCCGACGGCTCCCCTCAACAGCCCGACAGCGACGAGGTGGCAGGCTACTGTGACTTCTACCGTTCGCAGGCCTATGTATTCCTGGCCCAGGCGTATGCTTCGACGGGCAATCGGAAGGAAGCCGAGAAATATACCAGAATGTTCGGGCAGTCAGATTTCGGGCAGACACTCAACGGGCGCAGTGCCATCACTGAGACCCAGCGGCTGCTGGGCGATTACGACAAGATGCTTGCCACCTACGACGAGATAGACCGCCAGGCTGGCGACGATACGCTGAACACCAACTATGTGCGACAGCTGCGGGGACGTGCCGAGGCTGCCGAGGCCCGTGGGCAGCATGCTCTCAGCCAGCAATACTGGCAGCGCCACTCTGCCCTGAGTGAGGCCGTCAACGACCAGTTGCAGGCCAGCGAGGCCCACGACTATGCCGCCCGATATCATGCCTACGAGCAGCAGATGGAGATCCAGCAGCGTGAGGCCGAGGCCAGCCGCAATGCCATTATTGCTGTTGCAGCCCTTATCGTGGCGTTATTGGCCATAGGCTTTGCCGTCTATTACTTCCGCCAACAGCGCATCATCCGCCACAAGAACCGCGTGCTTGTGGAGCAGATGACCGAGGCCGTGGAATATAAAAGGATGATGTTAGATGGAAGGAATCAAGGGGACAGGTCGCTTGATTCCTTCGGTGAATCCAAGGTTCAAGGAAAGGCTACGGGTAGGCGACCGCAGGTCGGGAATCCTGTCCCGTCGATTCCCAGCCTCGACACAATGTCCACCGACGAACTGTCGCAGCACATCCGCTCCGTCATCATCCGCGAGCGGCTCTACCTCAGCACTCAGTTCGACCGTCAGGCCGCCATCGACTACTTCCACCTTTCGAAGGAGCGCATCGGTGCCGCCTTCTCACAGGGCAGCGAGTTCCCCACCATTGCCGACTTCATCAACCACTGCCGTCTGGAGTATGCCAAGGAACTGCTCGCCGTCAGTCCTGAGATGACCGTCGATGACATCGCCTCCGCTTCCGGCTTCGGCACCCGCCGCACCTTCAGCCGCCTCTTCAAGGAGCGCTACTCCATCACCCCCACCGAGTACCGTAACCAGAACAAGGATGCAGGGAACTGAACCCTTGCCGAGGGTCGAACTTGTCTGAAATGAGGGTCCAAGTTGTCTTATTTGTTGTACGTGTGCGTATTAATAAGTAAATTTGCAGCCATAAGGCGAACTTATTAACTACAATAACAATACAACAATGACAAGGAAAACAATTCTTATTACGATTGCCATGCTCTGTGCGATGACCCAGGGAGCGTGGGCTCAGGATGAAGAAACGGTGGTAAATGCGTACTTCACCACGGATGAGATGCCCGACATGATGAAGTTCCTGCCCGGGCCGCCCGACAGCACGTCGGTGGCGTTTATGAACGATGTGGCCCGCTACTACTGGGGCAAGGAAATGCGCAAGAATGCGGAGCGTGCCGCTCAGGCCACCCGCGATGCCGTCTATGGCCTGGAAACTATCCTCACCGAGTTTGAGGAGGCTTTCGGCATGAAGATTTCCAAGGATGAGACACCCGAAATCTACAAGGTGCTGCTCGACGGCACTGCCACGTGCGACAGCATCTGCACCATTCCCAAGCAGAAGTACAAGCGCCGCCGTCCCTTCATGGTGTTCAACGAGCCGACGCTCTACCCCGAGGATGAAGAGTCACTGCGCAAGAACGGCTCTTACCCCTCAGGCCACACCCTGCTGGGCTGGAGTTCGGCACTGCTGATGTCAGAGATCAACCCCGACCGCGCCACCGAGATCCTGGCACGTGGCTACCGCTACGGCGAAAACCGCCTGGTGGTGGGTGCCCACTGGCAGAGCGACACCGACGCCGCACGTCTGGCTGCCTCTGCCGCCTATGCCCGTCTGCACACCAGCGACCGTTTCCTGGAACAGATGAAGAAGGCCCGCGAGGAATACAAGCGGCTGAAGGGTGAGTCAACGCCCGTACAGTCAGCCCGCGTAGTGTCTATGACCAGCGACCGTGCCTACACACTGCAGGGCACGCCCGTAACAGCCCGCACCCGTGGCATAGTCATCCAGAACCAGCAAAAAGTCGTGGTTAAGTGAAAACAATTATATTCATATAAACAATAGAATCATGAGAAGACTAAATCTATGGATGCTTGCCGCCATCCTGACCATCTGCGGCACTATGACAATGGGGCTGACCTCGTGCAGCGATGTTGACAACCCCGTAACCAATACTGGCATTACCGAGGCCGACATGAAACAGGCTTCGATAGGCCTCCGTCTCGACCTGACAGACATCGTGCTTGGCACAGACCGAGTACGTATCTGGGACTTCAAGGAAGACAACAAGAATGCACACGGGGTCAGGAACGATGTGTCATAAAAGCTATTAAACTAAAGTGCTGCGGAATCTAGGGAATAGTGAAAAAAATGAAACATGTAAAGTT
>DDQK01000021.1:0-8461 GCA_002342665.1 Prevotella sp. UBA2444
TATGCCGACCGTTCCCGTTCCTTCCCCTATAAGATTGTGAAGGGCGACCTCCTCCACCGTCTCTTCCTCCAGCACGGCTTCACCTGGGGAGGCTCCTGGCGCACCATGAAGGACTGGCAGCACTTCGAGAAATGTCTTTTTTGATAAAGGATTCCTTTTTTATCGGTTTTTATTTGGTAATTCAGATATTCTTTGTATATTTGCAGCATCAATCTTTTATATTTGTATATATGAATGCTACAATAGACATTAGCTATAACCAGATGTTGCTGTTGCTTCAGCAGATGCCCATACGTTCCCAGTTGCGTATTGGCAAGGCTTTGACACGTCAGAATATTCGTGCAGAGCTGAACCACTTCCTCGAAACCTTTCGCACGGACGAACTTTCAGAGGCTGAAATCCTGGCAGAGGTAAAGGCTGTAAGACGTGAGCGCCATGCAAAGAAAGCGTAATTTTCGCGTTATTGTTGACACCAATTGCTGGATTAGCTTTCTGATTGGGAGAAGACTTTCGCGTCTTGTTGACTTGTTGAGTAACGAACGAGTCCAATTGGTTATTTGTGACGAGTTGCTTGCTGAAATACAGGAAGTTACCTGTCGCCCTAAGTTTGCCAAGTATTTCCCCAAGAAAGAAGTTGAATCTCTCATAGAATTCATGCAGATTATCGGTGAGAGATTCGAGCCCACACAGGATGTCAAACTTTGCAGGGATGAGGCTGACGACTATCTGTTGGCATTGGCTATGGAGGCGCATGCCCATTATCTGGTTACAGGCGACCAAGACTTACTTGTTCTGCGCGAAATCGGCACCTGTCGCATTGTGGATGTTGTATCTTTTGAGAAGCAACTCTGATTTTTTCATCTGCCCTATAACACAGGGACTTTTTCATGGGTCAGGGGACTCTGACCCACTTTTGTGTATATCGTTGATGTCAATAAATCCTTTCATTTCCAGCAACATAGAGGGGACAGATCCTGAGTCATAGCAGTCGTCATACCCAAGTACAGAATCTGTCCCAGCGACTACAACGATGTTATCCATTGAATTGCGAATATTTCAATTATTTTTTGATAATAATGTGTACACTTATACACTAAATCGTAGAAATAGTTTTGTTATCAATGACTTACAGATTTAATCATATACACTAAACGTACATTTTGTATACACTAATTGTACACTAACCGACTGTTTGTACGCTACAAGTAGCCACTTTTCCGGAAAATGGAGGCTCTTTTTTGTTAAAACTAGGTTCCGTAGAAAAATTTGGAGGCTCCTGCCGTTTGAAAGTAACCTTCTGTTTAGCAGTCCGACTTTACCCGGAGCAAAGTGGGACTTTACTCCGTCCAAAGTTCTACTTTCCTACCGAGAAACTCCCACTTTCCTGCCGAGAAACTCCCGCTTTCCTACCGAGAAACTCCCACTTTTCTTTCGAAATGTGAACAATGAGTGTATGTTCAGTGTATATAAAGTGTACATTTAGTGTATATAAACTGTTTGATAATATGCTGAATATTAGATTATTAAGCATATTTGGTGTATAGGTGTATATGGATATATATAATGTGTAGTACACTTTAGATTGAGAAATTGAGAGATTGAGAGATTGAGAAATTGAGAGATTGAGAAATTGAGAGATTACTGTAGTCACTGGGACAGATTCTTGGGTATGACGGCTGCTATACCCCAGGTGCCCAAGGCTATGATCTCTGACTACCGTTTCTTTCCTTTGCCGAAAATATCGGCGTGGGTGCCAGTACGGTAGAGCGAGATGATGCGTATTTCAGTATCCTTTTCGTAAAGCAGCAGCCAGTCGGGGCTGATGTGGCACTCCCAGTAGCCCTTATAGTCGCCACTTAGATTCATAGTGCCATCATTGCTTTTTTGAAGTCTTCGAATGACTCGTAAGTCGTTCCCTTATCCTTGCCACTACGCACGTCCTCGATGGCCTGCATGGTCTTGTCGTTGAGGGACTCGCCTGTCTCAGGGTCATAGAGACGGGGCTTAGTCTTCTGCTTCTTTACGGCCGTCACACCTTTCAACATGCTGATGGCTTTCTTGATGTCGTTCAGCATCGACAGGTCGCTGATGCTTACCAATAGCTGACCTTCTGCGGGTAATTGTGTCGTTCTTGCTGCCATAATCGTCGTTGTTTATACGTTTCTGCTGCAAAGATACGATTAAGTGAGCAAAAAAACAAATTTTATGTGAGTTTTTTCGTTTTCCCCCATCCAGACACGAAGAAACGGAAGCCGCTCACTTCCGTTTCTCTATTCTCATCTTTGGGGAACTGGCACCCATACCCAGGTGCCTCCATGACTATTGCCGGGCCTCACAGAGTGTCTGACACATTGTGAGCGTGGGGATTACTCTCTGACGTTAGCGTTGGTTGAAATGAAAAACTTTAGGACTGCTTTTCAACGGTTTCCAAAGCGTCCTTGAATGGTTTCAAGTCGAAATAGAGCAGACGGGTGTCATCGTTGATGTCCGTCTCTGTGAAGAATTTGAAGCCTCCCTTGTTCTCATAGAACGAGACGGCATCGGCGTAGGCATCTACGGTAAGGAAACGGCAACCAGAGCGGTTACCGAAAGCAAAAAGTACCTTGACATACTGCAGAATCTGTTCGCCTATGCCTTGGTGAGCATAGTTCTCGCTCACGGCGAGACGACCAATCTTGACGGCAGGATAATGATTGCGCTGCTTCACGTAGGGAATCTTCCTATTGATGCGGTTGCGCGTCTTCTTGTCGTCCTCCTCAAACTTGATGGTGTCGTTGAGCAGGGAAAAATAGGCCACGATGTCGCCGGTCTTGGGATTCTGCAAGAGATAAGTGACAGCCAGCAGCTGCTCCTGATAGTCCTTGGCCTCCTGCATGAGGAATTCGTTCAAGTCGCCGTCTTTGCTCTTGAACTCAGGGATGACCGTGGTCTTGGTCAGAATGCTCAGTGCCAAATCTTCGATGCGTATCATCAGAGGACGAAGGTGGTTATGCGCTTGAACTTCTCGTATGTTTCCCTTGCCTTGGTGACTTCTTCGGCTGACACTGGTGTAGGGTGCTCAAGGTTATACTTGAAGCGCTCCACGTCTTTCCCCTTCAATACGGGAGTCTCTTTGATTGGTCTTGCCATGATAAATACGTATTTATGTGAAATTTCGCTGCAAAGATACGAAAAGTTTGTGAATTACGAGCGGTTTGAGTATAAAAAGTGACGAACGGCGGGCGAAAGTGCCTCGTTTTATCATTTTCGCCAGGCTATAGAGAGCGAATTATGGTGGGTCAAGGGACTTGCATAACACAGGGACGGTTCTTTTGTTAGCGTATCCAAATAACAAAAGAACCGTCCCTGTGTTATTTACTGATTAGTTCACGATGGCGCGGACGGCTTACAAATAGCGCTCGCGGACACCATAATTACTCGAAGTGTTCAGATTACCCATTTTAACAGTGTTATTATTATTGAATTCTAAGACATCTGCCGACATTCCCCCGGTAAAATTGCTTGTCCAGTAAATGCCATATGTATTGAAATTCGCAGGCAGGAATATGAATCCCGAAGTGCCCTTAACTACCATGCCACCCATTCCGTGAATCGTCAGCCACGTCCATGAGCAGTTTCTAACCATATCTTGGAAATTTGCTATGCTCGGCATCTTGATGCCGAGCATAGCTTTTGCGGCGTCGAATGTGTACTGCGTGCCAAGATCTTCGGGTTTCGAGCAGCCGTAGTTGCAGGTCTGCCAGCCCATCGCTCCACCATATCCGCTGCCAGCATCATAGTAGATTGTGACGGGGATGCCGCTGCCCACGGCCTCCCACTTGCTGTTGCCGTTGGCGGGCAGTTTGACGGCGCTGTGGCTGGCGAGGGTCTTGCCGCTGACAAAGTAGTCGGCACGGCTGCCGTCGGCGGTCTTGTTCTTGGCGAAGTAGTAGCCACCGTAGGAGTAGCTGCCGTTGAGTTTTCCGCTGAACAGGTAGCCGCCACTGTAGGCATAGCCCGTCATGTCGTCGCCCGCAGCCTTATTGGAGGTCTCCGTAATAGTTCCGTCTGCTGCAATGGAGGCCACGCCCGTGGGGATGACGGCATCGGTGCCGAGGGTGTAGCCCCCGTTGGTGGCCGCTGCATCTTCGACGAAGAACTGCACGTAGTCTTCGGGAATCACCATATCGAATGCGCCGCTCACCTCATTGTCAGTAACGGTATAGGAGAGCGTCGCCGTGGCGTAGTAGGCGTAGTAGGTGGTGCTGAAGGTGAAGCTGGTGCCGCTGGCCGACACCGTGGCGTCGCTGCCGAAGGGCAGGAACACAGCCCGCATCGTACCTGTGTCGCCGTTCTTCAGGCCCAGGGCTCCGGCGGTCTGGGTGGTGCCGTCGTATTCGGCCGAGCTCCACGCCGTGCCGTCGTAGGTCATCTTCAGGTGCTTCGGTGCTTCGGCTCCGGTGAAGAACACGAAGATGGCGTCGCCCGCCTCCCACGTCTGCTTCACGGCGCGGGTCTGCGCCGCAGCGTCGTCGTCGGGGTGCGAGGCCGTCAGGTTGAACTTGATGGTCTGCGGGGCCTCCGTCGTCGGGGCCTCAGGGTTCTGGGTCACGTCGTTGTCGTCGTTGCTGCAAGCGGTGAGCGCCAAGAGGGCGCAGAGCAGTAGTGATAGTCTTGTCTTCATCATGCTGTCCTCCTTTCTTGTTACCATTCATCTTCGTCGTTAAACGGATTATAACTCGGATTTCCATTCGAACGCGCCGGGCTTCCGGCGAGAATCATCGTGCGGTTGTGCAGCTCCACGACCCGCATCCGGGGCCGCTCGTATGGTCGTCTGTCTGTCTTTGTCTGTATCATAATTGTTAAGTTTAGAGGGTTTACTTATAATTAATGTATCTCATATTCATTGCGTTTAGAAATTATGGGGACAAAAATACAAAAACTTTTCCAATTATTGTTCATTTCGTACAAAAAAAATGCAAAAAGCGGGCGAAACGACATCCGAACCGACGCATGAGCGAGAGGAGAGCCAAGCTTGCTTGGACTATCCCGAGCGAAAAGGAGGAAGATGAAATCAAGCGAGCGCAAGCGATGCTCGCATCGGCTTTGCCTTGCAGCCTATTTTGCACCGTCCTTTGTTATTTTTCATCCGTAAGCGAACGTTTTACCTCAACTTTCTCACATTCTCACATTCTCACAAAGGAAAACGCTCATATAAAAATGGGGAGAGAAAGATGCTATTGTTAAATCTCTATATATATTTATATATATTATAATATATATAAATATATATAGAGATTCTTTATTAAAAATTGTGCAGCAATTCGCAAAATAGCTGTTGAGAAAGTGAGAATGTGAGAATGTGAGCCCCGAAAAGTTTGTTTTATATATTTTTAACGCAATATATTGCGTTATTTCGAAAATTATGCGTATCTTTGCATCGAAATGAGAAGGACGGGTAAAGACTACCTCGGCTTCATAGGATTTAAAATCTCAGTTGGCTGTAATTAAAGCGTTGCTTTGTTATAATCAGGCTCGGATTAAACCCTACTCAGGCTACGGAAAGCCAGCGTTCATACTCATCGCAGTTTATAAACAAACACATCTGAATCGTATGGCAGTAAATGTTATCGCATTCCCGGTAGGAGTCCAGCAGAATCAGAACAGTTCGAGTTCCGCTTTCAGCAAGTGGTTCTTCAAGCCTTGGTATCCCAAGACGCTGTCGCTGAAGGGCCTTATCGAGCGCGTGGCCTTCGACCAGTCGGTGTATTCGAATGACATCATCCGTGGCGTCATTCAGAAGCTGATTCCGATTAAGACGTATCTCAATCCTGAGAATCCTGATCCGGAGCCAGAGCCTTAAAGGAGACCCCAATTCCGGTTTGTTTATAAAGTGTCGATACGTCGGCACTATTTTTTTTCCGGTAAAAAAGTTGCATGGTATGTGTTTTTTTCTTATCTTTGCACCCGAATAATTAATCACCAGACGATATGACAACAGAGACGATGAAACGCAAGTACGAGAAGCCCGCCATGCGGGTGTACAGACTGAGAGAGCCGGTGAGGCTGCTGCAGATGAGCGGGCGCGACGGCTATACACCTGACAACACGAACCCGTTCGCGGGATGACGAGTAGTAACCAAACACGATGACGACAATGAAGAAGATACTGAATGCCCTGAAGGGGAACGGCTGTCAGGCTCGGATGCTGACCGCCGCCATGACCGTGCTGTCTGCGATGGCAGGCCTGACGTCATGCGCCAACGAAGACACAGCCCTCGACAATACCACGGCCCAGACTGCCGAAGGCCGCACCGTACAGTTCACCGCCACGCTTGCGCCGAAGGGCGACGACGGCGGGCAGACACGCGCCATCACCGTAAATGAGCAGAATACCGCCAACGAGACGCTGAATGTGGCGTGGCAGAAGGACGAGGAGATAGCCGTCTATTATGAAAAGACCAACGGCGAACACGCCACGGCGACGGCCATCGTAGGCGCACCCAACGACGACGGCTCGGCTCCCATCACCGCCACGCTCACCGATGCGAAGGCCGGCAAGGCCAGGTTCGTCTATCCCGCTACGCTGCACGACGGCCAAGGCGACATCGACGAGAGTAAATTACAGAACAGTCAACAAGGTCTACTGACAGGCGACAATAGCATCAGCACCAATTTCGACGCCGCCACTGGCACAGGCACCATCGCCGTCAGCGGCTCGGAGGCCTCGGTCAGCGGCTCGGTCACGATGACCAACCGCGTCTGCATCTGCAAGATGACGCTCGAATTTAGCGATACTTTCGCCACGATATCAGGTCCCTCAGGAGGCAAGACACTCACCATCGACGTTGGCGACGGCTCCTTCTACACCATCTCGTCGCCATTTAAAGACGATGACCCACCCGTAGGCGGCCCTACCGCTTACCGCGCCTTTAAGTCGGGCGACGTCATCTACGTGGCCATGCTCCCCGTCGATTCGAAGCCTGTCACCTTTACGTCTATCAGTGGTGACAAAAAAATATACAGTTCAATTTCTAGTAGCGTAAACCTCACGGCTGGCTCCTTCTACCGCAATATTCCACTCACGCTGACAAAGGTAGCGGAGGCAAACAAAACTCTCACCACCGCAACGGGCGAATTGATGCTGCAGCATGGTGATATTGTGACAGGCACGGGCGGCGAGAATACACAGTTGAAGATTGAAGATGGCGCCACCGTGACGCTGGCTGGCGTGACGAACACCAGCATCAGTCATAGCAGCGCCACATCCTTTCCGGGCATCGAGTGCCTGGGCGACGCCACCATCATCTTGGCGGGTGTAAACAGCGTGAGAGGCGTATGGGGTAAGGCCGGCATTTATGTGCCCGAGGGCAAGACACTCACCATTCGTGGTGGTGGCAAGCTCACCGCTACGGCCAACGACGGTGCTGGTATCGGCGGAAATTATGGTGCCTCTTGCGGCAACATCGTGATCGAGGGCGGCACGATCAATGCGACAGGCCCAGGTAGTTGTGCCGGCATCGGCAGCGGAGGAAAAGGTTCCTGCGGCACCATCACCATTACGGGCGGTAACATCACTGCACAGGGCGATAGTGGGGCCGCCGGCATTGGCAGCGGAAAAGAAGGTTCCTGCGGCACCATCTCCATCAGCGGCTCGGCGCAGGTCATCGCCACGGGCGGCTCAGAAGCCGCCGGCATCGGCAGCGGAGATACGGATCAAGCCGCGGTGACCTGCGGCGACATCTCCATCAGCGGCTCGGCGCAGGTCACCGCCACGGGCGGCTCAGAAGCCGCCGGCATCGGCAGCGGACATGCGAATCAAGCCGCGAACACCTGCGGCGACATCTCCATCAGCGGCTCGGCGCAGGTCACCGCTACGGGCGGTGAGTATGCCGCTGGCATCGGCAGCGGAAACGGGAATAATTATTCGAATGGCGAAGAGAATTATACTCTCTATGTCAGCAGTTGCGGCACCATCAGCATCGGGGGCGGCACGATAGAGGCCAGGGGCGGCAATGATGCCGCCGGCATCGGCAGCGGATCGGATGGCAAGTTCACCAGCATCAGCATAACCAGCGGCATCACCAGCGTGACCGCCACCAGGAGCAATAATTTTTTCAATGCCCCCATCGGCAAGGGCAATGACGACCATGGCAGCGGTGGCATCACCATCGACGGCCAGACCATCAGCGACGATATGACGAACGGCTCGGAAAGCCTGCCCACATTCCCCAATCTTAGTATCAAGATTACCGGCGGCAAGGACTCGGACAATAACGATATGGATAACAAGACTTGGACCATCGCGCGTCAGAATTAGTCACTGGGACAGATACTTGCGAAATCAGTGGGACAGGTTTTTGACCTCTTGACAGATCAAAGACCTGTCCCTCCGATTTCTGTGGGACAGGTTTTTGACCTCTTGACAGATCAAAGACCTGTCCCTCCGATTTTTTTACTTTCTCACATTCTCACATTCTCA
>DDQK01000021.1:8658-8851 GCA_002342665.1 Prevotella sp. UBA2444
ATCTGAAGGGCTTCGAGGAGATAGAAATCAGCGGATCGCCCAAGGTGGTCTATACTCAGGGGCAGTCGTTCGGCGTGAAGGTGGTGGGCCCGAAGCGCTTCGTGGAGAGCATCGTCACGGAGGTGAAGGGCAAGACGCTCAGCATACGTAATAAAGGTAAGGTGGGCATCGTCAATATCCAGCGCGACTACGA
>DDQK01000021.1:8871-58084 GCA_002342665.1 Prevotella sp. UBA2444
GCCGTCTACGTGACTTCGCCCGACCTGACGGCTGTGCGACTGAACGGCTCCGGCGACTTCGAAAGCAAGCAGCGCGTGGATACGGACAAGATGCTGATTGTGCTGAGAGGCTCGGGCGACATCAGTTTCAGCGATATCATCTGCGACCACTGCACCACGGAACTGACGGGCTCGGGCGACATCGACATCGACCGTCTGGAGGCGGTGCGCTCTAATGTCTCGCTGGTGGGCTCGGGTGACATCGATGTGAAGCAGTGGAAGGTGGACAATACTGACCTGACGCTTCGCGGCTCGGGCGACATCGAAGTGAATTTCATGGAGGGATGTAAGAAGGCTAACTGCCAGATGGCGGGCTCGGGCGACATCACGCTCAAGGGACGACTGGAGCACTATGACGTCCAGAAGCGCGGTTCGGGCGAGATTGACACGAGGGGGCTGTTGAGAGATTGAGAGATTGAGAAATTGAGGGATTGAGCGTTAAAAAAATACAAGCACGCGCGTTATATCAAATATTCTTCGTACCTTTGCACCCCAATGAAGTATGCAGTGATTGCAGCGGGCGAAGGTTCGAGGCTCGCAAAGGAAGGCGTCGCAAGCCCGAAACCTCTGGTGGAGGTGGGGGGCGAGCGCCTGATAGACCGCCTGGTCAGGGTGTTCTCAGAGAACGGCGCAACGGAGATAGACGTCATCTGCAACAAGGAGATGACCGATGTGCAGCAGCGACTGGTGGAGTTACGTTCGACCAGTAGGGTGCCTATACGATTCATCGTCAAGTCGACCCCCAGCAGCATGCATAGCATGTGGGAGCTGAGCAGGTGGCTTGGCGATGAGCCGTTTGTGCTGACCACTGTCGACACTATCTTCCGTGAGGAGGAGTTCGGTGCATACGTCGCCGACTTCCAGCGGATGGTGGAGAGTGGTGAGGCTGACGGACTGATGGGCGTGACGGACTATATCGACGACGAGAAGCCTCTCTACGTCGATACTGATGAGGCGATGGGTATCACGGCATTCCTGGACCATTGCGATGCCCCGAAGTATATCAGTGGTGGCATCTATGGTCTGACGCCGCGTTCGATAGACACGCTTAGGGCGTGCATAGAACGGGGTGAGAGCAGGATGAGGAATTTCCAGCGTGGGCTGATTGCCGATGGGCTCAGGCTCAGGGCGTGGGCGTTCTCGAAGGTGCTCGACATTGATCATGCGAGTGATATCGTGAAGGCTGAGGAGTTTTTGAGTGATTGAGAGATTGAGAAATTGAGAGATTGAGAGATTGAAGTCTGCGATTGAGCGAGTGCAATGCCAAGCTTGCTTGAGCTTTGCCGAGCGTGAGCAGACTCGAACGAAGTTCAAGATTGAGAGATTGAGAGATTGAGGGTGCTGATGATTGAACGGGCTGAGCAGTTCTCGCCTAACTCCGTGGAGAAGGACAGGGCGATACTGGAGGCTGTGGCTGAGAGGCTGCGGCTGAGGGGCTGTGAGGTCACGACGGTCAGCGAGGTCTCGCTCGGGTCGTGTGCACAGGGGGGGCAGACCCCGTGTGCGATCTTGTCGATGGCGAGGCTGCAGGAGACGCTGGAGTGGCTGAAGGCGCAGGACGCCCGGATCATCAACCGCCCTGAGGGCGTGGAGAACTGTCGGCGCTCAAGACTGCAGGCCGTGATGGAGCGTATCGGCGTGCCAACGCCCCCCAGAGAGGGCTGCGACGGCTACTGGCTGAAGCGAGGCGACGGTGCTGCCCAGGGGAAGGACGACGTGGTGTACTGCCAAGACGGCGAGGCGCTGCAACAGGCGATACGGCTCATGGAGCAGCGTGGCATCAGCGACTATACGGTGAGTGCCCACGTGAGAGGCGACGTGGTGAAGTTCTATGGCGTCAGTCCGGACTTCTTCCGCTACTATTATCCCACGGATGACGGCCAGACGAAGTTTGGCGACGAGCAGCGCAACGGCGCGGCCCACCACTATGCCTTCGATGTTGCCGGCATGCAGCGTGAGGCTGAGCGCCTGGCTGCGGCTGTGGGTGTGGAGGTGTATGGTGGCGACTGTATCGTGAGGAGCGATGGCAGCTATTGTTTCATCGACTTCAACGACTGGCCCAGTTTTTCGCGCTGTCGCCAGGAGGCTGCTGATGCGATCGCGGAGAGATTGAGAGATTGAACATTGAACATTGAACATTGAACATTGAGAGATTGAGAGATTGAGAAATTGAAGGTAAAACATAAGTAATAAGGTAAAAAAAACAATGTTTGAAGGATTTAAAGAGAAATTGAAGATGTCGATGAAGTCGGAGGACACTGAGGAGTGGCTCGACGTCCACTTCACCCGACCCATCGGTCTGGCGTTCGCCTTGTTTTGGAATAAGTTTGACGTCCATCCGAACGTGATCACCATCCTGTCCATCTTCCTGGGCATGGGTGCTGGCTGGATGTTCCACTATACCGACCTGCCGCACAATATCTGCGGCGTGGTGCTGTTGATGCTGGCCAACTTCTGCGACTCCACCGACGGACAGATGGCCCGTATGACGGGTAAGAAGACGCTGATAGGGCGCATGCTCGACGGATTTGCCGGCGACGTGTGGTTCTTCTGCATCTATCTGGCCATCGTGTTCAGACTGTGGGATCAGAACATCCCCGGCACCGACTGGCAGTGGGGGATCTGGGCTTTCGTCTACTGCGCTTTCGTGGGCTTCATCGTACATTCCCCTCAGAGTACGCTCTCCGACTACTACCGGCAGATACACCTCTACTTCCTGTTGGGCAAGGAGGGCAGTGAGCTGGACAACTACCGTCAGCAGCGCGCCATCTACGAGGGTCTGCCGAAGAGCGACCTGCTGGGCAGAACATTCTACTACAACTACGCCAACTACTGCAAGAAGCAGGAGTCGATGACGCCCAACTTCCAGAAGTTCTTCCCCAAGTGGAAGGCGTCGACGCAGCCGGAGGACGTCCGTCAGGAGTTCCTCGCCGGCAGTCGCCCGCTGATGAAGTACACCAATATGCTGACGTTCAACTGCCGTGCCATCACCATCTACGTCACCTGTCTGCTCGACTGCCCCTGGGTATATCCCCTGATGGAGCTCACCGTGTTTCAGGCGATGTTTATGTATATGCGCAGTACGCATGAGAAACTCTGCCAGAAGCTGACGGAAAAGTTGTGACCTCCCCTGGCCCCTCCTGTAGGAGGGGGATAAAAACTGACAGAAGATGATAAAAACTGACAGAGGGGGATAAAAACTGACAGAAGATGATAAAAGGATATATATTCGACTACGGCGGCACACTCGATACGGGTGGCAATCACTGGGGCAAGGTAATCTGGCACGCATACGAGCGCCAGCACGTGCCTGTGACGGAGCAGCAGTTCCGTGAGGCCTACGTCTATGCCGAGCGCACGCTGGGCAAGAATCCCATCATCCAGCCCGACTTCACCTTCCGCCAGACGCTGGAGAAGAAATTACAGCTGCAACTGGAGTTTCTTAATTCTTCACTCTTCACTTTTCACTCTTCACTTCTCACTGACCTCTATGAGGGCGTTCAGGCCGAGACGGCCCGTAGCCGCGAGGTGCTCTTGGCGCTGAAGGCACGCTATCCGATGGTGCTGGTGAGCAATTTCTACGGCAATGTCGAGGTGGTGCTCCGGGAGTTCGGTCTCGACGGTATCTTCCAAAGCATTGTCGAGTCGGCCGTGGTGGGTGTGCGCAAGCCCGACCCTCGCATCTTCACCCTCGGCGTGGAAGCCCTGGGACTGAAGCCTGAGGAGGTCGTGGTGGTGGGCGACTCGATGGATAAGGACATCATCCCCGCCAAGAAAGCCGGTTGCCGGACGGTGTGGTTCAAGGGAGAGGGATGGACTGACGATGCCGTGGACGAGAGCCAGGCTGACAAAGTGATAACGAAGTTGGAGGAATTGAGAGATTGAGAGATTGAACATTGAACATTGAACATTGAACATTGAGAGATTGAGAGATTGAGAAATTGAGAGATTGAGAAATTGAGTAATGAGTAAGGAGAGCAGACGATATTGGCAGATGCGGGTGGTGGTGATGCTATTCACTATTCACTGTTCACTATTCACTTCATTTGCGCAGCAAATGATCAGCGGTCGCGTGACGGATGCCCAGACGGGGGAGGGAATCCCCTTTGCCAGCGTGCAGTACAAGGGGCACAACATCGGCGTGGCTTCCGACATCGACGGCAACTACAAGATAGCGCGCCACAACGGGTGGGTGCTGACCTTCAGTGCCGTGGGCTACGTGGCTCACACCTCGGTGGTGAACAGCAGCGTGAAGAGCAACTACTTCGTGAAGCTGAAGACGGACAACAGGATGCTCAAGGAGGTCAAGGTGAGTGCCAAGAAAGGCCGATACAGCCGCAAGAACAATCCTGCCGTGGAGATGATGAAGAAGGTGATTGCTGCCAAGAAACTCTCTGACCTGGCCAACCACGACTTCTACCAATACAACAAGTATCAGAAGCTGACGCTGGCCCTGAACGACATCAAGCCGGAATCGCTGGAGAACTCGAAGAACAAAAAGAAGAAATGGTATATCGACCAGGTGGAGGTGTGCCCCTACAACAACAAGATGATCCTGCCGGTGAGTGTCGACGAGACCGTCTCGCAGAAGATATACCGCAAGAAGCCCCACGACGAGAAGACTATCATCAAGGGTCAGAACACCACGGGCATCAACGACCTGGTACAGACGGGCGACATCCTGAACACGGTGATGAAGGACGTCTTTACGGATGTGAACATCTACGACGACCAGATACGCATGCTGCAGTATCCCTTCACCTCGCCCATCGGCAAGGATGCCATCGCCTTCTACCGCTTCTATATCGAGGACACGCTGATGGTGGACAAGGACAAGTGCTTCCATCTGCACTTCCTGCCCAACAACCAGCAGGACTTCGGATTCCGTGGCGACCTGTATATCCTGGCAGACAGCTCATGGCAGGTGAAGCGCTGTGAGATGACCATCCCCAAGAAGAGCGACGTGAACTTCGTGGAGAACATGCAGATCACCCAGGAGTTCCGCCAGCTGCCCAACGGCGAGTGGGTGCTGACCGTCGACGATATGTTCACCGAAATCAAGCTGGCCAGCTTCCTGCAGACCTTCGCCGTGATACGCAACACTCGCATGACCGACTTCGCCTTCGATGAGTTGCCGAAACAGCTCTTCAAGGGCAAGAAGAAAGAGGTGAAGGACGTGAACGCCATGATGCGCAGCGACGACTTCTGGAAGCAGTACCGACAGGTGGAGCTGACCAAGAGCGAGGGCTCGATGGACCAGTTCATCAAGAACCTCGAGAATATCAAGGGCTTCAAGTACATCATCTTCGGACTGAAGGCCCTCATCGAGAACTTCGTAGAGACGGGATCGAAGAAGCACCCCTCGAAGGTGGACATCGGCCCCGTGAACACGATGATCTCGCGCAACTTCATTGACGGCTTCCGATTCCGCCTCACAGCCCAGACCACGGCCAACCTCGACTCCAACCTCTTCCTGAAGGGCTATGTGGCCCGTGGCTTAGACTCGCGCAAGACCTACTATAGGGGCGACCTGATCTGGTCGTTCAACAAGAAGGAGTACCTGCCCCGCGAGTTCCCCATGCGCACGCTCACCTTATCGTCGAGCTACGACATCGAGTCGCCTTCCGACAAGTTCTTGCGCACGGATAAGGATAATATGTTCACGGCCTTCAAGTGGACGACGGTCGACAAGATGCAGTTCTACAACCGTCAGACGCTCACCTTCCAGCGCGAGGAAGACTGGGGATTCCGTACCACTGTGCAGCTGAAAACTGAGGAGAACGAGGCTGCGGGCGGACTTTATTTCATCCCCATGTCGGAGAGCGGCGACCGCCGCCTATGGACTAACTGGAGCCATCCGGAAATATCTGCGGAGTCTGGATTATCCGAAAATACCGGATTATCCGGATTATCTGGTGCATCTGGTGATTCAGGCTTGCCCTTGAATCCTGCAGAGGCAGTCGCCTCGCGCAAGATACGCACCACGGAGCTCTTTGCCGAGCTGCGCTTTGCTCCTGGCGAGACCTTCATCAACACCAAGCAGCGCCGAATGCCCATCAATCTCGATGCCCCCGTCTTCACCGTCAGCCATCGTCTGGGCGTCAAAGGCCTGCTGGGTAGCCAGTACAGCTACAACCTGACGGAGGCCAGCATCTACAAGCGCTTCTGGATGAAGTCGTGGGGAAAGATCGACCTGAAGGTGAAGGGCGGCATCCAGTGGGAGAAGGTGCCCTTCCCCCTGCTCTGCATGCCGGAGACCAACCTGTCGTATATCGTGCAGGACTATACCTTCGAGGCCATCAACAACATGGAGTTCCCCACCGACCGCTATCTCTCGGGCTATCTCTACTGGGACCTGAACGGCAAACTCTTCAACCGTATCCCGCTGCTGAAGAAACTGAAGTGGAGAGAGTGGATTGGCGTGCGCTGTCTCTGGGGAGAGCTCTCGGACAAGAATAATCCCTATTCGGCGAACAATGTCGGCAATCCCATCGTGATGTATTTCCCCGATGGTTCGTATGTGATCGACCCCAAGAAGCCCTACTGGGAGATTTCGCTGGGTATCCACAACATCTTCAAGCTGATACACGTGGAGTATGTGCGCCGTCTGAACTATAACGAGCTGCCTACGGCCAAGAAGCACGGAGTGAGGTTTATGGTGCGCATGACGTTCTAAAAAGAAAAAACCAAGGATTGTCATCACGACAGCCTTGGTTCTCTTTTCTAACTAACTTATTATCAACTATTCATTACTCATTCTTTTCTTTTGCGCTGCAAAGGTACGAAGAAAAATCCAAGGATGGAAGTGTTTAGCGTAAAAAAACAACGTAAACGTTTGCGCCGTTCGGGAATTTTTTGTACCTTTGCCGCCGTAAAAAACTATTCGTTTAAATGGCAGGAATCAAACGAAGAACATCATTGAAAGACCTGGCCCAGGAGCTGGGTGTGAGTATCGCCACCGTCAGTCGTGCCCTGCGTAGCAGTCCTGAGATTGGCAAGGAGATGCAGGAACGCGTGAAGGAATTGGCCAAGCGGCTGAACTATCGTCCTAACCCCTTTGCACAGAGTCTGCGCAAGGAGGCTCCACGGATGATCGGTGTGGTGGTGCCTAATCTGGTGACCCACTATTATGCTGCCGTGCTCGACGGTATCGAGGACGAGGCCGGTAAGGCTGGCTACTCCGTGATCAGTGCCAACACCCATGAGGACACTGCGGCCGAGGTGCGCGCCATCGACAACTTCATCAGTCTGCATGTGGAGGGCATCATCGCCTGTCTGTCGCAGAACACCACTGACTATAGCCACTTTGAGGAAATCTCGAAGATGGGCATCCCCCTGGTATTCTTCGGGCGTACCTGTCTGCCGGAGCTGTTCTCGAGTGTCACTGCCAATGGCGACGAAGCTGCCCAGCAGGCCACGCAGCACCTGATTGACACGGGGAGCCGTCGCATCGCCTTCATCGGAGGCCCCAACCACCTGGATATGGTGCGCCGCAGGAAGCATGGCTACCTGGAGGCCTTGCGCGAAAACAGAATTCCTATAGACCGCAATCTGGTGATCTGCGAGAAGATCGACTACCAGTGGGCCCTCGAGGCTACCACACGACTGCTGAAAGAACAGCATCCCGATGCCATCGTGGCCTTCAACGATATCATCACCTTCGCTGCCTTTACGGCCATCAAGGAACAGGGGCTGCACATCCCTGACGACGTGGCACTCATCGGCTTTACCGACGACCTGCACGCCAAGTATGTCACCCCCCGCATGTCGGCCATCGAGGATCAGTCGCACCTGATAGGGCAGACAGCCTGTCAGCTGCTGCTGAAGAACATTGGCGGCGACAGTAAGATATACAAGAAAATAGTGCCCCAGAAACTGGTGATACGCGACACTTCCTCACGGAAGAAGTGACCGCACTCAGTCCTCGTTGGAGGTACGCAGGATGATGCTGGTGGCACCAATGGTGAAGAGCGTTCCGTCTTCAATGACGCGACGCTCTTTTTGCGACAGTTCCACATTGTCGACGAAGGTGCCGGTATTGCTGTTGTTGTCTTTCAGCGTGTATTTCAGATTGCCTCGCTTATCACGGCTCACGGTGATGGTGCAGTGGTTCAGGTCAACGCTGGGGTCGACGGTCTCGAAGGGAGTACTGATAGGGTTGCCCTTCTGATGGCGGCCTATCACGTTGTCACCCATCCGCAGGGGAATCACCTGCTTGTAGTGGAACACGTTTTCGATGATGACGATTGACCCGCATCCCTCCTCATTGGCATTCTCATCGGGATTCTCGTCCTTCTGACGGTTGCGCAGTTTGCTCACGCCAATGCGGATGCCAAACTCCTTGCCACAGTCGGGGCACTTGAACACCAGCGACTGACCAGCCTCATACTGAGTCTCGTCGAAGGTGATAAACTGTTCACATTTTGGACAACGTACGCGCTTCAATCTCTCAATCTCTCAATCTCTCAATTTCTCAATCTCTCAATCTCTCAAATCTCCATCACCCAGGCCTCTTCGAAGTCTTTCTTGCCACGAAGGGTACGGAGGTGATTGTACGCATTGTTCTCAGAACTGAAATTGCCAAGAATGACGCGTGTCACATGATTGCGGACGAACACCTCAGCATCGTTGAAGCCCTTTTTGTGGAGCTGTTCTACGAAGGCATTGGCATTCTTTAGCGTGATATAGCTGGCCAGTACGATGGTGTAGCCCTTGCTCTTCTCCTGTGCCGGTTCCTGCTGGGGAACGGCCTTGACGGTGTCCGCCTGCTCTACGGCAGGTGCAGGAGTGGCGGCCATCTCCATAGAGTCGGCATCGTTGCTGATGATGACCTTCTGCATGTTGGTGTCCTTCACGGTGAAGCTTTTCAGGACCGGATTGTGCAGATGGCCGATGTTGCGCCCCGTGTTGTCACTATTGATGACGGGTGTGGTCATCAGGAAGAATGCCAGTACGGCCGCAGCGACGGCCACGGCATTGCGCACCCACGACATCTTGATCTCGATGGTCTTGTCGTCGTCATCGTCGTCAGTGGTGAAGATGGGGCTCTGCTCCGCCTCTGTCTCCTGAGGCTCCTCTTTCGGTGCGTCAGTATCAGCAACCTTGGCGGCAGTCGTGTCGGCTGGCGTCTGGGGCTCAGCGACGGCAAGGCCTCTCATCTCAAACGAGCTGAGTCCGTAGAGCGCTGGCGTCAGGATGCCTGCCTCGCAGGGGGTGAACACCAGGTTGCCGTCCTCGTTGAGAGCCAGCACACCGATGTCGTTCATCTCGTAACTGCCTTCGTTCTCCAGATGCTGCCTGAGTTCTGTCACCTCCTCTTCGATACGGCGCAGGGCTTCGGGGTAACTCAGATCGTAGGCCTCGACGTACGACTGCACGAGCAGCGAGTCGTTCATCGTCAGTTTGGGGTTGAATCCCAACGTCCTTCGGGGGGGGAGGAACATGTTGTCCTCCTCGTCGTATACTGCCTCGACGTGGTGCGCCATAAAGCCTCCCAGGTCTGGGACGATGACACAGTCATTGCTCAGCAGAAGTATCTCTATATGTCTTTCCAGTTCAATCACGTGTGCAAAATTACACCTTTTTTGTGAAATAAACAAATAAAGAAACTTAAAATTGCTTAGAAATGGATTTTTTCCATTAACTTTGCAGGCAAATTCTGTGACTGATGGATTACTTAAAGACAGAGATTGAGGGGGTCTACATCATTGAACCGCGTGTATTCAACGATGCTCGAGGCTATTTTATGGAAGCTTGGAAGCAGGAGGAGTTCAATGAGCACATAGGGCGTGTAGACTTTATCCAAGATAATGAGTCGAAGTCGTCTTTTGGCGTGTTGCGAGGTCTGCACTATCAGAAAGGCGAGGCCTCGCAGGCCAAGCTCGTGCGTGTGATAAAAGGTAAGGTGCTGGATGTGGCAGTGGATATCCGCAGGTCGAGTCCCACCTTTGGCAAGCATGTGATGGTAGAGCTCAGTGAGGACAATAAGCGTCAGTTCTTCATCCCCCATGGCTTTGCTCACGGGTTCCTGGTGCTCAGTCAGGAGGCTGTCTTCACCTATAAGGTTGATCGTCCGTATGCTCCTCAGGCCGAGGCCGGTATCCGTTGGAATGACCCTGACCTGGCCATTGAGTGGCCCATCAATCCCGGTCAGGTGCAGACGAGTGCGAAGGATCTCGTGCAGCCGTTGTTCAAGGATGCAGAATTGTTTGATTAGAAATGTAAAGCAAGTGATATGAATATTGCAATAGTAGGAACAGGATATGTAGGACTGGTGTCGGGCACATGCTTTGCCGAGACTGGTGTCAACGTGACATGTGTCGATGTAGACGAATCAAAGATAGAACGTCTGAAAAGCGGTCAGATACCCATCTATGAGCCAGGGCTCGACGAGATGGTGCGTAAGAACGTGGCAGCCGGGCGCCTGAAGTTTACCACCGACCTGGCCTCAGTGCTCGACGATGTGGAGATTGTGTTCTCCGCCGTGGGTACGCCTCCCGATGAGGATGGCTCCGCAGATTTGAAATATGTGTTGCAGGTGGCTAAGACCATCGGCGAGAATCTGAAGAAGTACGTGGTGGTGGTCACCAAGTCGACAGTTCCTGTAGGCACTGCCCGCAAGGTGCGCAAGACCATCGAGGACGAACTGAAGAAGCGTGGCGTCGATATTGATTTCGACGTGGCTTCCAACCCGGAGTTCCTCAAGGAGGGTAATGCCATCAAGGACTTCATGTCGCCCGACCGTGTGGTGGTGGGCGTGGAGAGTGAGCATGCCAAGAAGGTGCTCACCCGTCTGTACAAGCCCTTCCTGATCAACAATTTCCGTGTCATCTTCATGGATATCCCCTCTGCCGAGATGACGAAGTATGCAGCCAACTCGATGCTCGCCACCCGTATCTCGTTTATGAACGACATCGCCAACCTGTGCGAGCGTGTGGGTGCAGATGTAAATATGGTACGCGCGGGAATAGGCTCTGATACCCGTATCGGGCGTAAGTTCCTCTATGCCGGCTGCGGCTATGGCGGCAGCTGCTTCCCCAAGGATGTGAAGGCCCTCATCAAGACAGCCGATCAGAACGGCTACTCGATGGAGGTGCTCAAGGCCGTGGAGCGCGTCAACGAGCGGCAGAAGAGTGTGCTCTTCGATAAACTTGTCAAGGCGATGGGTGGCGAAGACCAGCTCAGGGGCAAGACCATCGCCATGTGGGGCCTCTCCTTCAAGCCAGAGACTGACGATATGCGCGAGTCGACGGCCCTGGTGATGATCCAGAAGTTGCTCGATGCAGGCTGCATCGTGCGTGCTTACGACCCTATCGCCATGGAGGAGTGCAAGCGTCGTATCGGCCAGGCGGTGACCTACTGCCGAGACATGTACGACGCTGTGCTCGATGCCGACGCCCTGCTGCTGCTCACGGAGTGGAAGGAGTTCCGTCTGCCTACGTGGGGTGTCATCAAGAAGGCGATGAAGCGCCCGCTTGTCATCGACGGAAGAAACATTTTCGATATCGAGGAGCTGGAGGAGAACGGCTTCGAGTATCACTGCATCGGCAAATTATGAATTGTGAATTATGAATTATCGACTTCCGATAATCATCCTGACAGCCTTGGTGCTGCTGACGGGCTGCTCCCAGAAGGCGCAGCAGGCTCCTGCAGGCGAACAGAGCGAGAGCAAGGAGGCCAAGGCCCTCTTGCAGGGCATCTGGCTCGATGCGGAGACTGAGGAGGTGTCGCTGAGTGTCAAGGGGGATACCATCTTCTATTCCGACTCCACCAGCATGCCTGCCTATTTCAAGATCGTGGGCGACTCGCTGGTGTTTGCTTCAGGTACGAAATATGGCATCGTCAAGCAGACGGAGCACCTCTTCTGGTTCAAGAATCAGAATGGCGACGTGGTGAAGTTGAAGAAGAGCGATAACCCCGACGATGTCCATTTCATCCACGATGCGCCCCCTGTGCTCACCTACACCCATCAGGTGAAGAAAGACTCCGCGATCAACTATAATGGCGAGCGATACCACTGGTACGTGGCCATCAATCCCACGAAATATAAGGTGGTGAAACGGTCCTACAACGAAGATGGGGTGGAGGTGGAAAATGTCTACTACGACAATATCATGCACATCAGCGTCTATCATGGTGCCAAGTGCCTCTACTCCAGTGACTTCCGCAAGCAGCAGTACAGCAAGTACGTGCCTAAGAGTTTTCTTGAGGAGGCTGTACTGGGAAACATGGAGTATGATCGTGCCGATGCCCAGGGACTGCACTTCCGTGCCACCCTCTGTATCCCCGATGGTGCCAGCTGTTACCTTGTAGACACTACGATTGACTACAAGGGACAGATGTCGATGAAGACGATTGAATACTGAATTGTACGACCCCCTCTAACTCCCCCTGTAGGGGAGGATTGTTAGTTCTGTGGCAGGTCTGCCTATCCCCCTCCTACAGGAGGGGTTAGAGGAGGTCACCCGTCCAGGCATCTAGCAGCATCCTCGCAATCGAGAGCTTTTCAGGTATATTTGGGAGATTGTCACGACGGAACCATCCGCCTTTGGCAATCTCGCTTTTCTGTAGGTGTATCTCTCCACTGACATAGTCGGCATTGAATCCCACCATCAGTCCGCAGGGGTAGGGCCAGGGCTGTGAGCCAAAGTAGCGTATGTTGGTGATCGTGATGCCCGTCTCTTCGAGGGTCTCACGGGCCACGGCCTCCTCGAGCGTCTCACCTGTCTCTACAAATCCTGCCACCAGACCGTAGAAGTCGCGCTTGAAGTTCTTGGCCCTCACCAGCAGCACCTCGTCCCCCCTGTGTATCAGCACGATGACGGCTGTGGCCAGTTGCGGCCATATCTCCTTGCCGCACTCCGTACACTTCTTCGAGATGATGGTGTCCATCCGCATCGGTGATCCGCAAACGCCGCAGAAGCGCGTGTTCTGGTCCCAGTAGAGCAGTTCCTGGCACTTGCCCGCCTTCAGGTAGAGCTGTCGTGGCAGCTTGTAGTAGCTCTGGCGCAGGGGACACATCTCGTAGGCCTCTTCCCGCACGATGGCGGGGACGTCGTCCACACGATAGGCTATCACCTCCGTGCCGTCGTCCATCGGGGTGATGGTCATCTGGTGGGTCCAGGGCTTTACCTCCGTGGGTGGCTCTTCGCCGAGGGGGATGGTATAGTTGCCGTCGGCAGTCTGCTCCAGCAGCAGGTCTTCCTTGCAGAATACGAAATAGTAGCGTTTCATCGTCCAAACAGTAGTTTGCGGTCGCGCTCCAGGGCGGGTTTTGCCCAGGCCTCCGGCACGAATTTCCAGTTATGGTTTGGCTCCGGGTCAACCACGCCCATGCGTTTGATTTCTTCTGTCAGGTAGTGGCGCTGGTCAAGGTCGGTGTGGAAGATTACGCGGCTCTCCAGCGAGTCCTTGGGGATGCCTGCTCCCCGGGTGAGCAGCTCGCCGCCGCCATTGGCGCGATAGCTGTTCATCACCACCTTGTACCATTTCTTCTCGTCGAAGGGTTGGCCGTCCGACATCTGCAGTATCCGTACCTTCTTGCCGTTGGGCTTCGTCAGGTCTACCTCGTAGTCGATGCCGCAGGCAGAGTCGAAGTTGAAGGTATAGTATTCGAATCCCGTACGCTGTTGGTCTTCCTTCGACCCTTCGTTCAGTCGCAGGGCATGGTCGTCGGGCGAGGTCATGGTGTTCGTCCACATGTCGTAACTGAATTCCAGGTGCTTGCGGATTTCCTCGCCCGTCATGCGGAGCACGAAGAGCAGGTTCTCGAAGCGGTAGAGCTTGAACATGTCGCCCTGGGTGACGTCGCCGGCCTTGATGACGGAATTGAACGACAGGGGGGCGTTGAACGATATGTCGGCCTTGGAGATCTGCAGCTGAAGGTTGTGGATCAGGTCGGTAAACGATGAGTTGCCAAAGAAACTGTCGCGTGTGTAGATAGGCTTCTCGAACTTGCCGATCTTGCGGTCTACGTACTCCTTGACCTTGTCGATGGCTGGCTGGAAATGGCTGAGCATCTGCTGGTCTATCTCCTCGTCGAGCACGCTGACGATTTCGCCCTCGACGTCCTTCTCCTTCAGTCGCCCGTTCTCATAGGTCAGCTCTATCTCGGCCTCGGCCACGTTCTTCACGTAGCAGGAGGGGTCGATGCAGAGCACTTTCTGCCCGTCCTTGTTGGTGATCCACTCCTTGTGCACCTGGTGGTCGTGGCCGAAGAAGATGATGTCGAATCCCGGCACCTCGCGGGCCACGGCTGCCGTGGCGTTCTCCGAGTATTCCGGCGTGTCGATGCCTCCGTCAAGTCCCGAGTGGAACAGGCCGAAGATGAGGTCGGGGTGCTCCGTCTCCTGGATGTATTTCATCCATTTCTTGGCGCAGCTCACCATCTCCTCGAACTCAATGCCTTTCCATATCGACTTGTTCAGCCAGTTGGGGATGGCGGGGGTGAGCAGTCCGATGATACAGATCTTCACGCCGTCCTTATAGTGTACGGAGTAGGGCTTGAGGCCCGTGTAGATGCTCTTGGGGTTGGCAGGGCCGTTCTTGTCGGTTTCCTTGACGATGTTGGCACCCAGCAGGGGGCAGCGCACCTCGCGGATCCACTTGTCGTAGACCTTGTGTCCCGGCTCGATGTCGTGATTGCCCACGGTCTCGGCATCGTATTTCATATAGTTGATCACCTGGGCTGCCAGGTTCTCGTCCTCGGGCATCACGTAGTTCGACCAGTAGACGCACGGCTGGCCCTGCAGGATGTCGCCGTTGTCGATGAGCAGCAGGTTGTCGCCATACTCCCGGCGCTGCTTGTTGATATAGGTATTGGCACGCACGAGGGTGCCCTTGATGGGTTTCTTCTCCATGAAGTCGTAGGGGAAGAAGTGACCGTGCACATCGCTGGTCTCGATGACCTTCAGGCGCACCTTCTTGGTGGCCGACTGAGCACTGGGGCAGCATGTCAGGCTCATCAGGATAATGGTTGATAATAGTACTTTTTTCATGTTGCTTCTTATTAGGCTGCAAAGATACGAAATAATTATGAAATATTATCTGTTTTGGCATACTTTTTGCTGCAAATTTGATAGAAAATCATTAAAAATAAGGAATAGGAGGACAGTATTATGGCATTTATAGACTATTACAAGATCTTAGGCGTCGACAAGACGATACCCCAGAAGGATGTCAAGAAGGCATACCTGAAGCGGGCCAAGCAGTTTCACCCCGACCTTCACCCCGACGACCCGAAGGCGCAGGCCAAGTTTCAGGCCTTGCAGGAGGCTTACGATGTGATCGGCGACCCCGAGAAGCGTCGCAAGTACGACCAGTATGGCGAGCAGTGGCGCCAGGCCGAGCAGTTCGGTGGCTTCGGTGGCGGCGGTGGTGCCGGAGGCGGCAATCCCTTTGGCGGCTTCGACTTCAGCAGTTTCCAGGGCGGCGGCTTCAGCCAGTTCTTCCAGGATCTCTTCGGCCGCACCGGCAAGGCGGGCGGTGGCTTCGGCGGCTTCCAGGGCTTCGGCGGCTCAGCCCAGTCGGGCTTCTCTGGCTTCTCCGGAGCCCGTCAGCACTCGGGTGAGATGAATGCCAACGTCACCATCGACCTCTATACCGCCATGCTCGGCGGCGAGATCATCGTCACCCTCTCCAACGGCCAGAAGCTGAAGCTGAAGATTAAGCCCGAGACACAGCCCGGCACAAAAGTTCGTCTGCGTGGCAAGGGCTACGATCGTGGCGACGGCACCTTTGGCGATCTCATCATCACCTATCAGGTGAAGCTGCCTACGAATCTCACCGACCGCCAGCGCGACCTGCTCCTGCAGATGCGGCAGGGGTGATTCATTGTATCTTCATCATTTGCAACGTAGTGATGATCTTCTGGATGAGTTCCGGAGTCTTGTACTCCTTACCATCCAATCCATAAGTGATGGCGTAACTGAAATTATCCGCCAAACACTCCTCAGGTGCAAACACGTATTCGGTGTTCCGTCCCACCTGTTCCCAGAAATCAGGCACCGTGTTGACGTCATAGTTCGTGTCGGTGGCATCGATGGGCACCAGCACCTGCCGATGTCACCAGAAAGCAGCACGCGTCATCACGACGAGTGCTGCTTACTGAATCAAAATCAGAGTTGAATGAAACTCTAATCGTCTGCAAAGTTACTCCATCCATCTGGAACAGGCAAGAAAAATGCAGGCAACGATACGGAAGTGGCGTTACAGTATTTATGAAAGTAAAGCGCTGATAATGAGTGGTGTAAGCGAAATGCTAAGGAGAAAAAAGTGCTGGATTGTAACGCTTCATTGGGGGTGATACTCTTAAATTCCTAGAAAGGTTCTTTAAAAAGCCAATCGGGCGGTATCAAGCCGGATATTTATGCTTAATTTTGCCGATGAAACAAAATGAGTATGAAGAAGATTGGTTGGATACTACTGGTGGTTGCCATCTTGGCCGGTTGCGGTGAGACGCGTCATCCGATGCCGTAGGGAATATTGCCTTAAGATTGGGAGAATAGAGTAACAAAAGTGGTGGATTGCAGGCACTAAAGTAGGAGTTTAGTCCGTCTAAACAGGTTTGCGCCTACGGGCATAATCATTTGCGGCCTTAGGCGCAAATGTTTGTACCCCGTGGCGCAAATGTTTGTACCCCGTGGCAAAAACCTTGCGGCTATAGACAAAGCAAACCTCCATATTTTTTGAGATATATTCCGCAGAATGATGTTGTTTGAGTTATTTTTTGTATCTTTGCGGTCGATTACAATGAATATGAAGATAGTAATACTCGACGGCTATACTGTCAGTCCTGACGGGCTCGCCTGGAAACCATTGGAACAACTTGGTACGCTGACGGTATATGACCGTACTCTCCCTGAAGAGACCATCGTCAGGGTGGGGGACGCTGAGATTGTCCTGACCAACAAGGTGTGCTTGCGGAAGGCAGAGCTGGAGCAGCTACCCAAACTGCGCTATATTGGTGTGCTGGCGACGGGCTACAACGTGGTGGACGTCGGTGCTGCCAAAGCGCACGGCATCGTCGTAACCAATGTGCCGGTCTATAGCACGGAGAGCGTGGCGCAGATGGTGTTTGCACACCTGCTGACCGTCACTAACCGCACGGAACACTATGCTATGCAGAACCGCAAAGGCAAATGGACGGAAGGCCCCGACTTCTGCTATTGGGATACGCCGTTGTCGGAGCTGGCAGGCAAGACCTTCGGTGTCGTGGGGCTTGGCAATATCGGTAAGCGGGTAGCCAGCATCGCCCAGGCTTTTGGCATGAGGGTCGTGGCCTATACGAGCAAGGAGGAGGCGGATCTGCCACCGGGAATCGGCAAACGGCCGATGGAAGACTTGCTGGCCGAGAGTGACGTGGTAAGCCTGCACTGTCCGCTGACGCCAGATACTCACCATCTGATCAGCCGTGAGACGCTCCAGAAAATGAAACCCTCGGCTATCCTCATCAATACTGGCCGTGGTCCGCTGGTGAACGAGCAGGACGTGGCGGATGCCTTGAGGAATGATCGTCTGAGAGCCTACTGTGCCGACGTGCTGAGTGAAGAGCCGCCACGGGATGAATGCCCCCTGTTGTCGTGCGGGAATGCTTTCCTCACTCCGCATATTGCCTGGGCGACAGATGAGGCCAGGGCTCGCCTGGCAGGTGTGGCTGTCGACAATGTGAGAGCCTTTGTGGAAGGAGAACCGAAAAACATCGTTGAATGATGAAGCACAGAATACTGTTTGTCTGCCACGGGAATATCTGCCGTAGCCCGATGGCTGAGTTTGTGATGAAGCACCTGGTCGGCAAGGCTGGACTGGAGGGGAATTTCTATATCGAGTCGGCTGCCACTTCGACGGAGGAGATAGGCAACAGCGTCTATCCCCCTGCCCGAAGGAAGCTGGCGGAGCACGGCATAGGCTGTCAGGGAAAGACGGCCCGGCAGATGACTCGCAGCGACTATGAACGCTTCGACCTGCTGGTAGGCATGGACGCTTGGAACATACGCAATATGACTCGTATCTGCGGTGGCGACCCCCAAGAGAAAATCGTGATGCTCATGGACTATACCTGCAGGCCAGGCGATGTGGCTGACCCTTGGTATACAGGCGACTTCGAGGCAACCTGGCGAGATGTCCTGGAAGGCTGTCAGGGGTTGTTGGATTCTCTTGCAGGATAGGAGGCAGCAGGAGAATGTTCAGGTTATTGCTTGTCCAGTAGGAGTAGGGCTCTCTCCAGATCGGCAGGGGTGTCGATGCCCACGGTCTCCACATCGGTGAGGCCTACACGGATACGGTAGCCGTTCTCCAGCCAGCGGAGCTGTTCCAGACTCTCGGCCTTCTCCAGCGGGCTCTGCGGCAGGCGTGTCACCTCGCGGAGCACCTCGCGGCGATAGGCGTAGATGCCCAGGTGCTTCAGGAAGGGATAGCTTTGGAGCCACTCATCGTGCTCCTTACCTCTTATATAAGGTATCACGGAACGACTGAAGTAGAGGGCGAACCCGCGACGGTCTGAGACAATCTTCGGTGAATTGGGATTCTCCACGGCCTCTATCGACTCGAAGCGCTTGCCCAGGGTGCCTATCTGCGTCGAGGGGTCGTCGAACAGGCCCATCAGCGTCTCTATCTGCGAAGGCTGGATGAAAGGCTCGTCGCCCTGCACGTTGATGATGACGTCGGCATCGGAACCGATCTTCTCCACGGCTTCCTCGATGCGGTCGGTGCCGCTCTTGTGGTCGCTGCGCGTCATCACGGCCCGGCCCCCGAACTGCTCCACTGCTTCGCGGATGCGCTCGTCGTCGGTGGCTACATATACCTCACTGAGCACGCTCGAGACCTGCTCATACACTCTCTGAATCACAGTCTTGCCGCCCAGCACTGCCAGCGGCTTGCCCGGGAAGCGTGTCGACGCGTAGCGGGCCGGAATAATGGCGATAAATTTCATATTGGTTGCAAAGTTACGAAAAAACGAGAGAAATGCCAAATATATTTGAACTTTTCCGAGATGGAGTAACTTCGACGGAGTCAAAGGTACGAAAAAAATCTAAAAAACCTTTAGAAATCCCTTATTTTCCTTATTTGAAGGATTAATATTTGGCGGTGTCGGAAAAAAGCCGTAAATTTGCAATCAATTCGGAAAATAAGAAAAAACTCATGAAAAGATATATATACATCATATTGACAATCATCCTCCTGCTTCCCCTCTCGGCTGCGGCACAGAAGGTCACCCTGGGCTCTTGTATCACAAAGGACGGCGGAGAGTACCAGGGCGAGATGATGCAAGGCAAGGCCCACGGCAAGGGCAAGGTACGCTACAAGAACGGTAACTTCTACGAAGGCGAGTATGTGAAGGGCAAGCGACAGGGCTTCGGCATCTACACATTCTTCGACGGTGAGAAATACGAGGGACAGTGGTATCAGGACCAGCAGCACGGCAAGGGCGTGTACTACTTCTCGAACAATAACCGCTACGACGGCCTCTGGTTCCGCGACTATCAGCAGGGGCACGGCGTGATGTACTACTTCAACGGCGACAAGTATGACGGCGAGTGGAAGATGGACAAGCGCTCGGGCAAGGGTACCTATACCTTCGCCAACGGTGCCTACTATAAGGGCGACTGGCGTGACGACCAGAAAAACGGCCAGGGCTTCTTCGACTGGGCTGACGGCTCGACTTACGAAGGACAGTGGCAGAACAATATGTGTCACGGCAAGGGTACGTTCAAATATGCTTCCGGTGATGTCTATACTGGACAATGGCAAAACAACCTGCAGCACGGAAGAGGCATCTACAAGTTTCAGAATGGTGACGTCTACGAGGGTGACTACGTGAAAGGTGAGCGTACTGGCACAGGCATTTCGCGCTATGCCAACGGTGACCGCTACACGGGTCAGTTCTATGAGGGCGACAAGCAGGGCCAGGGTACGATGCTGTGGAAGAACGGCGACCAATACGTGGGCCAGTGGAAGAACGACCTGATGAATGGCAAAGGAAAACTGACTACGAAGAAGGGCGACCTGTTTGAGGGGCATTTCGTGAACGGTAAGATCGAGGGTGAGGGCATCGCCCGCTATAGCGACGGCTCTAAATTCAAGGGTTCCTTCAAGAATGGCAAACGTAATGGGCCTGCTATCGAGGAGGACAAGAGCGGCAAGCGCTTCGAAGGCTCCTATCGCGACGACATGCGTGACGGCAAATTCGTGGAGAAGGACCGCAACGGCAAGATCATCGCCCAGGGCACCTATACCCGTGGGCATCGGCAGGAGAATTGAAGATTGAAGATTGAACATTGAAGATTGAACATTGAAGATTGAACATTGAATTAAACAACAACTTAAAAATAATAATCGTATGATCATCGACAAATTAGAGAACCTGGGCAAATATGTGGCACTCAACCCGCTGTTTGCTGACGTAGTAGAATTCCTGAAGAGCCACGACCTCAATCAGATGGAGCCTGGCAAGTATCCCATCAAGGACAAGGATCTGTTCCTGAACCTGACCGTTGCCAAAGGACGTGCCAAGGAGGCCGCCACACTGGAAACCCACATCAACATGATTGACATCCAGATACCCCTGTCGTGCGAAGAGACATTCGGCTATACCCCGCTGGTAGACCTGCCCGAGTTCGAATACAACGCCGAGAAGGACATCACGAAGTACGGCACGACGATGGCTCAGACCTACGTGACGCTGAAACCCATGCAGATGGGTATCTTCTTCCCCCAAGACGGCCATGCTCCCTGCATCGCTGAGGAGCCCGAGATCAAGAAAGCTATTTTTAAAGTCAAGGTAATGTAACAGAGATATGGCAAAGAAAGAGACAACGGCTAAGAAGCCTGCAGCCAAGAAGGCTGCTGCCCCCAAGAAGACTACTGCAAAGAAGGCCGCCCCCAAGAAAGTGGCAGCCAAGAAAGTAGAAAAGATAGTAGAACAGACGGCTCCCCAGCATATCGGACTGGTGCAACACGACTCGTGGCTGGAACCCTTCGAGGGAGCCATCCGCGGCCGTCATGACCACGCCCTGTGGAAGCTCTCGCAGCTGACGCAGAACGGCAAGCGCACACTCTCGGACTTTGCCGACGGTCACCTGTATTTCGGTCTCCATAAACTCGCCAAGGGCTGGGTGTTCCGCGAGTGGGCACCGAATGCTACCGATATCTACCTGATCGGTGACTTCAACAACTGGACGGAGGACGAGAAGTATCGTTGCAAGCGCATCGAGGGTACGGGCAACTGGGAGCTGAAGCTCTCGGAGAAGGCCATCAAGCACGGCCAGTTGTACAAGATGAAGGTGAAGTGGAACGGTGGCGAGGGCGAGCGCATCCCAGCCTGGTGCCAGCGCGTGGTGCAGGACGACAATACGAAGATATTCTCCGCACAGGTGTGGAACCCCGAGCCTTATGTCTGGAAGAAAAAGAGCTTCAAGCCGAAGAAGAACCCGCTGCTCATCTATGAGTGCCATGTGGGTATGGCCCAGGATGCTGAGAAGGTGGGCACCTACACCGAGTTCAAGGACAACATTCTGCCGCGCATCGCCAAGGACGGCTACAATGCCATCCAGGTGATGGCCATCCAGGAGCATCCCTACTACGGCTCGTTCGGCTATCACGTGTCGAGCTTCTTCGCACCCAGCAGCCGCTTCGGTACACCTGAGGAGCTGAAGGCGATGATCGACGAGGCCCACCGTCTGGGTATCGCCGTGATTATGGATATCGTACACTCCCACGCCGTGAAGAACGAGGTGGAGGGTCTGGGCAACCTGGCTGGCGATCCCAATCAGTTCTTCTATCCTGGCGACCGTCACGAGCATCCCGCCTGGGACTCGCTCTGCTTCGACTACGGCAAGGACGACGTGATCCACTTCCTGCTCTCCAACTGCAAATACTGGCAGCAGGAGTTCCACTTCGACGGTTTCCGCTTCGACGGTGTCACCTCCATGCTTTACTACAGCCACGGTCTCGGCGAGGCCTTCGGCGGCTACGGTGACTATTTCAACGGCCATGAGGACGACAATGCCATCTGCTACCTGACGCTGGCCAACTGCCTGATCCACGAGGTGAATCCCGACGCGATCACCATCGCCGAGGAGGTCTCGGGTATGCCGGGACTCGCTGCCAAGTTCGAGGATGGCGGCTACGGCTTCGACTACCGCATGGCTATGAACATCCCCGACTACTGGATCAAGACTATTAAAGAGGTACGCGATGAGGACATCAACGTGACCGACATCTTCTGGGAGGTGCGCAACCGCCGTCCAGACGAGAAGACCATCTCCTACTGCGAGAGCCACGACCAGGCACTGGTGGGCGACAAGACCATCATCTTCCGACTGATCGATGCCGATATGTACTGGCACTTCGCCAAGAAGGACGTGAACGACATCGCGCAGCGCGGTATTGCCCTGCACAAGATGATTCGTCTGGTGACGGCAGGCTGCATCAATGGCGGCTACCTGAACTTCATGGGCAACGAGTTCGGTCACCCTGAGTGGATCGACTTCCCCCGCGAGGGCAACGGCTGGAGCTACAAGTATGCACGCCGCCAGTGGAACCTGGTGGACAACAAGGACCTGTGCTACCACTGGCTGGGCGACTTCGACCAGAAAATGCTTGAGGTAATCAAGAGTCAGAAGAACTTCCAGGACACACCCGTCACCGAAATCTGGCACAACGAAGGTGACAAGGTGCTCTGCTTCATGAGGGGCGACCTGGTATTCGTGTTCAACTTCTCGCCCACGCAGTCGTACACCGACTACGGCTTCCTGGTGCCCACGGGCTCCTATGACGTGGTGCTGAACACCGACTCGAAAGATTTTGGCGGCAATAGCTTTGCCGATGACACCATGACCCATGTGACGAACTACGACCCGCTCTACGTGAACGACAAGAAGGAGTGGCTGAAACTCTACATTCCGGCACGTTCGGCCGTGGTTCTGAAGAAGAACTGATATGAACTATAATCATCCAGTGAAGAACAGTAGCACCATCGGCATCCGTCTGATGTGTGCTATTGTCTTTCTTGTGTTTACCACCCTCTGGATTACTCGCTTTCAGGCAGATGTTCTGGCAGCTGCCCAGCACGTATACAGTGGTGGTGTGACCAGCTATAATCGTGTGCTGGCACCAATTATCCTGATTGCCGGACTGCAATTGCTCCAGCTGGCAGTCTATGGCGTGGTGCGTCTGCGTAAGCGGAGCCATGCTCTGACCTATTTCCCCTCGATGCTGATATTGGGATTGCTCACAGATGTGAGTGCCGACTTCGACACAGGCTTCTCGCCAGGCGCCTGGTGGTGGGCATTCCCGTTGGCCATCCTCCTATGGATAGCAGTGGTATGGCTTGCCAATTCCTTGCAGGACGTGGAACCTGCCCAAGAGCCTTGTGGTATCTTTTCCATGGCGATGCTCAGCAATATGGTGCTGATGCTGTTGATGATTCTCGGCGTGGTGCTGCTGAGCAATACCAATGCAGTGTTCCACTACCGTCTGAGGGCTGAGGCTTGTCTGTTGGAGAAAGATTATCATGGAGCCTTGGAGGCTGGTAAGAAATCCTTGGAAAGCGATGCCAACCTGCAGATGGTGCGTATGTATGCGCTCTCATGTGAGAATCAGCTTGGCGAACGACTGTTTACCTATCCGGTAGTAGCAGGAAGCAGTGCGATGCTGCCTACTGCCGGGGAGTCGCGTACCACGCTGTATCCCTTGGATAGTATCTATCGTTACTTCGGTGCCCGTCCTGCTGCAGCAATGCCTCCAGTGAACTATCTGAAGGCTGTTGCCCGTAGGGATTCCGCTGTCAGTCGCAAGATAGGTGATTACATGCTCTGCGGGATGCTCATCGACAAGCATCTCGACCTCTTCGTCAAGACGCTGCCTATGTATTATCCGGTGGCAGATGATCAGGAGATGGATCGTTTGCCGCGTCACTATCGTGAGGCACTGGTCTTGTACACTCATCTGCGCAAGAATCCGGTAGTTGTTTACCACAATGCCGTGATGGACGAGGATTTCGACAACCTTCAGGATCTCGAAAGCAAATATCCAGACTTGATGGAACGAAAGGGAAAGGTGGATGAGCAGTACCATGGCACCTATTGGTACTACTTTGAATATCAATAAGAAAGCCTCCCATCGGGAGGCCTTCTTTGTTATTGGTAGAGATATCGTTTGATCGATTTCTTCGGAGTCTTTTCAAACTCCTCCTCATGGATCTCAATTTCTGAAATCTTCTCGTAGGCTGGCAGCATCTGGTTCAGTCCGTTGCGGTTCTGCTCCATCACGTTGCGGATGTCATCCGCAGAGAAATTCATATTCTTGGCTTCGTCGAGATCGGGATGTACAAGTGCCACGAGCTTGTTGTCGCGTTGTACGACGATACTCTCGACGACGAGTGTCATCGAATTGAGTTTGTCCTCTATTTCCTCTGGATAAATATTCTGTCCGTTGGGACCTAACAGCATGTTCTTCGAGCGTCCGTTGATATAGACGTTGCCGTCAGCATCCATCGTGCCAAGGTCGCCAGTGTGATACCAGCCATTGTGGTCGATGGTCTCTGCTGTTGCCTCAGGATTCTTGTAGTAGCCTAGCATCACATTGGGACCCTTGGCGAGGATTTCTCCAGGAATGTTCTGTGGGTCGGGAGAATCAATCTTCACCTCCATGTGGTAGGCTGCTTGTCCGCAGGAACCCTGTGCGAAGGTGTGCCAGTCGCGATAGCAGATGATGGGTGCGCACTCGGTGGCACCGTAGCCCACAGTATAGGGGAATTCGATGCGCTTGAGGAACTGCTCCACCTCCTGATTGAGTGCTGCGCCTCCGATGATGACCTCGTACATGCGTCCTCCGAAGGCCTTGAGCACCTCCTGGCAAATCATCTCGCGTACCTTCTTGGAGATGACAGGCATCTGGAGCAGCAGTCGCATACGGTTGTTCTGTATCTTTGGGAATACCTTCTTGCGGACAATCTTTTCGATAATGAGGGGCACGGCAATCACAATGACGGGCTTGATTTCTGACAATGCCTGTGCAATGATGGCAGGCGAGGGGACACGGTTCAGGTAGTACACGTGACACCCATGGAGGAACTCAAAGATAAATTCGAATGCCATGCCGTACATGTGAGCCATGGGCAGCATCGAGATCACCTTGTCGCCGGCGTGAATCTGTTCGCCGAGCACGTGGCAAGCGAAGTCATAGTTAGACCACAGGGCGCGATAGGGAAGCATCACACCTTTGGAGAAGCCCGTTGTGCCGCTGGTGTAGTTGATCACTGCTAATTCGTCAGGGCTCTGTTCCATATAATAGCTGACGTGCTCCTTGCGGAAATACTTGGGGAATTTCTTGCCATAGAGTTCGTTGAGGTGCTCTCGGGCGTACGTCAGCTTGTCCGTGCGAGATATCATCAGCGAGTAGTCGGGATTGTTGATGATACCTTCCAGGTTCGGCATTTGCTGTGGGTCGATGATGGTTGCTACATGGTCGCCCACAAAGAGCAGTCGGGCTTCGGAATGGTTCACGATGTTGTGTATCTGCTCTGCATTGAACTCGTGCAGGATAGGCACGGCAATGGCCCCGTAGGTGAGTGTGGCGATAAAAGCCACGGCCCACTGACTGGAGTTGCGCCCGCAGAGGGCAATCTTATCACCTTTCTGGATACCGCTGTTTTCAAACAAGATGTGAATCTTTTCAATCTTGCGCGCCACATCGTGGAACTGTAACGTCTGTCCCTTGAAGTCGGTCAGTGCGTCCAGGTCCCAGTTATCGATGATGCTTTTCTGGATTAATGCGTTAAAACTAGGTATTTTTTCCATACTCTTTAGTAGTTCTTATATAAGTAGCGTTTGATGCTTTTCTTTGGGGTCTTGGCAAACTCTTCCTCGTGGAGCTCGATGGCGGCAAGACGGCTATAGGGTGGCAGCTGTTCATTGAGCTCCTTGCGGTTCTGTTCCATGATGCCTTCCATTTCTTCCTGACTGAAGTTCATCATCTCGTCCTTGTCCGGGTGTACGAGAGCGATGAGTTTGTCGCCGCGCTGTATGACAATGCTTTCCGAGACCATTGTCATCGAGTTGAGCTTGTCTTCAATCTCTTCGGGATAGACGTTCTGTCCGTTGGCACCAAGCAGCATATTCTTGATGCGTCCACGGATAAAAAGGTGATTACTTGCAGAGAGGGTGCCCAGATCGCCAGTGTGATACCAGCCGTCTTCGTCGATAGCCTCGTGGGTAGCCTCCTCGTTCTTGTAGTAGCCTAACATCACGTTGCAGCCTCGGGTGACAATCTCGCCTGGGATGTTCTCCGGGTCCTGTGAAAGAATCTTTACCTCCATCCTGTCAACAGGCTTGCCACAGCAACCTCTGACGAACTCTTTCCAGTCACAGTAGGTGATAAGCGGTGCACACTCGGTGGTGCCGTAACCTACGGTAAGGGGGAATCCGATGGAGAGCAGGAACTCTTCCACTTCCTTCGATAGGGCAGCTCCACCTACGATAATCTGGTAGAGACGGCCACCGAAAGCGTTGTATACTTCTTTACAGATGCGTTCCTTCACTTTCTTGTTGACGACAGGCATGGCCAACAGCAGCCGGATCCGGTTGTCCTGTATCTTTGGGAACACCTTCTTGCGGATAATTTTCTCGATAATCAACGGCACGGTCACCACCAGTGTGGGCTGCACATCGGTGAAGGCTTTGGCGATGATGGCTGGACTCGGCAGACGCGTCAGGAAGAACAAGTGGCAGCCATGGCAGAATCCAAAGAGAAACTCCACGGCCATACCGTACATGTGGGCCATCGGCAGAATGCTCAATAAATTGTCCCCAGGGCGTACCTGATTGCCTAAACGATTGATGATGAACTCAATGTTTCCCCAAAGTGAGCGGTAGGGAAGCATGACTCCCTTCGAGAAACCTGTGGTGCCGCTGGTGTAGTTGATGAGCGCCAGTTCATCCGCCTCGTCTTGATGGTAGCTGACATGCTCGCGTCGGAAAGCCATCGGATACTTGCTGCCGAACATTAGATTAAGATGTTCGCGCGCATAGGTCAGAGCTTCTGCACGACTGATGAGCAGTGAGAAGTCCGGGATGTTGATGATTCCTTCCAGAGCGGGCATCTCATCAGGATTGATGGTTTTCACGGCGTAGTCACCGATAAACAATAGTTTGGCACCTGAGTGATTGACTATGTTCTGCACCTGCTCACCGTTGAACTCGTGCAGGATGGGCACTGCCACCGCACCGTAAGTCAACGTAGCCAGGAAGGCAACGGCCCAGTGGGCGGAGTTGCGCCCACAGATGGCTATCTTGTCGCCCTTCTTGACATTGCTGTTTTCGAAGAGGATATGCAGTTTCTCAATCTTGCGGGCCACGTCGTGGAATTGCAGCGTCGCTCCCTGATAGTCGGTAAGTGCGTCCTGATCCCAGTTGTCGATGATTGCCTTTTGGATATATGCGTTGAAGCTACTGAAAGTTTTCATCAAAATTGCACAATTTTCAAATTTTTGTGCAAAGGTAACGCCTTTTCTGCACATTTCCAAAAAAATTGTGCAATATTTTTGGGAGAAATGGAAGAAAATATTAATTATCCGACATTTCGGACAGAAAATTACTCATATCGCATAGATTTAGCGGGATGGATGTGTGAAATCAAGTAACTGGGGGCGATGAGTACGAAGACGCAAATGAGCAGTGTCGCAATGTTGAGAAGCACGAAGAGGGGCAGGTTCAGTTCCATTGGTGCCTCACTCACATAGTAGGTCTGCGGATCGAGTTTTACCAGTCCCGTGTACTTCTGTAGCAGTACGATGCCCAGTCCAATGATGTTGCCTAACAGCAGACCGCGACCGATGATGAATACCGAGAACCAAAGGAATGTGTGACGGATAGTTTTGTTGCGGGCTCCGATAGCCTTAAGCACACCTATCATCTGTGTGCGTTCGAGGATGATGATGAGCAGTCCGCTGATCATCGTGAAGCCGGCTACGGCTACCATCAGAGCCAGAATGATCCAAACGTTGATGTCGAGCAGCTCCAACCAGTTGAATACCTGCGGATAAGCCTCGTAGATGGTCTGCGAGGAGTAGGTGTTGTTGTACTCGTCCGTTTGACGGTTGATTTTGTCGATGAAAGCATCGGCTGTCACTTCGAGTTTGTCGAAGTCCTTCACTAAAACCTCTGCTCCTGTACAGAGTCCCGGTTCCCAGTTGTTCAGGCGCGTCACTGTGTGGAGATCGGTGAAGCACAGATTCTCGTCGAAGCGCGTCATGTTGGTCTGGTAGATAGCGCTGACGGTAAAGCGTCGTGCGCGTACATTATCATCTATGAAATAGGCATAGACACGGTCGCCTGCTTTCAACTGCAACTTGTCTGCAATCATTTTCGACAGGAGCAGTTTGTTGGTGCTTGCGGTATCGGAGAACTGTGGCATCTGCCCCTCCACGAGGTTATCGCTGAGGAATCGAAGATCGTATTCGGGCCCCACGCCCTTGAACAAGACACCAAGGAAATCATTGTCGGTCTTAAGTATGCCTTGTGTCAGTGCATATCGTTCCACATGCTCCACACCTTCTATCTGCTTCATCACGCCCATTACGCTGTCGTTGATCGTCACAGGGTTGAGTGATGCCACGCTGAAGTTCATCAGGTTCTGTACCTGTATGTGGCTACCGAACCCAACCACCTTGTCGCGGATGGTATGCTTGAATCCCAAGACAACGCTCACGGTGACAATCATGACAGCGAGTCCTATCGCTACACCGAGTGTGGCAATATGTACGGCAGGACGACTCACCTTGTGCTTGTCGCCTTGGTCGCTGTAAATCCTTCTGGCTATGAAAAACGGAAGATTCAATCTCTCAATCTCTCAATTTCTCAATCTCTCAATCTCTCAATCTCTCAATCATCAACCCTCCCCGGATAAGCCTCCAAGGCCTTGCGCAGCACGAAGAGGGCACGTTCCAGATCTTCCTTTTTCAACACGTAGGCAATACGTACCTGATTGATGCCTGCACCGGGGGTCGTATAGAAGCCTGCGGCAGGTGCCATCATCACTGTCTCGCCCTCGTAATTGAATTCTGCCAGACACCAGCGACAGAATTTCTCAGCATCGTCTACAGGCAGTTTGGCTACAGTGTAGAAGGCTCCCATCGGAATGGGGGAGTAGACACCTGGTATGCGGTTCAAACCATCGATGAGACACTTACGGCGCTCTACATATTCGTCGTAGACGTCGCGCAGATAATCTTCAGGTGTATCCAACGAGGCTTCTGCCACGATTTGTCCTATCAGGGGAGGGGAGAGGCGTGCCTGGCAGAACTTCATGACGGCCTTTCTCACTTCAGCATTCTTCGTGATAAGTGCTCCGATACGGATACCGCACTCTGAGTAGCGCTTCGACACCGAGTCAATGAGAATTACGTTCTGTTCAATGCCCTCCAGGTGACAGGCACTGATATAGGGCGAGCCGGTATAGATGTATTCGCGATACACCTCATCGGAGAAGAGATACAAGTCGTATTTCTTCACCAGATCGCGTATCTGGTTCATCTCGCGGCGTGTGTACAGATACCCCGTGGGGTTGTTGGGGTTGCAGATCATAATGGCGCGGGTGCGCTCGTTGATGAGCTCCTCAAACTTCTCCACCTTCGGCAGCGAGAAGCCCTCCTCGATGGTGGTGGCGATGGTACGTATCTTCGCTCCTGCAGAAATGGCGAAGGCCATATAGTTGGCGTAGGCGGGCTCGGGTACGATGATTTCGTCGCCTGGGTTCAGACAGGAGAGAAAGGCGAAGAGCACAGCCTCTGAACCGCCAGAAGTGATGATGATATCGTCGGCAGTCACACGAATGTCGTATTTCGCGTAGTAACTTACCAGTTTCTCGCGGTAACTTTGATAACCTTGTGAGGGAGAGTATTCCAGGATGTTGCGGTCGATGGTCTTTAGTGCGTCGAGAGCCACCTGAGGCGTGGGCAGGTCTGGCTGTCCGATGTTCAGGTGATACACGTGGGTACCTCTTTTCTTTGCGGCTGCTGCTAGCGGGGCAAGTTTCCGGATAGGAGACTCTGGCATTTCCAGACCGCGGACTGATATTTCTGGCATCTTTTCTTATATTTTTGGATGCAAAGGTACAAATTTAGCGACAGAATACACAGAATTTCACCGAAATTTAACATAATTCTGTGTTAATCTGTGTAATCTATGGCCATTTTCAGATTTTATTATGTACTTTTGCACCGCAAACCCATAAATGATTAAGCAGTGAATTTCGAAGAAATGATTGAGTCGCGCGACAAGCGTAAGTCCAACAAGGTACGTCTGCCCTACGGTTACTTCCATAAGCGGCTGATAGACGACAAGTACAGCAATTTCGTTGAGTTCAACGACGAACTGTCTGATAACATTCTCTTCTCCGACTGTGTCAAGAAAGACAGTGAGGCCACCTCAGGCATCAGCGACAGGCACCAGTTGCGCTTCGTGCCCAACGAGGCTGAGGATGGCTCTCAGAGTGTGTTCGCCGTTGCCGTGGAGCCGGGAAACTATCAGACACTCGAGCAGTTGCTTAACGACAACCCCTCCATTGTAGCTCGCAAAGACTTCCTCGACAATACTGTCAGTGATTTGGCCAATCTGTTGGTTGTGCTCAATGAGCATGGTGTCTATCAGCTCTGCCTCTCGCCCTCAAACATCCTTGTGCGCAAGAACGACAACAGCATCCGTCTGTTGCTCCACGGTTCTTTCTACGAGCGGCTGGGTATAAATGCTGAACTGTACGAGGGCTTAGAGAACTATGTGGCTCCAGAAGTCATGCGCGGAGAATCAGCAACAGCTGCCAGTGATGTTTACGCACTGGCCAAATTTATGGATTATCTCTACGCTTCATCAGGTATGCCTCTCGCCTTGAAATCACCCGTCAGCAAGGCTGCTTCGGAAGACCCCGCTAAGCGTTATGCCACGGTGGCCGATTTCCAGAAAGCGATGGAGCAGCGCAAAGCCACCTTCCGTTCTGCCCTTATGGGTGCAGGTGCACTGCTTGTGGCCCTGATCTTGGCAGGACTCTTCTTCGGACTGACACCCGACACTGAAGATGTGGAGTTCGTCAATCCTGTCAAGGAGCAAATCAGCGACGAGATGCTCGACGAAGGCTTCGACCCAGCCACCGAACTGGGAGCGGCTGCTGATTCTGCCTCTATCGCCGATGCCATCAAGGACTATCAGATGCGTGACTCCGACAAGATCGACGAGCGCAAAATCCGGGAGTTTGAAGCCAAGGGCGAGCAGATCTTCCGTAAGCAGTATGCCAAGGAGGCTGAACGTATCCTTTCTGGTGTATATAACAATGATAAGATGGGTGGCGGACAGAAGAATTTTCAGGCTGCCAGTGACAAGGCTATGCAGGAGCTTATCGAGAAGCAGGTCGAGTTGGGTGAGCATTCCTCGCTTAGCAAGGAGAAGAGCCAGCGTATTGCATCCGAGATAATCGAACAGGTTACCGAGCGCAAGAAAGCTGAGATGGGCGAGAAACCCAAGTACGGAATACAGAAATAATTAAGGATAAATAATATAGATATAAATATGAGATCAAGAACAGCAGAATGGTTTGAATGCAAGATCGGCTATGAGAAGGTTATGGAAGACGGCTTGCAGAAGAAAGTATCAGAACAGTACGTCGTCGATGCCCTCAGTTTCTCTGAGGCTGAGGAGCGCATTATCGAGGAGATGTCGAGCTATATCAGTGGCGAATTCGATGTGAAAGATATCAAGAAGGCGGCTTACAAGGAGATATTCTTCTCTGACGATGATCTGGCAGACAAATTCTACAAAGCCAAACTTCAGTTTATCACTATCGATGAGAAGACGGAGAAAGAGAAGCGCTCTACGGTCAATTACCTCGTACAGGCAGGTTCTTTCAACGGTGCCGTGAAGAACATCGACGAGGTCATGGGGGGGACGATGATCGACTATGTGATTTACTCCGTCACCGAAACGACCCTTATGGATGTCTTTGAGTATAGCAAGAAACAGAAGGAAGTCGACGACAAACCTGAATACGAACAGTGATGGACTACGACGTTAAAGGAAACTTACACCGAGTACTCGATACATTGCCACAGGGTGTTCGCCTTGTGGCAATTTCCAAGTACCACCCGAATGAATATATTGAGGCCGCCTATGCCGAGGGCCAGCGTATCTTCGGTGAGAGCCACGAGCAGGAGTTGCGCCAGAAACACTCTACATTGCCTCAGGACATCGAATGGCACTTTATCGGTCACCTGCAGACCAATAAGGTGAAATATATCGCTCCCTACGTGTCGATGATCGAAGCGGTTGACTCACTGAAACTGCTCCGTGAGATTGACCGCCAGGCTGGTCGCTGTGGGAGGGTCATCAAGGTGTTGCTCGAACTCCACATCGCTGAGGAAGCCACTAAGTATGGTCTCACTCTCGATGACTGCAGGGAGCTGCTCGCCAACGGTGAGTGGCGCGAGATGCAGCATGTTCAGATCTGCGGCCTGATGATGATGGCCTCCTTTGTCGACAATCAGGAGCAGATACGTCGAGAGATGCAGACGGCCCGCAATTTCTTTGATGAAGTGAAAGCTGACTATTTCGCCGATGACAATGCCTTCTGCGAACGGTCTTGGGGAATGAGCGACGACTATCCCATCGCTCTCGAGACGGGCTCTACCATGGTGCGCATAGGCACTACCATTTTCGGCCCCCGCGTCTACTGATCACCCTTTTCCCCGCCTACAGGAGGGGTTAGGGGAGGCCTGAAATAGTATTGTCCTCGCGTCTTGGTGCGCTCCCCTTTGCTGATGGCGTGTACAGGACAGTAGTGGTAGCAAGCCAGGCATGAAGTACATTGCCCGTTGTGGAGCCATTTGGGTGGCGTTCCCTCGATGTTGTCTACTGGACACACATTGGCGCACTTGCCGCACTGGATGCATACGGCTGTATCCACGGCAAACCCCTTGTCGTTTACCATCTGCCTGTTGAAGTAGCTCCCGATGACGTACGATAGCAGCATCGGCACAGGTCCTTTCTCCAGTTCCACGACACCCTTCCGGCACTCCTTGATGGTGCTGATGATGTGTGACATCCGCCGACTGGCCTCGTCAACCTTCCGTTGCACCTTCTCTTCTGGGTCGGTATGCATCATGGGCAGACAAACGTAGGTCTCTGGCATGATGATTGAGAAGAGCGTCTCGGCTCTCATGCCCTTCTGGGCCAGTTCTTTGTTTAGGATGGCCATCGCCTCACCCATATTGTCACCACATGTTGTCAGTGCCCAACAGAAATGTCCAGAAACATTGGCTATGTGCAGGTGACTGATGAAGTCTCTGACAATTCTTGGCGGTTGCCAGCCATGCGTTGGAAAGCAGAAGCCGATGCGCTCTCCTTCCTTCAATGTGTACTCATACTGCCCGTGCCTGATGGCTTCGGGGATGTAGACTGCCTCTTCGCAAAGGGCCTCCGCTATCTGCTGGACTACCCATCGTGTATTGCCTGTTGCTGAAAAATATAAGATCATACTGCAAAGTTACGAAATTATTATGAATGATGCATAATGAATTATGATTTTTTTTCGTACCTTTGCAGTCAAAACTGATAGCAGATATGAAAATAGGAGATAAAGTAAGGTTTCTGAGTGAAGTGGGAGGTGGCCGTGTATCGGGTTTCCAGGGTAAGAATATCGTATTAGTGGAAGATGAGGACGGTTTCGACGTTCCTATGCGTATCAGCGAGGTGGTGGTGGTCGGCGAAGAAAACTACGACACGCGCCACGTGGTTGAGATGAAGTCAAAGGCCGCAGCGGCCTCTGTGGTGGAGCAAGAGCCTGAGGAAGAGCCTGCTGACCGTCCGGTCACGTTCCGTCGTAAGCCAGAGGAACGCAGTGGAGGCGACAAGCTCAGTGCCTATCTCGCCTTCGTGCCCATCAACTTGAAAGAATTGACCGACACGCGCTTTGAATCCTATTTCGTCAACGATTCCAACTACTACATGCGCTACGTCTATATGACGGCTGAGGGTAATGCCTGGGAGGTGCGCGCAACGGGCGAGGTGGAACCCAATACGAAAGAGTTTATCGAAGAGTTCGGACGTGAAGAACTCAACACCCTCGAGCGGTCCTGCCTGCAGGTCATTGCCTACAAGCGCGACAAACACTTTATGCTCAAACCAGCCATCAATGCTCAGGTGCGACTTGACCCTGTCAAGTTTTATAAGCTGCACACCTTTCGCGAGAATGCCTTCTTTGAGCAGCCGGCCCTAATTTACACCATCATTGAGAATGATGTCCAGAAGGTTTCGCTGTAGTCAACGAGGTTAGGGGGAGACCTTAGTCCTTGTCGTCGATCTTCTTGATCTTATAACGCTCGTTGGAGTTGTAGTCCCGGTCCTTGTCTTTGCCGAAGTATTCGAGCACGTAGTCATCGTCATCATTCTTGGTGACCTTGATGAGTACTTCCCTGTAAGTCAGTTGACCGTTTCTTACATAACTTTCGTAGGCGTTGAAGGTGGTAGTATTGTCGCTCTTCTTGTTCTTGACCAGTTTGAATGCCGAGACGTTTCGCTGGCTTTGAGCGATTTCGATATACAGGCTGTCGCCCTTGAATTCGAACATCAGCTCACCACTCTGCGACACATATTTCCCGTCGAAGTCTGTTGCATGCGACTCGAATGAGCAAAACATCACAAGAAACAAAAATAAAATCTTCCTCATAATTCTCTTTATTCAGTTAGCCACTTCTTTTTTGGAAAGAGGCTCCGTAGGAATTTACGGAGCCTCTTCGTATGGAATAGGTGGAAAGGGGGATTACTCGCCCTTCTCCATCTGAGCCTTCAGCTGAGCAAGTACGTCGATGTCGCCGAGCGTGGTGCTGGCAGCAACGTTCTCAATCTTCGGAGCATCCTCCTTCTTCTGACGGGGAGCCTTCTTGGCAGCGGCCTTCTTCTCCTCACGGGCGGGATCCTCGAAGGTACGGCTGTGAGAGAGGATGATACGCTTAGAGTCCTTGTTGAACTCAATCACCTTGAAGGGCAGCGTCTCACCGGCCTTAGCCTGAGAACCATCCTCCTTGACGAGGTGCTTGGGAGTAGCAAAGCCTTCCACATTCTCGTCGAGGGCCACAACGGCACCCTTGTCGAGCATCTCTGTGATCTTACCCTCGTGGATTGAACCAACGGTATACTTGGCTTCGAACACATCCCAAGGATTGTCCTCCAGCTGCTTGTGGCCGAGGGAGAGACGACGGTTCTCCTTGTCGATGTCGAGCACGATCACGTCGATCTGAGCGCCCACCTGAGTGAACTCTGAGGGGTGCTTCACCTTCTTGGTCCATGAGAGGTCGCTGATGTGGATCAGACCATCGACACCCTCCTCCAGCTCTACGAATACGCCGAAGTTGGTGAAGTTGCGAACCTTGGCAGTGTGCTTGCTTCCAACAGGATACTTGGTCTCGATAGCCTCCCAGGGATCCTCACGGAGCTGCTTGATACCAAGCGACATCTTGCGCTCGTCGCGGTCGAGAGTCAGGATGACAGCCTCTACCTCTTCGCCTACCTTCAGGAACTCCTGAGCGCTGCGCAGGTGCTGGCTCCAAGACATCTCGCTGACGTGGATGAGACCCTCAACACCGGGCTGAATCTCAACGAATGCACCGTAGTCAGCCAGCACAACAACCTTACCCTTCACGTGGTCGCCCACCTTGAGATTCTGGTCGAGAGCATCCCAAGGATGCGGTGTGAGCTGCTTCAGACCCAGAGCAATGCGCTTCTTCTCGTCGTCGAAGTCGAGGATAACGACGTTGATCTTCTGGTCGAGCTCCACCACCTTGTGGGGATCATCAACGCGGCCCCAAGAGAGGTCTGTGATGTGGATGAGTCCGTCTACACCACCGAGGTCGACGAATACGCCGTAGCTCGTGATGTTCTTTACGGTACCCTCGAGGATCTGACCCTTCTCCAGCTTGCCGATAATCTCCTTCTTCTGTGCCTCGAGCTCGGCCTCGATGAGAGCCTTGTGAGAGACAACTACGTTGCGGAACTCCTGGTTGATCTTCACGATCTTGAACTCCATCGTCTTACCCACGAACTGGTCGTAGTCACGTATGGGATGAACGTCAATCTGGCTACCAGGCAGGAAGGCCTCGATGCCGAATACGTCGACGATCATACCGCCCTTGGTGCGGCACTTGATGTAACCCTGAACGATCTCCTCGTTGTCGAGGGCTGCATTGACACGATCCCAAGACTTGGAGAGGCGTGCCTTCTTGTGAGAGAGGATGAGCTGACCCTTCTTGTCCTCGGCGCTCTCCACGTAGACCTCCACGGTGTCGCCCACCTTCAGGTCGGGGTTGTAGCGGAATTCTGAAGCGGGGATGATACCGTCGCTCTTGTAGCCGATGTTGACAACCACTTCCTTCTTGTCGACGGAAATCACTTTACCGTCAACTACCTGGTGGTCGGCAACCTTGTTAAGGGTCTCGTCGTACGCTTTGTCAAGTTCTTCCTTGTTGACACCAGCGGTCGTTCCATTCTCGAACTCATCCCAGTTGAAATCGTCGAGCGGCTTAACGTTCTTTGTTAATTCTGACATAAATATATTCTGTGCCCTCGCTTGTGCTTGTCGGGGCTGGTCTGAACAGACGTTTCTCAGACCGTTTTTAAGGGTTAATATTCGGTAGGTGCCAGCGCCTGTTCTGACCCCTACGTCCCCCTTTGGGGACAAAAGTGGCTGCAAAGGTACGAAGATTATTGAAGATTGAAGATTGAAGATTGAAGATTTTTATCGTGATTTATGATTAATTAACAAAAAGGGCCGACTTCATCGAGTCAGCCCTTCTGTCTTTGCTATTGAAATCAATGAATTAACGTTCAATGTTCAATCTTCAATGTTCAATGAATCAAACGATTCCCTGAGCCATCATGGCCTTGGCCACCTTCATGAAGCCGGCCACGTTGGCACCCTTCACGTAGTTGATGTAGCCGTCCTTCTCAGTACCATACTTCACGCAGTTCTCGTGAATGTCGTTCATGATGCGCTTCAGATAGTTGTCCACCTCCTCGGCAGTCCAGCTCAGGCGCTCTGAGTTCTGTGACATCTCAAGACCAGATACCGACACACCACCGGCGTTAGAAGCCTTACCCGGCGAGTAGAGGATCTTGGCATCCTGGAAGATCTTGATAGCCTCAGGCAGCGAAGGCATGTTGGCACCCTCGGCAACGGCAATCACGCCATTGTTCACCAGAGCCTGAGCCTCCTCACCGTTGATCTCGTTCTGCGTAGCGCAGGGCAGGGCGATGTCGGCCTTCTCGTACCAGGGGCGCTTGCCCTCGTGGTAGACGGCTGTGGGATACTCCTCGACATACTCCTTGATACGTCCGCGCTCCACGTTCTTCAGCTCCATGATGTAGTCGAGCTTGGCGCGGTCGATACCATCGGGATCGTAGATATAACCGTCGGAGTCAGACATGGTCATGGGGATAGCACCCAGCTGCAGGCACTTCTCGGCAGCATACTGAGCCACGTTACCTGCACCAGAGATCAGCACCTTCTTACCCTTGATGTCAATGTTGCGGGTAGCCAGCATCGAAGTCAGGAAGTAAACGGTACCATAACCGGTTGCCTCGGGACGGATGAGTGAACCACCGAAGGGGATGCCCTTACCTGTGAGCACGCCCTGGAACTGGTGGGTGAGCTTCTTGTACTGTCCGAACAGATAGCCTACCTCACGGCCGCCTACGCCGATGTCACCAGCGGGGACGTCCTCATCGGGACCAATCACGCGGTAGAGCTCGTTCATGAATGCCTGGCAGAAGCGCATCACCTCAGCGTCGCTCTTGCCACGGGGAGAGAAGTCCGAGCCACCCTTGGCACCACCCATGGGCAGTGTGGTCAGCGAGTTCTTGAAGGTCTGCTCGAAGGCAAGGAACTTCAGGATACCCAGGTTCACACTCTTGTGATAGCGCAGGCCGCCTTTGTACGGGCCAATGGCGTTGTTGTGCTGGATACGGTAGCCCATGTTGGTCTGCACGTTACCCTTGTCGTCAACCCAAGTGATGCGGAACTCGCATACTCTGTCGGGAATGCAAAGGCGCTCGATGAGGTTGGCCTTTTCAAACTCGGGGTGCTTGTTGTACTCTTCTTCGATGGTGGGAAGAACCTGCGAAACTGCCTGGATGTACTCCGGCTCATTGGGGAAGCGCTGCTTCAGCTGCTCTACAACTTGTGCTGCATTCATAATCTTTTGTCTTTTTAGTTGTTTGTTATAATGATGATTCTTTTATTTCTCGTTTGCGGTTGCAAAATTATAGCAAAAACTGCTAACCACCAAACAATTTGCCATAAAAATCGCGCAAACGCTTACGTTTTGTTACTTAATTGATATAAATCAAGGCAAAAAGTCATAGATATGCGGCTTTCTTGTGTTCGGGCACATACGAAAAAGGTGGCGAGAATCCCCGTCACCTTGTTGTTTCAGCCGTCTGCACTTACTTCCCCAGTGCCGAGAGCTTCTTCTTGATCTTGTCCACGTAGGCATCGATGGTGGCCACGGCCACGATGTTCATCACGTCGCGTACCGAGGCGCCGAAGTCGATGAAGTGGATGGGCTTGTTGAGTCCCATCTGTATCGGACCAATAATCTCGGCATCTGCACCCAGCATCTGCAGCATCTTGTACGAGGAGCGTGCAGAGGTCAGGTTGGGGAATACCAGCGTGTTCACCTTCTTGCCCTTCAGGCGGGTGAAGGGATATTGCTCGTCGCGCAGCTCGTCGTCGAGTGAGAAGCCCAGCTGCATCTCTCCGTCGATGGGCAGGTCTGGATACATCTGCTGCATCTTCTCCACGGCATACTTCACCTTGTGGGCACCGTCGCTCTGTGAGCTTCCGAAGTTAGAGTGGCTCACCATCGAGATGACGGGCTTCTCGTTGAAGAAGCGCACGGCTGTGGCTGCCAGCTTGGCGATGTCGACAAGGGTGTCGGTGTCGGGATTCTCGTTCACCAGCGTGTCGGCAATGTAGTAGGTGCCCTTGGGCGAGTTGATGATGTGCATGGCACCGAAGTGCTGGTACTCGGGACGGATGCCGATGACCTCCTTGACCACCTTCACCGTGTTGGAGTACTTCGTGTAGAGACCGGTGATGAAGGCATCTGCCTCGCCCGTCTCCACCATCATCATGCCGAAGTAGTTGCGCTCAAACATCTTGTCGTTGGCTTCCTGGAAGGTGTAGCCTTCTCGCTGACGCTTCTCGGTGAGGATACGGGCGTAGCGCTCGCGGCGCTCCTGCTCCGAGGGGTGGCGCAGGTTGACGATTTCGATGCCGTCGATGTTCAGGTCGAGCTTCTGGGCCAGCTTGGCGATGACCTCGTCGTTGCCCAGCAGCACGGGATGGCAGATGCCCTCGGCCTTGGCCTGCACGGCAGCCTTGAGCATGGTGGGGTGGATGGCCTCGGCGAAGACCACGCGCTGCGGGTGGGCGGCGGCGGTGGCGTAGAGCTTCTGCGTGAGCTTGGTCTCCTGGCCCAGCAGCACGTTGAGCGAGTTCTTGTAGGCATCCCAGTCTTCTATCTTCTTGCGGGCCACGCCGCTCTCGATGGCAGCCTTGGCCACGGCTGAGCTCACCTCGGTGATCAGTCGCGGGTCTACAGGCTTCGGGATGAAGTAGTTGCGTCCGAAGGTCAGGTTGTTCACCTTGTAGACGTCGTTCACCACGTCGGGCACAGGCTGCTTGGCCAGGTCGGCGATGGCATGCACGGCGGCGAGCTTCATCTCCTCGTTGATGGCCGTAGCGTGTACGTCGAGGGCACCACGGAAGATGTAGGGGAAGCCTATCACATTGTTGATCTGGTTGGGATAGTCCGTGCGGCCTGTCGACATCAGTGTGTCGGGGCGTGCCTCCATGGCATCCTCGTACGAGATTTCGGGTACAGGGTTGGCCAGTGCGAAAATCACGGGGTCCTTAGCCATGGTCTTCACCATCTCCTTCGAGAGCACATTGCCCTTGGAGAGGCCCACGAACACGTCGGCACCGTTGACGGCCTCTGCCAGCGTGTGGATATCCGTGCGACTGGTGGCGAAGAATTTCTTCTGCTCGTTCAGGTCCTGGCGCTCCGTCGAGATCACGCCTTTGGAGTCGAGCATCACGATGTTCTCTTTCCTGGCGCCGATGGCCATATAGAGTTTGGTACACGAGATGGCAGCGGCACCGGCTCCGTTCACCACAATCTTCACCTTCGCGATGTCCTTGCCGATCACCTCCATGGCGTTCTTCAGTCCTGCTGCCGAGATGATGGCCGTGCCGTGCTGGTCGTCGTGCATCACGGGTATGTCGAGTGTCCGCTTCAGGCGCTCCTCGATATAGAAGCACTCCGGGGCCTTGATGTCCTCCAGGTTGATACCGCCGAAAGTGGGGGCGATGCGCTCCACGGCCTCGCAGAACTTCTCCGGGTCCTTCTCGGCCACCTCGATATCAAATACGTCGATGCCGCCGTAGATCTTGAAGAGCAGTCCCTTGCCCTCCATCACGGGCTTGCCGCTCATCGCTCCGATATCGCCCAAGCCCAGCACCGCCGTACCGTTCGAGATGACGGCCACCAGGTTGCCCTTGTCGGTGTACTTGTACGCATTGTCGGGGTTCTCCTGAATCTCCAGGCAGGGGAAGGCCACGCCTGGCGAGTAGGCTAAACTCAAGTCTGTTTGTGTTCTGTACGCCTTGGTGGGTTTCACCTCTATTTTACCAGGGCGCCCGCTCTCGTGATACTCCAGAGCGGCTTCTTTCGAAATCTTAACCATCTTCTTATACCTTATATATTATTATATAGTTCGCTAAATCGACTGCAAAGGTACTAAAATTATGCGGAATAATGACAATTGTGCCAGATATTTTTTCGTCCTTGTCTGACTTCGGTAAGTATATGCAGGAAATATTCTTCACTGTGCCCCTGGGGCATCGTTTAGACATTGTATAAATTGCGAATAATTCGGCAGAAAAACTTGCTCAATCGTTTTTTTTTCCGTATCTTTGCAGTCGAACATTCAATTTACTAACAAAACAAATACGATTATGAAGAAGAAATTCATCTGCGCCGTTTGTGGATATATCTACGAAGGCGATGCTGCTCCCGAGAAGTGCCCCGTCTGTAAGGCTCCTGCCTCCAAATTCTCTGAACTGCAGGAGGAGGGCGATGTGACATACGCTACTGTCCACCGTCTGGGCGATGGCAAAATCGAGGGTGTCCCCGAGGAGATGATTCAGGAGTTGCGCAACAACTATCTCGGCGAGTGCGGCGAGGTGGGCATGTATATCGCCATGGCCCGTCAGGCTGATCGTGAGGGCTATCCCGAGATCGCCGAGGCTTTCAACCGCTACGCTCTGGAAGAGGCCAAGCATGCAGCACAGTTTGCAGAACTGCTGGGCGAGGTAGTGTTCGACACCAAGACCAACCTTGAGAAGCGTGCCGCTGCCGAGCACGGTGCCTGCGCCGACAAGTTTGAACTGGCCAAGCAGGCCAAGGCCATGGGCTTCGACGCCATCCACGACATGGTTCACGAGGCTGCCAAGGACGAGGCTCGTCATGGTGCCGGTTTCGCCGGTCTGCTGAAGCGTTACTTCGGCAAGTGATCTCCCGTCCGAACCAAAGCAAAAGCTGCCGCACTCGCGGCAGCTTTTACTTTGATGATGCAAAGTTACTTAAAAATCGCCTTCACATCTGGTAACAGACCTTCATGTTGATGTGCTCTGCACAATAAATCGCTAAGAAATCCGTTTTATCAGTATATGATGAGACGGATTTTTTATTTTCTGATGATATTGACGGCCTGCGTGGCTTGTCAGAACGACGACACCTTCACCACACAGAAGGGGGCGCTGCTGACCTTCGGCACCGACACGCTGAAGATGGATACGGTGTTCTCGAAGACTCCATCCTCGACCTACACCTTCTGGGTACACAATGACAACAAAGACGGCATCCGGCTGCAGAACATACGACTGGCTCGCAGGAACCAGACGGGATTCCGCGTGAATGTGGACGGAGCCTATCTCGACAACTCCAATGGCTCTCAGGTGAATGACCTGGAGGTGCGTGGCAAGGACTCGCTGCTGGTGTTTGTGGAACTGACCGCTGCTGAGGCGTTGCAGCAGGATCCGAAGCTGGTGGAAGACCGGCTGGTGTTCACCCTGGAGAGCGGTGTGGAGCAGCAAGTGGTGCTGAGAGCCTGGACGTGGGATGCGGAGAAGATAAACCGGCTGATATTGGAACGGGATACGGTGATAGAGTCGGAGAAGCCGATCGTGGTGATGGACGCCATAGAGGTCAAGCCCGGCGTGACGCTGACGTTGCGCAATACGACGCTCTATTTCCACGACGGAGCAGGGATGGAGATTGGTGGTACGCTCAAGACGGAGAATTGCGTGCTGAGGGGCGACCGCCTGGACCGTATGTTCGCCTATCTGCCCTACGACCGAGTGAGTGGCCAGTGGGGCGGGGTGAGGTTCCTGGAAAGTTCGACAGGCAATGTGATGACGGAAACCGAGGTGAGAAATGCTTCGGAGGCCATTGTCTGTGACTCGGCAGCGCTCGACTCGACCCAGGTGCGGTTGACGATGGAGCGCTGTACGGTACACAATGCCGAGGGTACGGGCGTCGAGGCCGTGAATACCTATTTGGTATTAAGACAGTGTCAGCTGACGAACACGCTGGGGCCCTGTCTGGCCGTCTATGGAGGCATCGTGGAAATCAGTCGATGCACGTTGGCACAGTTCTATCCCTTCTCAGCCGATCGCGGGGCTGCGCTCTTCTTCACCAATGCCTGGGGGGGAGAACCGTTGCCGCTGGTCAGGCTGACTTGCGAGGGGAGTATCGTCACGGGCTATGAGGACGATGTGGTGATGGGAGGACAGATAGACTCCACGACGGTGTTCAACTATCAGTTCTTGAACTCGCTGCTGCGGACGCCCAAGGTGGAGACGGCAGACAGCGTACGCTTTGGCGATGTCCGTTGGGAATCGCCCAAGGACAGTATCCAAGGGAAGAAACAGTTTGTAAAGATTGACGAGGATAACCTCATCTATGACTTCCACCTTGATTCGCTCTCGACGGCAAAAGGCTTAGGCTGTTATTAGAACTCGCTGAAGCAGAGGGGCAGGAGGGCGCGGATACCCTCAATGACATAGGTACACTTGCGGCCATAGAGCAGGATGCGGATGGGACGGCCAGCGCGCGTCTCAGACTCAACGATGACCTGACGGCAGGCACCGCAGGGCCCCGTGGGCTCATAGGTCAGTTCGCCGTCGGTGCCTCGCGCGGCAATGGCCAGCATGCGGACAGGCTCGTCGGGATACTGCGCTCCAGCATAGAAGAGCGTTGTGCGCTCGGCACAAAGGCCGGAGGGGTAGGCGGCATTCTCCTGGTTGCTGCCGCTGAGTTCCACACCGTTGTCCAGGCGGACGGCGGCACCGACACTGAAGTGGGAATAGGGGGCATAGCTGCGGTCAGTAGCTTCGATGGCCAGCTGTACAAGATGCTGCTCCTCGGCTGTCAGCTCGTCAGTCTGACAGGCTTTGATGACGGTTTTCAGTTCAATTTCTTGCATATCACATCACATTTTTGTGCAAAATTAGCAAATAATTATGAATTATTTCGTAATTTTGGAAGAAAAAGCAATCTTTCTAATAAATAAAGGCAGTTCGGGGGATTGGGAAATGTAGTGGGTTACGATTTGGAAACCGTTCTCAATTCCACGTTCTGCTTTGGATTGCTTTCAAAGAACTCCGATTCAGAGCCACCAGCCTTTTCTATGACCCTTCATCGGGTGCAAAAGTACGAAGAATTATTGAAACTACCAAACTTTACTATCACAAAATAGGCTTTGAACCGCTTAATAAACGTAAAATCGTAGCCCGATTCGGATTGTTTTAGTACCTTTGCACCCCAAATAATACCGGGGCATACATTTGCCTCCATCAACAAAGGATGAACGGAATATGAAGAGACTTGCTTACATATATATAAGTATGATTGTCGTCGCCTTATTAGGATGCAACGGCAAAAATGTGACAACTCAGTTAGAAGTCGTCAGTAAGATTGCTGATACCGACCCAGATTCTGCACTTGTTGTATTGACGAGGTTAGAACAAAATAAGGAAGATTGGGGCAGGAGTGAAAGAATGTACTATGAACTTGTAAAAATGAAAGCAGAAAACAAGGCTGACATACAATTTACATCTGATTCGATTATAAAGGATGTTGTCAAGTACTACAAGGGTGGAGACGCAAATGACCGAATGCTTGCCTATTATCTTTTAGGAAGAGTACATAGCGATATGGGGGAAGCGCCAGAAGCTTTGCAGGCTTATTATGATGCTATAGAATCGGCTGACACGGCAAGAGCCGATTTTGACTATAACACGCTGATTGCCGTATATGGCCAGATGTCTCAGATATTCCACAAGCAAAATCTTCCGGAGGATGAAATATGGGCTCTGCGGCATTATATTGATTATATACGAAAAACAGATACTGAGAAAGAATATATTATTGCGCGACAACAAATGATGAGGCCTTACTATCTTTTGAATGAGAGAGACAGTATCTTAAAAATCATCAACGAGACCTATTTGTCACTGAAACAATTAGGAGAAGACAAGGAGGCTGCAGATGCCTTGGTAGCATCAATTTACCTTTATATTGAACGTGGCGAGTTAGACAGGGCTCGTCATGCAATGGAAATATTCGAACAAGAGTCTGGGCTTTTTAATGAAGATGGAAATATAGCAAGAGGAAGAGAAGCGTATTACAACACAAAAGGATATTACGAACTGGCAATAAGCAATACTGCATCAGCAGAGAGATATTTTAGAAAAGCAATTGAATATGGGCATTTAAATGATGCGTACAAAGGCATGCTGTCTATCTACAGAGAAAAAAAGAATGTAGATTCTGTCATGCACTATTCCATTCTATACGAAAATTCAATTGACTCTTTGCACAAAAAAATGCAGACTGATGCAATTCACCAAATGTCAGCACTTTATAATTATAGTCGCAGCCAGAAAGAAGCAGAGACTGAAGCGCAGAAAGCCAGAAATGCGCGTCTGTGGATTATCGGCATACTCATATCTGTGGCTTTGGGTGGGATATTGCTTTTCTATGTTTACCGAGACTACAAGAGAAAGCAGCAGCAGAAAATAAGCAAGTTGGCAGAATCTCTTGCCTACGCAAAGAAAGAATACCAAAATACACAAGAAGAACTACAAAGGCTAAAAGACAGGGACTACAAGAAACTTATTGCAGAAAAGGAACAGAAGGGGAGAGAACTGAAGCAGGCAATTGAAGAACTTGCAGATGCAACGGGACTTCCGTCCGCGATTGACAATCTAAGTAGTTTCGAAAATAGCAAAATAGTTGAGGTGTTTCGCAAGAAGAAGGATTTCAGATCAGACAACCCTGTGCCAAACAGAGCAGAATGGAGGGCATTGGAGGTGCAGTTTAGTAAAGATATGCCGAATGCATATAAAGTACTTGCTAAAGAAAAGAAACTTTCTCCATTGGAACTTCACGTCTGTATGCTTCTAATCCTTGACTTTGAAGATAGTTCCATAGTCAACCTAACAGATTCTATCCCACAAACTGTCACCACGGCAAAATCTCGTGCCAACAAGAAAATCTTCAATGAGAAAGGGGCGCAGACCCTAAAAGCAGGACTCTTACAGCTCATAAAGACCGATTGATTTAATCTGACTTAAAAATTGTGCAACCCCCTGATATATAATTGATTTTAGGGGGGTAATTTTGTTTTTGTCTTCATTTGACTTACTGAAAATGGAGGCAAAAACATCTTTTGTTTTATAATCAATGTACCTTTGCATCGTCACAACAAAAAACGTTATAAAAATGAAAAAATTAACATTAGTATTTAGTTTGCTGCTTCTGGTCTGCTATAGTTTCGCAGATATGCAACATGTAACATGTGAAGAAATCATTCTTCAACCAAGAAGTCTTGATCCGACAGATGCAGCTAAGCCCATTAGGAAATCTCCAGTTAAAGCGCCATCAGTTGGGATAGAGGATTATTCCTTAATTTTCTTGTCTTCAATCCAAGAAGGTGAAGTTCTAATTTATAATGAAGATGGAGAAGTGGAATTTGCTACTATAATAGGTGGCGGATGTCAAAGAATAGCATTACCTCCATATCTTACAGGAACTTATATTATTGAGATATTCCAAGGCCAACACTGCTATTGGGGATACGTAAACTTATAGAACTTAAATTTAGGTGACAACACTAACGGAATAAATAAATGAAAAAGGTAGTTGCTATATTACTGTTATCAGTTGCCGTCATAAGTGTTCATGCGCAAAGATATGACACGGTTGATAGAATGAGAGATGCACTAGACTATATGTTCGCTCGGATAGATAGGCCATCTGTGCCTACAGGTCTTCTAATTGACAATGCAATCGAGTATGAAGACCTTTCCAAATATTCTCCGGAAAAAGGCATCTCAGATGAGAATGTTGTTGACATTCTTAAATATGGTAATATTTTGGAAACTCTTAAGTCCGCTTCGCTAACAGGCAACCCCTTGTTTGCTTTTGAGAAAGGGATTGAAATGGGTAGAAATAAAGAAGGACGGGAATCTTTAGTTAGAATAAGTATTTCGTTGTTTGAATATGCACAAATACGTGCAAATGCTATCGAAGAGGGAAAACTTACTTATAACAATGGGCAAGTATTCTGCTCGTCAGCAGAAGCATATCAAAAGAAAATAGTGTGTGCAGGATGTGCGATGGATGGGTGTAAAAGTACAAGTGACGTATTGTTTTCTCTGCCCAGTAACTATATACTGTCCAATATCGGCATCGCAGATGTTGAAATTGATTATGGCCAAGGTTTTATTAGCATATTGAACAGAAAGGTTAATGCACATCTATCAGGAGGGGAACATATTCTTGTCTTTAAGATTATCGATTGTAATGGAAATATATATTATTCACATTCTTCATTGAATATTGTATCAGTAACAAGGGCTATGACACGAAGCCCAAAAGTCACACCAAATGAAAACTTTACTGTCGAAGGTTTGTCATATAACGGCATAAAGACCGCTGCTGATGTAAGTCTCAAATTTGCGCCAGGAAATTATAGTGGCAAAATAAGGAAACCGCTTATTTTCGTTGAAGGATTTGACCCTCGCGAACTTAACCCAGATGGGCAAGGTGCGAATAGTTTTTGCAACATCTACACTCAATGGAGTGATTTTATCTGCAACAATGGTTACGATTTCATTTATGTAGATTGGCAAGATGCAGGTGAGTACATACAAGCAAATGCCTATACACTGATAGAAGTAATAAAGAAAATAAATACAAAGACTGATGTTTTATCTGTGCCTTCCGTGGTTATTGGTCACAGTATGGGAGGATTAGTTTCAAGATATGCTTTGAAAACAATGGAAAATAGCCAACAGAAACATAATGTGGGAACCTATGTTAGTTTCGATTCTCCGCACATGGGTGCAAATGTCCCCCTAAGCGTTTTGTATGGCTATCATGGCATTTTGAGTTTCTTGAAAGACAAGAAAATACTTAGTTCGTTGCTGAACGTAGAAAATCTTATAGCAATCGGTAATCGTTTCGCATACTCTACTGCTGCACAGCAAATGCTTCTAAATTACGTGGACCCGGCAGGCAATCTTAATAACAATGTTCATATTCAATGGCAGAAAGAACTTAATAATCTGGGATTTCCTAATGGTGATACTGGAAAAGAATTCAAAAGATTAGCAATTGCTAACAGTGATTACACACTCCCTAATATTGAGACTCCGTTACTTTATTGTGACTTATCGGCGGGGAGTAATATTACAACGGCTGTTGCCCCTTTACTTTCTGCGGTAACTGTAGTGTTGTTACAGGATGTGGTAGCAGGGTTGCTTGTCATGCTCCCAGGAAGAGACGAAGTAAAAGGCGTATTCGAGTGTCTGCCTGCTACTACTATAGGTGGAAAAATAACACATATTAATATTGGATATAAAAAGACCTTCTTATGGACAATACCAATATCGAAGACCGTATTTTCGTATGATAGATACCATTCTGGCAATTGTCTTTACGACACATATTCTGCGTCAAGATGGGGAGTAGAAAATATAAATATCCCTTCTGGCTCTACTTATTCAAGCATTTTGGGATATTACGGAACTGACATAAAACTAGCGTCAGGCATCCCCTTTGTACCCACTGCCAGTGCGCTTGCCGTCGGAGATGGCATAAGCAACAGCCCGGCCCAATTCTCGATTGCACCTACAGGCAATGTTTCCCCATTTGGTGAGGCTTACTATATGGAGTCTATTGCTGGCAATCAGATGCACATATCTATATCCTCCGATGCAAAGACATGGCTTGAGTCACAATTAACAAGAACGATTATGGGGCCTTCCACTGGCTATTCTGGCGCAAAGTACCAACTTTCAGAAATTCTTTCTGGTGTAGTATGGAATAGTTCAGACACATCTATAGCAACCATTAACCAGCAGGGCGTTTTAGATGTGACAGGAAACGGTCTGGTTCAGATCACGGCTAAGCACAATGGGATTACATATAACAAAACCATTATGGTCGGTACACCCAAATATATCCTTGTAGCCAACCACGAACCCAATGGTTTTAAAGTAGATGCGAACCTAATCACCTCGCAATTCTCTAATCCAAGCGAACAGATAAATAGAATTGTCAGTTACCATTGGGGAGTTAAGTTCCCAAATAAACAAATTGTTTGGGATGTAACAAATGAGCCTTCTATTTTGATTCCACTTGAAGACAAAAATGTTACTGTGTATTTCAAGGTTTGCGACAGTAATGGCGATTTTGGACAGGTGCAATATATTAATGCACAGGCTCAGGATGTGTTTGTTGTTACAAATGGTGTTTTGGGAGTAGATGGTAATAAGTGCATCTATAAACCTGATGGTACGGTCTATTCTTACAAAAATGGCAAGATATACTTAACCCGTAATACAAATTTGCCATCAGAATATCAGCATGATATATGGACATCAACCAAAGCTGTAGTGTTTAGTCCATTTAGTGCGAATTACACGATACCTGTCAGCAAGGGAGCCTTGTCTATTAAGAATGTTCTTCCAGATGCGGAATTAAACTATATTGCGCCAGTTCGGGATAAGA
>DDQK01000031.1 GCA_002342665.1 Prevotella sp. UBA2444
CTTGTTTTGACGGTTCGTTTCTTTATACCCAAATGCCTCAAAGAGGCATTCGCTTCTTGTACTACTTCTGTCTATGTAAATCTTTCAAAGAACTCTTTCTCTTGTGTCTCGCCATCATTTTTAAGCGAAAGCGGATGCAAAGGTACGCACTTTTTCGATACCATCCAAATTTTTGGCCAATTATTTTTCAAAATCAGTGAAAGTTTTCGAGATTATTGACAATTAGAAGGCCTATACCTTATATATAATATATAGAGTATAGGCCTATTGAGATAAATTTCTCTTGAAATCATTCCCTTTTCCCAAGAATGCGGAGCAGGTAAATAAAGAGATTAATAAAGTCAAGATAAAGCGATAGAGCTCCAAGCAATGCAAGTTTCTGAGAAGATTCCCCTGCATCTGGTGCCATCATCAACATTTGCTTGATTTTCTGCGAATCATAAGCCGTCAGGCCGACGAAGATCAGCACTCCGACATAACTGATGATTAAATCAAAGCCTGTACTCTTTAGGAAAAACACATTGACTAACGAAGCTATAATCAAACCTATCAGGGCCATCAATAAGATTTTCCCCAAAGAGGTAAGGTCGGCTTTAGTAGTATAGCCAACAAATGCCATCACAGCGAAAGTACCAGCAGTAATAAAGAACACGCTAGCTATAGAAGATGTCGTATAGACAAGGAAGATGGAAGAGAGCACCACACCATTGATGGCAGAGTAGAGAACAAAGAGTAGTGTTGCCGTGGCAAGCGACAGGCGGTTGATAGCAGCACTGATACCAATGACCAGAGCCAGTTCGGCAATAATCAGTCCCCACATGACTGCAGAGTTGGAGTAGATGGCATTAATCACACCTGGACTATTGGCTACACCATAGGCTGTCACCCCCGTAATAATCAGAGCCAATGTCATCCATACATAAACCTTCCGCATGAGTGCAGGGAAAGCCTGAGACATGGACAGCTCGCGATCGCGAGTCATCGTTGTGTCGAAATTCAATTCGTTGTTGTAATTCATATTCTTCTTAATTTAGTTACACACTGATAATGCTACAAAAATTGTGCCACAAAGGTACACAATTACATTTAATAAAGCATAAAAAGACAGTCAGAAACACATATTAATTAGTATTTTTGGATTTTTTTCACTAAATTTGTAGCCTGTAATGACTAAAAATATTAAGTAACTATACACTAACGAACAATGAAAATCGGTCTATTTATCCCCTGCTATGTAGACGTGGTATACCCTGAGGTAGGCTTAGCCACCTACAAGCTATTAAAACATCTAGGCCTTGACGTAACCTATCCGCTGAACCAGACCTGTTGCGGACAGCCGATGGCGAACGCTGGCTTTGAAAAGCAAGCCATTCCCTTGGCAGAAAAGTTTGAGGAGAAATTCAAGGAATTTGATTATGTGGTGGCCCCATCAGTCAGTTGTGTGGCCTTTGTGAAATTGAATTACCCCCGCTTGCTGAAAGGCAAACACGAGTGCGTAACTTCTGGTAAAATTATGGATGTGGTGGAGTTCCTTCACGACGTAGTAAAGGTGAACCACCCGCTTGGCACTTTCCCCCACAAGGTAAGCCTGCACAACAGCTGCCATGGTGTCAGAGAATTGGGACTGAGTTCGCCCAGCGAGGAGAATATCCCTAAGTTCAACAAGATCAAAGACTTGCTGAATTTAGTAGAGGGTATTCAGGTGTTGGAGCCTGAGCGCCCCGACGAATGCTGCGGCTTCGGCGGTATGTTTGCCGTGGAGGAGACAGCGGTGAGCGCCCAGATGGGTATTGACAAAGTGCAACGCCATATTAAGACAGGTGCCCGCTACGTGACTGGTCCCGACTGCTCGTGCCTGATGCACATGGCAGGTATTGCCAAGAAACAGGGCCTCGACGTAGAGTTCAAGCATGTGGTGGAAATCCTTGCCGCAGGATTATAAACAGCAAATAATAAATCCGTAAATCATAAATTATTAAGATGAGTACAGGACATAGTATAGCAGCAAAAGAGTTCTTAAAGAACCAGACATACGCCAAGTGGCATGATGCCACTTTCTGGTCAGTACGTACGAAACGTGACAATATGGCATTCGGTCTTGACGAGTGGGAACAGTTGCGGGAGAAAGCTTCTCAAATCAAGCGTCACACCATCACACATCTCGACGAATATCTCGATCAATTTGCCACAAACGCCGAGAAAAACGGCTGTATTGTGCATTGGGCGAAAGATGCCAAAGAGTTCAACGAAATTGTCTACGGCATTCTGAAGAACCATAATGTAAAGAAGATTGTGAAGTCAAAGTCGATGCTGACCGAGGAATGCGAAATGAACCCCTATCTTGAAGAGCACGGCATCGAAGTGGTGGAGACCGACCTCGGCGAGCGCATCATCCAGTTGAAGGGGCAGAAGCCGAGCCATATCGTAATGCCAGCCATTCACCTGAACCACGACGACGTGGGCGAGCTGTTCGAGGAGAAGCTGGGCAGCGAGAAGGGTAATCACGATCCCACATACCTAACATACGTAGCACGTCTGAGCCTCCGCAATGAGTTCCTGACCGCTGATGCGGGCATGACAGGAGGCAACTTCGGCATCGCAGAGACGGGAGACATCGTGGTATGCACCAACGAGGGCAATGCGGACATGTCGACGTCGTGCCCCAAGCTGCACATCGCTGCTATCGGGTTAGAGAAGATTATCCCCAACTACGACTGTCTGGCCGTTTTCCAGCGCATGCTCTGCCGCGCCGGCACCGGCCAGCCGACAACGACCTTCACCTCACACTTCCGCAAGGCGCGTCCGACGGCCCAGCCTATGCACATTGTTCTGGTGGACAACGGGCGCAGTGAATGGATAGGCAACCCTGAGCACTGGGAGGCCCTCAAGTGCATCCGTTGCGGATCATGTATGAACACCTGTCCAGTGTACCGTCGCAGTGGCGGTTACTCATACAGTTACTTCATCCCTGGCCCCATCGGCATCAACCTCGGCATGCTGCGCGACCCGCAGAAGCACTCGGGTAACGTCAGCGCATGTACACTCTGCAACAGTTGCCAGACACTCTGTCCAGCGAAAGTAAACCTGGGCGATCAAATCTATCTGTGGCGCCAGCAACTCGATGACTTCGGTACGGCTAACCCGCAGAAGAAACTGATGTGCAAGGGCATGAGCACGCTCTATGGCAACAGCGGCATCTACAACTTTGCCACCGGGCTTGCCCACTGGGCCAACATCATCCCCTCGCCCTTGATGAACTGCGGGCTGAATCCCTGGGCCGAAGGCCACAAGATGATGGAATTCCCCAAGAAGCCGTTCCACGAACTGATTAAAGAATTGAAGGATTGAAAGATTGAAGAATTGAAATTATGGCAAGCAAAGAAGATATACTGAAGAGATACCGGGCGAACGTCAAAGAGAAATTCGACATGCCCGACCTGAGCGACATCAAGGCCATCACCTACCCCGACCCGCTGGTGCAGTTTATCAAGATGACGGAGAGCGTAGGCGGTCACGTGATAGAGGTGAAGGAAGGCCAGGACATCAATGAGATTGTCAGGGAGTTGTATCCAGAGGCAAAGGAGATTGCCTCGAACCTGCCAGAGGTAACTATCGCCACGAGGAACCCCGACACCGTTGGCAGGGCGCGCGACCTGAACGGCACGGATGTGGGCATCATCCGAGGGCTGTTCGGCGTGGCCGAGAATGCCTGTGTGTGGATTCCGCAGACGATGAAGGAGAAGGCTGTGTGCTTCATCTCCGAGAACCTGGTGATACTGCTTCCGAAGAGCCAGATAGTGAACAATATGCACGAGGCTTACAGGCGGATAGAGTTCGACAAGACGTACGACGGGTATGGGACGTTTATCAGCGGACCGAGCAAGACGGCGGATATTGCGCAGGTGCTCGTGATGGGAGCGCAGGCGGCGAGGAGCGCCACGGTGCTGCTACTGCCGGAGTGACGTGACGAGGGAGGACTGTGGTGATACCGCAGCATACGGAACGAAGGGAACGGATACTGCGCTATGGGCGGAAATCATTGAGGAGGCTGGCGATGGTGCCGGCCTCTTCTGTTGTCATGGCCTGATGGCAAGGGAGGCTGAGTTCCTGAGCGCTGATGAGTTCAGTGACAGGTAGGGAGAGCGAGGGCCAGGCCTGCCGATAGCACTGCTGGCGATGGGGCGGGATGGGATAGTGAACCTGAGTCTGCACGCCGTTGTCGAGCAGATAACGCTGGAGCGTGTCGCGCTGAGGGCAGAGTATGGGGAAGATGTGCCAGACGCTATCACGGTCAGGATTCGGAATGCTGAGGAGAGAATTCTCCACCTTATTTATATATATAGAAGCAATCTCCTTGCGTCGCTGATTCTCTGCATCGAGGTAACGGAGTTTCACGTCGAGCATGGCAGCCTGCAACTCATCAATGCGACTATTGCGGCCCTGATAAAGATGGACGTACTTCTCACGACTTCCGTAATTGGCGATGGCCCTGATGACCTCTGCCAGATTGTCATCATCGGTAGTGACAGCCCCTGCATCACCAAGGGCGCCGAGATTCTTGCCGGGGTAAAAACTATGGCCGGCGGCATCACCAAGGGAACCGGTGCGACGGGGCTGAGACGGAGACTCAGCATACATGAAACGACAGCCATGAGCTTGCGCATTGTCCTCGATGAGCTTCAGATGATGCTTGCGGCAGATATCGCCGATGAGAGGAGTATAGGCGCAGCGGCCATAGAGATGGACAATCATCAGGGCACGAGTACGCCCGGTGATGGCAGCTTCGATGAGGGAGTCGTCAATCTGGAGGGTGTCGGGTGAGGCATCCACAAGGACAGGACGCAAGCCGCAGTCGGTGATAGCGAGGATGGACGCAATGAAGGTGGTGGCAGGCACGATAACCTCATCGCCGGGAGCCATCACGCCCAATTCCATATAGCCTCGAAGGATGAGCGTGAGTGCATCGAGGCCGTTGCCACAGCCGATGCAGTGACGGGTGCCGATGTATTCGGCATAGTGCTGTTCGAAGAGGCGTGTAGCCTCTCCCTTTAGATACCAGCCACTATCGAACACTCGACCGACAGCCTGACGCAATTCGGCATCGTGCATATTATTAATCCGTTTCAAATCAAGGTATTTAATCATAGCATCCATTCGTAAGTATCATAACAGACAGCGCGGCCCCCAAAACCTTCCTTCTGAAAGATGAGCTGATAATTCAGTCGAGCACTGTCGCTCACCGTCGACTTTCCGAAATCGATATAGGGATAATCTTGATATACGTCGTTGATAAGGGTATTGAAGAGCAGGTCGATAGCTCCACATGCCTTGCCTTCCGGGTTGGCGGATATATACTGAGTGTGAAGCACCTGAGGCGTGAGGAAGAGCAAAGTTCCTCCAACAAGCCGACCATCGTTACTGACTGTCCATAACTTGATCTGATCGGGGAAACGATTCTTTAATAACAACAATTCAGCGATATTATGAACCGGACAGACACCATATTTCGAAGCCAGGTTTTCTCGGAGAATCTGCCAGAAGCCTTCGATATCATTACTTTCTTCCACCAATAGTCCCCGTCGTAGCGCCTTACGCAATCCCGAACGTCTCGACTCAGTGAACTTCAAGCGATGACGCCCCATAATAGCAGACGAGATATCACGGATAACCAACTGAGCCTGGCAGACATCCGTCAGCGCATAGAGGTCCTCTTCCGAGGGCAGCTGATGATATATCCATGGTATCGCCTTATATACAACCTTATGGAACCCCTCACGGCGCAAAGAGTCATTCAGAGTCCTAAACACTTCCAGAATACCTGCAGCGGAGCACTCTTTGCCCATCACCAACCCGCCATAAGTCAAGCCACCGTGGGACACCAAGGTCTGGCCATCAGCATTAGCTGGCAAAAGAGCATAAAGCCTTCCCTTAAGATAAACCATGAGGGAATAGTCGGAGAATCTATCACTATGATAATCCATGAAGCGGCGATCGAAGAGGAACGTGCCGTTCTTCGACGCTGCCACGAAGCGGTTCCACTCGTCGGCCCTCTGTGCAGTATATCTGACTATCTCGAACATCCGACGAAACTTAGGAATTCCTCGTAATCATAGATGTAGTCACTCTCGTCATAATGCTCGGAGGCCAGCACCAGGCACACGGCTCCCGAGGAGAAGTCGTCGAGCGTGCGCCAGGTGTTGACATCGATGAGCAGGCCCTGCCAGGGATGGTTCAGCAGGACAGTCTTACGCTCATGCCCATTGTCGAGAGTGACGTGGAAGGAGCCGCTCAGGGCTACGACGAACTGCCGGAGCCGCTTGTGGGCATGACCACCCCTACTCTCCCCTCCCGGCACGTCGTAGACCCAATAGGCCCGTTTGATGCCGAAAGGCACTATCTGTTGAGCCTCTGCAAAGGTCAGATTCCCCCGAGGGTCAGTGATCTTCGGTAAGTCGATGAGCTTAATCTCTAAGTTTTGCATAAGGATCAGTTCCTAAGACGGTCTTTGCCAGCCGCTTGGCCTTGTCGCGGAGGGCATCCACGTCGTCGCCCACTTCGCCGTAGCAGAGCACGACGCCCATGCGACGGCCCTTGTGAGCCTCGGGCTTGCCGAAGATACGGATGCGGGTGCGGTCTTCCTTCAAGGCCTCCTCGAGATTGTAGGGCAGCAGCGAACGGTCTACTGGTGTAGAAGCCTCGACGGGAGAGAGGATGACGGCCGATGCTCCGGCATGCTCCAGATGGATGCCCGCGATGGGCAGGCCGAGGACGGCACGCAGATGGAGTTCGAACTCAGAGAGGTTGGTGGTGTGGCCGAGGGTCACCATGCCCGTGTCGTGGGGGCGCGGCGAGAGTTCGGAGAAGATGACCTCGCCCTGCTTGGTGAGGAAGAACTCCACGCCCCAGATGCCGGCGCCCGTGAGGGCCCGCGTCACCTTGTCGGCCATCATCTGTGCCTGCTTGAGGGCCTCGTCGGAGATCTTGTAGGGCTGCCACGACTCACGATAGTCGCCCGACTTCTGCACATGGCCGATAGGCGGACAGAAGAGCGTGGGCCAGCCGTGCTGCTGGGTGACGGTGAGGAGGGTGAACTCAGACTGGAAGTCGATGAACTCCTCGATGATGACCTCCTTCACGTCACCGCGCGAGCCCTCCATGGCCTCGCGGAAGGCCGTCTCCAGTTCGTCGTCGTTGTGGACATAACTCTGGCCGTGGCCGGAGGACGACATCAGGGGCTTGACGACACAGGGGAAGCCGATCTCGTCGGCGGCCCGCTTGAACTCGTCGAAGGTCTTGGCGTAGAAATACTTCGCCGTGCGCAGGCCCAGTTCCTTGGCGGCCAGGTCGCGGATGGCACGGCGGTTCATGGTGTAGTTGACGGCCCGGGCTGAGGGCACCACCTGGATGCCCTGCTCCTCGAACTTAAAGAGGCGCTCGGTGCGGATGGCCTCGATCTCAGGCACGATGATGTCGGGCTTATGCTTGTTGACCACGGCCTCGAGGGCGTCGCCGTCGAGCATGGAGAATACCTCGCGCTCGTCGGCCACCTGCATGGCAGGGGCATTGTCGTAGCGATCACAGGCGATTACATACTGGCCGGCACGCATGGCGGCGATGACGAACTCCTTGCCCAGTTCTCCTGAGCCTAATAGCAATATTTTCTTCATAGGCGGGGGCTGCGGAATTACCGCAGTATACTAAACTATTAACGGTTTTGATACATATTTTCGTAATACTTCTGATAGTCGCCGGAGGTGACGTTGTCGAGCCACTCCTGGTTGTCGAGATACCAGCGGACGGTCTTCTCAATGCCCTCCTCGAACTGGAGCGAGGGCTCCCAGCCGAGTTCGCGCTGCAGTTTCGACGAGTCGATGGCGTAGCGGAGGTCGTGGCCAGCGCGGTCGGTGACGTAGGTGATGAGGTCGATGTCCTCGCCCTCCTTGCGACCGAGCAGGCGGTCGACGGTGTTGATGAGCACGCGGATGATGTCGATGTTCTTCCACTCGTTGAATCCGCCGATGTTGTAGGTGTCGGCCGTCTTGCCCTGGTGGAAGATGAGGTCGATGGCGCGTGCGTGGTCCTCGACGTAGAGCCAGTCGCGCACGTTCTCGCCCTTGCCGTAGACGGGCAGCGGCTTGCGGTGGCGGATGTTATTGATGAACAGCGGTATCAGCTTCTCGGGGAACTGATAAGGGCCGTAGTTGTTGGAGCAGTTGGTGACGACGACGGGCATGCCGTAGGTGTCGTGGAAGGCGCGTACGAAGTGGTCGCTCGATGCCTTCGAGGCTGAGTAGGGCGAGTGAGGCTGATACTTCGTGGTCTCGAGGAAAAACTTGTCGCCGTAGGCCAGATGGTGTTCGGCGCTGGATGCCGTGGTGGTGAAGGGCGGCTCGATACCATCGGGATGGGTCAGTTCGAGGGCGCCGTACACCTCGTCGGTGGAGATGTGGTAGAAGCGCTTGCCCTCGTACTTCTCGGGCAACGACTCCCAGTAGAGTTTCGCGGCCTGGAGCAGCGAGAGGGTGCCCATCACGTTGGTACGGGCGAAGGTGAAGGGGTCCTTGATGCTCCTGTCGACGTGGCTCTCGGCAGCGAGATGGATGATGCCGTCGACCTTCTTCTCCTGCATCAGGCGGTAGAAGGCGTCGAAGTCGCAGATGTCCATCTTCACAAACTCGTAGTTGGGTTTCTGCTCGATGTCCTTCAGGTTGGCCAGATTGCCGGCGTAGGTCAGTTTGTCGAGGTTGATGATGTGGTAGTCGGGATACTTGTTCACGAAAAGGCGCACCACATGGCTCCCGATAAAGCCCGCGCCGCCAGTAATGACAATCGTTCGTTTCATAATCCTATATGTTATTGCTTTTTCTTCCTCAAATAATAATCACGCAGTTCTCGTCCAACCGCAAAGACCACGCCAAAAATGAGTCCAAAGCGAATTGCTTTATAATAATCAATCACCCCATGCTCAAAATACTGAAAAGCGATATCAACGATGAAAGCTGTAACAACTAAGCCTACGAACTTAGCCAAGAAAATCAAAACTTTATTATTCATAATAATCCTATTTATGTTTATCTCCTAATGTGATTACTTCGCAATCCTTGAACTCCTTGCCATCGATGGTGAGCCGGACGAGCGTGCGCTCCTTGTGCCATCCCTGCTGACCGGCTGCCCCGGGATTGATGTGGAGCAGTCCGAGGGTCTTGTCGTATTTCACCTTGAGGATATGCGAGTGCCCGGCGATGAAGAGTTGCGGCGGATTGGCGAAGAGCGTCGAGCGGACGCTGTAGTCGTAGTTGCCGGGATAGCCGCCGATGTGCTTGATGAGCACGTCGACGTCCTCGCACTTGAAGCGGTTGAGTTCGCGGTACATCAGCCGCAGGTCGCCGCCGTCGCAGTTGCCGCAGACGGCGCGCAGGGGCCGGAACTCGGCCAGCCGCTCGGCCACCTCGACGGTGCCGATGTCGCCGGCGTGCCATATCTCGTCGCAGGGCTCGAAGTAGTGCAGGTACTTCGGGTCCCAGTAGCCATGCGTGTCGCTCAGTATGCCTATCTTCTTCATATCTTGAATCGCTTTCTGATGAACTCGGCAATCAACTGCTCGGTCTGCTGGAGGCCGAGGATGGAGGAGTCGATGCAGAGATCGTAGCTCTCGGCGGCTCCCCACTTCTTGCCCGTATAGTAGTTGTAGTAGGCAGCGCGGCTCGACTCCTTCTGCTCGATGAACTTGCGTGCTTGGTCATGGTCAAGATGTTGCTTATTCATTACCTGACTGATACGGAACGCCATCGAGGCGGTGATGAACACGCTGACCGCGTTGGGGAAATCCCTCAGCACGTAGTCGGCGCAGCGGCCTACGAACACACACGAGCCCCCCTGTGCCGCCTTACGGATGGCCTCGCTCTGAAACTGGAATAGGCTCTCCTGGGTGAAGCCCGAGCGGTAGAGGCTGCCCTCGGTGACGTGGGCCGCCTGGATGTTGAACAGGCCGCGCAGGAATCCCTTGCGCTCGTCGTGGGCCTCGAACAGCTTCTCCGAGAATCCGCTCTCCTTGGCCGCCAGGTTGAGCAGTTCGCGGTCGTAGTACTTGGCGCCGAAGTCGAGGGCCAGCATCCGTCCGATATCGTGACCGCCCGAGCCCAGCTGGCGCCCTATGTTGATGATGATATTCGTATCAGCCATAACTCAATGCTTCTTAAACTTCTTGATATACCACAGCAGCAGGGGGATGGTCATCGCCCACGAGCCGAAGTCGCTGGCCGGCATCGAGGCCCAGAGGCCGTCGAGGCCCCAGACGAGCGGCATCACGTAGGCCATCGGCAGCAGCAGTATCAACTGGCGCGAGAGGGAGAGGAAGATGCTGATCTTCACCTTGCCGATGCACTGGAAGAAATTGGTGGTGACGGCCTGCGAGCCTACGATGAAGAACACCAGCATGTCCCAGCGCAGGCCGTGCGCCGACATCTCGAGCAGCGTAGGGTCGGTGGTGAAGATGCGGGCAATCTGGCGGGGGAAGGCCATCGACAGGCCCCAGCCCGTGAGCAGGATGGCCGTGGCGGCGGCGATGGAGAGCCACAGGCAGCGCAGCATGCGGTCGTACTTCTCGGCCCCGTAGTTGTAGCCCACGATGGGCTGCATGCCCTGGGTGACGCCGATGACGAACATGAAGAACACCATCACCACCGAGTTTGCTATCGAGTAGGCCCCCACGCCCATGTCGCCGCCGTAGCGCACAAACTGGTTGTTCATGAAGATGACGATCACGCAGCTCGTGGCGTTCATCAGGAAGGGCGAGATGCCTATCGCGAGGATATTCTTCACCAGGTTGGCCTTTAGCCGATAGATGCCGCGACGGAGGTGGAGCAGTTCGTTCTTATTGGAGAAGAGCCAGAACTGCCAGCAAAGGGCCATCGACTGGGCGCAGATAGTGGCCAGCGCCGCCCCCCGGATGCCGAGCCTCATCCACCATACGAAGACGAGTATCAGCAGGATGTTCATCCCCACGGTGAAGAGCACGGAGTACATCGCCTGGCGGGGCTTGCCCGCGGCGCGCAGCACGGCGTTCATGCCGAAGTACATGTGGGTGACCACGTTGCCCGCCAGTATCACCTGCATGAACTCCCGGGCGTAGGGCAGCGTGGCGTCGGATGCGCCGAAGAATCGCAGGATGGGGTCGAGCAGCAGGAGGCAGACCACCATGAATGCCGCGCCGATAATCAGGTTGAGCGTCACCGTGTTGCCCAGCGTGTGCTCCGCCGTCTCGTAGTCCTTCTGGCCCAGTTTCACCGAGATGCAGGTGGAGGCTCCCACGCCGACGCCCGCCCCGAAGGCCCCTGAGAGGTTCATCAGCGGGAAGGTGATGCCCAGGCCCGCGATGGCCTCGGGGCCCACCAACTGGCCGATGAAGGCGCGGTCGATGATATTGTAGAGGCTCGACGCCGTCATGGCCACCATCGCCGGCAGGGCATACTGCCAGAGCAGTTGTCCCACGGGCTTCTGGCCCAGTTCGAGCGCCGCTTGCTTATTGTCCATTTACACCTTATTTATATTATTAGCGGCTGCAAAGTTACTAACTATTTCCGAGACTGCCAAATCTTCGCCGCTTATTTCGAGCAAAGACCCCGATACTCCATTGCCGGGGCCGCCGGGGGCGAGCACCGAGGTCGGTCGAGCATCGCCGGAGCGTCCGGGGCCGTCGCCGAGGGGTCGGCGAGCACCGCCGGAGCCTCCGGAGCCGACGGCTCCCGAGCGAGGCAGTTGTGTCAGAATCGCCGTCCGGGATTCTGCATCCATCTGATGCCCAGGGTGTTCCGCTGCAGCCGCGTGTCAATCGCCTCGGGCCTCTTGACACGGAGCGAATATTTCTGTATCTTTGCACCCGATCTTATAACAATTATAAAAAGGATTACGATGATGACAAGAGGAAAATCTATTTGCAATGTGTTGAAGACTATCCGTAAACAGATAGCCGAAGCGAACGAAATCAATTATGAGCCGCGAGAATGCCACCACCAGGGGGAATGCCGGGGCACTTGTCCTGTCTGCGAGGCCGAAGTGAGGTATATCGAGCGGCAATTGGACATCCGTCAGCAGTTAGGAAAGGCTGTAGCTATCATGGGTATTTCGGCAGGGTTGTCTGCATTGACGGGGTGCATCGGGAAACCCAAGAAAGTTGAAGGACAGGAACCGATTCCATTGACAGTGGGGAAAGCCTTTGTTCAACCGGCAATACAGTTAGATGGTGATGTGGAGTATCAATCGCCTGTTGACTCTGTGATTGTCGAGAAACGGACTGACTCGGCGAAGACCCGGACGGCGAAGTTCAAGCCCCAAGAGGCCGGAGAGGCCACTCTGACAAAGAAGCAGCAGGAAGAAAACAGCGAGGGAGACTTCGAAGTGTTAGGAGATGTGGATAGCCGTATAATCAAATTACCTTTGATTACAGAGGCAGCCCCTCCTACGTTAGGAGAAGTGCCTGCCGAAGACACCTGTTGGGATGTGGTGGAGGAGATGCCGTCGTTCCCTGGCGGCCCCTCTGCAATGCTAGCTTTCATCGACAGCGTAAAGCGGTATCCCGTCGGTGCCGAAGAATTATGCGCACAAGGGCGCGTCATTGTGCGTGTGGTTGTGGAGAAGGACGGGAGCCTGAGGAATATAAAGGTTGTGAAGAGTGTTGACCCGTCGTTTGACAAGGAAGCCATCCGCGTTGTCGAGCAGATGCCAAAATGGATCCCAGGCAAACAGGATGGAAGGCCAGTAAGAGTAAAGTACTTCATTCCCATTTCATTCCGCCTGACATGAAGACACCACTGATAGGCATCTGCCGTCACAGACTTACTACCGACGGAGAAGGCGTGACCACACTCGTGGCCTTCCACGGTTGTCCGCTACGCTGCAAATACTGCCTGAACCAACAATGTCTTCGGGCTGACGGCGTATGGAAGAGGATGGATGCCCTCGATATCCTCAACGAGACCATGTCCGACGACCTCTACTACAGAGCAACACGTGGCGGCATCGTATTCGGAGGTGGCGAACCACTGCTGAGAAGCGAGGAGATTGTGTGTTTCTGCAAACTGCGGCCTGAGGAATGGCGGATCAGCATCGAGACTTCGCTGAATGTAGAGCGGCACCACATAGAGGCCGTCGCGCCCTTCGTCCACCACTATTATATAGATGTAAAGGACATGAATCCCACCATCTATCGCAGTTATACTTCCATAGACAATCGGCGCGTCGCAGAAAACCTCCAATGGCTGGCCTCGCATGTAAGCCCCAGCATTGTAACAATCCGGCTACCTCACATCCCCGGCTACAACAACGAGACTGACAGAGCCAAAAGTCTTCAGTCACTCAAAGCATTAGGATTCAGAGACTTCGACTGTTTCGAATATATCACTCCGAGTGCAGCCGGCTGATGTCCATCTTCTTGCCTAGTCGGCTCTTGGTGCTGCGCACGGCCTGCTCCGAACAACAGAAGGAGCGGGCCTTCTGGTGGTCGTCCTTGCCGTAGTACTCCATGATGCAGAAAAATGTCTCCTTGGGCGTCAGCGGCGAGGAGGACTGGGCGAGGGCGGCGGCCAGGGCAGCGTCGACCAATGGGAGAATGCGCACGACGGCCTGCTCCTCGCGCCGGCCCATCTGGCTGATGTTCTGGTCGCTGATGATGGCGTGGAGCACGTCGATGCCCGCCTTGGCCTCGCCGACGGAGGGGGCGGGAGAACTGGGGGGACAGGTCGCTTGACTCTCGACAGAATCATGGGCCTGTACCCCTGATACTTCCTCGACAGAGGCTTCGGCCAGCTGCTCCAGTGCCTCCCTCATGTCGCGCCTGACCCTGGCCACGCGCTGCTGATAGAGACGGGCAAGCGACTTGACGCGGCGCACGTACCAGTAGCCGGCGGACCCCGTCAGCAGCAGGAGCAGCGCCACGACCAGGGCAAAGCCCCACCGCTCACGGCCCGTCCGGGCCTGCTCGGCCCGCATCTGCACGTCCATCACGCCCACGTAAGTATCGGGCGACACCGTCTGCATCAGCAACTGCAGCTCCTGCTGCTTGCCCTCGCGGTAATAGATGTAGCAGAGCAGCGACAGCGAGCCGCACTCGAGCGCCGAGTCGCGGCTGAGCATGAAGGCCCGGTAGGCGTGGCCCTCGGCCTCGGAGAGCGAGTCGGCGAACATCTCGCGCCAGGCCATCTGGTGATAGATGGCTGCGCTGTCCGGCCGCTCAGCCTGGGGCGGAGGGGCGGGGCTCGTCTGGCAGGCCGAGAGCAGACAGAGGGCAGCGGCGACGATGGTCAATAGTCTCTTCATCGGGTGCAAAGGTACGAAGAAATTCCGAGACTGCCAAATCGCGGGCGTGTCAAAAGCGATGCGACTGGGATATCCGGCCGCTGATAACCAGCGGCTTACGCGAAATAAGCGTGTCAACCCCGCCGCCCCTATTGCAAAATCCGCGATTACGCCGTATCTTTGCACCGACGTACTTATCAATCAAGAGTGTTAAGCCGCCGAATCTGTTCTCTCACAGAAGTGGAGCCGCCGGGGGATGCAAGGGGAACTGCAGCCGCGCCGACGGCTCCATTTGCGCACCCATATATTTGGTGGATTCAGAAAGTTTTATTACCTTTGCACGCGATTAAGAAGACCTACGATGCGACTACGCCTACTCTACATACTCCTCGCCCTGCTCCTCGGCAGCCTCGGCAGCGGCGCGGCGAGCGGCCCCAAGATGAAATATCCCGGGGGCAAATACTACATCTGCCGCTACACCCTGCGCGACAAGCAAGGCTCTCCCCATACCCTCGCCCACCCCGGCCGCTGGCTCTCGCACAAGAGCATCGAGCGCCGGCGGCGACAGGGCCTCAGCCTCGACTCCACCGACCTGCCCGTCAGCGAGCGCTACCTGCGCACGATGGAGCGGATGGCCGACGGCATGGCCTGGAAGAGCCGCAAGCAGAAGACGGATTGGGCGCTCGTGGGCACATCGCGGTGGAACAACACGGTGCTGGTGCGCTCCAACGACTCGACGCTGCTCAGCCGACTCGGCGAACTGGACTTCGTGAGCAAGACCGAGCGCGTGTGGACATCGCCCGACAGCATCGACCGCAGCATCCGCAAGGTGAGGGTACACGAGGAGTGGAACCCCTGGGACAGCATCCGGGGCGAATACTACGGCAACGCCAAGGAGCAGATAGAGATGCTCGGCGGCCAGCGACTGCACAGCATCGGATGCCGCGGGCGCGGGATGACCATCGCCGTGCTCGACGGCGGATTCCAGAGTTGCGACCAGATACCCGCCATCCAGCGGGCCAACATCGCGGGGGCGAAGGACTTCGTATACCCCAACAGCCCCTTCTTCTACCGCGAGACCGACCACGGCACGAAGGTGCTCTCCACGATGGCGGCCAACGAGCCCAACGTGCTCGTGGGCACAGCCCCCGAGGCCCGCTACTGGCTGCTGCGCTGCGAGGATCAGCAGACGGAGCAGCCAGTCGAGGAGGACTACTGGGCGATGGCCGCCGAGTATGCCGACTCGGCAGGCGTCGACATCATCAACTCCAGCCTCGGCTACAGCGACTACGACGGCTATCCCGGCTACTACAACCAGCGCGACCTCGACGGGCAGACGGCACTCATCAGCCGCACGGCGTCGATGCTGGCACGCAAGGGCATCGTGCTCGTCAACTCGGCCGGCAACCTCGGCATGGGGCCGTGGAAGAAGATCACCTTCCCCGCCGATGCCGACGACATACTCACCGTGGGCGCCCTCGACACGGGGCAGCACAACGCCCCCTTCTGCGGCGTCGGTCCGACGCAGGACGGACGGGTGAAGCCCGACGTGATGGCCCTCGGCAGTCCGGCCTGCCTCCTGTCGGGCCGCGGCACCATCGTTAGGGACATGGGCACCTCCTTCTCCACGCCCATTGTGGCGGGGCTCGTGGCTTGCCTCTGGCAGGCGATGCCCGAGAAGACGGCCTGCGACATCATCGAACTGGTGCGCCGGACGAGCAGCCACTTCTTGGAGTCCGACAACATCTACGGCTACGGCACCCCGAACTTCTGGCGGGCCTATATGATAGGGAAAATGAAGAGTGAATCACTTGCTACCGACCATGAGAAGTGACAAGAGACTGACCCTGCTGGAACTCAACAGCCTCGTACGCGAGGTTATCGAGAGCGAGATGCCCAATGAGTATTGGGTGGAGGCAGAACTCTCGGAGTGCCGCGAGAGCCGCGGCCACTGCTACATGGAACTCATCCAGAAGGACGAACACTCCGCCACCCCCGTGGCCAAGGCCTCGGCCAAGTGCTGGGCGTCGAAGTGGATGCTAATCCGTCCTTACTTCGAGCGCACCACCGGACAGCGTCTGCACGCCGGCATGAAGGTGCTGCTGCGCGTCTACGCACAGTTCCACGAGGCCTACGGTTTCTCGTGGATCGTCACCGACATCGACCCCACCTACACCCTCGGCGACATGGCCCGCAAGCGGCAGGAAATCATCCGTCAACTGAAGGAGGAGGGCGTCTTCGACCTGCAGAAGGAACTCCCTCTGCCCCTCTTCTGCCAGCACATCGCCGTCATCTCCTCAGAGACGGCAGCAGGCTACGGCGACTTCTGCAACCAACTGGCCGACAATCCTTACGGCTTCCAGTTCCGCACCCAGCTCTTCCCCGCCATCATGCAGGGCGAGGGCACGGAGCAGAGCATCATCGCGGCGCTGGAGCGCATCTACTCCAGTATCCCCCTCCTACAGGAGGGGTTAGGGGAGGTCTTCGACTGCGTCGTCATCATCCGGGGCGGCGGCGCCACAAGCGACATGTCGGGCTTCGACACCCTGGCACTGGCCGAGAACGTGGCCAACTTCCCCATCCCCATCATCACTGGCATCGGGCACGACCGCGACGAGTCGATCCTCGACATGGTGAGCCACACGAGGGTCAAGACGCCCACTGCCGCCGCTGCCTTCCTCATCTCCCACCTGAAGGAGGTGCTCGACGCCCTCAACGACAGCCAGAGGCGCATCGCCAACTACTGCGGCAGCAAACTCTCAACACTCAACGCTCAACTCTCAATGCTCCAAGCAGCCCTGCCCCGACTCTTCCCCGCCATCAAGGCCCGGGAAGAACAGCGCATCGAGGCTCTATCCAACCGCATGATGTCAGGCATTCAGCAGCGGATTCTCTCACAGCAGGCACGAATCAGCATGACCGAGCAGAAACTCCCGTTGATGGCTCTGCAGAAGCTGACCACAGAGAAGCACCGGCTGGAGATGATTGAGGAGAAAATCAAGATGCTCGACCCAGCACTCCTACTAAAACGAGGCTACAGTATCACGCTGTTCAACGGCAAGACCGTCAGAGACCCTATGACGCTGAAACCAGGCGACGAGATAGAGACGCGAGTGGAAAAAGGAACCATCAAATCGATTATAAAAGCATGAACAAGGAACTGAAATACGAAGAAGCCTTCGCACAACTGCAGGACATTGTGAGGAAGATGGAGAACGACGAGTACAGCATCGACGAAATCGCCGTGCAGCTACAGACTGCACAGCGACTGATTAAGTTCTGCAAGGACAAGCTGACCAAGACAGAAGCCGAGATTCAGAAGATCAGGGCCGAACAAGAGGCCTAAGGCAGAGCTTAGAAGTAGATGCCGAAAGCCAGATACTTGAAATCGGGTCCCTTGTCCTTCTTAAAGGGAGAGATGGGATTGTATTTCACGTAGAAGCCACCGTCGTTGACGTGGAAGATAGCCATTAGGTCGAGGGTGACGACTTTGTACTCGATGCCCTTCGTAGTGATGTCATACGAATCATCGCCAATGGTATATCCCCAGTTGAGACGCCCCTTAACGTTGAAGTTCACCTGAGCACCCAACGACACACTGAACTTGTCAGAGAAAGACTGGTTGAAGAGCACGGGCACGATGATGGCCATCTCGTGGAGACGGGAATTGTCCTTCTTCATATTCGCAGGTGCAGTAGCCAGTCCCACCACATTGTGCTCATCCTTCACGAAGTAGGTATCATTCTTCTTCAGGGAATAGTTATGCCATCCCAGACCGACACCGATAGAATAAGTCTGCTTGCCACGCTTCGGCTGGTAGTCGAGCTGCGCCAGCGTAAAATCGATATTCCAGGAACGGAAAGGAGCAAACTTATAACCGTCGGGAGCCCCCGTAGGAACATTCACGCCTACGGCAATATGAGTAGAAACGTCGAGGTCCTTCTCTCCCTTCACAATCTTCACTCCATCGTTGGAGTCTCTGTCTCCCTGAGCAATAGCAGTCATACTCAGAGAAAGCATTGCCATCAATAATATTTTCTTCATTGACCTTTGATTTAATTAATGTTAGAATTTGGCGGCAAAGTTAATGATTTTTAAGAAAAGAGCAAAGGAAAGGTAAACATTTTGTAAAGAAGATACCATTTTTCTTATAAATTGTTGCATGGACGCAAGATTTTCTGTACTTTTGCATGCAAATAGAGAAAGAACATTATAAACATAAAAGCAAAAATGAAGAATTTAGACTGGGGTAGCCTGTCATTCGGCTACATGAAGACCGACTACAACGTGCGTTGCTACTATCGCGACGGCAAATGGGGCGAGATTGAGGTCTGCTCCGACGAGTATCTGAACCTGCACATGGCAGCCACCTGCCTGCACTACGGCCAGGAGGCCTTCGAGGGCCTGAAGGCATATCGCTGTCCCGACGGCAAGGTGCGCATCTTCCGTGTCGACGAGAATGCAGCCCGCCTGCAGAGCACCTGCCGGGGCATCATGATGCCCGAGGTATCAACAGAACTGTTCACGGAGATGGTGAAGAAGGTGGTGCGCCTCAACCAGGAGTGGATCCCGACCTACGAGAGCGGTGCCACGCTCTACATCCGTCCGCTGCTCATCGGCACCAGCGCCCAGGTGGGCGTTCATCCTGCCAAGGAGTACTGCTTCCTGATCTTCGTTACCCCCGTAGGCCCGTACTTCAAGGGCGGTTTCGCTGCCAACCCCTACGTCATCATCCGCGACTACGACCGTTCGGCTCCTCTCGGAACTGGTAAATATAAGGTGGGCGGCAACTACGCTGCGAGCCTCTTCGCCAACAACCTGGCCCACGAGAAGGGCTACGCCTGCGAGTTCTACCTTGACGCCAAGGAGAAGAAGTACATGGACGAGTGCGGTGCCGCCAACTTCTTCGGCATCAAGAACAACACCTATATCACCCCGAAGTCTACCAGCATCCTGCCCTCCATCACCAACAAGAGCCTGATGCAAGTGGCCGAGGACCTGGGCCTGAAAGTGGAGCGCCGCCCCATCCCCGAGGAGGAACTCGAGACCTTCGAGGAGGCAGGAGCCTGCGGCACGGCAGCCGTCATCAGCCCCATCTCGTATATCGACGACCTCGACACCGGCAAGCGCTACTCCTTCGGCGACAAGCCCGGCCCCATCTCGAAGAAACTCTTCGACACCCTGCGCGGTATCCAGTACGGTGAGATTGAGGACAAGCACGGCTGGACGACAGTGGTCATTGAATAGTCTAAAACTAATATTTAATAATCATGGGAAGAAACCAAGACTACAAGAACAGAGCCCTTAATAGTCTGGAGGGCAAGTGGGGCACAGCAGCCATTGCCGCACTCATCTATTTCGCTCTAAGCGAAGGTATCAGTTGGGTGATCACCACACCAATGGGTGACATGACCATGAGTTATAGTACTCAGGGATTCTGGGAACTTCTCTGTCTGCCGCTCGGATGGGGATTCACCATCCTCTTCCTCAACCTGATCCGCAACGAGGACATCAGGTATGAGCGTCTGTTCGACGGTTACAAGGATTTCATACGCATCTTCTTGGCAGGGTTTCTGGTACTGCTGGCAGTTGTCATCGGTTGTATTTTCCTCATCGTCCCGGGCATCATCATCGGCTTAATGTTCTCCCAGACAGAATACATTTTGAAAGACGACAAAGAGATCAGTGCCGCCGATGCCATCATGAAAAGCATGAAGATGATGGAGGGGCACAAGATGGAATTATTCTGGTTGATGCTCAGTTTCATCGGCTGGTTCCTTCTATGCATCCTAACCATCGGTATCGGATTCCTCTTCCTTGCACCATATTTCAATACGACGATGGCCCACTACTACGAGGATCTGAAAGCAGAACAAGGCATGTAGCGCATGGGAAAAGGCAAACTGGCGAAATTCGCCGATATGGCATCCTACGAGAACGTGTTCCAGTACCCCTATTCGGTAGTGGAACACGTGCCATTTGAAATGCAAGGGCACTGGCGGGAGCAATACTTCCACAACGGCAACCCCATTGTGCTCGAACTGGGCTGCGGCAAGGGTGAGTACACAGTGGAACTTGCAAAGCTATACCCGGACGTCAACTTCATCGGTGTCGACATCAAGGGAGCCCGCATGTGGACAGGGGCCACGCAGGCTCTCCATGAAGGTCTGAAGAACGTAGCTTTCCTGCGCACCAACATCGAGATTATCGAGCGTTTTTTCTCTGAAGACGAGGTGCAGGAAATCTGGCTGACGTTCAGCGACCCGCAGATGAAGAATCCCCGCAAGCGCCTCACGTCCACCTACTTCATGGAGCGATACCGTAAGTTTCTCATAGACGGCGGCATCATCCATCTGAAAACAGACTCCAACTTCCTGTTCACCTACACCACCCTGATGACGGAGAAAAACAGCCTGCCCCTACTCTACCGAACGGAAGACCTCTACCACGACGAGCGCATCGACGAGGCCACTAAAAGCATCCTCTCCATCCAAACCTATTATGAGTCGATGTGGATAGCCAGAGGACTGAACATCAAGTACATGAAATGGCAACTGCCCCGTGAGGGAACGCTCGAAGAGCCCGACGTGGAGATAGAGCTCGACGACTACCGCTCTTATCACCGCTCGAAGCGCAGTTCATTAGACAAAGCGAAATAAAAACAAATAACTGAAACAATATGAAGAAAGTATTTAGCATCCTGCTTGCTGTCCTTCCCCTGATGGGAATGGCACAAAGCCAGATTAACGTCACAGTCGACTCCGTGGGACAACTCTCCAAGAAGATCGACGACAAGACCAAGTTCCAGATTGCAGAACTTACCGTCAGCGGTCCCCTCAACGGTGCTGACCTAAAGCTCATACAGCAAATCGTCAACCGTTCCAAGTTCAAGGAGAAGCTTGGCGAATGCCTCGTCAGCAGCATTGACCTCTCAGGAGCCACCATCATGGAGGGTAAGGACGGCATGAAGACCAAGGTCAACGAACTGCCCTCGGGACTCTTCTCCGGAGCCAAAGGCCTGACCAAGGCAGCCCTGCCTAAAGACATCACCGTCATCAGTAAGAATTGTTTCAACGAATGCGAGAAACTGGTCACCATTTCCCTTCCCGCTGGTGTCACCGAGATAGACGATGCAGCCTTCAAGAATTGTGAGTCGCTGGCAGCCATCACTCTTCCCAATGGTCTGAAGACCATCGGCAGCGAAGCATTCGAAGACTGTAAGGCCCTCGCCGCCATCGAGATTCCTGCCAGCGTCAACAAGATAAAGAGCCAGGCCTTCAATGGCTGCAAGGCTCTCGCCACTGCCAATATCCTCGCGAATATCAATGAGATAGACAACGCTGTCTTCAACGACTGCAGCAATCTCGCTACCGTCAGCCTTCCCGCTTCCGTCAAGAGTATTGGCACAGATGCCTTCAAGGGTTGTAAGGCTCTTAAAAGCATAGTCCTGCCGAACAACTGTGACGAGATAGGCAATGCCGCTTTCGAGAACTGCGAGAGCCTGGCCCAGATAGAGATGAACAGCGTGACAAAGGTCAACAACAACGCGTTCGAGAACTGCAAGAGCCTGCAGACCGTGGCCTTCAAGAACCTCTCCAAGTTGGGCAACGATGCCTTCAAGGACTGTAAGTCACTCACCCAAGCCCAGCTGCCGGGCGACTTTAAGTCCATCGGCAACGAGGCATTCTCCGGCTGTACCAGTCTTTCGAACATCACCATCCCCGAGACCGTGACCACCATCGAGAGCAGCGCCTTCAAGGGCTGTCAGAGTCTGGCAACATTCGCTATGCCGTCATCGCTCACCAAGATTGGCGACCATGCCTTTGAGGGCTGTACCACGCTCCGCCAAGCTATCCTCCCCAGCATGCTCAAGAGTCTGGGTAGCAGTGCCTTCCAGGATTGCACATCGCTCGACAGTGTAGTAATAGGCGGTATGATCAAGGAATTGGAAACCGACGTGTTCCGTTCCTGCCGTAGCCTACGCAGCATCACGCTGCCCAACACGGTGAGGAAGGTTGGCGAACGTGCCTTCCAGGAATGCTCCGGCCTGCAGAGTGTCTCACTCCCCATCTCCCTGCAGATCATTGACGACGAAGCCTTTGAGAAGTGCATCTCACTGAGTTCCATTACCATCCCCGTCGGTGTGACTGAGATAGGCAGCGATGCCTTCCTGGAGTGTACATCGCTCACTTCTGTAGAGCTGTCTACGGCGCTGAGGAAGATTGGCGGTTCAGCCTTTGCCAAGTGCCCCTCGCTACGCGTCGTGAAGTGCACTTCTCCTGCTGCGCCAAGCATCTCCAAAAGCACCTTCAAGAACAGTCCCTGCCTCATTTACGTTCCCAAGGGTAGCGGTATCATCTACCGAGCCCATAAGGACTGGAAGAAGATGAGCAATCTCCGTGAGATGTAAACGTTATTACTATTATAATATGGTATTATATCCGAAACTGATAATGGACGCGCTGGCCACCGTCACCTATGCCGGCACGAAGAAGAATTTAGTGGAGAGCGGCATGGTGGCCGACACGCCAGCCGTGTCCGCTCCCCAGAATGACAATGAACCATGGCAGGTAAAAGTGGTGTTGGAATTCCCGCGCGACACCGATCCCTTCCTCAAATCTACCGTCAAGGCTGCAGAGGCTGCCATCAAGTATCACTGCGGACAAGACGTGATCGTCACCATTGAGACAGAATTCAAGTCGAAGCCACGGCCAGAGGTGGGCCAGATGCTCCCCGGCGTGAAAAATATCATTGCCGTCAGCAGTGGTAAGGGCGGCGTGGGCAAGAGCACCGTCGCTGCCAATCTCGCCATCGCACTGGCACGCTTAGGCTATCGTGTGGGATTACTCGACACCGATATCTTCGGGCCCTCGATGCCCAAGATGTTCCATGTAGAGGACGAGAAACCCTACGCCATCAACAAGGATGGCCGCGACCTGATACTGCCCATCGAGAACTATGGCGTGAAGCTGCTCAGCATCGGCTTTTTCGTCTCTCCCACCACCGCTACTCTCTGGCGCGGCGGCATGGCTACGAGTGCACTGAAACAACTCATTGCCGACGCCGACTGGGGTGAGCTCGACTACTTCATCCTCGACACCCCTCCTGGCACCAGCGACATCCATCTGACGTTGCTTCAGACGCTGCCCATCACAGGAGCCATCATCGTGTCAACTCCCCAACAAGTGGCCCTTGCCGATGCCCGCAAAGGCATCGACATGTACCGCAATGACAAGGTGAACGTGCCCATCCTGGGACTCATCGAGAACATGGCATGGTTCACGCCAGCCGAACTGCCAGGAAATCGTTACTACATCTTCGGCCGCGAGGGTTGTAAGCAGTTGGCTGAAGAAATGAATGTCCCCTTGTTGGCACAGATTCCCCTCGTACAGAGCATCTGCGACAATGGTGATGCAGGAACGCCTGCTGCCCTCAACAGCGAAACAGCTACTGGCTTGGCCTTTATCAACCTGGCACAAGCGGTAGTCACCGTCGTCAATCGTCGCAATAAGGAAATGCCCAAGACGAAAATTGTCGGGATGAAAGGATGAATGGATTATTTTGCATTATAATTGCCATCAAACATTAAAGATATGAAGAAAATATTTCTAATCGCTTTGACCAGCCTATTCGTTGCATCAGCAGGCAATGCCAAGGTTAATGGTATGGAGGAATCAAAAGCACCTGATGGTGTGGAGGCTGTCGATCTGGGACTCAGTGTGAAATGGGCTAACATGAATGTGGGTGCCAGCAAAGAATCAGGCTTTGGCTCATATTTCGCATGGGGTGAGACTAAGCCAAAGGCTTACTATTCGTGGAACACCTATGCTTGGAGCAAGGAAAACACCCAACTACTGATTAAGTATTCCCCTACTGATGGTAAGTCTCAGTTGGTACCCTCTGACGATGCAGCTCACGCCAACTGGGGCGGAGAATGGCGCATGCCAACCATGGAAGAATGCGAGGAGTTGACAGACCCTGACAAATGTAAATGGGAATGGACGACGAAGGATGGAGTCAATGGCTACAAGGTCACTGGCAAGAAGACTGGCAACTCCATCTTCCTGCCCATCACTGGCTTACGTTTCTATGAGGGCATCCAGTTTCGAGCTGTCTATGGATATTATTGGACTTCAACCCTCTATACCACCACGCCCAACAAGGCATGGTGCCTGGAGTTCAATGTCTCTGATGTAAACGTACACTTCGGAAACCTTTCCAGCAATCGTTTCAGTGGTCGTTGCATACGTGCAGTCCGGTAGTTTACCGGACTGTACGCCTTTTTCCTTTTACCAGAGGTTAGTTCTTCTGATGCTTTAGCCTCATTCTTACCTCGCGCTTCTTTCTCAGATATTCCAAACGCTCCTGAGCATGCAGCCGGGAGACTCGGATTTGATTGCCGTACACGAGACAAGTGACACCAAAATAGGCTGCTGCCTGTATCCACAGATAGCGCAGCTCGGGTAGCACATCGTTGAGTGTGGCGCCCATGGTGTTGAGCCGGATATATGCCCTGGCACCAAAGGTGCTGGGGAACAGCCACGACACACCTTGCCAAGCTCCGGGAATGTTCGACTGCGGCCACGACACACCCGTCAAGAAGAGTAGCGGCACACTGACAAACACCATCAGCAGCATCACGTTCTCACGATAGCGGACGAGACACGACACCGTCATGCCAAAGAAGATACATGCAAGAATATAGGGTATCATCATCAACAGCAAATCCTGCCAGTGAGCCAGACAGGGGAAGGAGAACAGCCGGGGTACCACCATCGACAGATAGGCACCCATCACGGCATAAATCATCAGGTAGCATAGCGCCTTGCCCCCCACGATACGATAGATGCCGCTATAAGCTGGATGCACGGGTATCAGGTCGCTGTAGCGATTGCGCTCACGAGCCGTACCAGCAGCCAGTCCAATGCCCAGCACGAGAGTCTGCTGCAAGATGAGCATCAGCACGGCAGGCAGAATGCCGCTACCATAGCCGCCACCAGGATTAAACACCGGCACGTCAACATACGCCAGAGGCTGCAGGGTTACCATGTCCTCACGCTTGGTATAGTTGCCAGACAACTTTGCCTTGATCTTCGCCCCCATCCGTTGCGACACTACCATAGCCGTCTGATAGATGGCCTTGTAGGTGAGCATCAGGGCCATGTCGCAATAGACGCTGACCGTACCCTGCTTCATACGACTGATATTGGAGGCGAAGTCCTCAGGAATGAGATAGATGCCCTTCACCAACTGACGGCTGACGAGCGACTTGGCATCGTCGAGGTCGTTGGCATAATAGGCCACATGGACATCGGGCGAAGCGTTGCATTCCCGGATAAACTCTCTCGAGAGCTGGGAGTGGCTATAGTCTACTACCGCCACCGGCACCTCGCGCACGGTCTCGTTGTTGTAGATCCACGAGTATAGCAGCGGATAGGCGATAGGCACGATGATGAAGAAGATGAGCACGCCCTCATCGCGCATCACCTGTTTCATCTCCTGCCGCCAGATATAGGCGGTATCGTCGATAGCCTTGAATATCTTATGGAATATAGACATAAGTAAGCATTGCATTCTTGATCTTACGGAGCACAAGCCAAGGCAGCAGCGTGAAGGCGATGAGAGCCACCAGATGGAACCAACCGTCAATCAGCGGGAAGCCATTGAACACCGTAATCTGATACAACATATAGTAATGGCGCAGTGGGAAGAGCCACGACAGCGACTGTATCGGCGCATCCATAGCCATGATGGGGAAGGCAGAGCCTGCCAGCGAGATGCTGAGCACCGCCCAAAGTGAACAGACACTCATCGACATGCGGAGCGAGGGCATCAGTCCGAAGGCGAAGATGCCGAAGCCGATGCCGCTGACGACCTCAAGCATGCTGAGGAGCAAAATGCTCAACGCTCCTCCCTGATGCGGAAAGTCGAGCACACTGTAGCAATAGTACTGGAAGAGCATCACCAGAGTGAGGTGAACCAGTGCCTGGGGCAGGAACTTTCCGAGGATGGCCACCAGTATATTACCATTGGCCTTCGCCAGCCACTCCTTGCCACGGTCGAATTTCAGTTCCATGCCCAGCGAATAAGCTGAGAGAAGGAACATGAAGAGCATCATGATACCAGGCACGAAGACTGTAGAGAGGTAGACGTTATAGTTGCTCCAAGGGTTCACTATCTGATGGGCATCGATGACGATAGGCTGCAGCACCGTCTGTATCTGCTGCGGTGTGAATCCCCGGGCCCGCATAGTGGCCTGCCCTACAGCTGCCGAGCCGAGGGTGGAGATGGTCTTCAGATCCTTCATCATCAGCGATCCGGCCATCACCGACGTCATCGTGTAATAGTACGACACTTTCGGCTGACGGCTGGCCAGCAACTTCTCGGTCGTTCCCTTGGGGATATAGAGGAAAGCGTATATCTGATTCTCCTGAATGGCGCGACGGGCTTCTGATACCGAAGGGTAGCGGGCAACAATGCGCGAAGCCTGGAAGGCATCGAGCCGCCTGATCAGACCACGCGAGGTGGTGGTGTTGTCGAGGTCTACCACACCCACTGGCAGGTCTTCCGGCTGTCCCTCGCTGAGTAGCGAGGTGAAGAAGAAGATTGTCAGCAGGGGGAATATCACCATGCAGAAACCGTAGAGGCGATTCATGTAGAGAATCTTCGCCTCACGCTTCGCCACCGTCCATATCGCTGATAAGTACTTCACTATAAACTATTCGCTATTCACTATTCACTTAATTATCAGCGACATGCCAGGACGCAGACCGTCCAGCTTCTCCACGGGGCGGGCCTTCACCTCAAAGGTTTTCAGGTCATACTGCCCAGTGGCCTTCGTGGCTTTCCACACAGCATACGAGCCCTGATCCTTCAAGTAGTACACCTTCATCTTGATTTCCTTATTGAAGGCGGGCACGAAAGCTGTCAGCTCAGAACCGACCTTCAGGTCGTTGAGCTGATCCTCACGCACATTAAACGTACCCCACATATCGTTCATCATCGAGATCGACATGATGGGCGACCCGGTGCCAACGAGCTCACCCACCTTCGGGTAGATGTCGCTCACCTCACCGTCCATCTGTGCGGTCTGCACCGTCTCGTGGATATAGCTGTTCACTTCCTGCACGGCACCGCGGGCACGTCCCACCTGAGCGGCAGCAGCCAGCTTGTCCTCCATTCGGGCACCGTTGACGGCCATGTCGTACTGGCTCTGGGCAGCCTTCATCTGAGCCTCCATCGCCTTATATGTAGCATACACCTCGTCACGCTTCTGCGCACTGACCACGCCCTCGTCGAAGAGGCGCTGGATGCGCTGATACGACTTCTCTGCCACCTCGAAACCGGCCTTTGCCTGCTGATACACGGAGAAGGCACCCTGGATCTGCTCCTTGCGGGCACCGTTCTGCGCCTTCAGCTCTAAGGCCGAGGCTGCATTCTCAGCACTGCGGGCCTGCTCCATCTTGGCCCTCACCTCAGGGGCATCGAGGATGGCCAGCGTATCACCGGCCTTCACGAAGTCACCCTCCTTGACACGAATCTCGAGGATACGCCCGGGCACCTTGCTCGATACGCGGTATTCGCTCACTTCCACCTGTCCCTGGATGATGTCCGGGTCACGGTCGAGGGCCAGGAAGCCGATGGCGGCTACGATTATCACAACCGCCACAAATCCGAGGACGGCATACAAAATATTGGTGTGTTGAGTTCTTGCTGACATAATGGTTTAATATAATGTGCCAAGCGACTTCTGAAGGTCTACCTGACTGAGTTTAACATCTATTTCTGCATCTATTTTCTGCGACTGTGCCTGCAGCCAGGCTGTCTGCGCCTCCATCACAGTAGTGGGAGTGATGACACCCTCCTGGAATCCGAGGTTGGCCGTGCGCAGGTTCTCCTCCGCCCGCTCGATGTTCGACTGTGCCATCGTGAGCTTTTTGTTGGCCTCCTCCACGCGGAAGGTGTTCTGGTTCACCTGTAGTTCGATCAGTTCGCGCGCTTCCTGCCGCTCTAGTTCGGCAATAGCAGTGGCACCCTTCGAGGCACGCACTTTATACATCACGTCGCCCCAGTTCCAGATGGGCACACGCACCAGTACGCCCACATTCCAGAAACCGCGGAATTTCCTTTCAAACGAGTTGAACAAGCTGGGATTGGTCACCGCATAGCCTCCTGTGAGTGCCACCATCGGCAGATTGCCGGCTTTCAGCACATTCGTCAGTTGCCGGCTCAGCTTCACACCGCTCTCCAGCATCTTCAGCTCCGGACGGTTCTCCACAGCAGCCTCCACGTCGAGCTTAGGCGTGAGTGACACCACGGCGAGGTTTTCCGATTCCTCGTCTGCCAGCGTTATCTTTTCGTTGATGGGCAGTCCGATAGTCTTGCAGAGCAGCATCTTCGAGAGCACCAGGCCGTCGTTCACTCGGGTGAGGGTCATCTCGGCCTCATTCACCTTCACGTCAACCGACAGACCGTCGCTCTTCGTGGCAACGCCCTCCTCAATCATGCGGTGCACGTCGGCATCGAGTTTCTTCACCACCTCCAGATAGGCTTCAGCCAACTTCTGCTTGTGGCGCAGTGAGACCACCTGCCAATAAGCCTTGTCCGTCTCATAGATGGTGGCCTGGCGACGTGCGTCGGCAGAGTGCTGCTGCAGGTCCTCGTGGATGTCGGCCATCTTGTTGAGGGCTATCAGGCTACCGCCGAGGAACACGGGTTGCGTCACCATCACCGTTCCAGCAAAGAGGTTGCGGGTGTCGGTGTGGAGGGCATCCACCAGACGACCTCCGATGCCGTCAAGCTGGGCTCCCAGGCTTTGCAGACCGCCTGCCGACAACTGATGGAGCGACTCCAATGGAATCCCCATTCCTCCCAGAAGAGCACCAATCCGCTCCATTGGCAGACCGCTGGTTGCCTGCTGCAGTCCCTGCTGGAAATCCGTGACGGCATTGGTACCCAGATTGTTCAGTGCCGCCTTATGATCGTCACTGAGCAGCGAGATCTCACGACTGGTGAACTGGTACGTACCCAGTGCACTGACGTGAGGCAGATATTTGGTGCGTGCCGACTTTCTCAGGTTGGCCGCCACCTCCTGTTTCACCTTGGCCACGCCCATCTGCTTGTTGTTGCGCAAGGCCATCGCCCTGCAGCTGTCAAGTGTCAGCAGCCGCTGGGCCGAAGCGGTGAAGGGTAAAAAGGCAAGTAGGTAGAAAACTACTCTCATATACATTATTATTAGTTTACTCAAAGTTGAATGTCCTCGAACCGATCATGTGTCCGTCTGCGAAGATGCTCACGCGATACTGTCCGCCCTCGAGCATCTGCGTCACATTCCAGAAGGTAGGCACAGTCACCTCCTCGCCGGTATACTCGATGGTCTTCTTCATCGAGCACTCCAGGTTGCGATTCTCGTAGGCAAACGATCCGCCACCTCCCAGCACGTTGCCGCCGGGATTCTGTATTCGCACATAGATGGTGCGGTGGCCGTTGGAGGCCGTCACGTTCTTCGTGATGGTGAATGTCACCTGTATCTTCTTCGTGTCCTTCAGGCGCTTGGTGGCTCTATCGCGCTTGTTGAGCAGCGACATCTGTATGTTGGTAGCATCCAGTTGGGCGGCTATGGCCACCTTCTCTGATAGCGACGCTTTCTCGCTGCTCAGGCCGGCCACCTGCTGGGTGCGCTGCTCCAGTTCGGCACTCACCCTCGAATTCTCGGCCCTGAGGTTCTCGTTCAGCCGGTTCAGCGAGTCCACCTGTATGATGTAGGAGCGGAGTACCTCGCGCACCGTGGCCAGTTCCTTCTTCAGTCGGGTGATCTCACGGGCGTCGTCGGCCTTCACCTTCTTCAGTTCCTCCAGCAGCTTCTGAGTCTTCATCTGCTCCTGGGTCAGCTGTTCCACGATGGAATCGTTGTTGATCTGCGTCTTCATCTCACTATATTGCAGGGCGAAGCGCTCGTATTCGTTCTCCATCTCCTGCTTGTCGAGTTCTGCCAGCTCCTGCATGTCGCGGTTGGCCTGACGTTGCTTCTGGAGGTCCATAAAGAGGTAGGCCAGTCCGCCGAGCAGAGCCAGTATCACCACGATCAGTACAGCCAGTAATCCTTTCTTCATTGTCTTGATACTATGTTTTTGGGTGCAAATTTAAATAAAATAGGTGAAACTGCAAAGAATTTTTGAATTTCTTTTAAGAAAGGCTTGGAAGTTTAAGCATTTTTCTGTATCTTTGCCCCATATTATTCTATTGCCTATGAAGAAAGACGGTTTCTGGTACCGGGCCTTCGACCTATACTACGACGGTTTCCGCCACATGCACCTCGGCAAGACGCTGTGGGCTATCATACTTATCAAACTTTTCATCATGTTCGCCATCCTCAAGGTGTTTTTCTTTCCCAACTTCCTCAAGGAGCACGCCCAGGGCGACGAGGCCGGTTACGTGGCCACGGAGCTCATTGAGAGAAGCGAGAAGTGATTCATTCTAAAATTTAACTTATATGTTCAGTCATCTATTCCTAGACATCGATGCCGGCACCATCAACTGGTCGAGGGCGCAGTTTGCCCTCACGGCTATCTACCACTGGCTCTTCGTACCGCTCACCCTCGGACTGGCGGTCATCATGGGCATCATCGAGACGCGTTACTACCGCACCAGACTGGCCCTCAACAAGGGCCAAGCTGACGTCGCTGCCGACGTCGACTTCTGGCGCAACGCTGCCAAATTCTGGCAGAAACTCTTCGGCATCAACTTTGCCATGGGCGTAGCCACGGGCATCATCCTCGAGTTCGAGTTCGGCACCAACTGGTCGAACTATTCATGGTTCGTGGGCGATATCTTCGGTGCCCCGCTAGCCATCGAGGGCATCGTGGCCTTCTTCATGGAGTCCACCTTCGTGGCCGTCATGTATTTTGGTTGGAAGAAGGTGTCACCGGGGTTCCACCTGGCCTCCACCTGGCTCACCGGCCTCGGCGCCACCATCTCCGCCTGGTGGATTCTCGTGGCCAACGCCTGGATGCAGTATCCCGTGGGCTGTGAGTTCAACCCCGACACGATGCGCAACGAGATGGTCGACTTCCTGGCCGTAGCTTTCTCGCCCTTCGCCGTGGGCAAGTTCTGCCACACGGTCATCTCCGCCTGGATCATCGGCGCCGTATTCTGCGTAGGCGTCTGCAGCTGGTATCTCATGAAGCGCCGCGAGACGCGACTGGCCACCGAGAGCCTCAAGATCGGGGCCTGGGTGGGACTGATTGCATCGCTCGGAGCCGCTTTTACGGGCCATATCAGCGGACAGCAGGTGGCCAAGGTGCAGCCCATGAAACTCGCTGCCATGGAGGCACTCTACAATGGCGGCACCAAACAGGGACTGACGGCCATCGGCTGGGTGAATCCCTTCCAGCAGCCCGACTTCACCACCGAGGAATCGCCGGCCCTGAAGATCGACATACCATACGCTCTCTCCATCATGGCCACCGACGATCCGCACGGCTACGTGCCGGGCATCAACGATATCCTCGACGGCTATACACGGCCTGACGGCACCATAGAGCCATCGGTCTACGAGAAGATGCAGATGGGGCAGCAGGCCATCACGTCACTGGCTTCCTACCGCCAGGCCAAGAAGAACGGCGATGCCCAGAAAGCAGCCACCGAACTGGCCGTGCTGAAGGACAACATCCAGTACCTGGGCTACGGCTACATCAAGGATCCCACCGACGTGGTACCCAACATCCCCATCAACTTCTGGGCCTTCCGAGTGATGGTGGGCCTCGGCATGGTGTTCATACTGTTCTTCGCCCTGATGCTCATCCTGTCGTACAGGATACCTTACGTGTCGATCATCGTGCGCCGGCTGCTGTCCTCCTTCGGACTGCTACCCGAGACCCATGCCGACACCACGGGAGTCACCGGGCTGCCCGACTGGCACTACTGGCTCGCCATCGCACTCATCCCACTGGCCTATGTCGCCTCGGAGAGTGGATGGCTCGTAGCAGAGTTCGGCAGACAGCCCTGGACCATCCAGGACATGCTGCCCACCAGGGCCGCCGTCTCCGACCTCCACTCCTCCTCGGTCATGATCACCTTCTTCCTCTTCCTGATTCTCTTCACCACCATGCTGGCCGTAGAGATCAGCATCCTGCTCAAGCAGATAGCCAAGGGACCTGAATACGAACATTAAAACAGAAATATATGACATACGATTTCCTTCAGCACTACTGGTGCTTCATCGTTTCGCTGCTGGGCGCGCTGCTCGTGTTCCTGCTCTTCGTCCAGGGAGCCAACTCCGTGGCTGGCAGCCTCGGAGGCTCTGAGGAGGGCCGACGCCTGGTCTACAACTCCACAGGCCGCAAGTGGGAGTTCACCTTCACCACCCTCGTCACCTTCGGAGGTGCCTTCTTCGCCTCCTTCCCCCTATTCTACTCCACCTCGTTCGGCGGGGCCTACTGGCTCTGGATGATCATCCTTTTCACATTCGTACTGCAGGCCGTCAGCTACGAGTTCCAGAACAAGCTGGGCAACCTGCTCGGGCCGAAGACGTTCCAGTTCTTCCTCACCCTCAATGGCATCCTCGGCCCCCTGCTCCTCGGTGGTGCCGTGGCCACTTTCTTCGAGGGTTCCAACTTCATTGTCGAGAAGAACAACATGATCGACCCAATGGCCATCACGCCCGTCATCAGTCGCTGGGCCAACGCCTCCCACGGCCTCGACGCCCTGCTCAATCCCTGGGTGCTCGTCTTCGGCTTCGCAGTCGTCTTCCTGGCCCGCGTACTGGGCATCCTCTACGTGATCAACAATGTCGCCGACGACATCATCCAGGCCCGTGCCCGCAAAAGCCTCATCGGCTCGGCCGTGCCCTTCCTGCTGCTCTTCGTGGCCTATCTGGTTCACTTGTTGCTCAAGGACGGCTATGCCTACACAGACGAGGGCCTCATCTTCATGGAGCCCTACAAGTATCTCTCCAATCTGCTCGCGATGCCCTATGTGCTGGTGTTCCTGCTCTTCGGTATCGTCAGCGTGCTATGGGGCATAGGCATCGAGCTGTTCCGCGAGGATGAGCGAGGCAAGGGCATCTGGTATGCAGGAGCAGGAACCGTGGTCACCGTGCTGTGCCTGCTGCTCTGCGCTGCGTGGAACCACACGGCCTACTATCCCTCCACTGCCGACCTGCAGTCGTCGCTGACCCTGGCCAACTCCTGCTCCAGCGAGTTCACCCTGCGCACCATGTTCTGGGTGTCGCTGCTCGTGCCCTTCGTACTGGCTTACATCATCTATGCCTGGCGCGCCATCGACACGAAGAAGATCACCCGCGAGGAAATCCAGTCCGACCACGCCTACTAAAGAACAATCCCCGCCAGCATTCCTGGCGGGGATTATTTTCAGAAGTTGACGCCTACCGTGGCGAAGAGCGAGCCGGTACGCGTGCTGTCGAAATAGTCCTGACTGATGTTCGACAGCCCGATGTCGTAGCCCACCTCCGCATAGAGCAAGTCGAACTGCATGCCCAGTCCCAGTCTCAGTCCGCCGTCGAAGCGCTTGAAGCCGTCCCTACCGAAGGAGCCGAAAGCCTGACGGTGGCCGAAGTCCTTGATATTGCCGCCGACGCCTCCCGACAGGTAGCCGCCGGCAAAGGGCTGGATGCAAAAGCCACGAGCCGCGTCGATACGATACTTCAGCAGGAGCGGCACCTCAATATAGTTCAGGCCGTAGGTGAACTTCGAACCCTCGTAGCGACCCTCACCACCTTTTTCTATATAGTAGACACCCGTCTCGAAATATACCGGCGAGGCGTAGCCCAACTGGAAGCCTGCCACGGCCCCCACGTTCAGTCCCGCCTTCATCGAGCCGCCGTGCAGATACTGGTCGTCAGACCTCACCGTAGCGAAGCTGCCGCCCAGGCGGAGTCCATAGTACACATCGAGTGACATCACAGGCCTGTGGTACGTGGTGACCACATGACGGCGGTAGTAGTGCGGCCTGCCATACTGTGCCAGCGCCGGTATCGCGAGCGCCAGGCTCATCAGTGCAATCATCATTCTTTTCATAAGCGCATATCATTTTTATTGATTCACGCTGCAAAGATAGCTCCTTTCCCACATCAGAAAAAGGGATTTCCCCTAAATCAGACTGGGGGAATCCCTACCGTCACCTGATGGTGCAAACTTAAACTCCGGACCTGGCCCCAGTTTAAACGGAATGACACATTCTTACGTCAATAAGTGAAAGATTACGCGTACCGTATAGGCGTACGCACGGTACGCGGGAGATTCTCAGAATGTGGTGACATTTCTGTCATTTGCGTCATCGGCGTCGCGTCATCCGGATAGTCATGGGCACCTGAGTCATAGCAGTCATCATACCCAAGAATCTGTCCCCCTGACTAATACGATTACTTGGTCGCCTTACGGTATTCCGATGGAGTCATCTTGAATCGCTCGCGGAATAAGGTATTGAAGTGGCTGCGGGTAACAAAGCCGCTCATCTCAATGATGAGGCCTATCGAATGGTCGGTCTCGGCCAGCAGTTGTGCGGCATGTCGCAATCGCC